>NZ_CDRUHA020000044.1:0-466382 GCF_977063405.2 Legionella stuttgartensis
CCGTAGTTTCACTACGTTGTCAGAGAGGCTTTATTAACTCTCGTAGGTTCATCTGACGACACAAATGGTTTTCGGAATTTCTTCCGATTAACAACTCAAAACAGCGACTTTTCTTGTCGCACCACACCTTTCGCAACTGGTTGCAGTATGTGTAACTCATTGTATTTATTCAAGATAAAGTAATATTTGCAAGAATCTAATGCGAAATTCTAAATATTTGCTAATTAGCAATCAAAAACCAGTATGCAAATGTGCATCACTTTTAAATATTTTGTAAGTTGTATCTGATGCAGATCCGCATACTGGTACTCGTAACCAGTTGAAATATATAGCCTAATATGATCTAATTGTGATTAGGGGTGGCGTGCATGGATGCATCAGCCAGACAACCAACACAATCGCAAAAGAGGTTATATTATGGCTAGAATCACCGTGACCTTACCTGACAATCTTCATAAACAAATAATTAAAATAGCCGGTAAGGAGAATGATTCACTCTCTTATACGACAACACGGCTTGTTGAAATTGGACTGATGGTGATGAACAGTAAGTCTGATAATAAAGATGAGCAGAAGACTACAAACATTGAAGAGTATTGCCAAAAACTCATTATTCAAATTAATGGCATCATCAAAGAAATTGCCGTTGATAAATTTAATTTTGATGATGATAAAATCGTTCAAATAACTAAAGATACCTTAAACAAATTTAATAAATTAAAAGGTATTCAACAGGAATCACTATAGCCTTTATCTTGCCCTTAGACTTTTAACATATTCCTCATAATCCGTTGGTCCTAGGTTCAAATCCTAGTGGGCCCACCAACAAAATCAAGTAGTTACATGTAATTTGCCAAATTGAATACCTCTGAGGGGCACTGATGGGGCACTCAGAAATAACAAATCCCAACGCATAGCAACAAAAGATAGTGTTTTCAACAAATCATTAGCGCTCAATTTAATACATTTACCTTCCCCCTACTCATTAAAGAATTCTCCCAATTGTCCGATAGATTTAGTTACAGCTATTCCTTCAAGCTATTCAATATCATAAGGACGGGCATTGGAATGTATCTTGCAAAGCTTAGTATTAAAAATTTTCGTTCTATGTCCTCTTGCGAAATAAATTTTCGAATGGGTTTGAATATCATTGTAGGTGAAAATAATATCGGAAAAAGCACTGTAATAGATGCGTTACGTGCTCTATTACCCAGTATTGATCAGCAAAATCTAAATCTTACTGATCTAGATATCTGTACAGGCAATCCAGATAGTCCTATTGAGTTGGAATATATATTTGATGGACTAACCAGAGACGAAGAGGCTATTTTCATTGAAGCATTAATTCCATATGAAGAAAGATTTCAAGCACATTTCTTTGTGCGACTTTCACCGGGTAAATATGGAAGGCGTTTAATTTCCAAAAAATGGTGCGGAGCACATGAAAATCAAACTCTATCAAGCGAAATACTTGAAGAACTTGTTAGTGTATATCTTCCTCCTCTTCGAAATCCAACAGAAGGGTTAAAACCTGGCTACACAAGCCAGATTGCTAGACTCATTAAATGTTTTTCATCTAAAGATGATGAAGAAAGATTAATCAGCCTTGTAGAAAATGTTGATGAGGAACTAAAGGTACAACCCCCTGTTTCAAAAGCATCAGAAGCTATTAACCAAAAAATAAAGGATATAACCGGTGAGGATTTATATCGACAAATTGAATTGTCCTTCTCTGGAACAGAGTTTAATAAAATTCTTGGGCGACTTGCTCTTTTCATCGAGGGCATGGATGTTGAGCAAAATGGGCTTGGATATAATAATGTTATTTTTACAGCTGCGGTACTTGGCCAACTAACACGCGAACATAAAGCAACCTATCGAGCCCTTCTTATTGAAGAACCAGAAGCCCATCTCCACCCACAATTACAGGTTCTTTTATTGCAACATTTAAAAGAACAAGCAAACCCAATTAATGCACATAAATCTGATAATATAAATTCGGATGAACTACAGCCTGAATCTTTAGCTGTCCAAGTAATTGTTACATCTCATTCACCCATATTTGCTAGCCAAGCTCCGTTGGATAGTATTGTGAGCCTTTGTGGAATTGGAAAATGTTTTAGTATTGCGTCACTAAAAAATAATCAGTATAAGAAAAAATTAGAGCGCTATTTAGACGCAACTCGTGCTGAACTATTTTTTGCTAAAAAAATAATCATGGTTGAAGGAATTGCCGAGGCGATGCTTATATCTCTTTTTGCTAAAACCATGGATATTGAACTTAAAGAAAAATCGGTCTCAATAGTAAATGTGCAAGGGTTGAATTTTGATGCCTTCCTTTCTATTCTCTCCGAGAAAGGTATTCAAATACCATGCGCTGTTATTACAGACTCAGATCCGTCAAAAGATAACTATCCTACCGCTCAAGAGATAGTTATTTCTTCACCAACAGCAATAGCACTGAAAGCTAAAGAAACAGATTTAATAAAGGTTTTTTTGTCTCAGAAAACATTTGAGTATGATCTTGCACTTTACCCTGAAAATTTACCAGTACTCATAAAAGCTTTTAAAACCTGCCATCCTAGAGTTGGGGAGGATCTAGAGGCAAGATTACAGAGTGCTCCAAACAACTTGGAAAAAACTAAAATGTTTTTTTCTAGTTTTATACATTCGTGCAGATCAAAAGGCGAATTTGCGCAAGAGCTATCTAACTTACTGGAAGAAAATACAAGTTTTATTGTTCCAGATTATATTCTTAATGCAATAAATTTTATAACGGCTGAAAATATTATATCCCATTCGAGTGAAAATGATGGATTTTAATAATGTACTTTCAGGGGCAACCCTCGAACAACAAGATATTATTAAAAACGCATCAAGCTCTGCAGCGATTATATCTTGTCCCGGCAGTGGCAAAACATTTACGGTATCTCTACGAATGGCTGATCGTATTAGAAATTGGAAATCTCAATATTCAGGCATTGCTCTCCTATCACATACCAATATAGCCATTAAGAGCTTTGAAAAACAGTTCAAAGAATTAGGATATTCATCCTTGCCGCAATCTCCCCATTTCGTTGGTACTTTAGACGGGTTTATAACAAGATTTTTAATTTCTAATTTTGGCCATATCGTCATGGGATCTGAATGTCCGCCAACGTTAGTTAGTGGACACGAAAACTTTCTCAATAATCAGGATCAATTGAATGTATCTTTTCCAAAGAAACCTTACGGACATATCCCTATTAGTATAGCTAAGCTTAAAATAGGGATAAGTGAAGGAGACGCACCATTATTTTATTTTCACCAAAATGGTATTTCTTACCCTATAAATCAATCTCAAGCTCTACAAAAACTAATAATTTTGGGCAAACAAGGTTTATACACGCATGATCATGCGCGATATTGGGGTACCAAGGTCTTAGATGAGATCCCTAATCTAAGTAAGATTCTAGCTAGACGCTTCCCCGAGATCATTGTAGATGAGGCGCAAGATACTAATATATGGCAACAACGAATTTTATGTCACTTGGAGCAATTAGGCTCTAAGCTTATGTTGATAGGAGACCCAGACCAAGCTATTTTTAAATTTGATATTGGTAATGCCGATCATTTGAATCAGCACGCAAAACGGCATAACGTAGATAACAAGAAAATTTCTAAGAATATTCGATCAAATCAAGACATAGTTGCTGCAACCAAAATTTTTGGCAGTTCAGCTGATATGTTTTCCGAAAATGTATGTTCTGAAGCGTGGCAAGGAGTATTTTTAATTAAATATGATATAAATGAAGTTAACTCTGCCGTTCAAAAGTTTAATGAACACATAATTAGTTATAAATTAAACATAAATAATTGTGCAGTTGTAGCCAGATCTAGAGAAATGGTCAGAAAATTGCTTGGAGATAATAGTACTTATAAGGCTACGATTACTCATAGGTTTGCTAAAGCAGCCTTGCAAAGAGACTGTCATAAAGATTTACTCGGTGCTTATGAACAGTGTACAGAGCTTGTTTTATATTTGTGTAAAGCTAGTCAAAAGTGGAAAGAAATAGATAGGAATAACAGTCAAAGTGAATTCCGTAAGAAGTTCAGGAAAAAGTTATGGAATTTTGTAAAAGATCCTGAGAACGGCCTTCCCCACACCGCTTTAAAAGCTAAAAGTGAATGGCACCCTAAACTAAAAAATGCTCTTCAAATCCTATGTCAAGAATTGTCCTCCATTGAAGGATTCAATTGCCCTGAAAGACTGGGTAATTCTATAAACAATGCCGGTCTTACTGACGTCCCTATTTCCAATAATATAGTTCCAAGTAACCAGACTGGAATACATATAGACACTGTTCATGGGGTGAAGGGCGATACCTTTGACGCAATTCTTTATATAATGACAGAAAAACACTTAGCCCCTCTGTTAAATAAACTGAAAGGAAAGGATTACAACAGTGAACTTTTAAAAATTGGATATGTCGCTATGACCCGTCCTCGTCACCTACTCTGGCTAGCTATACCTGAAAAATCTTTTAGTAAACATCATCAAGTGCTTATTAATGCTGGCTTCAAACAGCTGCTAGATTAATAAACTAACCTCAAACTATTTTAAATTAACCGATCAATTATTTAACATAATCGTCTAATTTTTTTTTACTGCCACTATAGTGCTCCATATTGAATAAAGTAAAAATAAATACCCTATTTTTCATAATGTTACTTTATGTAATCATAGGATTATATATCAATGGCAGATATTTTCAGTGTGAGCATACGCTATGCTATGGTTGGAGTATCTAAAGCTCCATTTCTATTTCACTCCTTGTTTTTGTGGGCAGTGTTTTTTCAGGAGTGAAGGAGCCAGATTTTTCTAATGCTTGTTGACTTTTGTTGTAAGCTGCGACTAATTGATTTAAGTCTCTTTTATTGTCAATGTTTGCAGCATTGTCTCTAATTGAAATGATTTGGCTGCCGCTTAACTTCATGGACTTTATTTGTACAAAATCGGCAATTGTTTTTTGTAGTTCAATTGACTTATCAACGGTTGATGAAATGGCTCCTATATCCTTTTTCATTAGTTGTTTTTGGATTTCAGCAATCCCTTTACTTAAATGAATATCGTTCCAGTCCGTTTTTGCTTTCCCCTGCAATCCATCCGGAAATACTGTTCTGGCACTTAAATTATCTTGTTTAAAGGCACCGATTGTTTTTTCGATGGCTTGTTGTGATTTAGCGAACTCTCCATCATTATCTCCTGCAATAACGACTTCCTTTGGATTGAATTTCTTGATGATTGGGATTAAGTTCTTCATATTTGACACACCAAGGGAACATAATACTGTGGCTTTGCTGTCCGCAAGGGCTATAGATGCTCCCGTTTCAAAGCCTTCGGCAATATAAAGACTGGCTCCTTGCATTCCTTTTTGAATAATCCCGCAACTGCCTTCGATGATTCCTTTAGATAGCTTTGGATTGTCCATGAATTTATTTTTACTGGCGGTGTGCTTGTCGAGGTAAATTCGTTGAACACCTGTTAGCTCATTTTTTTCATTTCTTGCTGCAATGATTAATGCTGGGATTTTATTAACTTTATCTTCCAATAATCCTTGTTCATTACAGTTTTTCCATTGAGTTCCAGTTGGCCAGAAACGTATATCCATTTTATCAATTGTCTCTATGCCTCGGTGTTTTTTGAGATATTTTTCGGCCAGTGTTCCCTTTGCAGGAATAGAACCACCCCAAATACTTTTGGCTGAAATTACTTTGTTCTTCTTTTCAAGGTCACTTAATGTTTGTAATTCATTTTTACTAGGAATGGGTGCTTTTAGAAATTTGGAAAGTTCTTCTAATTGATTAATACCTGCCATAGACGCAGCTTGAGCAAGTGCTTCTTTAAAAGACAGCCTATCTCTTGCCATAATCGCTTGAATCGGCGCGCCTCCTATTCCGTCACTGAAATCATGCCATAAGCCTTTGTCCTTGCCTTTCAAGCTTACAATTAAGCCACCAGAATAACGTAACTCTCTGGAGTTTTGTGTTTTTGGCTCACCCCAGATTGTTTTATAGGTAGTTTCTGGGTCGGCCATCAGAGCTTCATTAATAATTCTGGCATCCAAAAATTGTGCAGATTTTTGGATTTTTTGTAAGACCGGATTGGTTGATTGCAATGATTTTTGGGTGATCGTTTCTGGCTTAAAATCGTAGTTATTTTCTAATTCCTTATTAATTGTATTTACAGATGACACATTCAATGGATATTCTTGCAAAGCTAATTGATAACCGATGCCCTTTTCAATTTGCTTCATATGACTGGAAAGAGATAACCAGTTCTTTTTCCAGGCTGATATTTCTTTTGCAGAATGAGAGTTTGTGACGCTAGGGAACTGCATTGATAGTGTGTGTACGACTTCATTTAGCTCCTTAATTTCACGCAATTTTATTTGGTGGTTGCTAGCCTGGGCTAACAGCTTTTCTTTGTTGCCTTTTTCATAGGATAAAATTGAATCAAGGTACTTTGAGCCTTTTAATTGATGAGCCAATGCATCACGTTTTGATGACTGACTGATTGCTGCTGATATCAGCTTGTTATTTTGTACATTGCCATCAGCTTTATTAAGGTGCGCCTGCTGCCAAAGCCTGTAAGTTTGCATACTGGCTTTTTTGTAAGTCAGGAAACATTGATAGTCTTTTTTCTCAGGTGAAGAAATATTAGATAATCGTTCCTTTCTGTCGGTAACTCGTAGATATTTACTAAGGGTTTTAGATTCAATATTTGCTTCTTTAATAAAGGGATAATGGCCAGTGATATCATTTTTAATCTCATTAATTACTGCAAGACGTGTTTTGAAATTAGACTTACTTGCCGTAAATTGCTTGATGTTTTCCCGATACTGCTGTTTTTCTGTTTGTACTGCTAATTTTGCCAAATCCAGCTTGAAATAAGAGGCTATTTCAGGCATGGCTTTGTTTTGCATCAATTCGTGAGCTAACTCATTGCGGCGGGTGAGTAACTCAATAGATTTTGGATTACTACTCTTCCCTTCACTGTTTCCCGCTTCTTTTAAATTTGCTGACCAATTTTCTCTAAGCTCAAGCTGTAATGCTTTATAGACTTTGATGTTATCGAACGCCAATCTTCCCTCAGCACTTAATCCATTTCGAAACAATTTATCGCTATGCAAACGCGCATCTTTATGTATGGATTGCCATAATGATTCAGGCTTTTGATTCAATTCTTTTGCATGGGTTAAAACAAAAGAATGTGATAACTTGGATTCTCTTTTAATTTGGACTGCAAGCCTTTCTTTCTCTTCGCCTTGTGCGTTTAAATAAAGCGAAATATTGGTACGTATTAAGTCCCTTGTTGCCTGCTTGCCAAGTGATTCCAGGCGCATTTGTGCTTTTTTAAATTCCTTGCCATATTCATGCTGTGGCAATCCAATTCGATTTAGTTCTCCGATGGAAAAATGCTGCAAATAAGGTTTATAACGCTCCAGATCCCTACTAATTACAAAAGCTACTGCATTGCGTTTAGCGGACTGTTGTTGCAGAGCTTGTTTATTCTGATTTGAAATTCCATTATCCAACGATTGGGCATTGATATGCTGACTTCGTTTAAGGATTTGTTGGTTTAAAAACACGTACTGCCTGACAGTAGAAAAATCCTGCCTTTCTGATTTGGGTAGTGAATGTAATAACTTCGAGGTTTGGAAACGCAGAGCTTCACGCCGATAGGTACTAACACCAAAACCCAAGCGTTCTTTGGCAAGGCGATACAATTTGGGATCATTCACAATGGCAAATGCTAATTTTGCCGCTTTTCGATCTTCCCCTTGTTGTTTGCATTGAACATAGGTTTCTACTGTCTGTTCCAAGCCCTTCCAGTCCTGTTCTTTCGATAATTTTTTTTCAATGGCATTTTGTAAGACTATGCTGTTTTTGTGCTCTTTAAAACGTGCTTCATGAGCTTTCAGAGTATCTGAATCAACCATATCCATTGAGGAGTACTTGTCACTGTTATTGGTGGTAATGGCTTTAACCAGATGATCTTTATCGTCCGTGACTACTATCATTTCCCAAATACCACGGGTTGTTTCCACGTAATAGTTTTGGATGGTTGATGCAAATCGGTTTTGGCTTTCAATAAGGCCAAGACCTCTTTTTTTATCTTTTCCCTGGGTAGCATAGGTCGTGAGTACATAGCCATGATCAAGATGGCGTAGTTCTTTTGCTCCGTGAGGTAAGTGTAGGGTTTGATTGTCTTCCGTTATGATTGTTATTCCCTCATTGTTGATTTGTCTGATGGTTGCCAATTCAGAGTTGCGAATACCGTTGTGTTCAGAATTACGTTTCCATTGAATTTGATCACCGGCCATTAGACTCAATTGTTCTCGCCGATATACTTCAACAGGCCGTTCCAAATCTTTGTTTTCAGTTCTAAATTCAGGTAGTGAGGACAATTTAAATTTTATGGCTTGACCATTTTCATGCTTAAGAATCAGTATATTATTATGCTTGTTTTTGTTAGTGACCTGCCCAACAGTTAAATAATCTCCTGCTTTGATGTTATACCGCTGAATAGTATGATTAAAACGAATGATATCGTTTTGACTATAATAAGCTGCATTTCTGAGCTTAATTCCGGTTAAATTGCGTTCTTTTAATATGGGTTGCAGATGCTCTTGTCCGGTTAGTGTCACTTCTTGAATTAAAGCGTTTCGTAAAATCTGAGTTATATCCTGGCGATTTCTGTGCGTTGGGGCAAAGCATAGTGTGTTTTGGCGTTCTTCTGGTGTTAATGACAACCATTTACTTGAAATATAATCAACCCGTTTTAAATAAGTATCAAGCGTTTCCACATGAGTTAACTTATCAACGGCATCATAGATTTCACCTCTACCAGCATGAATTGCTGATTCCCTTAATTCTGAGTCTTTCTGGCGAAGATTATCCGTCATGGCAACCGTTTTAATCCCATAATCTTGAATGACAGAGAATAATTTCCCGCTGGATGGGGAAGGAAGCTGGGCTTTATCGCCAATGATCTTTAACTGGGTATTAAACTGTTCTGCCAGTTTGATGATTTTATGTCCTTGTGGATTAGATAACATAGAGGCTTCGTCCACCACAAATATGGTTTTACTTAAGTCCTGTTTCTGATTTTGCAATCTCCCTAACTCTCTTGCAAAGGTAGAAGCATTTAACCCTCCTTTATGGCGCAGTTCATTGGCGGCTGCCGAGCCTGCAGTAATACCACGAATTTCATAGCCCTGAAGGGATGCTAATTCACGAGTCAAACGTAGCATCGTGGTTTTACCAGTTCCTGCATACCCTTGAATGGCAATAAATCGGTCTGTTGAAGTTAGGAAGGTTGTCATGGCTTTTTTCTGTGAAGGGGATAAAGCAAATGCCATCTCCTGTTCTTTTGCTTTTATAAACTCACTGACTTTTTGTTTCGAACAAATAGCAGAAACAGCACCTTTACCATTTTCAATACGCTGGATGGCCTCGCTCTCAAGTGTTAGTTGCCAGGGCGTTGTCAATAAAGGCTTTTGTGTGAAGGGGTGTCTTGCCGTATACAGGTTTTGATTTGCAATGTTTTCATCAATGGCTTTATTAATTAAGGTTTCATCGATTATCTTATTGCTGGCGATTACATATTTTAGCGCTTCTTTTTTAAGTTCCCTTTCCTCAAACACCGCATGCTGTTGACTGATTGATTCAATGGCCACATACACAGACTCTCTGGCATGATTCATTTCGATGTTGTCCTTGCCATAAAAGCGCTCAATAATGTTTTCCTTTAAAGTTTGAAACAGATTTTGCTGAGGCTTATACGATGAGGCCACTAATTGATGCGGATCAAAGCCCATCCCCTGGCATTCATTGATGATGTCTTCTTTCCATTGATCATAATCTATGATTTCCTTATCCAATTTTGTTTTTTGAGCCGCAATTGAGGATGCTTTGGCACCACTCCAGCCTTTTTCATCTAATAGTGCTTCGATGGATTCCCTTCGTTTTGAAAAATGGGTTAATACCTGCTCAGGTGCACCCTGGATTTCCCACAAACCATCACCATCAGAAACCAGCTGATAGCCAAGTTCTTTGGTTAAATTTGCTAATTTGTTGCGAAATTTAAGCCCACCATAAATATGGTGTTTCATGATTTGTTCAACCACTCCTTTTTGACTATCCATGTCACTGGCAAGTGAACGCCACTTACCATCTGGACAGTGGGTCATATTTTGAACTACCAGGTGTGTATGCGAATTAGGATCATTGGCGCGAGAGCTTGGTTGACGAAAAGCAGCAATTACTAAATTTTGGGTGTCGATGTATTCAATTTTTCCGTCAACAAGTTGCCTTGCTTGGGCAAACTCCTTTTCCATTTCTTCAACGAACCATTCAACAGCCTTATCAAACACCTCTCCAAGCCTTGGATCAGCACCACTCTCAAGTAAAATTGAAAAAGATTTTGGGGCAGTAAGGGTCATATCAAAACCAGGACGATGATGGATACCGTCCTTATCGATTCGACCAAGTTGAGTACCATCCGGCAATGTACCTTTAAGAAGGGCTAACATCTGTTCTTTTTCTACTGTTTGCCCGTGGATCCCAAGAATTTTCGCTCCATCCCCTAACCAGCGCACACTTTTAGAATCATTTTCATAATAATTGACGACATCCAGATAATACGATGCTGCTCCATCAGCACTGTCTAATGGCTGAAGACTTAACATGCTTACCCCTTATTTGTTCTTATAAAAACTCAACAAGCTCTTTTTCTTCTTCAATCTTTTTTTCTCTGGCAATTGGTTTCGTAAGGTTTTTATTTGTTGAAGTTGCAGTCTCTAAAGCATCATCATGGGATGCGGCAAGGATAGGATCGCTATAGGTATCCACCAATTGTTCCACTTTTTGACGTAGCGGATCAGGATCAATAGCTCGTGCAATAAACTCTTCGTGAATGAGAGGATAATCAACGTAATTAAGCTTTATTTTTGCTGCAGGAAATTCACCTTTTACTCGCAAATACCCTTGTAGATCATTGATTACCTGAATTTGAGTTGGTAAAACCAATTGCTTTTCCTTAGTTTGCCGAGATACTGAAATCCCATCACGCATGGTGTTAGCACCATAACTAATAGATTCATTGACCTCTTCAATTTCATAGGTACCAATATTGCGGGAAGCATGTTCTGCATCAGTATGTTCGGGTAAACGGAGGAACAAGCGAGTCGAACACAAATTTGAAAGGGACGCGGCACCATCGTTACCATAGATAGTGCGCAACTGGGATGCACCATGATGGCCCAATAAGAAGCAACCACCAAATTTGCGACTTTCTGACTTGACTGCGGCTAAAAAGGGTAAAGCATGTAGAGTTGCCAATTCATCTAAAATAAACCAAACACGGCGGTTATCATCTGGCGCTAAACTTAAGAGCTCTTTGGTAGCCGTATTAATCCAAGCTGAAATCAGCGGTCTAATGGTTGGGTGTTTGCGCCCATCAGAACTGACAAACAAACAAGAGTTGCTCTGATCATTCAAAATCCAGTCCCGAATCGAAAAGATATCCCCGTCATCCTTTAAATACAATAAGGATTTTAAATAAGTAGCCATTACGGTTTTTACATTTAATGCAGTCTTTTGTACTTTGTCTGATACCAGAGATTCTGATTCAGTATGACGCAGTAGATGATGAATCCGACCTAAATCTGCAGTGAGTAAGTATTGCAACAACATTAGATTGGAGCGTTTGGGATCATTTTTCAACTCATTGGCAGTGGAGACGAAAATCATACGCGCGGCTTTAATCCAAAAGGGATCCATGGTGTTATTGATAGGCATTGGCATGATGGCTTCAGCAAGTGCTTCAAGATCGGCTTTGTCTTCACATTCCGCCCAAACATTCCATGAATGGCCTCTTGTATCTAAGGGATTTAAAATTACATCCTGATGTTCACGATAAAAACGGGATAAATAAGTTCCCCCTTTATCATAAATAATTGCACGCTCACCTCTGTCTTGTATCGTCGTTAATAGATCACGAATAGCAACCGTTTTACCAGAGCCCGTGGTGCCTACTATTTGTATGTGCTGGGTTTCAGAACCATAGGGCAGTGACACCCCACCAATACGATAGGGAGAAACCCTACTGGTTTTTTTGATGCGCTTTTGTAATGTGCTTTCATCCACTAACTCACTGCCTCGAATGATCTTGGCTTTACTTTGATTTTCCCCTCTTTTTTGTAACCACTTAACCATGACAATTAACATCATGACAGAGGCAAATAGTGCCTCTATCATGCTCTTAAGTAGAGCTTGTTTTAATTGATTAACAATGCCGATGACCATGGGAGCTTTTACAATTTGCGCTGAATACACTGGATAAGATTCACCCGTTGGCATGCGAACCACTTGCTTGGTTTTGCTCTGTATTAAAGTCATTGCCTGGGCTTTAACCCATTGCTGGCCAATATAACGTTGATACGCACTGGTATTAAAATAAAAAGCCAGACTTAAGAAAATAAAAAAAACTATCAGCATAGCAAGGCTTACTTTCTTACCTACCTGTGTGAACATGCGGACATTGTGCAAAAAGATTTGACCGCCGCGAATAAATAATTTTGTAGGATTTACCGCCATCATTGACTCCGAATCGATATAAAAAAAGTGAAAAACAGGCTACAATGAATAAAAAGGAGAAAATCCAATGGAGAAGAACTATAAAGGGCAAGTGATGATTCGCTCACTTGATGACCTGTCCCCTGAACAAAGAAAAAAACTGCGTTTGGCATCAATGGGAATCGGTTCTCTTGTTCTTTTAATTGTGGTGTTACTATTTCTTTGTTTTGGTGATTTCCCAAGTAACAAAGGCTCCTTATTTTTTTATTGCACCGATTGGCTCTTATTCCTTGTGTCACCATTAGCGGCTTTTGGGCTTGGTGCCTCTTTTGGCTTTGATTTGATGCTCTCAGATTTAGGCTTTGCATTTTCTTTTGGATCCTACGGTGGTTCATCACTAAACCAGCCGTTTTCCTCACATGAGTCGCCCAATTACCATCGTTCAAATAACTACAGCTCTTCAGTGAGCATAAACCCAAGCTCAGGTCGGCCGATGTCAGGAAGCAGTGGTATGGATACCTCTGGAAACCCTTATGGAACTCGCTCCTGGTAGATATCATTTAACGTCCTTGTTTGCTTGGGCAACTATGACATCCTGCATGACTTGCGATCCATCTTGCACAATACCTTCAACATTCTTGGACATTTCTGACTTGGCGCGTGCAAAATCCTTATCAACGGCACTAACCGAATCTTTATTAACGCCTCCTGCATTGATGTTCTTTGCTCGCTCATTGAAGGTATTGGTATAATCACCAAGAGCATGATCAACCCCCGCACTACCAGAAACACGACTTTTAAAGGCATCATTTTTTTGGTGCACCTGACTTTCGTTAATAGGATGATTTTTTTGAAATTGGCTGATTGATTGCGCGGTTTTTTCACCAACAAATTGTCTTGCATAAGACTGAGCTAATTCAGGATCGTGACGAATTAGCCATTCTGCCTGTTGCAACCCAATGGTTCCCTGACTATTAGGTGCACGATGATGTGATAACCAATCAATAAATCCTGTTTGAGCATCAAGATTAATAGATGCTGTTTGCTCGCTGGAAGTAGTTGCTTGTCGGTGATAACTCTCTGATTCGGAAAAACTCGCCACAGCTTCATCTCGATACTGCATAGATTTATCAAAGCCTGCTGAAAAGTTATTAGCCAAGCGTCCACTAAAATCATCAGAAGTGCGGAAATGATCGTCCTTGGTGGCTTGTCTTGCCTCATTTACTACATCTGTAAAATGATGCTCCTCACTAAAGCGTCGCGCTTCATTCATCAAGCGTGCGTCTTGATGGGATTCTGATTTGTCTCGTTCATGACGCACATTTCCCCCAATCTCAATATTGCCCCTTGCGCCAGGTGTTGCAGAACCAGTTCCAAAACCAAACGATCCTCCTAAATTAATACTGGCAGCACTTAAAACTTTAGTCGCATCATCCCGAGAAATATTATGATCGTGAGCAAAGGTATCAATGAGATTGGATATTTTTGATGCCGCGGCATTAAAGCCTGCTGAAGTGGATATTTGATGTCCCTGCCCACTTTGTTCCCCATGTGATTGCGTTTCACCAAGCTCTGCCAGGCTTCTGAGTGATGCCGCATAGTGCTCTGATGAAGCAATTGATTTATTGAACCCAGCACTTTTAGCACTGTCGGATAATTCAGAAAATGCAGATCGCGTGCTTTCTCCTAATTGAATATTAAGCGGGGTATGCGAGGTCGCAGTTGCCATCGTCAGTGTTTCACTGCCATCACGCGATATTCGCGCAATTGAACCACTATCAAGGCTTGTTTCAATACCACCCAATGATATTCTGGCGTTTTGATCGTTATGAAAAGAACTGCTATTAAACCCATTATGATTAGCAAAACTGGTATTTCCGTAGCTGTAATTTCCCATTTGTGCTTCTTCTGCCGCAGAGGAGGCGGCATTTTGAACAATACCTGTTGGTTGTTGCGTGAGTGATACAAAACTACCCACGTGTCGACTGATTAACATATAACTCAATGTGGTTGTCGCCAAGACTAAGTAGCCTCCCAAGGCAGCCATATTTTCATAGACTTGATTCATGCCTGTTTGGTAGGCCAAAGTAGTCGCCCCTGTTGACACAAAGGACAATGAAAACTGCGCCAAAATAGTCATGATGTAGTTAATAACAGTAAACATCGGTGCCCATAGGGCAAGCCAGACATACAGTGTTGCGTAAAATTGAAAAAAAGAAATGCCGGAGGGAAAGGGGAAAAAAAACAAGACAAAAATAAAACACCCTATAACAATGCAAAATAAAAGACTTTGCAACATGGGCAACCAATAGGCGGACATTAGTCCAATATTGCTGAGTGCCGCGGGTATTTTATCCTGTGCTCGACTGGCTGAAAAACTGTCTATGGCCGCTTTTGAATTCACACGTGCGCCCATAGAAAACACGCCATCGCGAATGGCGTTGGCCATCATATTTTGCCGAATAAGTGCTGCGGCATCACCTGACATGGCGGTTAAATGATTATAAGCTTGAGGTAAGTATTTTTCGAAATTAGCTAGGGCATCTGAATGATTGCCAAAAGCAAAACCTGCATACTTAGATTTGGCATCTTCAATCACGCCACTCCAGGCACTGTCTAATAAACTAGCGGCTTCCATACACGATTTAAATGAACCATCGTAAATAAACCCACGAGCAACAGAGGCATTGGATTTAACCAATTCCCAAATATCTCTTGCTTGATTAATGTCTTTTAAGCCATATCGTCCATACATCACATCATAGAACACGCATTGCTGCATGAACTTTTGCATGTTTGCATTAAACAACGGATCGGTTATTTTTATATTACTTACTGATAAAAAGAGCTTCGCACCCATGATCATGCCTGTTTGGCTGTAATCCATATCGTTAGGTGAATGAAAGAAGAATTCAAAAAGCCGGGTTATTTTATCACTTAGCTGACTGCTTAATCCTCCTACAACACCCAAAACTAAGGGCACGTTATCAACCGTTAAATCTGGTCGCAGAGGATCAGTTCTATCGTGGATTTGCAAATTGCAGGTAGGTGTTAGAATAAATGAAATAACAAAAGCATATTTTAAAATAAAGAAGAACATACTGCGCACATCACGTTTTACAATAAATTGGCCAACAGTCCAAACCCCACCAATAATCAGTGCTGTTCTAAAAATCCCAAGTATTCCATCATAGTGAAACATAGCTGCGGTGGCGTTATAAAACGCCTTAAGTAACTCACCACCGGTAATCGTATAAATTTGCATCGTAACAGCCATTTCACTCACCTCATTTGATTAGCCCAACTCAAAGACTGAGTGAGCTCTGATGAAAATTCTCCTACAAGCATTTGCTCTATGGTTTGAGTTTCTTGAATCATCTGCATCGCCATGCTCATTCGCTGATGCGCGGTACCTTCCATTTGAACCAAGTCGCGACGAGCCTGAGTGAGATCAGTTTGAAACTCTTTCATAATGGCCTCTGGATATTGCAAAGCTCCTGCTGCTTGTTTAACGAGTTGTAAGTTTTCATTCAAATATTGAAATAAAATATCAATGGCAATGGCTTCTGAGTAACGGGTGGTGTCAATCACCGCACTGTCTTTCATAAAGGCCATTTGCACACTGACCATTTTCATTACCGGATATTGGGTGGATTCTATTAATCCTTTAGCGGCATCACTTTGCTCCACATTGTCTTTAATCTTGCTTGCCATATCCAAAATCAGATCACGAACTTTTGATTCAAGACCATGACTGATATCAATGTTTTTACTGGTTAAGGTGGGTTGTAAGCATTTGACCTTTTCATCACATTGATAGATTTTTACCTCGCCACCGCGTAAAAGAGCGCTGATTAAATTGTTATTACTTACTAAGGAAGACAGGCGTTGGACATGCACCCCTTCTGCATCGCGAGTCAGAATTAAGGTGCCCGATAAGGTCATCATGAGTTGAGCTAATTCGATATCATCTGCAAATAAGCCGTTTTTCTTTAACGCATTCCACGCCACATTGGTATTATCAACTACCTGCTCATTGCTGCTGTTTTCATTAATCACTCTGTCGTAATCATAATTACTGGAGCCTTTACCACAGCCTTGTCGTGCCTCTGCCCAGTCTGAAAAGAGATTTTTAGATTGACCGATGGATTGGCAGGCATGTTGCTGTGCAATACGGGTGCGTGGGGCTAAACCCAGTACGGCACTTTCAGCCGTTGCACACGAACTGATATTAGTTTGGTTCACCCAGGTAGCCACGTTTTGTAATTTGGTTGCCACATTACCTAACAGAGGTGTTGCTTGCTCTAGGGCTAATTGGAAGGCAAGTCCTTGTGAGTTGTTCAATATGTTTTTGGTAAAATCTACAAACTCTTTACCTTTGATGTGAGAAAAACCACCTAACGTGGCATCAATGCCACCACAGCCTGCAGACACCTTAGGCCAGCTCAAGCGCATAATTTGCAGATTACGCACGCTGCTTCTGGCGTATAAATTACCCCCCGTATAAAAACCGGCACGCTGTGCTTGATAGGCATGAGGCTCTGTGACATTCGCTCCCATATTAAGGGCTTTAAAATAGCCAGTTAAATCCTCACCTATTGATTTGCTGTACACTTGTCCGATGCCAAGTGCACCGATTAACCCACAAGACAGAAGAATTTTTTTCATAAAGGCACCTCTTTGTCATGTATCTGGCTAATTTTTAGTAACCGATTGGTTAGTTCGCCTTCATCAATAGTGCCTTCAGTAACAAGACTCGCCACTTGGCTCTTTGGGTTAACCAAAAAAAGAGAAGGATAAACACTGACTTGAAATACCTTCGTTTGTCCTTCATTCATCACCGCATCAGGAAAGGACGGTAAAAAGCCTCCATCAACAGAAATAGCAACTACGCTAAAGCCATAGTGTTGACTCAAGCGTTTGAGCGTGGGTGCAAAGCGTTGACAATGAGGACAACTCGAACTGAAAAAAAAGAAAAATCCTTGATGTTTGGCAAGGGCATGAAGCGGTGCATTATCAATATCGGCGTATAGGCTTGATGAAAATAACGTTCCTAATATTAGAAAAATAGCTAATTTATTGCGCATTGTAATCTCCCGATTGAAAAGCGTTGCTTGCCATTAAAATGTTTTCTTTCAATTCCGACTGGCTGACTAAGCCATAAGCAACTGGCATGGTTTTTTTTGATACCGGATTAAGAGCAAAAACCGCTGGAATGTGTTTAACACCCATCTGAGTTGCCTGACCGGAATCAACTCGTGAGTTAGGGAACATCGGGGAGATGCGATTGGTCATGGCAATTGGAATAACAGTCATGTGATAACTGTTTGCAAAATCACTCACCACTTGGGCCATACGCTCGCTAAATGGTTCACCACCCTCATAGAAATACAACAAACCAGATGTTTGACTAATTTGAATAATCGCCTTTTCCTTTTGCATGCTGTTTTGCTGGTTGTAAACATCACGTGCCGCACTACTGCTTGGATTAATAAGACTTTCATCTTGATCTGGATTGATTAGCAAATCGAGCATCCATTTCTCAGAAAATAGATTAGCCTGTGCCACAATCAATCGTTGTAATCGTCTTGCCCGAGCAATATTTTTAGGAGTTGGATTTAAAATAGCTTGTGCACGAGCCTGTTGCACCCTAGTACCAATCAATTTCCATGTTTTATCAGGATCGGCAGGTTTACTTACAGGTGAAGCTGCCACTGACTCAGTTTGTGGTTTATTCTTGACTTCCTCTTTGGGATCTTTATGCCAATACCAACCTTCCTCATGCTCATTAAGATAAGGCTGCTCGGCGTACAAAAAAGGACTCACGCTAACCAACAAAACAAAAAACCATCTAGCCATTGATGTCTCCTTGATTGTAAAATTGATTAAGGCGCTGGCTTATTCCATTGGCAGTTTGTTGGTAATCCGGTTGTTTTTGTTTATTTTTTACCTCTTCATAAAATTCTGAAAAATCAATGGATTCGAAGTGAATTAATTGCATTTGCTCAGGCGTAATACCTGAACAATTAGAGTATTTATTTTGGCCAAAACCAATATGTAACTGGTCACGTCTTCCTTGTACTTGAACCATACGGGCTAATTTAGATTGGAAGACACAGTAAGTCTGGTGGTGATCGACACAGACTGAGCCAATAGGGAGTTTTTTGCGTTTAAAACAATATTCACCTGTAGGTACTACCAGTTTGTTTTCTCGAGCTTTTCCCAGTTTTTTCTCAGCATCACTACACTGTGCCAGCTCAAGATCCAGACCCCACCCCTTATCACTGCAACAATTTTTAAAATGGAGCATTGTTGTTGAACATTCAAGCAATTGACCTTTGAAAATAAAATTGGCATTGCCATCAAAGTCTTTTGAGGCTTCCGAGGCGGCGGATAAGGTGGACATTGCTTTTTTAAAATCTTCTTCATTGGCTGGGGTTAGTTCATGTTTCGCACAATTACCATCCAAACAAAAAGCATCCTCACCACACAACAGTTGGTTGTCAGTACATTGGTTTATCGGGCATTGATACGTTTGCTGATGTGTTGTGCAACGTCCTGCTTCTTCTTTCACACAAGTCGAAGCAGTCTGCTCACATCCTTGATTCACCAAGTCATCGCAGGTATTTTGCTCCTGACTGCCACCACAGGTGTAGGAAGCTCTTTCTTTCCAGCAAGGGCGAGTAAATGAAACATCACCAATAACTCGTGTTTGATTACGCTCAGTGCATGTTAGAGGCTCAGTAATATGACACAACCCCTCTTTTTCTTTGTTTTGCAAATGTTGGCATTGGTCGTCCCAATACTCTTTGCTTTCATAAATTTCAACTGTCATCGAAACGGAGTGAAAATAGGGCACTGTGCAGCGACCAAATCGACAATTGCCCACAGAAATTGATAGGGTGGGATTGGTGCAAGTAGCCGTTTGCTCAACAACCACCATTCCTTTTTCATCGACAAAACTTACTTTCACCATGGCACAATTAGCAGGCAATATAATCGCAGGCGCTATCGCTAAATCTTTATAAATTGTATAGCAAGGCGTTTTACCCTGTTGACAGGTATCTGTTTGTGCCAGATTAACTAAGACTTTAAAAGGCGTCCTTCTCATACCTCCTTTTCGCAGGTACAGACTGTAACTTTCTGTTTTGTAGGGTGAGACATCCAACCGTAAGTGCCTTGCACAATGCAATACACCTAATACCTTGCTAGACAGGCATGTTTTTTCCTGCCATGAGTAATGGCATTCTTTGGGCTTTAAAGAGCAGGTGGTTTTATCGGTATTTTGGCCGTGCATAATCGCATCTCCATTTTCGGCGATTTGATTTAACCTTTGCATTGATTCCGAGGCAGGATTTACTTGATACAAGGGGCGATGATTAAAACTTTCGCCTACTGCCTTTCCTGCATCATTCTGAGCTACGGCAGTTTGCGAATCGGCTTCAAGACCTGAGCTTGCCTGCGTGACGCCACTATAATAATGTTCTTGCGGCAGATTGGCTTGATAGCCAGGAAACTGGCTCAGATCCAGTGCTTTTAATAAATCAATGGATTGATTGGTATGGCTTGTTCCGGTCTGAACGCCTTCTTGATACGCCTGATTCAAATCAAGTGCAAAAACCTGTGAACAAAGGATTAAAAAAACTAAAACGAAGCCTTTCATCAGATTAACCCCCCTCTTAACCGAAGAATCATTTGATCCAACACGGGGTCTTCTGACTGCTCATCGCCCCTCATTTTTTCTAAGGCGTAATCCAGCGACACATCACCATAAAGACTGTCGTAATTCACCGGTTTGCAATCCATATTGGCAGGACAAGCAGGGGTGTCTTTCACATAAACCACTGCAGGAACCATAGTGATATCAAAGGTTATAAAAAGAATAGGATCAAGCTGCATCCCAATTCCTGTTTTTTTACTGAGC
The DNA here is from genome assembly GCF_977063405.2 of Legionella stuttgartensis. Lineage (NCBI taxonomy): Bacteria > Pseudomonadati > Pseudomonadota > Gammaproteobacteria > Legionellales > Legionellaceae > Legionella > Legionella stuttgartensis. Next base: position 20,546 of record NZ_CDRUHA020000044.1, read on the forward strand.
GTTTGAATAGCCGTCATCGTTTCTTTAAACGAATTATGAATTAGTCCCCGAATCACAGGTGTTGCTCCACTTTGTTTACATTGTAAAAGCCAAGCTTGTAGACTTTTTTCTGGCATTGAAAACGATAAGAACACGAGTACCTGACTGACTTTTTTTAAGTGGGTTACAATGGGCTCCTGTGTTTTTATGACTTGATGCATCTCGCCGGTAAATTCTGCAATTTGACCCGATTTTTCTGAAGTCTCAAGAGACTTACTGATTTGTTTTATTTCATTTGTAAAAGCATTGGCGCGATTTTTTGTATTCGCCTCAATAGACGCAATATAGGTTTCATCTTCTGCAAGTGCAGGAAATGACAACAAAAATAATGCAACCAAGAAAGAAGTGTTCATTCGTATTGTTTTCATCACAACTCCTAATCGTTAAAAGGCACAACAATTGCGTTTGCGCCAGATCAGATACCCAAAATCCTCGCCCTTAAACGGATATTCGTGCCCTGCCTCCCATAGGGTCGTAGCACGCCCAAGGGGATAACAGGCATTAGTAGTCGGTAAAGGATTGACCATTTGATAGCGGTAGCGTGATTTGGGCAAAATAGGGGAATAATGAGTATGACAAATGGATTTTGCGCTGCTTGTCGAATCATCAAGTCCTACTGTGTCTTCCAATAATCCCTGGCGGTGCAGTTTAAAATTCATACGCTCAGACAGTAAGACTGATGCCTGAACCCCGCCAACATGTTCTTGCACATGCCCCGTTAAAGGGTACATGCTTCCCTGAGCTCCTGCGCACCAAAAGAGTTTGTCAATGGCACTGCCCAATAAAGCGGTACTTGAATCAGCAGCGCAAGCCGCTTGTGCGGGTAAACTACCAAACAATACCGCCTCAGGATTAATGATGAAACCCAGCTCATCGTCATTCCACATCACATCCAATTCACTCGGATAAGCAATGTCAAAGTCTCCTTTTTCAACACAAATCCCATCAGTTAACACATTCAACCAATACATCAATGGGAACTTGTACCAGTGCACGTGGTAAAATGATTGATTGGATAAATTACTGTCTGTTTCCACTGCACCTTTGCGATAATACTTGCCAAAATTTAAAGAAATCCCCCCTAAATTAACCAGACAAAAAGGAGTTCGGGTTACATCCACTAAATTCACAGGCTCCCAATAACCCATTGTTAATCCAAATCGTGGTATAGGATTTCCTGGACATTCACAAACAGGCAGTTTAGGGTTTTTAGTGTCTGGCAAATGATTGGAGGAAACGAGATTGGCTTGCCCTAAACTGAATGGAAACAAACACGACCAACAGACATCCGTAATGGGATTAACAAAACGACCATGACAAGAGCCTGCTTGTGTCAACCCAGAGGCTAAAAATGCAAGAAAAACAAAAAAGGCTTTCATACAGTCACCTCATTAATTTGTAACCGCTTCCCTGCTTGAAAAACCCTGACCGGCAAGTGCTTTATTTGAAATTTGGAAACCAAAAATCCATTCAAATCAAAATAAATAGCTTGCTTTAATTGATTCGCAACTTCCTTTACAGAGCCTGAAGTGAGGATTAATTTTACTTTTTGGTGCTGCGTTAATTCCTGGGTAACCCATGCAACCTGTGCCTCATCATCCCCGTCAAAAAACAGGAGAGTGCTACTCAAGCCCACTCTATCCAGGGGGTTAATTACAGTGCCTTGTTTAACAATCACTTGGCCGTGACTGTCCTTCACATCGTAAGGCACAGCAAGTGATGGATTAAAAAACCACGTTCTATTGTCTTCTGCTCTCGGCAAACGAATAGGTGTTGGGCGTGCCACATGTTCTTTTACCCGTTTTTTAAACTCAGATTGTACTGTCTTCCATTCCCCATTAGCCTGCATCCCCTTCATTTTTTGCTGGATGTAATCTAAAAAATCTATTTCAGCAATTTCAAAGGTTTTGCCAAAGACACCATAGTCTTTAGCCTCTGCAAAAGGGAGATAGAGCATGCAAATAATCAACAGAAGCTTCTTCACGATTTATGCTCCAATTTGATCATCGTCATGAGGGTGGCTGTATAATCAGTGCTGCCTTTAATTACTGCTTCCTTCGGCAATAACACCAACGATTTGGATTGGGACAAATCTTGTAACGCTGCTTCCAAATGATGCGAAAATGCTTTAATCGCTGCTTCTTTCTCAAGGTTTGAATGATTTTTTTGCGCTTCCTCTTTGATAAATTGGGAGGTGATTGACACGATATCAACGGTTGCAATATCTGGCCGTCTCAAAGCACTATAAAAAATCCCATTAACTAAGACGCTGGTAATGAGTGCGGTCAAAAGAGATACTTGAGTTGCCTTAAACATAGCCATACACCTCCAGGGCAACTTTGGAAATGGCATCAGCCAATGGCAAACCTGTTGCCATTAATCGTTTCAAGGCTTCTACTTCTGGGCCTCTTGTGGTGTTTAGGACGCGTGAAAATGGATCGACAATCAAACGATGCACTGTTGAATTCTCTTCACACATCATTAAAAACTCAGAGTATTCATTAGTTATTTTAAGGCTTCGGATTAAACGCTCGCCATAAGCATCCAACTGATTACTCGTTTTTAAAGTGTCAATCGTACTTTTGGAGGCACCTAAAAAGATTTTATAATAGGCGTTGTCGTAACACATTTTGGCAGTTGGATTGTTTTCATAATCATCTAAGCCATGAGTCACTGTAATAAAATTACCACCGTATTTAGGCGCACGCCTATAGCCCTCGTTAACAAAGTTAGCACTGCCACCCGTGCCATTGTCTGAAAGTAATTCGTAGGATTCATCAATCAAGCAGCTTTTGGGAATGTGCTTTGGCGTGTAATACATCGCATTGGTGATTTGATACATTAAGATTTTCAATACAATGCGCTGCAAATCCTTATTTCCATCAAGACCACCCAACTCTAAAATGACTAAATTTCTTTTAAAATCGAGCGAACAAGGCGGTTCAAAATAACTGCCATAACGACCGTTTTTAGTATAGCTATACAACAGGCGCCCAATATTTTGAGAAATAGGATCGTTACTACTTTCTAAGTGATGAGCAATAAGAGTAATAGTTGTAGCATTGTGATGTTGTCGCCACATCGCCTCAATGGCTTTCTCAATATGACTTCGTTCTTCATCACTGACGTTACCGGATGGTCTTGCCATCATACCTACAAGTTGTATTAGCTGATTGTGAACATCTTTAAATGCAGTATCATTTTTGGCTTGTGCATCAATTGTGGAAAAGAGGTTTAGGCTAATTTCGGTGTCATGATTAAAATCAATAAGCTGTCCGTTCAACATCTCACAAGATTTAGCGTATGAACCGCCCACATCAATGATATAAACAAAGCCCCCCTGGGATAACAGACTTTGAATGTAGTCATTCATTAAAAAGGATTTTCCTTTTCCAGGAGGAGCTACAATAGCGACATTATAGTTTCTGACTACGTTGTCAAAAAAATAAATAGCGGTAAATTGCCCCCGTCTTTGTGGATAGACCTGAGCAAATCGTCCTGCCCCTTTCCATTCCCCCTGGATAGGTAATAAGTTAACCGTATTAAAACTGGTTAAAGGTCTTATCCGTCCAAATGATTTGTAATCATCAAACATACCTTCAGCAGGTGCAAAGGGCATGGAGGCTAGAAGTGTTTGTAACTGCAAACCTGTTGGCGTGCGTAAATCAAATTGGTTACCCCGAAATACATCCTTGGCACGTCGTACATCGCGACGGACATTGGCAGGTGTTGTAAACAATAAAACGTTATAATAGGAATCAACCAAAGAATCATCGCCACTGAGCCGCTCTCTTAACTCCTCAATTTCTGCGTATTTTTTGTTAAAATTTTTGACCCATTTGGCAATAAAAGGTTGTTTGGCATTTTGACCTTCATCAGCATACTTGGCATCTAATGCCGCCATCACCTTATCTTTATCTTTAATTCGTATTGCAAAACTAAAAAGAAAGGGACAACTTATTTGCAAAGAGGTATTAAACATTTTTCCAAATAAATCACCCATTTGCCATTGCACAGGGGATTTAGGATATTGCCTGACGGACAAGCATTTAATCACCCTCGTATCTTCTTCTCGCTCAATCTCTATTTGATTGGATTTAACCCGCATACTCGCTTCAATGTCAGTCAGTTGAAAACGAATTTCAGTATTGGTATCGTAATTGGTTTTTTCTTCATACAAGCTGTCGGTTGGAAAGAGCCACTCCCGCTTTAAGCTAATCACTTCTTCAACAGACAGTTCTTTACAAACAATATTGACTGACTTTAGATTGTTGCTGATGTCTTCGCGCAAACTACCAAGCAACAAGCGATCGTCTTCTATAGATTTGCGCGGAATTGAAATACATAAAAATAAACGAAAATCACGCAAGACATAATTGCTTTCTTTAGTTAATGAGCTGTACACCCCTTTGCGGTAAAATTCAGCTCGTCGGTGTGCCAGGGCTTTTAAAACCTCACTGCCTTGATTGCGTTGATGTTCCATTTCATCAATCATGTGGCCAATTTTAGGCGATGCCCAAAACAAAGCATGAAAACAACTTTCCGGTGGTAAAATATCCGTTAATATACTGGTGAGAATAGTCATGGTTTCTTCACTGGCACCAATCAATGTGGAACATTCAAACATCATATGAGAGGCTTGTTTGTAGGGATAAATGTCGGCTTCCGAATCGTAGACCTCATCTGGCAAATAAGGTGCTAAGCAATATGTATCCAACAGTGCTTCTATTTGCTTTTTATGATGCGCATCAGTCATGCCTAGCTCTTCTCGCAATGTTTCCAGTAACGAGCCTGTTGCATGACTTAAAGTAGTGCTTGTGTTTCTAACTGCGCGACGCGCTTTTTTTAGTGTAGATAACATAGTGGCTCTCCTTATTTTGAAGCCAATTGGGACTGCTGCATCCACTGTCCTTCTTTAACAACGCTGTACACCCGATTGGCTTGATGATAATTGCCATCAGTGTCTTCATAAGGCGCTATCCAAAGAGGCATCACCCCTTCTCCATATCGCACAGGATGACCAGGTCGTCCATCCATCACTAAAGGATTTCGGTTGGGGGTTACTGCCAGGGATTTGCCCTTACCATTTACCATGTCATAAACCTCGTCCATGCGTTTGCACGATCCTCCGCTGGGGGCTGGGCAATCAAAGTCCTCATTCAGTTTGGCGCAGCCGGTCAAAACAACACAGGGCAACAGTAATAAAGTAATTAGAGTTTTCATGTTCGATATGTCCTTAGAAAGAGTGGTTTTTATAGAAAAATTGATTAGCAGCTTTTTCTTCAGAAGTCTCAGACTCGACAGGAGCTTCAAAAGCCACTTTGGAATCTTGTCTTTCTTCTGGTTGTTCAGGGGCATTAGTGTCCGTCCCTCCGTCAAGCCAAAATCCTTTAAGAAAAGTCACATCAACTGTAACCATTGGAGGCAATTGAATAATTGGGTGGTACATTTCAGCGCGCTTGATGTTGTACTGTGCATACATTTTGGCTGCACCCGATCCGCCGCTAGAAACAGCCGCTAGGGGAATTTTTCCTGCTTGAATGGTTGATACACTTCCTAGAGGCGAGGTGCTGTAATCAGTGGAATATTGCTGGCCAATATTGCCCATGCTTTCCCAGAAGTTCCCCCAAAAAGCTTTTTTCACCATCGGTTCATCACGCCATACTGCACGCCCACGAATTCCGTTTTTAGAATCTGCAATAATACCCGTGACCTGGATGTCGATACTGGTCCCATTGGAATGAATGCAACTTAATCGTTCGGTACGAAATTTCCCTCGCTCACTGGAAATATCACCAATTACAGAAGCACTTACCATACAGCCTTTAAGCGGTGCCCTGTATTTATTCGGCATCACTCCATCATCGACTATTTGAAATATCATAATGTCCGGGTTGGCCTGGCTTAAAACTCCCGCTGAAGCATCAGCCCCTTGTAAAACAACTGCTTTAGCAAAGGTATTAGAGAAGACATAATTATTGGGTGTTTTGATTCGTGGCTTGGATTTTTTATTTAACTTGGCTGTGTATTGAATAAATCCAGAATCTATCTCTATAGAGTTACTCGCTGCCGATTCATCTGCTCGGGGTAATAACCCATTTTGGGGCTCATTGGTTTTTAATGTCCCATTTATTGGGGTAGTACGCTCCATTTGCAGTTTAACTATTTGATGCTTCAGCTCAGAAAGTGTTGATTTCATTTCCGATAGTTCATCTTTTTGCGAAGTAATGAGCTTGCTTTGCTTGTCTTTTTCATCACCTAATGCTTTGAGGCTTTTATCAAAGAGCTCTGATTTTGCAAGCTCAGCTCGCCAGGCATTTTGTGTTTTCTCAATCCAATGGGATTCATTAGTGGCAGTAGATATCGGGCTGGCTAAGCTGTGTTTTTTATAAGCGGGTTTATCAACCTCTCTGGATTTAACTGTCTTGTTTCCCAATAAGGCAAAGCACGCAATCACCAACACTATAACGCCGATAACAATCCCTAAAAAGATCTGTTGTTGTTTTTTAAGTTGAATAGACATGTTAGCTAATCCTGTACAATCGAGTAGTTTCAAACGGCGCTAAATGGGTTTTAGCAAGCGCCACCCCTTTGGTTCCAGGCCAATTAAACCAAGATTCCTTGGCATCAATAGGCTGATTGGTTACGTTCTTTAACTCAAAAATTTCACCCCGCATACGGTTGCCTTTAACCGTCAACAAGCGTTTTAGCTGTGTTTTTTGCGCTTTATATACCGAAGGCTTTTTAGGTATTGTTTGAGTAAAACCTTCTGGCAAATACCCATTAACCAGTGCTCTTAAAAAACCAACCATTACCTTTTCATAACTTGAAGTACGTGGGTCACGGGCACGAATTACAGGGTTTTTATAGGATTTAAAAACGATTGTTTGTGAAGCAATGGGTTTTGGCTCTACACGCACGTTGTAAAAAAAGCCTTTTTCAGTCAGCAAATTGATAGTAAAAGCTCGCGTGTGGTAAAGAGGCGATGGCAAAAAAGTAAGAATACCCGTCGTATCATCAATTAATTTGCAATTCGCCTTCCCATTGCATGCATCAACCAGGGTGTTGCCAGGTGCTTTTATTTGCTGAATGCGATCATCCTCTAACATCAGATTATTGGGTTCTTTAATTGAGGCATTAATGAAAATATCTTCATAATTTCTGACTGTTTTTATTTGAGCACCTTCTGCTGTTGCTATTAATAAGCCTAAGCTGAATATCATTGCCATTTGTTTCATGATTACACCTTCTCAAGATTCGTTAGTTTCAACAGGCCATACTCATAGGAATACCTAATCAAAAAAGTCTCCCGTACATCAGACATCAAATCCGCGCCAACAAAACGCTTCATCTGTCCCATTACTTTTACGCTCAAGTGTTTGATATCAATTTCAAAGGTCGATGGATAAAACACGCTGGATAAATGTTCGTGATTAATTTGTTCGACTTCCTTAACCAATTGCGCCCTGATGTCCCCATACAGTGAGGGAGCTACATAGCCTAAGAGCGCATTAAATTGGTAAGTGGCTGAACTTGAAGTGATATTAAAACGAAGTTGCGTTAAGAAATTGGTCATGTCTCTTAAATAGCCTTCCGAAACACCTGTTCCAGAAAGTGTAAATTCTTGAGATATTTTAGGTGGGATGAAATGGGTTTCATGTTTGCTATGAGCATAATGCAATAAGGCCACAATGGTAATTGATTGCATGAATGTCATAGCTAGCAGCACACTACTAATACCTATGAATAAAACCCTAATCTTTTTTTCCTTCATTAATTCTGATTTTTTTTGTTCTATTTTCATCTGTTACCCCAAAAACGCTCTAATCCATGACGGTGGTGTTGCCCGTAACTTAGGTGATAGAGAAAAGAACCAATAAAAAAGGTGGATATAAAAATAGGGACCTTCATTCCCCTTCATGCGTTTCATCAGGAATAGAAACGCACAGGTTAGAATCAATGAGGTAACAAAAAAACCACAAACAGCCCCAAATACGTAGAGAGTTAATGCTGCTACCATGACCTCATCGAGTGTAAAAATAATCAATCGATAAGGCTCATTAAGATATTGGGGTGTTTTGTATTTTCTCGGATCTTCCATCTTAAACCCCTGCTAGCATTGCAACGACATTTAGAAAAATAGCCATCGCCCCAACGCCGCCAAGCGTTTTAATATTTCGAGTAAACATCAAGGTAACAACAGCCGCTACAGCTTCTCCGACATAAAGATAGGTTTTTATCGAACCATTGTAGGTATCCTTAACTACTTCTTCTGCAGCGGATAAAGCATCCGCTGCAAAGGTTCCTTGAGCCATTATTAGCAAGCAAATAAGTATGAAAATCTTTCCAATGTGAGCATTAATACTGCTTAACACGTTACTTCTGAACTGATTTAATAAAGACATGTTATCCCTCCTTTTTAATGGTGATTGAGGATTGATTGCTGCATTGATGGGCAAAATTTCTTTGTTGGATCAGCCAAACCATCGTGCTTTTCAGATTGAATTTTTTGATAAATTTCATAACGGTGGATTGCTACTGAATTGGGTGCATTAAACCCAATGCGTACCTGATTCCCTTTACAACATAGAACTGTGATAAATATATCTTCTCCAATAACAATGCTTTCACCGACTCTTCTAGTTAAACTCAACATCTTCTTCTCCTTTTTAGTTAACTTTCATATTTAAAATGTGTTTCATTTTCAGTAATTGGGTTTTAGCCACTTCAGGGTTATTGTTTTTGGGAGCTTCATCAGGTACAAAAAATGAACTTCTCTTGGAACAGTTTTTACAAAAATCAATAAATTGGGGTAAGGTTGGCGGTAGTTCCTTATTTTTTCGACATAAATCAATTGCCAGATCAAGAATGTTATCCGCATAGGCAAGTAGTCCTTGTTGCCATTCACCTTTAACAAAAACTAAAAACTCATCGCTTTTAAATTGACTACGCCAAACCTGTCCGTACATAGCTGCAAACCTCAAAAATAATCGATCAATGCGCTTGCGACTTTCCTCGGTAGGCGCTAAGGTCGATGATGTTGTCATCGGCTTCTTCTTCAATTCCTGATTTACATGACTCCCAGAAGCTGTCTCTAATGGGTTGTTTCTTATAATTTGTTTCATGGACTGCATTATTTGTCTCCTGACACGTATCACTTTGAATTTCATCTTTCCAACAATGTTGCGCTAACCAATTGGCAGGATATTTCCAAGCAGCAACCCATTGGCCTTGGCTATGCTGTTGTTGATAAAACTGGATTTGTTGTTGTAAAGCCGAATAAATTTGTATTGGCAACTCAGGTGTGAGATTAAGCGCTTGAAATGCTTCCCATGCTTTTTGCTTTGATTTTTTTAGCGGATACAAATCCCAAAATTTTTCGAATTGTGATAATAAAAAAATATAATAATTATCTTCTTTTAGAGGTGTGTCGGCTTTTGGAGATTTATCTATGCCGGCTTTTAGTGGGTCTGTCTTTGATAAGCCAGTGTTTATAAGGCGTTGCTGATTTTTAGCTGGGTCTAGTTGCTGTGTCGGGTTTAGGTCTAGTTTATTTTGGACGGAATAACCCATTGTAGCTAATTCGCATCTTAAAATTAATTTTAAACCTTCGGATTGTGGTGTAATAAGCCCTGCTCGCCCCAAAGCAGATAAGGCGCGGCGTATTTGCATGCGTGAATAGCTCTCGCTTTTAATGCCTTGATGCGGCTCAATATAAAGTTGCTCTGCTATCGATTGATAGCTGATTCCGCGCTTTATGCCGACTAATCCTGTTTTGATATCCATATATGGCCTTATCCCTCTTAGGTAAGCCAGTTGCTGAAGGTGTGGCATCCCACATAAAGCAGCAAGTTCTTTGTCATTAATTAAAAAATCCACTATTCACTCTCAATCCGTGTATAAATTCGTTATTATTTTTTTTCTATGGTATATTTACTATTAAATACTACTAGAATCGTACGATTCGTGTAAATAATTATTTTAATTTACCACCATTCGGTGCATTGTCAATATATATTTTCACAATATGGGATTAATTGGGTTGGTTAATATGAATATAAAAGAAAAAATTGGTCAAAGAATTCAAGAAGAACGGATAGCAAAAGGATTAACTAGAAAGGCCCTTGAGGAGTTAACTGATGATCTTAAACAATCAAGAATTAGCAATTGGGAGCGAGGTGATAGAACTCCAGGGCCTGAAGAAATAAAACAACTTGCTAGAGCACTAGATATTTCACCTGCTTATTTGATGTGCCTAACCGATGAGAAACGTCCAAAAAAAATTCCAGGATTAGGGTCATTGGTTCCAATGCTCGATCATCAACAAGCCTGCGATCCTAAAGAATTCATTCAAAGGGTTAGGAACGAACATAATTCAGATGAAATAAGCTTTATACCGATTTCTTCTGAGCTTAGTACTCGTCTTGGAGAAAATGCATTTGCTCTAAAAATGAAAGATGAGAGTATGCACCCTGAATTAAGAGTTAATGATATTTTGATTATTGATCCCAATTCTGAACTGCATCCAGGAAGTTTAGTTGCAGCACAGCTTAACGAAGAAAATGAGGTTATCGTGCGTAGATATAAACAACTAACCTTATCAAAAGAATTTAATCCATTTGAATTGCGGGCCGAAAATGATAATTGGGGGAATATAAAAATTGATAAAGTAACTGACGCTATAATTATCGGCGTTATTGTGTGTGTTGTGAGGTATACAGGGAGATACTAATACATTTAGCCTAATTAATTCGATTTACCAGTGAAATGTTAACGGATAGTTCTGAGATTTTTTATAAACCACTCATGTTACGCACGTGAACTTGCAGTTTGAATAAAAAGCATTAGAATTTTGCCCTTAATTTTAGGGAGTGAATTCAATGGATATGCTTGATCTTTATTGTGATTATTTAATTTTCCAAAACAAATATGCGACTGCTACCGGGTTATCTGATTTGGTTGATGGAGCATTTGCTCATAACAAAGTAACACGATTTCTTCGTTTTGAACATTTTGGTTCAAAATCACTTTGGCACTATGTCAAAAAGCCAGTTAGGTCACAAGAAACAGTAGGAGGAGTATTGATACTTGATGATTCCATCGAAGAGAAGCCCTACTCTGATGAGAATGAAGTGAATTGCTGGTATTACTCTCATGCTAAAGGGACTGTACTCAAAGGGATAAACATCTTGTCTTGCATGGTTCGTTACGCTGACTTCAGTGTATCCATAGGATATAAGGTGATTAAAAAAGATATCGCTTATTGTGATATTAAAACCAGACAAACCAGAAGAAAATCATCAGTGAACAAGAATCAATTATTTCAAAGCTTGATTGCACAGGCTATTACCAATAAGGTGATGTTTGATTATGTGCTAGCTGACAACTGGTTTGGCTCGAAGGCCAATATGGTTCACATCCATAAAGACCTTCAAAAGTCGTTTATCATTGGAATCAAGTCTAACCTAACATTAGCCTTATCTGAAAACGATGCCAAAAACGGGCGGTACCAACAAGTAAGAGCATTAGAACTTGAAGAGGATATACTGGCTTAAAGGCCTAGACCTCCCCGTGAGGCTCCTGAAAAAGGTTTTCAAAAACGAAAATGGCTCAACAGGAATTCTCTATCTTGTTTCAAATGACATGCAAAGTAGTGCCGAACGTCTTTATGAAGTTTACCCTGGCGGATTGAAGAGTATCACAAGTCAATTAAGCAAAATGCAAGCTTAACCAAGTCCCCAGCTCGAATCGTCATAACACAGTGCAATCATATTTATGCGTCTATTATTGCTTACTGCAAGCTCGAAATGCTGAAGATAAAAACCCAATTAAATCACTTTGCCATTAAGTACAAAACTAATTGTTAGAGCGAACCAAATTGCCTGGCAGGGGCTTAAAAATATTGCTGCTTAAAATTGATCGTGGGTAACATGAGTATTTGAGCTAAAACCTTAAAGTAATTTTCTGCTACACTTAAAATACAAACTGTCTTCCAAGGTTAGGTATGCGCTACCTCTTTATTTTGATAGCTCTTCTATCCCAACCACTTTTTGCTAAACCATCCGAAGCCATCTTTGCTGGTGGTTGTTTTTGGTGTGTTGAAGCCGATTTTGATAAAGTTCCTGGGGTTTTAGAGACTATTTCAGGCTATGATGGTGGTACTGAGCCTAAACCTGGTTATGCATTGGTCTCATCGGGTAAAACTGCTTATGTGGAGGTTGTGCGTGTTGTCTATGATAGTGACAAAGTGACCTATAAACAATTACTGGATTTTTATTGGCGTCATATCGACCCAACGGTACAAAACCAGCAATTTTGCGATGTTGGTAAGCAATATCGCAGTGTCCTTTTCTATTTAAATGACGATCAAAAAAAAGCAGCTTTAGCTAGTATTGATGGAATAAAAAAACGATTTCCTAAGGTATATACTGAGGTAATTCCCTCTACAACGTTTTATCCTGCAGAAGACTATCATCAAGATTATTATCAAAAAAATCCAATTCGTTACAAATATTATCGTTACAATTGTGGTCGTGATGCACGAATCAAGGAGTTATGGGATGAAAAGTCTCGTTAGTTTCATTGTAAGCTTGTTTATGCTAAGTACTGCCATGGCCTACACGCCTGAATTTAACAAACCCGAAAAACTAAAACAGCTTACGCCTTTGCAATACCAAGTGACTCAAAAGGCTGCTACAGAAAAACCTTTCGATAATCCCTATTGGAATAATGAACAAGCCGGAATTTATGTGGACATAGTTTCAGGAGAACCTCTGTTTAGTTCTCTGGATAAATATGACTCGGGAACCGGTTGGCCTAGTTTTACAAAACCCATAAATAAGGCAAATGTTATTTTAAAACCTGATAGACACTATTTGTTTTTTGTGCGAACTGAAGTGATTTCTAAAAATGCGCAATCTCATTTAGGGCATGTATTTAATGACGGCCCAAAACCTACCGGCGAACGATATTGCATGAATTCGGCAGCATTGCGATTTATCCCAAAAGATCAAATGAGCAACGAAGGCTATGAAGAGTATTTAACTCTGTTTAAATAGATTGCTTATGAAACTCATAAAGCCTGTGCATCGCTGTCCCTATCACTAACAAAGAAAAGATCATTGCTAAACTTAGGAAGTGGTTTGGCCAAAGCATCATGGCTATAAAAAAAACAAAGGCTTCAGCTCTTTCTATTAATCCTGGACTGTAATGAAAACTTTTTTCTGAATCATTAGTCTTAAAAATACCCACCACAAGAAAACTCGTGATACAAAGTAGTATACTCGCCATCATTAACAAAGACCCAAGACCTCGCTCATTAGGATTAATAGCCCATAAGGCAAACACAACACCCACCTCAACCACGCGATCAGTCATAATATCCAATACACTACCCCAGTCAGAGCAATGGTTAGTCAGACGAGCAATAGTACCATCGAGGGTATCACAATATCCAGACAGTAATAGTAAACTAATGGCCAGATAGGGTAGGTTTAGCCACAGTGCGGGTATTACTAAAAGACCCAATACGCCAGAAAAGAAGGTGACTTGATTTGGGGTCACTCGCTCTATCAACACAGGAGTGATTGGATTGACACAAAGGCGTTGATACAATGGCCTAAGGTATTGTTCTATCATAGATTTATCCTAATTTATTTAGCCAACGAACAAAAGTTCGAATTTTAGAAGAAAATATAAACGGCCTATAATACTCTCCCGCAACTCGCTTACTAATTTCACTAAAAGTGGGATACGCTGCAATCGCATCGGTAAAAGTTCGCAAATTTTTCCCTTCTTTAACGGCTATAACCCAAGGTAAAATTAATTCACCTGCATGAGCGCCCACTATGCTCACACCCAAAATTTTAGCTTTTTTACCGGTTATGATTTTAATTTTGCCATTTACTTTATTTTCCGCTTGGGCTCTGTCCACCTCGGCGAAGGCAAATTCTGTGATTTTTAAAGTGGGGTCTTTTAAAGCCTCACTCGCCAATAGGCCCACATGGGCTAATTCGGGCTCAGTATAAGTCACCCAAGGCACCGCTTTGTAATCTATTTTTGCAGGCCATTTAAAAGCAATATTTCTCAATGCAATACCCGCTTGATAACTAGCCATGTGCGTAAATTGATGAGGCCCTGTCACATCGCCTATGGCGTATATTTTTTTATTAGTGGTTTGAAGTCTGGCATTCGTGTTTATCCCTTTGGTGGTGTATTGAACGCCTGCTTTTTCCAAATCGAGCCCGTCCACATTAGCCACACGACCTGTTGATACCAACAAATGCGACCCAGTGATGGTAATTGGGTTGTCCTGGTTTTCCAAATGAACACTAATAGTCTTATCAACACTCTCTTCTATTTTGTCAATTTTAATGTGTTCATAAAGTGCTATCTGCATCGACTCAAGTTGACTTCGAATAATAGCCACGCAATCGGCATCATCCTTAGGAAGAATAGTAAAGGCTTCTAAAATGGTGATTTTAGACCCAAGCATTGCAAAAGCCTGAGCTAATTCACAGCCTATAGGACCTCCGCCGATAACAATCAAATGCTCAGGTTGTACTTTTAGGTTAAAGATGGTTTCATTAGTTAAGTAAGAGACCTTGTTTAAGTTCTGGATAGGAGGGATGGCCGGAGATGAGCCGGTAGCAATCACAAAATGTTTGGCCTGAATAATTTTCCTTTTTAATTTAAACTGTTTAGGCCCTATAAAACGTCCTGCTTCTTGAATAACCTGAACACCTAGAGAGGTAAAACGTTCCACCGAATCATTTTTGGCAATACACGCTATCACATTTTGCACCTGTTGCATCACTTGCAAAAAATCAATTTTCACCGATTTTGCCTGAATACCTAAAACAGTCGAATGTTTGGTTTGATAAAAGATTTTGGCAGTGTTCAATAGCGTTTTAGAAGGGACGCAACCGTAATTTAAACAATCACCTCCCATTTTGTTTGGTTCAACCAATACCACTTGTAATCCCAATTGAGAGCAACCTGCAGCGATACTTAAGCCTGCAGAACCCCCGCCAATAATGGCCAAATCACAAAATAAATCTTTATCTTTCATTTTTTCAGTACCCTGTTTACCCTTTTTTTTGTAAAAAACAGGAATCAAAGAAAGAGCGGCTAATCCTAATAAAGGTAGAATAAATTTGGGTTCAAAAATAATCCCCAGATTAGGCTGAAGGCTTGCTGCAAATAGTTCGCCCAATCCATTACCAACAGACACATAGACAATAGAGCCAGGAATAATTCCTATAAAAGTGGCTATGATAAAAGTATAGGCGCTCACACCCAGTAAGGCAGAAACGATATTAATCACCCAGAAAGGAAATAATGGGATAAGTCGCAAGGTGAGCAAATAAGAAAATGCATTGTCTTTAAACCCAGAACGCATCCGCTTAACCCAACCTGAAGCACGCTTGGAAAACACTTCGCCTAAGGACGATTGGACTGCAAAAAAAAGAATCGTTGCACCTAAAGTGGCACTTAGAACCACCAAAAAAGTTCCCCAAAGTATTCCAAATAAGAAGCCGCCTATTAAAGTCAAAAAGATAGCACCTGGAATAGAGAGAGCTACGGCCACTGTATAAATTAGTATAAAAACTAAAGAGGCTAGATAAAAATGTGATTTTGTCATGGCTATAAGCCATTCATGATTGTCTCGTAAATTGGCAAAACTTACGTATTTATTTAAGCCTAAACCAAAAAAAAGACCTAATAACACTATTATTATTAAAAGGGGAAGCCACGATTTTATTGCACTAACTTTCATTAGATGATGTCCTTTTCATTATTCACATAACTCTCCTATTTACTTATCAGGAGTTTTTGACTTTCGGCTAAAATGAAAATCCTTTTTTATTTGCCAATAGTGACGTTGAGCTTTAATTGGCATCAAAAGTAACCGTATAAGACTATTATCTGATGGCTTGGAATAGCCAGGCACACCAATTATGATAGCTTGTTGGGGAATATCTAATTTGATTGTTTGATGCAACCTATCCCAAAATGAAAATACAACCCCATAATTACTATTGGTTTCATCTAGATAATTGGAATGATGAATGCCATGCATTCTTGGAGTAACGATAATTTTATTAATTAGCCGTTCAAAGCGAAAAGGCAATTTGATATTGCTGTGTTGAAAAAAAGTATGTGCTTGAAAAAAAAATTCATAGCAAAAAAAGAGTAAAGGACTCACTCCAATCAACCCTAATTGCACCAACCTAAAGAGACTCGAATACATAATTTCCACACAATGAAAACGCATAGCGGTTGAAACATCTAAGTCAGGATCAGCGTGATGCACGACATGGAATCGCCACAATAACGGAAGTTTATGATTTAGAGTATGCCAGTAGTAAAAGCTTAAATCCATTAACAAAAACCCAAGTACAAACAGTACCCATTGATTAAAGGGAAGCATAGAGAGAAGACCCAAATCATGGCTAAAGGTGAAAAGGACTGTGACTTTTGCTAAGGGGCTAATTAACAGGCTTGCGATGACATAAACCAAGACGGTAAAGGTGAAATTAATCGCTAATCGCTGCAATAATGGGCGAGTTGCTTTTCTTAAAGGCCACTTTTTTTCTAAAACAAACAATGACAAATAAATAAGAGTAAGAATGAGTACTAAGTAATATTGTACTGTACTGTAATTGATCTCAGACATTAGTTTAAAAGGCTCGTGAATTGTTTCTATAAACTTGCCTATAAAAATGGCTCAAGTCAATCCAATTATAATTATCTTTATTCATAGTCATCATTTTTCTCTTAAATTAGTGGTAGTTGTTGGACTGAAAATATTTTTCTATTTTCAATGTGTCTCTGTAAGAGTAAATGGTGTTCTTGCTTACATTTTTTTGTTTGGGTAATTAAACAGTAAGAAATTCAGTAAGATATTCTGCAAAATCAGTTGGTTTCATCGTTATCGCCTTGCAAATCAGGGATTATTCCTGGGTACCTAGTCTCCATTTTCAACTTTATATCGGGAAACACATCGATCGTCATACGAAGGTAATAGTAACTGTTCGAGGAAATACACCTACCGCAGAATTTAAAATTTTCTAAACTAAGCCTCTCAAAAAGAGGAGCTAGAAATGAAATCAAAAGAAGAATACTGGGAGCGTCTATTTAAAGGATATGAGCGAAGTGGGTTATCGCAAGAAGAATTCTGCAGCGAACAAGGCATTCCTATTGCAAAATTCAAGTATCAATGGCGTAAAAAGTTTGGCGCAAGGAGCAATAAAACTACAGTGCAAAATAGTTCTGAGAAACCCGGTGATTTTGAACCAGTACTTATTAGTAAAAATGAGTCTGTTTCCCCAGAACCTGTAACGAGCCAATCTATTATTATCCAATTTCCCAATCAGATTTGCTGTGAAGTACAAATAGATATCAAGAGCCGAGATTTTTCCTCCTTACTGAATCAATTGAGGTTGCTATGCTGATTCCAGAAGAAGTACAGGTTCATTTATATTGCGGCATTACTGATATGAGGAAGTCGATTAATACGCTGGCGATTTTGGTCAAAGAAGTATTCGGCATGGAACTGGAGCCAGGGCATTTATTTTTATTTCGTAGTCGCTGTGGCTCCAAACTCAAAGCCCTGTACTATGAGGCGTGTAGTTTTACTTTATGGTACCGTAGGCTAGAGAAAGGACAATTCATTTTCCCTCGTAGCCATATTGAGTTAACAAAAGACCATTTAAATTGGCTGATAGCTTCTAATAAATACACGTTTCATCAAGGAGAAGAGCCTGTAATTTATCGCGATTTTCATTAAAAAAAGCTCAGAACATCATGGTGGATATGGTATAATTCCACCATGAAAATGACTCCTGACCACTCTATTTTTTCTTCAGAATTTCAAGCGATTCTCGTCCCACTTCAAGATGAAAATCAAGTCTTAAAGCAAGAAGCCCAGGAATGGAAAGAGAAATACCATCATCTTCTTGAGCAATTGCGCCTGGCCAAACAGCAACCCTTTGGTCGCTCATCAGAAGCCCATATAGGGCAAGGCGAATTGCAATTTGATGAAGCGGATTCGGTTGAGAGCACTGAGCTTCCAGAAGAGGAAAATACCATTACGGTAACCTACACCCGGAAGAAGCCAGTCAGACGCCCAATACCTGCGCATTTACCTCGTGAAGTAATCGAGCACGATATTACAGAAGAAGAAAAATTCTGCGTCTGTGGGTGTATGAAGCAACGTATTGGGGAAGCAGTTACCGAGCAGTTAGAGTATGTTCCAGCGCGTCTTTCTGTCATTGCCCATGTTCGCCTTAAATATGCCTGCAATCGTTGTGATGAGGCAGTCACTATTGCCCCTATGCCTTCGTTATTCCTTCCTAAAAGCATGGCTACTCCAAGTCTTGTAGCTCATGCCATCGTTAGTAAATACGAAGACCATTTACCTTTGTATCGCCAGGAGAAAATATGGGCTCGATTAGGGATTGAGATGCCAAGAAACACCGTATGTGGCTGGATAATGGCGGCATACGAGGTGTGTGAACCCATGGGACAAGCGCTTCATGGGGAACTTATTACATCGAACTATCTACAAGCAGATGAAACCACTATGCACGTCATGGATGAGCCGAATCGAAAGAATACCAGCACCAGTTATATGTGGGTCTATCGTAACCACCGGCCCGATAAAAAAGTAGTTCTTTTTGATTACCAGCAAACAAGGCAAGCGCAGTGGCCCAAACAAATACTTAAGGATTTTAAGGGCTATCTGCAAACTGATGGGTATAAGGGCTATGATTGGGTGGATGACCACCCGGATATTATCCATTTGGGGTGTTTGGCTCACGCCAGGAGGCCTTTTGCTAAGCTTGTAAAACTGGCTAAAACCACGGGGAAGTCGTATCAGGCTGTAGCCTACATTAAGAAACTCTACCTTATTGAGCAGAATGCCCGTAACAATCACTATTCTCATCAGCAACGATATGAGCTTCGCTTGCAGCAGGCAAAGCCGATTCTTGACGAACTGAAAAGCTGGTTGGATAAAACCATCAAAACAACAGCCCCCCAATCGGAACTGGGCAAAGCTCTCGATTATATGTATGGCAGATGGGGTGAGCTCACCGCTTATCTTTTGGATGGTTCCCTTGAGATTGATAATAATCTCATAGAAAACCTCATCAGGCCCTTTGCTTTGGGCAGAAAAAATTGGATGATGTCGGGTAGTCCAAGAGGTGCCCATGCCAGTGCATTATTCTATAGCCTCATTGCAACGGGTAAAGCTAATGGGCTCAATCCCTTCCATTACTTGAAAATTCTTTTTGAAAATATCAGCTCTTGTAGAACAGCGGAGGACTATAAGGCTCTCTTGCCTTTTAACCTGACAGGATTAAACTAATTGTTCCTTTCCATGCAACCCGTATTTCCACGAACGTTTACGTTCTATCTAAAATTTTTTTGAAGATTGAGGCATCTCAATAACCAATTTTAAACATGAGTTATTGACACTTAGATATTTAGATGAATTTTTAAAATAGTCATTCTGGTGAGCTTGTGCTGCTCTCTTGAAAAGCGATAGTTTGATGATCCTTCCAAGCATATTTTATTTTTTAGTACTTTTAGTAATTAAAGACAGGCATGCGCTTTGTCCTTGGGATTACTCCTCGATTTGCAAGTGTAAACCCACCCTTTTTAGTGCCAAGCTAAACTAGAGGTTTCCGGGTGTTTGCTTAATCGGTATTGAACAGGCGTCATGCTGTTTAAAGCCTTATGCGGCCGTTCCTCGTTGTACTCCTTTATCCATGTTTGTGTGATTTCTTTTACCTCCGTTAAATTTCTGAATGCGTACATATTCAAGACTTCCGTTCGGTAAGTCCGGTTGAACCGTTCTATATAAGAATTTTGCGTAGGCTTTCCCGGCTGGATGAACTCAAGTTTGATACCATGTTGCTCCGCCCATTCAGCCATCGCGGTTGAAATAAATTCAGGACCGTTATCCAGTCGCAATTTCTTGGGGTAACCTCTTAACCCAGCAATTTGATCCAGTTCACGAATGACTCGCTTTGATGGGATATTTAAATCGATGGCGATCCCCAGCAATTCCCGATTAAAATCGTCAACAACGTTGAATGTTCGAAAGCGTCTGCCTGTCATCAATGAATCAGACATGAAATCAGCTGACCATGTCTGGTTTAATGTATCTGGAACAGCTAATCTTTCTGGATTGCGGCTCGGTAGCCTTTTTTTACCCTTGCGACGCAAATTCAGTTTTAAGCTCCGGTAAATTCGATAAACGCGTTTATGATTCCAGGCCAAACCTTCCTGCCTTAATTTGTCAAACATCATCTGAAATCCGTAGGAAGGATAGTCTTCAGCCAACCGCTGCAGAGCTGCAATGACAACCTGATCACGAGTGAGATCAGGCTCATATTTATAAGAACTTCGGCTAAGACCAACTACATTGCAGGCTGTGCGTAAACTTGCCTGATGGTATGTTATTGCATAATCCACGAGCTCTCGCTTTTCGGCTGGCTTTAAAGCTTTTTTTCGATAATATCTTTGAGAATCGTATGCTCTAAACTGAGGTTGGCAAACATCTGTTTCAGGCGCCGATTTTCTTCTTCCAAATCCTTCATTCGTTTGATGTCTGAAGCTTCCATTCCACCGTACTTTGCCTTCCAATTGTAATACGTTGCATCGGAAATACCGTATTCCCGGCAAACATCCTTTACTAGTCTGCCTGTCTCTACCGCTTTCAAAATACTGATTATCTGGCTTTCGTTATATCTCGATTTCTTCATCTAATTCTCCTCGGGTCATCATTATACCCGGAGAACTTTAATTTTGACTGGTCCAATTATAAGGGAGGATTACACAAGGCTTCGAAATCTATGCATAATAACATTACATTAAAAATACGGAAGAGCCGTGAAAACATATGGACAACAAATTTCTATGGACGATCTAAACCAATATAAAGCAAAACTTTTAGACTCAACAAGTGACGTTGTTCTAATTACAGATAACAATATAGACAACCCTATAATTCAGTATGTAAATAAAGCTTTTGAGAATCTAACTGGCTTTACTAAAGAAGAAGCGATTGGTCAAACGCCTCGCATACTGCAGGGCTCAAATACTGATAAAAATACGCTAAGACGCATAAAAAGATCACTGGTTCTTAAAAAGCCTGTTCGTGTTGAACTTCTTAACTATACTAAAGATGGCCGAGAATATTGGTTGGATTTTTCAGTAGTTCCACTATTCGATGATAAGGGCGAAGTTTCCTATTTTGGTGCGATAGAGAGAGATATTACCCAACAAAAAATCTCGCAGAATAACTTATACGAACTTGCAAATAAAGATCATCTCACAGGCGCAATTAATCGAAATCGCTTTTATGATGTTGCTGCTGTATCTTTTGCTAATCATCTCAGGAGCAACCTAAACTTTGCGATTATGGTCATTGATGTTGATAGCTTTAAACATATTAATGATACATTTGGGCATTTAGAGGGTGATGAACAGTTAAAGTTAATTTCATCTATATGTCTCAGTAATATTCGACAGACAGATTATTTATGTCGATTCGGTGGAGATGAGTTTATAGTACTGGTTCATGGAGTAGATAGCGATGCATTAAAAATTAAAGCGGATTCAATTATAACTGCCATATCAAATAATCAAGACATCAAAACCAGTGTAAGCATCGGTGCAACATTAGTAGATAAAAAGGATACGAATATTGACGATTTAATTGCTAGAGCAGATTTAGCACTCTATCAGGCTAAGAAAAAAGGGAAAGGCAATGTGAGCGTCCTTTTGGGGTTAAATGCCTAGTGATGTAATCAAGCAAATTTGTACACCCCAGTTAAGCCACTTTTTTTCAATAACTCCCAATAACGATTTTCAAATTGATTCGTACTTTGATAATCCTACAACCAGGTGATTCCCTTATCACCATATTAACTTGTTGAAAATAAAATTCACTAGAGTTAAATGAATTATATATCTCTTCCATAATTTAATCCGATTGTATTCTCAGGGTAATTTACCCTGCTTTCTAAACCTTGACCAAGAAGCTCATGGGTCATAAACACATTTTCTGCTTCCTCGGCAAACACCCTTTTGGCTTTATCAGATAATTCAACCCGTATTTCCCCGAACGCATACCCTAAATACGGGTTGCATTGATATTGATGCTTTGCGCTGAAGCAAATCAAGCCCATTGGGTAATTCTATTCATCTTGGCATTATTTTTTATTCTGGGAAGAATTCTTCATGCTTATGCTTTTATTTATAATAAAAAGCATTTCAAATTTCGTGTGCGGGGAATGGTTCTGACGTTTTCTGCACTTTTTTCCTTGCGGTGTTAAACATTAGTTTAATACTTTATAAACTCGGGTGATAAAACAATTATTTTTTTACCCTGCATAAATCTGTTCAAAGTATTTACTTTTTCTGAGCGGGCAATCTATTAGAAAAAGAATTATTGAGATCGCTGGACTTATTATACTCAGAAGCATTATGCACACCAAATTTGATTTAGGCAACATCGCCACGCGAAGATGCCAATAATCCAAATTTCTTAGAAATTAAGTGGTCAAGAGATAGTGAACCCGGGCCATAAAATAAAATCAAAGCAAGCAGCATAGCCCAGTAACGATGGTCTATTAAATCGAGATAGGTAAACTGAATGACAGCGGTCATAGCCAGTAAAGGCAATGTTGCAAGTCTTGTTGCAAACCCAAAGATAAGAAGTACAGGGCAAGCGAGCTCAAAAGAGGTTGCAAGACAAGCAGTAATTTCTGGAGGCACAAAAGGAACTTTATACTCTTCCCTAAACAAGAAGACGGTCGACTGCCAGTTTGATATTTTAGTCATGCCAGAATACCAGAAGATTTTAGCCATCCAAAAGCGCATGAATAAAACAAGCACAGGAAGGGCAATTTTCTCCAAAACCTTTGTAACTAATAGATAAATCTGAATGATTTTAGAAATGAACGGCTTATTTATAGAAGTCTCTACCGAATTATTGAGCATTATTGCCTCCGGTTTTAATGATATTGTCGACCAGCTGCTCCTGTAACACAAAAGCAACTGCTGAAGTTAAGTCAAAATTTTGATTGATTGTTTGTGCATACTGGACGCTCTCTAAAAGCTTTGCACCTTCAAATAATTTCTTTATGAAATGCCACTGATCTTCGGCAATCCAATAGGTATGTATTTCGTTTTCCTTACAGCCAATAACACCATAAGCTGCTTCTGTCTTAAGGGTAATTGCTTTTGAACTACAATTCTCAATGGTATCATGAATATCAAACAACGGGTATTTGGACTGAAAAATACAAACTGAAGGACAAAAATTCAGTTTGATATGATCTATTTCCTCTTCGGGGATGGTCATTAAATCTTGAGGAGAAATGGACTTAGAGTCTACAGCCCCATACGCCAAATGTTTGAGCCATTCATAGTGGGCATAATCACTTAAATAGGGCAACTCAGACAGTTGCTGTAATGTGGATAGAAAGTCAGGGAAATCTCCACCAAAATCATCAAGCCAGCCTGTCTTTGGTAAGTACTTATCCTTTTTGCAATAAGTATAGGCAACACTATTGGCACACTCATTGCCGATTAATTTCCAAACGCCTGGATAAGTAATCCTCAAAGCATTGATCATATTTTCAAAAATAGTCTGACGATAAACATCTAGCCGTTCTTGGGAGAAATCCGAGCTTATAAAACTTAAATCATCGTCTTTTTTAAAGACATTTCGATAAAAAGACTGTTGTAACTTAAGTAATTCATGCATTTGCTACCCCCCTATTAACTTTGTAAGACGAGAGGTATGACTCGCATTTTGAAGCTTCCTCAATTAAAATATTGAGAGAAGGGATGTCTGCATCCCATTCAAGTAAAGTTGGTATAGGGCCAAATCTTTGAACAGTATAATCGTATAGAGCCCACACCTCATCACACACATAATTATTGTGAGTATCTATACGCAGAGTACTATCGTTTGACAATTCTTTTATGGAATGACCAGCAATATGAATTTCTTTTACTAAATTAAATGGAATAGAATCAATGTACTCTTTGGTATTCCATCCGTGATTCCAGGATGAGATGAATAGGTTATTCACATCGAGCAGAATCTTGGCACCTGTTTGATTGCAAAGCTCCACCAAAAAATCGGATTCATGGAGCCTGGATGACTTATATTCTATATAGGAAGATGGGTTCTCAATAAGAATTTCTCGTTTTAAAAAATCCTGTGCTATCGATATACTACGCTTAAAGGTGTTAAAACTTTCTTCTGTATAAGGCACTGGAAGTAAATCAGGCATGTGTATGCCACCAACATGTCCCCATGAAAGATGCTCAGAAACAAATTTAGGCTGCACCTGATGAACAAGATTCGATAGACGATCCAAATGGACTTTGGAGATACCATCGGATGAACCCA
Organism: Legionella stuttgartensis; assembly: GCF_977063405.2. NCBI lineage: Bacteria > Pseudomonadati > Pseudomonadota > Gammaproteobacteria > Legionellales > Legionellaceae > Legionella > Legionella stuttgartensis. The sequence goes on from NZ_CDRUHA020000044.1 coordinate 45,024, forward strand.
AAGATAGCCCAACACCATGAAGGCTTATCGGATAATATTCGGAAATATTTAAAAGAGCTTTTATCTCATTTCCGCGGTTGGAGAAGAAATTTTCGCTATGAACTTCAAACCAGCCAATCGAAGGTCGCTCCTCTAGAACTTGTGTGTAATGAGGGTACCGAAGTCCAATACCTATTAGCGGGTTCAAAGTCATAATATACGAATCGATTAATTTGCAACTTCTATTTTATCTTTAATGTCTTGCCCAACAGCGCTAAAATCACCCGCATTTATTTTATCACATTGACCTTTTGGTACTAAGATCCACGATTCAGAATCACCTGCTTTATTTTGTCCAGCACAGGAGTGGGAAGAACCTTTGCAATCTGCTTTGTTTTCCTTAATTAATCCCTTGCCATCTTTAACAACGCTACATTTCTCCATTTCACCTTCAGCAAATGCAACACTAGTTGTTAAAGTTATCGCTGCTGCAACTGCTGTAAAAATTCCGCTTTTTATCATTTTAATGCTCCTTTATTAATATAACAGTTACATAACATGGTATTGGAAAATAATCATATTATTTCAGGACTATCCGATATGTTATCCTTTAAATGTAGCACCGATCAATTCGCTGTCAAGGTTAAACAAGTTTATAAATTTTCATGTTAAGGAGTAACTTGGGATTAAGATCCATCGTTGAGACTATTATTATTCTGTAAAATCCTTCCTTAAAATAATCAATACAACGCTAAATATTTGTAGAAAGAACGCTATTTCAGAATACAATTTATTACTACCTTCGATTGCAGTTGCTTTATTTTGAATAGTCACTTGATCAAGATATAAATTATCAATATATTCACCATAACGCTCAATTTCCTTTTTAACCTCTTTGACAATATCCGCTGTACTTGATGTTCCTGTTAACTCAGAAAAGTCTCTCAAATAGTCTTTTTTAATGACCTGAACTTCGACCTCATCTTTTACAGGTAAAACAGACAGAAGTATCGCGATATCAGCTCTGGTTTCTTTTTTTACTATATTGTTCCATACATCTTTAATGAGAATTTGTTTGTTCTGCGCTTGCATTTTCAAAGAAGATATAAGCAGCTCATTTTGTCTGATAAAGAAATATGAAATCACAGCTGAGCTAACCATCATGGAGAGAGCAAGAATTAAAACTAAATTACTAAGGTATTTACTTGTTTTACTCCTTTTTTTTTCTTTCATATTCCTTCTTCAGCTAATGAACATGATATTATCGATATATTAAGCTCAACGTTTTAATGAAAAGTTTAGGTGAATATTAAAAGATGTCAAGGCTTTCCCAGCCACGATTACTGGCTTACCGCTGACGGTAGTCTGTTTAAAGGCTATAGAGTCTGTATTAATCACCACAATTTCCCGAATCTTTACTTAATGAATACATACTCATTACATCATTTCCCCTTCCAAACTTCTTAATTCGAACCGCAAAACAAATCCGGATGCAAACTAAGTGGGGAGGAGGATTATATTAAAACAGTGCAACTTATTATAAGTCTTTAGGGTCGATGCCTTTAATTTTTGGCCAATTAATATTTGCCTTCTTTATGTTGCCAGGTATATTTTTTGCCCAAACATCTTGTGTTTTGCTGTTTAAATTTAGATACAGTGTTCCATCCACAATTCTCCAAGCTAAAGGATCACTCACTATTTTGCTCCCAACGGATACGCCATACGCGCAATATCCTCCATAAGCGGGAAGATATTTTTCAGGATTTGCAAGAAATGTTTTTTTGTTCTCTTGATTAGAAAAAATATAACTCACACCTTCATAATATTCCGTGTAGTTTCCGCTACCACGTACAGGCCCACCTTGTTGAAAATAAGACACAGGATCATACCCCTGAATACCCACCAAACTGTAGGAAATATCTGAAGCCCAGGCAAGAACTGGCATCATAAAAATAAATATTAATTGCGCTATATACAATGAGTTAAGTTTTTTCATCGCTGCTATCCTTATAAAAGTGTTAACCATATTTAAATCTTTTTACATTGAAGTGGCACGGAAAAACTTTCCCTGGACTTGCACCTGCCGCAAAACAAAGCGGCGCTTTTGTTGCAAAAAAATTGCGGCTCTTGTTTATAATAAACCATCCAATGCTACTTTTAATTACACACATTTAGGCAGCCTGGCGACCATTAGTAGAAAAGCATTAATAGTTGAATTAAATCATTTCAGCTTTTATGGAGCGCTTGCCTGATGGTTTTGAGGATTTGTCCATGTATCCTTCCTTGTAGGAGCACGAAATAAATTCTCTGTGCTGTCCAATTGAGTATGGTCCTTTTTTACTTTTAGAGCAAATAATTTACTTATTACCTCCATTAAGAAAAAGAAATACAGATAGAAAAAACCAATGATTTTAATGAATGACTAGAAACGAGGCATAATAGTGTTTTAGACAAAAGGATTCAATTGATGGACAAACAATTGTTCCTCAAGCCAAACATACAATTTTTTTACCAAATAGCTTGCCGCTTTCTCATCCTTCATTTCATAGATTAATTGTTCACAAATTTCTATGAAAGAAGCCTTGTTTTGGATTGCCTTTAACATATTTAGCTCTAACTTATCCAGTAGATAATATCTTATTTGAAGTTGGCGGCGCCAAATGACTAAAGATTGTGAATGAGCCATTTTTTTAGGACGAGGAGGATGCTTGTAACCATTTCTTGATGCTTTAATGAGGTCAAAACTGTTCCAATGCATTGATAATAAATGACAAGATGGATGAAGATAAAATTTCATGTCAGGCCATTCGCTTCCAGGCACAAGATGTAACTCCGTTGTTGTAAGTAGCGTTGCGTCAGCTGCTGTAAACGCCTGCGCTTCAGCCCATTCGTAGGATGCAATTTCTCCTAAATGCGGCCTTTTATTATAGGGTGGTTTTTCAGACAGAAATTTACTTAGGTGTTGACCAAAAAAATTAAGAGAATAGCTGTATGAGGGGTATAATCCCACATAATCTTGACACATTTGACTGAACTCATCTTGACCCATTAATACTGCTAACGTTTGATAATCACTTAATAGTGTTTCTTCAAGCCTGCTATAAAATCCATCAGTGTATATCGCTATTCTGTCAGCAATACAACCTTTTGGTGGCAGTTGTAAATAGGGTTCAATAAGCGGTTCATCGCTCAAAATAGAGTTTTGTAATAATATATAGAGATCATCAGATGGTTTCATGCACTAAGCTCACTTTTGCTTTGGACAAGCTTGTTTGCTTGATTTTTTTTGCATAGTCTAATTCCTGCCATAGTTCTTCAAATGTTGGAATATGGTCATCTCGTTCAATCATGGTTGAAATATCACCAAATCGGTTAATCGCTTTAGCATATAGCTCCCAGACTTCTTTGATAACTGGGTGATCGTGTGTATCAATAATATATTCACCACAATTCATATGGCCTGCTAAATGAAATTGTTGGACCCGGTTTACTGGAATATGGTTTAGATAAGTTTCTGAATCAAAACCATGATTAAAAGCGCTTACATAGATATTATTAATATCCAATAAAATGAAACAATCTGCTCGATTGGCTATTTCAGATAAAAACTCCCACTCAGTCATTTCAGATTGTTTATAAGTGATATAGCTGGAAACGTTTTCTAATACTAGTTGCCGTTGATAGAAATCTTGTACACTTTTGACCCGTTCAACAATATGGCTAATCATTTTCTCAGTATAAGGAAGGGGTAATAGATCATGCATATTTCGTTGATGTACACCAGTCCAGCACAAGTGATCGGAAATCCATTTTGGCTCTATTCGGTCAGCTAGTTTTTTAACTTTGCTTAAGTAGTCACTATTTAGTGGATCTGAACTTCCGATTGATAAAGAAACCCCATGCATAACCATAGGATAATGTTCGCGAATCTTATCTAAATAATAAAGTGGATTTCCTCCATCAACCAAGTAATTTTCCGTAAGAATTTCAAACCAATCGATTGTTGGTACATGTTCTAAAATATATTGATAATGTTCTGTTCTAAGACCAAGCCCCATACCTAGAGGTGGATAGGGTATGCGAACCTCTTGACTCTTCTCCATCGATTGTACCATCCTGGCGGTAGTTCCTATGAGTATTGATGCCTCATTCAAGACATCAATAGTTATATCAATACAGATTATGATTTACATTTGTGGTTGCTTTTACAATTGCTACTACCTTTGCAGCTGTTCGTACCCTTACAACTGTTAGTGCCCTTGCATTTATTAGTGCCTTTACAACTATTATGGCTAGTTTTACACTTATTTGTACCCTTACAATTATTAGTCCCTTTACATTTGTTAGTGCCTTTACAGCTATTATGCCCCTTACAACTGTTTTTTTCTGACTTCATCATAGTAGTATTACTACCTGAGTTAGTCTCTTGGCTTGCTGCTGCATTTACGCCAGAGGTAAATAAAGCCGCGGCTGCAGCTGCTATAATTAAACTTCGCTTGTCCATTTTAAGCTCCCTGTTGATAATATTATCCAGCTTAAAGGTAGCTGATTAATTGATAAATTGCAAAAACCAGGCAAAACCACTCAACTGCCTAAGCTCTGTTTATCAAAGGCAAATCTTGTTGTGAGCCATAAACTTGGCATATTACTTCACGTTATTTTCCTGCATTTTTGAATAGTGGCAAATACTTACCATAACCTCTTTTCTGCAGATCCTTGACTGGAATAAATTCCAGCGCCGCAGAATTCATGCAAAAACGTTTATTGGTGGGCGGAGGGCCGTCATCAAAAACATGCCCCAAATGTGATTTTCCATGTTTGGAAATCACTTCAGTCCGACTAGTAAACATGCTGCTATCATCTTTATATATTATGTTTCCAGGTTCTAGCGGTTTGGTAAAACTCGGCCAGCCAGTCTTAGAGTCATATTTATCGAGCGAAATAAATAATGGTTCACCGGTAACAACATCAACATAAATACCCTGCTCTTCATTATTCCAATAAGCATTATTAAACGGGGATTCTGTACCCTGTTGTTGAGTAACATTATATTGAATTGTTGATAATTTTTGTTTGATGACAGCATCTGAAGGTCGTTTATAGGCTTGTTCTGCATAGGCTGTCAAAGAGGCAACACTCATGAAAAAAAATAACAAACCTTTGATAATACGCTTCATGGTGGTTTCTCACTGATTAATGCTCTAATCTTAAGTATAGTCAGAATTCCGAACAACAGAATTCCGAACAACTGTCAATTTCCTTGACGTAAGTTATATGGTCTGCTACAAATATAAAGGGCAAGAGGATACTGTCGTATTCCAATCTATCCAAAAATAAGGAGAAGTATCGTGCAACGTATTAAAAAAATCTCTATCGCTAACGCACAAGGCAAAGCCAAAGAGCTACTAGAAGGCACAAAAAAAGCTATGGGCACTGAATTAAATCTATTCAGCACATTTGCCAACTCACCAGCGGCACTGGAAGCCTACATTGGGATTATGACCTCTCTTAGCAAAGGTGCTCTTAACCCTAAACTACGCGAACAAATCGCATTGGTCTCAGCAGGTTATAATGGCTGTAACTACTGCGCATCCGCTCATACCTATCTTGGAGAAAAAGCAGGGATTAATAAAGATGAACTTAAAGAAAACCTCTCAGGAAAATCGTCTGATAAGAAAACACAAGTGGCTCTCAATTTTGCTACTCAACTGATTGAACGTCGTGGTGGGGTGAGTGAGTTCGACATCAAGACTGTCCGTGAAGCTGGATTTAGTGATGAAGAAATGGTTGAAATTTTAGCGCATGTAGCGATGAACACTTTCACTAACTACTTCAACGAAGCATTCAAGACGGACATCGACTTTCCTGTCGTTGATACCCATAAAGGACGTAGTGCAGCATAAATTATTCTAAGGGGTGGCTTAAAAACCACCTCCTTAATAGAAAATCCAAATTATATTTTGCCCCAAATACAAACCACCCTAAGATTCAATCCTCAAGTTTTTATTCTTGACTTTATAGAACGTCGATTTACAGCGGTTGAACTGGAAGATCCAGAGATCTCGAAATACCAATTGACTCAATGGACAAGCTTTTTGGTATCTACGTTTTTATTTTAGAACAAAAAACATCAGAGAAAAAGTTGCCATTCTTATTAGCGATCAATTGCCCCACACATTTTTCCCGAAATAGATACTATTCTATGGCGGGATATTTATCTTTTAATTGTTCGTGTCTTCCCAAGCTAGACTAGACATCATTATTATAAAAAAATCAGGACCAGAAGAAGGAGTATATATTCGTGCTGGAACCACAAATAGAAAAGCTGACACAGAAATGATTAAAGAGTTAAATCGCATAGTCAGCAATCAAACTTTTGATGAGCAACCCTTAACTGCATTGAACTCCGAAGCGATAGACTTCAGAGCTGCTTTAGAGCAATTCGAAAAAATTAGGAAGATCAATAAGAAAGATCTAGAAACGGTCGTTATCTTAATGGATTATCAAGGCAAAAAAGTACCTACAGTTTCAGGGTTAATATTATTTGGTAAGGACAGAGCCAAAATATTTCCAGATGCATGGATTCAAGCGGGTCGATTTCAAGGAACAGACAAGAGCTTGATTGTAGATAATGCTGAATTTCATAATTCTCCTGGAAAAGCAATTAAAGAAACAAGCTTTGCTTTTAATGAGGCTATACTGACGAAACAGCCCGATGCAAAGAACGTCATTCCTCCTCCATCAGTTGCCGTGATTAGCTGGAAAGCGAACACTCAGCGCGACGATCATTTTTGCCTTTTGCAGGACGTGGGGTGTATGGTATGGCAAAAGAAAAACAATTATGGTTTGCGCAGCCATATAGAGTTGGCTATTTTGCGTTACAAAAAAGTCATGGGGACAGCCATGAAAGCAAGGGAATTACCTCAGCAAAAAACAGAAGGTGGGATTGCTACGCGTGCTTTAAACCGAATCACTTCACTGGGTATGCCATTCTCTGTGAAAGTGAAGTAAAACCAATCCGGTTAGGTGAAATGTTGCCTAATTTTGATTTATTCAACAATGCCATATTGGATCATCCCGCCAATTATTTATAAATCCCATTTCAATTCCTGGAAACTGCTCATTTCTTTCAAATAGCTCAAAGAGCTTTATTTTCCAATTAGATTCAGGTGCAATTGTTTCTAATAATTGATCTATGATAAAAGCGATTAATTGAAAACGATAGTTACCATCAATATGGGTTTTAATAGGCGCATTCTTAGGTATTAGCGGAGGAATAACAAGCCATCTATTCCATAATCTTGAATGATGAGCACAGAGGTTCCTTGTATAGGTTAAACTTTTTATCCAAGATTCAATTACAGTTGTATGCTGACCTAAAAAAGAAGCAATCTCATTACGCACATCTTTCGACTGGATATTATTAAACATCTTAGAACAGACACCAAAGGAGAGTGCCTCAACCATCATCCAAATTGGTGGAAAATATGGTTTATCATAATTCTTATGATAATGTTGAATAAATAGTTCCTGCTTATTGGTACTAATCGTTTTAATTGTTTTTAGATAATCATCAAAAAAATCTCTTTCTCTATTTGCACCAGCTTTAGCCTTAAAATAATTTCGTTCTACATACCAAAAAGGATTAAATCGGATACTTGTCACATTGGTTAATGCCGCTCGAAATGCCACCTCTATTTTTTCAATTGCATCAGCAACAAGTAACCTTAGCTCTCTGTCAAATTGATAAAGCTGCCAAACTTGTTCAAATGTAGCGTTTTCTTTAAATTGGCGAGGGTTCTTTGCATTGTGGGATTGCTTAAAAGGCAAAAGATAGGATGATAAGCGATAATAACTTACTGTTTCCAATGCACGAATAGCTAGTTTTTGATCCTCAATCTGCAAACCCTGAGAAATTAAAAACTCCAGCTGTTGACTAACAGTAAGTGCAGGTTTCGTATAACTCTTTTCAGCCATAAAAAAATAACCCGTCGTGGTGCGCATCGTTGAGAGGCGTGACGGGCATGGTTAATCATATTATAGCGCAACCACTCTCAAATTCAAATACGCGTTTTGTATTTTTATTAACTCAGGTAATAAGAGATTATACCATTCAGAGTCAGTCTAATCAAAATACTAATAATCAACAATAGGACTCTAATGTGGCTGTATGTCGCACAGGGAAATATTGATTGGGACTGCCTAGCGCTGCCTGACACAACAGTGACGAAATCGTGCCGTAACAGTGACCGTTTGTAGTGTATTTGTGGCAGTTCTAGGCAGTAATTCGATGATTTGATGCATCGTAAGTTGTTGATTTATAATGTTTTCTATTATTGAGTATCAGGCTTCGAACCAAGGTGTCGGGGGTTCGAGTCCCTCCGAGCGCGCCATTTAATTTTATTTTTCTAAATCTATCCAACTGCTCATCAAGTGCTAGCCCATCTAAAAATGAACTAATATAGAAGAATACAAGAGAAGTAGATTAACCTTAGGGAGCTAAAAATGAATCATTATAGATTACGAGTAATGGATAAGGAAACAATAAAAATAATTAAAGATATCGGTGGTTATGAAAACCTTCTTGAAAATGGCCAGGATACTTGGGCTAATAATGAAGAGGACGCTAGAGTGAAATTAGTGGAGCAAAACATTTTTTCGAATTTTGGAAGAAACCGAGGACAACTACACCCAAGTAAAGAATGTTATAGGGGATTAAATGATATTTGGACTGACCCCAATAAAGTCGATATAAAACTTATTTGATTTTTGATTAGGATAGACCAGTTTTTCTGTATTCAATTTTTGAGCTACTCATGCAGATTAATCATTGTATAATTAAATACCTGGACGGGCGGAAGACTGGTACAACTTAGACGATCTTAACTCAATAAGCTGGAATTATGTTGAGATAGATTTTTTTAAGTTATCAGTGCTTCGGAAAAATAATAATAAAGAAAAATTGAGTTGAAAAGCATAGCTCTTGAGCTTTATATCAGCCAATCTGAAGTGACTAAAAGCACTGCCTAGTCCCTATAGATATTCATTATATATATTGTTTGTCAATAAAATGTTACCATCTTCATTGGTATATTTTTTTTCCATCTATTTTCTTCTTATTGCCTATCAAGGGAAATTCATTTTTATCCTGCAATTTCTTTATATTACCTCATAGTCATTAGGAGCAATTAGCTATTTCTATAGGATATCTATGAGCTACCAAACGTGCCATTATTGTTTAGAAATTAAAAATGATTTTTCATTAAGAGGTAAATCTCGAGCTAAAAATGGAAAATTCCTTTGCTATCATCTCTGTGCATCATGTACTCAAAAATTAATTAGCATTAATAGTTTCTCTGATAAAGAAAGTCGTCAGGTTTTTTTAAAAGTAGTAAAAGAAAACGCTCAAAAAATTCCTATATATGTTGAGGAATAGCATCCTTAAGATTGAGGTAATTTAAGAGCACACTAATAGGGACTGGTTCGAAATTCTTTTTCAATCAGATGTGTTTTGTTGTCAGTAATTTGACCATTGAAATTACCAAATTCTCCATCGTGTTGGGTTGGCACCAAATAAAAAGAGGGTCTAAATTATTCCCAGGAGCGTTTAATTTTGATGTCATCAAAATATATTTTTGCGGTATAGGTAAACATTTTATCTCGATATAAAGTGTATAAGCGCACAACAATTAAGAATAAAAATAAAATGTTTATGCACTCCTTTAACATAAATAAGATTGACTTTTAACCTTAAAGAGTAGTAACCTAGTCTCAGCTAGAAAATGTCTATTTTATACTCTCCAAATCGTCGTTTTATTCATTTAATCCCTCGCTCTGTAGTTTTTAATTCTTGACCGGTTTCCGGCTAAATTCGCCTATGCAGGCATTATAATAAATATAAGGATTACTTATGTCTAAAACAGTAAACGGAATCGTTAAATGGTTTAACGAATCAAAAGGGTTTGGTTTTATTGAGCAAGATTCCGGGCCAGATGTATTTGCTCACTTTAAAGAAATTTTAAGTTCTGGCTTCAAAACCCTCACAGAAGGTCAGCGAGTACAATTCATTGTGACACAAGGAGCAAAAGGCCTTCAAGCACAAAATATAATAGCTCTTTAATTTAAGTAGTTAATATTATTTAGCCACTATATCTCTCTGTAGTTTGTAGTGGTTACTTTGAGGAAACGACGGTGAGGCAAAATAAAGTTTATGTAGGCAACTTACACTTTGGAGTTACTGAAGAAACGTTACAAGCAGAATTTTCAAAATATGGAAAGATAGACGAGCTTCTTTTAATCAAAGATCGCTTTACTGGCCACATCAAAGGTTTTGGCTTTATAACCTTTAGTTCCCAACAAGAAGCTCAATCCTCTTTAGATATGAATGGGAAAATGATGGAAGGCCGTCCATTAAAAGTAACTATGGCCAAAGAGAAATACACCTCACGCGGACGTCATCGATAATTTATACTAGTTTTTAATATATTAAAGCTTTGCCCAGCAGACAGATTGTCCTATGCATTTTTACCTTTAATATCAAACCATTTTATCCATAAAAAGTAATCTGCAGCATTTATGGACGAGAAAAAGACAGTTATTGAACTGTGACAAAAACTTGTCTCCACTGTGGCTGTAATAGGCAGTTTTAGGCAGTTCTATTGAATTTGACACTTCACAATGTATTGATTTATAACGAATTTACAACTGAGCGTCATCACAAGCCCCTTTTATTGCGCACAATTGATATGACCCAGCTCGTATGGTATTCATAGCATCTCCTAGACTCGTGTTTTGAGATCATCTAAAAATAGGGTCGTGATGGTTTCATTTAGACCTAAATCGATTATCCCTGTGCACCCTATTTTAGACCTATATACCATGTAGATTGATATTAACTAAATACACCATGAATCAAATTTTAAGTGGCCGGAGCTTTTCTTTGATATGATAAAACAAGTATGTAATACATTAAGGTTTCCTTGATTCATTTGATGAATCAAAAGAAACGGTCGAATTTTAAGTGTTTTCTACATTAAGCTTTGACTTCGAACTTAGTTCTTATTAGATCGGACTATAGCCCTTTAGGGAGCAAACCATAGAAACCGAGGATCTCTCGTCGGTTTTAGAGATAGTGTACAAGCTGTAAAAAATGGGTACGTTTACAGCCTAAACTCCCGCTATATCTATAGTATTCATTTGTACATCCATTTGCTTAGTACCACGTACAATGGAAACAGTGACTTGATCCCCTACTTTTATTTCCGTAAGCATATTATATAACGCATCATAGTTACGAACTGGTTGACCATTAAGTGCTACGATAATATCACCTACTACGATTCGTCCCCAATCATCTCGATAAGTAGCTCTTAAATGCGCCTCAGCAGCTGGGGTATTAGGTAAAACATCTGCAATCAAGATCCCTTTAGTTATACCTAATTGACGTGCAATCGTAGATGGAGCACTTTGAATACCTATGCCAGACATACCACTCGCCCGTTTTTAATAATTTGCGTTACGATACGTTCAATATCATCAGCTGGCACAGCAAAACCAATACCAGCAGATGAACCCGATGGAGAGTAAATCATTGTATATGCCAACTAACTGCCCAGCACTGTTCAATAAGGGGCCGCCAGAGTTACCAGGATTAATTGGCCGTCGCCCATCTGTGAACACAACTACTTTAGGTGATGCATCATGAAAAACTTGTACTGTATTTTGTTCATCAGGAAGAGGAGAGTCTAGATTTAAACCATATCCTGGGAAAATCAAAATAAAGTTTTTTTGTTCTTAAAAAGGAATCTAACCATTAAAGCGGTCTTATCAACCAACAAAGTATTCAATGCCTCCTGTATTGCAAGTTCTGTGGCCGAATCTAATGCGGAAGTTGCCTCATCAAACAATAGAATCGGGGCTTTTTTTTAAAATAGCCCTTGCAATTGCAATACGTTGCTGCTGGCCACCTGATAGTTTTACACCCTGCTCACTGATAATCGAGTCATATTGATGTTATAGTGCAGTAATAAAATCATGACACTTTAGGTTTTTGGAGTTTTCTGCCGTTAAGCAACAAAGCCTTCCGGCGACATCAGCACACAAGTCCAAGGCAATAAAGGTGATCCCAGCGGCGTTCGGTGTATTCGAGGTTTAACCTTTTGATTCAGCCCTCTAATAACAATGCGGGGTGGCTACTCGACAGAGTTTGGCGTTTGACCCTGATTAATCCATTGCACAAAACGCTTTGCTTGATTTACCCATAATTCCGGGTAAAGCAGAGTGAAATGGCCATGCGAGTCAGCTGTTCCTTTTTGCAGAATCCATTGACCCTGTTTTACTTTTTTAATTAATTGAGGCATTCGATAAAATTCAGGTGAATCCAAAGCATCATCCGTGAAATCCAGTGCAAATACTTTGGTTTGTATAGTCGATAAGTGGGGCTCTGGATTATAGTCTCTTGATGCTTCCATAACGTAAATAATGTCATTAGCATCTTGTTTTGTACTCCCATCCATTGCTGAGTGAATGTAATTGGTCGTTTGTTTTGCATTAGACAGGGTATGTTGCATATGTGGTACTCCATCCACCATCATCGCTACGAAAGGCCACACTGCCTTGATTCCATAAGGAGAACTTTTATAACTTCCGTTTTGCCAAGAAGGATCCTTTTTTATACTTTCCACCACTATTTGTCGCCACAGTAAATTTCGTCCATCAACTGCTTTAGGAAGACAGACTATCGCCATAATCCCATCCATTAATTGCGGATATAATTCACTCCACATCCAACTGTGCATACCTCCCATTGAGGTTCCAACTATCATTTTTAGATGTGATATTTTTAAATGTTGCGTGATTAATCGGTGTTGTAATTCGACCATGTCTTGATAACTATAATTCGGGAATTTCATGCGCAGGCCGTCACTTGGTTTGCTTGATTGTCCTTGGCCAATATTATCAGGAAAAATTAGAAAATAGTTCTGTGCATCAAAGGGCTGTCCGGGAGCCAAAAGTGTTTTCTCGAAACGTTTAAACATTTCGCTGCCACTTCCCCCCGTCCAATGTAAGAATAACACTGCATTTTCAATCTCCCCTAGCCGATTCTTTTTTGCTGTTCCCATAGTAACATAGTGAATTTTAAGGTTTTTTAAACTTTGACCATTTTTAAATAAGTATTGAGGAATAATATAATTACCTTCCTTAATATTCTGTATCTGTGGGGTAATATTTGCTGCTTCCTGTACGGTTGTTCCACAAGCTTGTGGTACTCGAAATACAAGTACAAAGCAAAGCAAAATAAGATTAATAATTTTCATTAAAATTCATCCTGTAATGATTCGCATTAGCGTCTGCAGGCAAAGGTGTAATACACTGAGTGGAAAATATATTTGCCAAATATTGTCTTGTCTAAATCAATATACAGTGGCTCCTTAAAAATGAGCGGATGTTTTTAGTGCAAAAATAGTTTACTTGTAAGTAATGTTATTTATTATTATTTTTTACTAACATATATTATATCATGTAAGCCATCATGCACTTGACTAAATTACCAAACAAATAAGCAAAATATAAACTGACCTATTGAGAATGGATGTAATGAAGTGATTGTTTCAACAATTCTCCTACATACTGTATTATTCTAGAGTCGGCACGATTCTTGTGACAGTACCAACACAATTTTATTTTTTCAGAGTAATCGTTTATTTCTAAATTTATCAACCCCTCATCACAATATTGCTTTGGCAATGCGCTCCAACCTAAACTTGTTTTTACCAATTTTTGTATTGCATCTAAAGAAAATAGCTCATGACCTACTAGAAGTGGTAATTCATGCTTGGAAAAAATTCGTTCTAAATTATCACGAATGGAAAACCCTCGTTCAGTCAAGATACACGGATATTGAGCAAGCTTCTTTAAATCAATGTTTTTTTCATTTGCTAATTCATGTTTAGGTGATACAACAATGATAATATCCTCTTCATCAAGTTGATTGCTTATAATTGCACTATCAACCATTAGATCTTCAGTGGTTAGAGCCAGATCAATCAACCCATTTTGTAACCCCGGAATAAGCTCTTGCTTCGTCATCTGTTTAATGTGCAAATTGGGGAAATTGATTTGATTTGTAATCAAATAATCGATAAATAGTGGCAAAAATTTTAAAGATGGAAAAGTTGAAGTACCAAGAAATATCGGTATTTCTTCAAGCTCGGGATTTCTTAAATTATCAGCAGCATTGTACATGGTATGCAGAAGCAACCGAGCATACGGTATGAGTAACTGTCCTTCCATGGTGGGAAAAATCATTCCCCCTCTCGTTTCAAATAATTTGACTTTGAACTCATTCTCCAAATTACTGATGCGTTTGCTTACCGCTGATTGAGTAACATACAAACGCTTTGCTGCAAGTGAAAAAGAGCGATACTCATAAACCATTAAAAAAGATTTTAATTCGTTGCTATTCATATGAGCTCAAGCTATTAGTGTAACTAACATCTTAAGAAAACATCTATAGATGCATATAATAATTTATTATATTAGCATCAATAAAAAACAGTTCTACAAAAATGAGCGATAAAGTTACAAATTATTTAAGTTATTTAACCTAATACAACACCCTAAATTGACTTAAATCATAAAAAAAGGAATATCGACTTATAATTTGTAAGTTTAATTCTTCTTATTTAGATATGACTTATTCCATCTAAGAATAGAGTGATTTCCTTTTTTTACAATGATTTTAATTTATCCTTCATGTCTATCCTTCAAACTTATTCATGCAAATTAATAATTTGGAGACAATTTTATGCAAACACGTTTTGATAATACTACTCGTTCGGATACTACCCATCTCGTAATCTATTTTTGCGGAACAGGGAACCCTGGAACCTCCTTTGAAAACCTCGCGGCTCCTTACTTAAGAGAGGTTAGCGATAAAGTCACAACCGTTTTTGTAAATGGTTGCGATCATCCTGAAGTCTGCAACAGTACAGCTGATCCTGATCTTTCCAAATTTGCTGCGCGATTTACTAAAACAGTCTTTCGCACCGAGAATGGGCAATTATTCTTAAGTGCCAAAGATCTGACGCAGCTTAAGGTAGGGATTAAATGGAATACTCAGGAATCCGCAACGAAACCAATTGATAAAATATCTTTGGTTGGATACAGCCGCGGTGCAGTTACTACCTTTGAAATTGGCAATGAATTAAACAAATTGCAACAGTCTTCAGGCATAGTAGTTCCTGTGCGAATTGTTGCTGAGCAGCCAGTTCCTGGAAATTATACCAATCTTTTGCCAAGTTCGGTTGTTGCGCATGCTTCTAATTGTGTCAAGGCAATAAATATTGAATCTGCGACGATTATATTGGCTGCCTATGCTCCTCAATTAGATGAAGGATTAAATTTTATTCAGAAAAAAATGCATGCAGGCTTTTTCTCACAAATGGTTCCCAAGTTTCATAAAGATTTACAACCTGAATTGATATTCATTCCAAGACAACATCATTGGTCTCCATTTATGGGACATGAGCTTCATATGATGCGTGAGTTAATGAAAGGACTCCGTGCGGACGGCTTAATTTCGTCCTATAGTGTAAATGAGCTGACGCGAATGATTAAAGAACAATACCAGGCTTATCCGAAAAAACTATGGGCTTTTCCTAGACCATCACAATTACAAGACATCTTTAATGTTGACGATAAAAAAGAGCTCTATCAGCACATTGATGAGTACCACCCTGACCCTGCTCCCTATAAAGCAATGGGTGAACCAGTTTCAAATGCTCAAAATCGATCGAGTTTGTTCTCATTTCTATCTAGTTTTAACCCTTCAAGTTCGGGAGCAATAGGGATGAGCTGTCCTCCGAGTCATTTTGACTTAATCCAAAGTAATTTTTGGACTTAAGATTAGCAAGCGGAGCCTTGATTTACGCTAAGTTGCATCAAGGCTTGCTTAAATTTTGAATTGGCACAAAACTGTTATTCCCGTAAAGATTCGATAAGCAGCTAATAACAGAGAGCATGTATGGGAAACCAACCTCGCCCCATAGTTTTCTTGCTTCCCACCAACGATCATACCCTGCATAACACGAAAAAGAGAGTGAACAAGCTGTAAAAAATGGATACTTTATAGCACCTAAACTCCCGCTATATCTATAGTATTCATTTGTACGTCCATTTGCTTAGTACCACGCACAATGGATACAGTGACTTGATCCCCTACTTTTATTTCCGTAAGCATATTATATAACGCATCATAGTTACGAACTGGGTGACCATTAAGTGCTACGATAATATCACCTACTACGATTCGTCCCCAATCATCTCGATAAGTACCTCTTAAATGTGCCTCAGCAGCAGGGGTATTAGGTAAAACATCTGCAATCAAAATCCCTTTATTTATACCCAATTGACGTGCAATCGTAGATGGAGCACTTTGAATACCTATGCCAGACAATACCACTCGCCCGTTTTTAATAATTTGCGTTACGATACGTTCAATATCATCAGCTGGCACAGCAAAACCAATACCAGCAGATGAACCCGATGTAGAGTAAATCATTGTGTTCATGCCAACTAACTGCCCAGCACTGTTCAATAACGGGCCGCCAGAGTTACCAGGATTAATTGGAGTATCTGTTTGAATCATGTTCCGAATCGTAACCCCACCGATCCCAGGAACTTTCCTACCCAAAGCAGAAATAACTCCTTTAGATAAGCTATGATCCAAGCCATAAGGATTACCAATTGCAATCGCTTTTTGGCCCACAATGAGATCATTAAGATGCACTATTTGAAATGGCGTAAATTGCTTTAATAAAACCAGGGCTTGCGGTGAGTCAATCTTTAAAACAGCAATGTCTTTACGAGGCTCTGCTCCAACCACTTTTGCAGGGACTGTCATTTTTCCCAGCGTAATTGCTAGCTTATCCGCTCCCTTAATAACGTGATAATTCGTAACAATATACCCGTTGTTATCCCAAATAATTCCAGAACCGGCTCCATCTTTAACTTCCATTTTTTCAAGTGAAGGGTTAGTTACCGTCGCCCATCTGTGAACATAAACTACTTTAGGTGATGCATCATGAAAAACTTGTACTGTATTTTGTTCATCAGGGAGAAGAGAGTCTAGATTTAAACTATATCCTGGGAAGACCAAAATAAAGTGTAAAATAAAATATATAAACCGTTGTTTTGCCATCGATATATCTCCACCAATTAGATTAAGACTTAGCGCTCTAGCAAACCCGCATTGAAAAGACAAAGAAAAAAAATCAAAAAAAGAAATCCCTGAGGATTTCGAAGATATTTATCTTAGCTCTTTTAAATGAATGGGCATTTTTTTATTTCGAAAATATTTTGCAACGCATTAGAAGCACAGTCAACGCTCGAAATAATGATAATTTTTTAACATTCATTGGTGTAATGTTTGCTATGTTTAATAATATTATCAATGAATTACTTTTGATTTTAGAACCCATTCGACCAACTCAGAACTGCTTAATCAAACGTATCTCAATTGTGACTAGACTACGCTGTAAAGTAATTTGTGAATTTGACGCATCACAAGATATTGCTCTATAACAAATTTAAAACTGAACCAAGGTGTCGAGGGTTCGAGTCCCTCCGAGCGCGCCATTTAATGGCTCTTTCCCAATTACGGGGACACTGACTATTTAGCTCATTTCCATTTAAGGAGGAAGCTATAATCAGCCGCAGAGGACCTCAACACGAACTCTGTAATTTTCAAAATTCCACCCATATGAATCAACGCTGCACCGAGTCAGAACTGGACAATAAGAACTGAAGGCTTCTACGAATAAGTCATAAATTATTAATCATAACTATGTATGAACGAAAAAAAGGAAAGTACTTTCATTAGGTAACAAGAAACTTCCGACACACTCCTTAAATCAGAAAAACTTCCTATTAATGTTAACTTAATAAACTGAATGTATAATTACACCTTAATTAGAACAATAATTATCCTCATTGACTCAATTTAGAGATTATATTTATGTTTAGTAAAATAGTAGAACAACGACTTCAAAGCGTCTTAAATGATTCTAATCGAGAAGAGTTTAATGCTGTTATTGCAGACTCCTCTAAACTTGAAACACCAGAAGAGGAACTTCAATTCCTCCTGGCTTATCTAAATGGAATGATGGGAGAGGATAAAAAAAATGCAATTGTAAAACTCATGGGTGAGCTCTTGAGTAGCTATTTAATCTTTAACAATCCCTCCAGAGAATATTGCCAAAAATTAAACACGATATTGAAAGGTTATCAATCGAATGTTGGTAATAGTCCCGCTTACACTGAGCAACTGCAACAGATGAGGAGGAATTTGTCCCAACAAATAAAACTAAGGGATACATCGGAATTCAAATCTACGCTTTTGATAAATATGAGTCTGAGTGCGTGTGCGCTCATTACTCGGGGTTTGCTGGCAAAAAATAAATCTTTAAAAGGCGACTACCTTGATTTAATGATTGAAAAATTAAAAAATGTCTCACCTATAGATTTAAAAAAAACCCTTGTTCTACGACAAAATTATCTGATTTTAATCAAGGAATTAAAAAAAGCAAATTCAGCCAATCATCTTTCCAGCTTGGAAAAATTAGCTCGTCCCGTAGTGTTGATGCAAATTGGAGATATAGTCCAGGAACAAGTTGAAAGTAATAATAAAAATATAAGTGCAATTGAAAAGGAAATAAGAAACATAGAAATACCGGCGGATATCAGAATAAATTTAGAGAACCTTAAAAAATACGGTAAAGAGGTGCAGGAACTTGAAGCAGAATTAAAAAATATTGAAAAACTTTTATTAGAGGAAAAACAAAAAGAGCAAGTCCACCTTAAATATTTTGAGGAAGCAGAGAAGATATATTCTGGAGAGGACTTAAGTAATTTTAAAAAATTAGGCGAAATCTTGCTCGATAAGAGTTTAGAGGCGGTGAAATTAAGTCAGTCAAGATATCAACAGATAAATAGCCGCATTGTAGAATTTTCTCAACGAGTTGCACACCTGAGTTCGCAGGCAGAGAACGAAAATAAGGTAGTAAATAAAAAACATGAAGAAATTGAACAAAATTATAGAGAATTTTATTCTGCTCAGGAAAACGCCTTAGCCCAATTAGAAATTGTAAAAGCACAACACAAGGAAAGACTTAACTTTTTAAAAGAAAATAATTTACTCGATAATTCGCAAGATTTAGACGATGCTATAAAAATATTTGATGAGTTAGACGGTGTCAATGCAGCTTTTGAAGAAGCTGCGCGTAAATTTAAAGAAGTATTACGTTCTTTTGACCCATCAAAGGACCTAGCTGAAAAAAGGGAAAAAATAGCAAAGCTTTCAGAGGAACTGCTTAAGCTCTCTCAGAGATTCCAGATGCAAGATACTTTACTGCATTTAAGAAAACATTTGGAGAATTTGAGTCAACAAGTCAATTCAAGCATTGAGAAAACCAAAGTAGCTCAGGCTAGTTTACTTAAAGAGAGCGAATCTGCAAAAAGTGAACAACAAGAAATAGAAAAAAAAGTGGAAACTTGTGAGGAAGAGATAAAGCGTTTATCAACGAAGCAAGATGAAAATTGGAAGGATTTAAAATCATCTCTACAAAATCAAATCTCTGCAATAGACAGTAAAGCGAGCACTATCCAGTTAGTTTCCAAGAGTAATAGGGAGAAGATAGATAGTCTGGGTACTTCTATCTTTTGGTATGGATTACCCATTATCCGCTGGTTTTTTGGTGATCGGTTAAAAGCCTGTCAAACGGAAAGAGAAACTCTTTTAGATACAAATAAAAAACTAGGCAATCTAGAATCTAGTTTGCAAGCAATAAAAAAAGAAGCAAAAGAAATTGCCTCTAGTGAAGCTCCAATCACAGATTTTATTTCTCTGCAAGGTGCATATAGTGGGTTGAAAAATTTGCAGCAGCAAAATGATTCATTGCGCCAGTATATTCCTGATCTTATTTTTATAGAAGAAACTCAATATGTGAAAGTTCTTGAGCAAATATCTGAGCATACAAAGGAAAGGGAAACACTTGGAGATGAGTTAGAAAGAACAGAAACCGTTGTAGAAGATTTTACCAGGAGAGTAAGTGAAACTCAGAAAAAAATAGTCTTGTTAGAAAGTGACAAAGTAAGAACATTCACAGAGCTGCTCATTGAAGCACATGGGAAGGAAAAAGAAGGTATTGATCTTACTCAAATGGGAAACAAGAAATTTCTTCTACACCTCCAATCAAGTGCTGAAACAGGTAATCTAGACCAAATTAAACTAATTATAGAACACTGTACTCATCTTAATGCCCCCAACTCTAACGGTAATAATGCGCTACATTTTGCCGCTCATAAAGGGGAAGTTGGAACTGCAAAATTGTTGTTAAGCAACAACGAGCTATGGCACTCTAAAAATAAAGACGGTAATACCCCCTTACATTTTGCCGCTTTAGGGAACAAACCTGAAATAGTTAAGTTGTTGTTGGATAATCTTAAGGATCAGAATAGTAATTTTAAAAATCATAAAGGGAATACCCCTTTACATATAGCTGTTTCAAAAGGAAATCTTGGGATAGTTGACCTATTACTCAGTGATTTAAAAACTAAAAATTTGGAGTGGAATCTTCCTAACACTTCCGGGTATACCCCTTTAGACTCAGCCGTTTTCCAGGGAAAAGTAATGGTTGTGAATTTATTAATAGATGATTTAATACGTAGAAATGCTCACACTCAAGCTACTGTTCAATTTAATAATCTGTTGTTCATCGCCTATAAAAAATACTCCGAGGCTGAAGAACCTAATAAAAGAGAGAAAAGAAACAGTTTTGAACTCATTATTCAAAGGTTAAAGGAAGAAGGAGCTCGATTTGATTTAAGTAAACAGGATCATGCTGGAAATAATATTTTTCACCTGGCTGCGAAGAATGGAGATATTCATCGAATTAAAGAATTAACCAACCAGGATAAAAGCTTATTGAGCCAATTTGTGAGTAATCCAATTGATTTTTTTGTAAGTAACCCGATTAATAAGGAAAATGCCGAGGGTAAGACACCACTGCAATTAGCATTAGAGAATGATCATCTTCATGCAGTTCGATTACTGATTCTTTCTGGAGCCAATGTTGACAAACAAACTTTTGCAACAGAAAAAGGAAAACAGTTTCTGGCGGAAATATCGTCTATAGAGAATAAGGAAATATATCCCATATTCGTCAAAGAGGGATTAATAACCTCTCCAACCCAGAAGGCGCTAGGCTCATCAGAATTGGCAGAGA
Organism: Legionella stuttgartensis; assembly: GCF_977063405.2. Classification (NCBI taxonomy): domain Bacteria; kingdom Pseudomonadati; phylum Pseudomonadota; class Gammaproteobacteria; order Legionellales; family Legionellaceae; genus Legionella; species Legionella stuttgartensis. The sequence continues at coordinate 66,287 of NZ_CDRUHA020000044.1, forward strand.
AAACTTCGACAGTAGATGGCAATGCGGAGTTGGCAGAAGATAATGATGAACCTAACACGCAAGAAATATTAGCAAAAGAAAGATTAGAAAAGGAAAGGTTAGCAAGAGAAAGGGAAGTAAGCGTTCAAAACAAAATAAAAGATATTGGTTCAATGGATTTTAATGATAAAAGAGTAAGAGATGCATTGATAGGAGAAATAAAATCAGCCCCATTACAGGTTAAATCGCGCTTAGCCAATGCCAAAGATAAAAATGGGAATAATCTTTTACATGTTTTAATTAATAATAAGGAAGAAAAAGCAGTTAAAGAGGTTTGTCAATATGCAGATGTCTATATTAAAGACAGAAGCAATAAATCTGCACTCACATTAGCCACAGAGTCTTTTCAAGAAGAAAATGGTTCTCTTATGGGGGTTTTAGGGAGTCTGGCAGGTAAAAGAAATGACGACGTTAAAGAGGCAAAAATTTATAAAGCCGTAGAAGAAAAAGCACGTAAACAAGATTCAGTCCAACTCAAGTCACTGAAAATAATGTTTGAAATGCGCTTAGTAATACAACAATTATTACCAAAACATAAGTCTCTAATATTAGCGCTTAAAATAAAAAAAGTAGAGATAGGTAAACTGGAGCTGATCAACAAAAGAGTTCGAGAAAACGCCGATAAAGTTTTTAATGAGATGCAGGAGACTAAACACAAAACGGAGAATAGGATTATACGCCCCCTAACATCTCAGGAAGTAGTTAAACTACAACTAGAGATGATGGGATTAATTGAGATATTAAAGGAAGATATAGCGTCTATGGAAGTTCAATTAAAATCCCGCAGAGATGCTGAGAAATACCAATGGCACTCCAGTGAACAGGACACCCCTTTACATCAAGACATTAAACGAGGCGAAATTGATATCTGGAGTCAAAGACGTAACGCAGAAGCGTTAGCGGAAAATATTAATAAAATGAGTGGCGGTTATCCCCCTTTACATTTAGCGATACTCTACGCAAAATCTAGCGATTCTCAAGAAGAGCAAGAGACAAGTTTACACATGGCTAAGTTTCTAATTGAAAAAGGTGCAGATATTAATGCTAAAAATACTAAGGGAGAAACAACATTACATTTACTGGCCCAACGAAGCGACCCGGCAGCACTGGAAATAATGAAATTACTCAAAGGACGTCAGGTCCAAACTGAGACTGTCGATAATGATGGAAATAATGCCCGACAGATAGCAACACGAGAAAAAAACCAGAATTTTCTTAATCTGTTCTCAACTAGATGTGAAGAGTTCATTAAAAAAGGGATTACATTTTTCGCAGCACCGGAGCAAGAATCGACTAGGGTTGCCTCAAAGATGAAAACAGAAGTGGTACCAGTATTTGTAGATAAGACCAATCTATTTAAACAAATAAGAAAGAAAAAACAAGAAGAACAACAACATCAACAAGAAACGACAAAACTGTCCGGTTAAAGCAGTTTTTAGCCGGGGGTAAATAGAAGTAGTGAGTAACTAATTCATAGAATAAAGCGATTACAAAGATTACATTTTAAATAGGGTACCAAAATTGGTACCCAGCATTCTCAACTGCTCTTTAAGTGCAGTAGTCATTCGTTTCATAGTCCATTAATGCAATACACGGGTTATTTAAATCTTTTGTAGAACAAGATGAAACCCGAGAAAACTTCCGATCCTGAAAGCATACTATCTGTTAAAATCTTTGACATACAATGTGGCATAACGGTGGCAGTGAATGACCGTTTTAGCAATTTTGATTCATCGCAATCTATTGATAAATAAATATTAAAAAATAGAATTGAAGGCTTCTATCGATGAGTCATAATTTATTAATCATAACCATTCTGTAATGATCTCCGCTTTAATTGATGCAGATATGAACACAACGTAAAGTGTGTGTTTATTTTTTGGAAATAAAATATTTCCAAAATTAGTGATTCTCCAAAACGAGCACTATGAATAAAATGAACGCAAATAAAGTAAAAAAAAACTAATATTTATAAAAATTAATTACTTATTAGGTTTTAAAATAGTAACGTAAGAATCAAATTATGAACGAAAAAAAAGAGAGAGAACTTGCCTTAAAGAAGGGACGAGATGCAATGGCTTATCAACTTCTGCCTCATTTTAAGAAAACAAGAATAAAAAATGATCCTTATACAATTAAATTTCAATGTAAAGAAATAAATAGTGATTATTACGCTGGAGCTGTGAGTGCTTTAGATAATTTTTTTGTTAGAAATAAAGCTGTTATAGAACGATTGAGTTTTGAGCAAAAGCATCAATTGGAACCATTATCTGATAGCAACTCGCGTTATAGATATCCGTTTGCAGAGAACACATTTGATGGAATACATAATTTAATTATTCTTAATTATTGGAGAGGTTTATGTTTTAAAAAACACCTCCTGAACCAATTAGAAAAACAAAATGCTGCCTCAACAAGATTAGTTTCTCATACTCATTCAGTACAACCACCCGCACCTTATTTACCAAGAATAGAACCATATGTTCCAAAAACCGTTCCTTATCATCCCACCTTCGATTTGCCAATAATTGAACCATTGCTCGATGAGGAAAAAAGAGCGACAGCATATATTCCATCGTCAACAGGCTCCATAATTAATAGTTCATCCTACCATACGAACCAGGAGGAAGAGGAAGAGGAAGATACTTTGGGGATGTTAATTATAGATGAATCGGAAGAAGAACGATTTGAAGATGATGATCATTATACCGTGCAATTTGATGAGCGAGATAAGATTTATCCTGGAGAAAATGAGGATACTGTTCAAAGCCCTCCAGATAATGAAATCAGTCCTATTCGTCCCCTCCAAAAGGGAGAGATATTTCAAACTAACTCTTACCAGTCGCAAAACAGTAGAAAAGAAAGAGACTCTATTAGTGATGCTCTTCCCCCTTTAGCATATTCTTCAGCCACCAGAAAGCGTAAAAGACAAGAGCTCACTCTTCCGGCATTGACCAATACACAATTACCAGGAATCAGTACGGCTCATACCACAACTACGAGTAGCGCTCGAAAGCGACAAAAACCACTACAAGCTAATCACACCCCTGGTAGCCGAGCATTGACTCCTGCTAAAAAGCGCCCCAAACAGGACAACCGGCCTGGCCTTTCATTGGAGTCATTTTTAAATGAAAATGTCATTAGTTTACTCAAGGAAATACCTGCCCTTGAATATTATGATGCAAAAATAAAAAACCTTGGCAACACCTGGGAATTAGTTATAAATGTAGAAATAAATAAAGCTAAGGTGAAAGATATAATATCCAGACATGCTCATTATTATATCTTCGAAGCAGACCATTCTCAATTTGTACGCGATGAGATGCTTAATATTAATTACTCTTTTTTTCTAAAAGGGTTAGAAGAAATTTATCACGATTTAATACCTTATTTTAAGGTGCAAGAAGGTAATGATATAAATTCACCTAAAGATAAAGCAAAAGCTAATTCGGGGTCTAAATCGGCTGGTAATGTTACTGAAATTATTCATAATTTATACTCCCAGATATTAGCTCTTAGATGTGTTAAAGAGATTTATGCTGATCCTGATAATCCGATGCGGTTTCCTCAAGTACCTATTAGTAAGGAAGAGGCAATTTTTGATTTCAAGCAACTCATGCAAGAGGGTGCAGATTTTGTGAGTAGAGGATATATTGATGATAGTCCTTACCCTCTTTACTCTACAGTACAACGCTCAATACATGACAAAGCAGGTAAACTTGCAGTTGATTATTTTACCCAAATAGAACGTTACAAAGCGACATACGGTGGTAAAAAAGAATCCGCTTATAGCGTATGGGAGACCAATTCTTCCCCGGTGACCTATAAATTACGCGAAGTATTTCGTAAACGTTGTGGTAAAGTTGATATCACTAAGGTACCTGTTTCTAAAGCTGGATCAATTGGAGTTAAAGAAATTAACCAAGTACTTACTCGGCAATTTGTAAGCTCTCAATATTCACCAACTGTTTTAATGCAGGTAATTGAAGTGTTAAAAACACATTATCAATTTAAAGCAGAACGAATTCAATTTCTTGATCTCTGTGGAGGATGGGGAGCACGTAAAATAGCGGCTTTAGCACATCCATCAATTGACTCCTACTTAAGTATTGATCCTAATCCAGCTTTGATTGAGCCTTATGAACGAATGACTCAATTATTTAAACCATTATCGGGTAAAGAGCAATTTAAATCAGAGCATATTCCTAAAAAAATCGAGGAAGTCGTAATCGACCCTGATAAAATTGGATCGTTTAATTTAGCAATTACTTCTCCTCCCTATCGAAATTTTGAGCTCTATAATAAAAAAGCAGATGGCTCATACGAAGAACAACAATATGCTAATGATGATAATTGGCACAACTTCCTGGCCCATTGTATGTGGGTATTATCATTGTATGTTGCTGATGGAGGTCTAATTGCTTTGAATCTCGCCAATATGATCTACCTTAAAAAATGTTATTTTTTAACGGGTGATGTAGTTAACGTAGCACTTTCAAGGCTAGTGGAAACACTTCCTTTAGAAGCAGTAGAAAGAGAGGAGACCGTAAACTTATATGATGCTATGAATATAAATATAGCCACTAATAGACATAATATTGACCCAAGTACCTTGTCCTATCCTCTAGAGTTTCAGGGTTCAATTATTCAAAGAGATTCCGATAGATCAAGCCTTAATAAAAAAATAAGAAAAGATCCCAGGTTTATTCAAATCGATAACGAGCAGATTCCAAGTGATCGTGAAAGTTATGTCGTTTTCAGAAAAGTTGCTGTATTACCGAAACTTAGTAATTGTTTAAGATTGCACGGATTATTCAAGACTGTTTTTGTAAGTGAAACAAAATTATGTAACACTGAACCAGAAGCAGTGCGTGAGCGCCATAAATTACAAGTATTCACTAAAGAAAATAAAATTTATGATAAATCGTCAGAAGGCGAACAGGAATCACATACTCCAAAGATACTGGATTAACACGCAACTTTATTGGTAAAATTAATATCAGCATCATGTATTCCTATGTTGCCATCCACCACAGCCAAGCATCGCAATTATTGAAAAGAAGCATTTATCATTTTAAGGGACTAATATTATAAGATGGCTTTATTAGGCTCTATTGAAGTAATAATTCAGAGATAAATCATATAATTTATACGAGAAAATCACACAATGAAAATACAAGAGGAGCTTCATGAACTCCGAGCACTTAAAATATCAATAGCTGTTACCTTTCTTCTGGCCGTAGTAGGTATTTTATTTGGGCTATTGTCCGGTTCATTGGCTATCGTCTTTGACGGTATGTTTAATATGGTTGATACCATTATGTCAATCTTGGCCTTGTTTGTTGCCCGTCTTTTAACAAGTAAGGGGAATCGTAGTTTTCAATATGGTTACTGGCATATCGAACCCATGGTACTTGTTTTCAATGGGAGCATCCTGATACTGCTTTGTGCTTATGCGATGATAAATGCAATTGGAAGCTTAATGTCAGGTGGGCATGAGCTTAATTTTGATTTAGCATTTGCGTTTGCTCTTTTGGTATTTTTTTTATCAACGGGCATGTATTTGTATTTGGTTACAAAAAACCGCAAAATTAAGTCTGAATTCTTACGATTAGACATACAAAGTTGGTTAATGTCTGCTTTAATCTCCTCTTCTCTTCTAGTGGCATTTGGCATCGCTGCTTTGTTGCATAATGGGGTCTATGGATATTTTACTCCCTACATTGACCCACTTATTTTAGCGATCCTTACTGCTTGTTTGATTTTTGTGCCTATGGCTACGGTTCGTGATGCCATGCGAGACATATTTCGCATGGCTCCCCTGGATCTTGACGAAAAAATAAGAGATTTTTTAGATGAGCTTATCAAACAGCATAATTTCAAAACCTATACAAGCTACGTTGCAAAAATAGGACGTGCTCAATTTATTGAAATACATATAGTACTACCCAGGAATTTTCCAATTTCAAGCATTGAAACCCTAGATGAAATTCGTAATGAAATTGCGTTGGCTATTGGAGAGGATACGCCTAGACGTTGGCTAACCATCGCCTTTACTGCAAATGAAAATTGGATTTAGCAAGAGTCTTATTCAATTTTCCATAAATATATCGTGAAGGTATTCTACCCAATATAGGGCTTACACTTGGCTTCGACCCAAGGGTCGGAGATTGGACTCCTCAAACACGCCATACTTTCTCTCAGTACGTTTAAATTCAGAGTTTGTTCTATACTTTTTAATGAGAAACTCCAAACTAAATTGGTGTAAATGCTCTGAATATATGCACCCTATTTGGTCCTATTAATAAATGCTTTCTGCCAGTTGTTCATAAAATTTCAACGGGAATGCAAGAGATACTGATTATGGGACAAGAACATTCACTTAAAAGCTCTATAGAGCCTTCATCAAAAGAATCAGCTAATCTATTGTTTGAAGTTCAGTCCCTTATTAATTCGTTTTCCAAAGGGAGATATTCATTTCCCTATTACCTGAATTTCAATATGTATATTTTACCACAAGCTAAATGTTCAGCTGATTCAGATAAACCATGTGAACTCCTGGTTGATGGAACAAAAAAATCTCTCCTAAAAATGCGTTTGCTAGAATTTGAAGATAGTGATATTCCAAGTGTTAAAGGATATCTTGTACTGAGCTTTAAGGATAAAACCAAATTACCCATACCGCTTAATTCCGCACATTGTTTATCCCTTAAAGAGTTATTCAAAGCTCAGGGATGCAACCTGGATCGTATTTACTCAAGAAAATCTTCACCTGCTGTGGATTGGATTAAATCGAATGTAGATACTGTTTACAATTCAGACGCTTCCCGTCTTGATAAAGTTGATGAATTCTATGATGCCGAACATATAAAAATTAATAACGAAATTAGACGAATACTAGCAAAAGAAACAGCACCGAAATCGATTAATATTATCGATGGTGGTTGTGGCAATGGGAAGTACATTAATGCGGCAGCAAGTGCATTTAACGAAACAGATGTGCACTTAGTTGGCTTTGATTTTAACGAGTCTAATATTGAGCAAGCACAATCTAAATATCCAGATAAAGGAACATTTATTAAAGGAGATTTGCTGAAATTCCAAGAGGTTCTTGATCAATGCGTCCATGTGTTGGATAAGAATGCTCCAACCTTTATGGTGTTATCGGGCTCGCTAACACGCCTTGTATTAACCGATGGTTTTCAAGCACTGAAGGTATTACAGGGTTTTGCAAATAGTGATTTTGCTGATTATTTAGTGGGTTGTGGTGTTGGTGAACCGTTAATTAACAGACATATTGCCAAGCAAGTCGGATACCGGATGGAGCTCTCGACAACTACTGCGAGTGAATTATTTTCATGTAAAAGAATGACTCAGGAAGAATTTATTAAACAAAAGTTAAAAAAACTTAAACAATATAATACGCTTGATTTGTCCTTATACCACAATCCTAATGCATTGCTCCTTAATCAACAATTAGTAAAACACCTTGCTGATGACAGCATTATCGATCTTTCATTTACAACATTAACACCTGAATTAATAAACACCATACAATTTATTATTAAAGAGAGGCCTAAGGTTAGGCTGGTATTTTGGCATAATCAAATTCAAAAGCTTCAAGACTTTTATGATCTATTTCCAGAAGAAAACATTAAATCGTTGTATTATACAATAGATGAGCATTTTCTTGGGACATCAAGGTGGTTGAACTCCACCTTTGAACCTGATCTTTCTGATTTATCCGGTCATTTTATGTCGTCAAAATTTTCCGATTTTTATATTAAAAATTTACTGTTAAACAGTAAAAACGAAGGTTCTGTTTTACACAATTTAATTCATTTATCTAATCTATTTGGGTTTGGAAATTGGGTATTTGATAATACAAAGGTTCTAGAACATATAAAGAATGAAAAATTTCATAATACATCACCTCAAAAAAGGGATGAGTTAGTTAATTCAGCCGTAAATGAAATGAATTCTTCTAATTTTGCATTAATAATTCACATATTAGAGAACTTGAATCTAATTAATCGCATTACTGAGCCGGAATTATATTATCTTTTAAACGCATCTAAACAAGACCAGAACCAGCCGAGAATTTATGACTCTGGCCTTATCTGCAAAACAATCTCATCTACCAAAAATAGAGAAGACAGAGTCATCGAATCTTTAAAATTTTATAACCGAGATTTTGAAGATGCTTATCGAAATCTTATTAAACTTGTAAAAAATATCAGTTTAGATACTCCCAAAGAAGTGCACAACAGATTAGAGGAATTAGTTTTTTGGGCTATAAAGAATTGGTCTAATTTTGAAGATGTAGAACATCTGATTAAGACCTTAGAAGAATTTAAGTTAATTGATCCTCACAGGGACCTCATAACTTATTATATGCTGGCTTTTTTTAAACAAAATCCAGCCAGGCGAACAGATATATCGAGTGAAGCTAGCCTTCATAATGAGAAAGGTCGCCTAATTGAAGCACTAAAATTTTATGATGAACGACATCATGATGCATACCTACAATTGGTTAAGATGCTGGTAGTAAACCAATGGCAAAAGGAGTTTGATTTTCTTGCAATTCATGGACAACATGAAAGGCTAATCAGGTCATTAAGTCACTCTTATTATCCTGAATTTAAAATCATAGAACTTCTTCCTTATTTGAATGCCAATAGTAACATTGTATTTAGCTATAATTGGTCATCAAACTCTTTAGAAATTCAGCGTCAATCTAAGTACTGGGATGTAAATGCGAGAGCTGAAGTGGATGTAAAATTACAACGATTAGGATTCACTAATACAGAAATCGCCGATATTATCAACCCCTTCCACTTTTCTGATGAAACATCTGATTCACTCATTATTCCATTAAAAGAAGAACAGGTGCAGTTACTTCTTGCAGATCTTGATAAAGTAAAAACCAGACCAGAAAAAAATATTTTGGAGTCCGCTTTTTACCAAGAATTGTTTGCTCTCCCTTCTGATGAGTCTGACAATGAGGAGCAATCTAGCGTTGTAAATCAAGTGTCAACGTTTTTTGGTTCTTCTCAAAAATTGAGTCTATATGATGGTAAGGGTGTGGACGATTATGCACGACTTGGGTTAACCCGAGAACAAGCCCATTCCCTATTAATTCAAAATATACACGATATCCAGGAACACCTTACCCCACTTATAAATGAAAAATTGTTAGATAAACAGTTCTTGGAATACCTTAATACCAGACAATTGATTCCCTCAAATAGTCCATTAGTTAATTTAACTTCACAAGCGAATCAATTTGCATCTTCCCCAGAAATTATCCAAGGATATATTGATTATGAAATTCATGATCGAAAATCAAAACCTGACGTAATTGAACCTATATTATTTAAAATATTGCAGGATTTAACAAATAAAATTCTAAAATTGGGCTGATAGCAGCCCGCATTGTTTTAGCAATCGATTTACTTCATCATTTGTAAGCCATCGAATTCTACAGGGCATTTTCGAAAAAGCAATCGGCTCAACTGGAATCCAGACAAGGTAATTTGCATGAAAAGGCCGCAATTTACTGATTTTATTAATGTTAATTATCAATCAACTTGGCTTCGAACCAAAGTGTCGGGTTCGAGTCCCTCCGAGCGCGCCATTTATTATTAAAGATTTAGTCTAATAACATATCGACATAACCTACTTGTCCTCTTATCTTTCGTCTTTTTATTATACACATTGATCCGTTCGAGGCTCATGATGGCTTTTTTTAAGTAAGCGATTTACAGTTAAAGAGTCTAATCATTTTAGGGATTAATATGATTTCAATAACAAAATATTGGGAAACGTTTAAAGAATGTATTGATAGCCTTCCCACATTAGCGGGAAATGAAGAGTATTCAAAACAACTTGCTGCTGCGAACAAACTGATTGAAATCGGAGTGGATATTGAGAAATTAGGCCCCACCGAAATCAAACAAGTAGTGAATCAATTGCATGAAAAAGCCAAGCTATTTGAATATCAGGTATCATTTAACGCCCCCAAACAAAACTACACCTTTTATTTGCCCAAGATAACAAGCTCAGAAAGTCTAATTTTCGCAATTATTTATTATCAACATCTGCACAATTATCACAATGTCACTTACGAAGGGAATATAATTTGGCCATTTTCAAATATGGTGATTAGTGGAGTAAATGACAAAAAAATTACCACACGATTTCAATCAAAGGCAATGCTGAAGGAAATTAAAGCATATTGCCAAAGTTATAATATTGCTCTTAATCAGTCTCAATTACTGAAAACAAATGATGAATCAGTTAAAGAGTACATTGCTAGAGTAACAAAAACTTTTAACCAAGAACCATTAGCAAATAATGTAATTGACTCACAACAACCTCAGGAGTCAGTGACCACTGATGAGACACAAAGGCTTGGACTTTCATTTGACTTATTTAAAAATCAAAAGGATCAATTAAATGACAAGATTGATTCTTTCTCAAAAAAACTTACCGAGTTCCATCTGGCTACGCAAAACTATCTTAAGCTAAACAACGAATGGAACAATACATCTGTCCTTGCCCAATTCTGTTACTGGATAATTTCTTGGTTTTATCCAGTTCCTCAACTCCAGAATTTAAGACAGGCCAAAGAGCAATGTATTGATGCAGAAGCGGCCCTGAATCAAGAATTTTTCCCCAGTGAATCAGCTGAAGTCTATCGTATCACATTAAAAAATCAACTGACTGAAATAAGTGTCGAATTTGAACGCACTAAAGAACAACTCAATCAACTTAAATTGGAGCAGTTGAAAACACAGTTACAACCGCAAGAAAAGAACAACATTGTAACGCCAAATCACTCTATCCTTGCCACAGAATCTCCTCAGCATGAGGACAAATCGTTAGAGATAGATGATAATGAAGTTACAGAAACTTTATCCGCTGATTATGGTGGTTATTATAATTTTTTTAATGAACATCTTCCAAGCTGTCAAACTATGCAAGCTGCTGCTGTAGCTGCTGCAGCAATTGTAACGCAACAACTCTTATATCCATGAACTTGCATTTTACTTCCCAAAGTTGGGTAAAAATTACCCAACTTACTTTTACAGGTAGATAATCATCTCTTATTATACCAAGTAGCCTTATCTATGGTGGCTAGAGAGGTTGCATGATTCATTTAACTCGCGAAGCTATTTTGTTGTGTTTCTTCTGATTGTGTTTCTCTAGGCTGTATTTCAAATTGTACGACTCGCTGATGAAATTTCATTACTGTAGAGCGATGTGCAATGCTGATTACTGTTGTTTTAGGAAGTTTATCCTTTAAAAGAGTATAGAGATCCTCCTCACTGTTTTCATCCAGTGAAGCGGTGGCTTCATCTAAAAAGAGCCAATTCGGTTTTTTTAATAGAGCTCTTGCAAAAGAAATTCTTTGTTGCTGGCCAAGAGATAATCTTTTGGACCAGGTGTCTTCTTTATCCAGCTCTGGAATAAATTGTTCCATATTTCCACCTACAGCAATTAGTACCTTTTTATATTGCTTTTCAGTATAGGTGTCGACTGAATCGGGATAAGCAAGTATGCCCTTTAATGAATCATGGGGAATTAATGGTTTTTGAGGTAAGAAATAAGTTTTTTGATGTTGGGGAATACTAATTTCCCCTTTACCATGCCCCCATGTATTACGAACTGCCTTGAAAAAGGTACTTTTGCCAAAACCTGAAGGAGCTTTGATTAAGGTATTTTCTCCAGGTTTAAATTCCAAATTTAAATTGCGCATCATGTAACCCGACTTTGAAGAGCGTGGATATGCAATATTTAAATTTTTAACTGCTAATTTTTGTGATTGAGATTCATAGATGTGGATATCTTTTGGATTCATTTCATGACCTTCATTATCGAGCTCCTCTTCTAATTTGATAATTCGCTCTATACTCGTTTGATACTTTTTCAGTGATGTGTAGGAATCAACGAACCAATTTAAAGCCCTACTGACTTCAGTGAAGGCAACCCCAATTTGCATGATTTGATTAAAATCAATTAATCCTGAGAAATAAGCCGGTGCAGCAAAGAGATAAGGTAGTATCTCAGAAATGTTGTTATAACTCATTTGAAAAATATTAACTCTTAGTTTAACCCATAATTTCTGAAACGCATTTTTTGAGATTTGTTCTAAATCTTTTTCTAATATTTTTTGGTGATAATTTTCTCCAGTTTCAAGAGCAATATTTTCTGATTCGCTGTGAATAAATTCTAAATCTTTTCTAAATTTAGCCTCTAAACGTTCTTCATTTTGATTAATCGTTGCTAAAGATTTACCTAGCATATGAGTAATTACACTATTTGCGAATGCGACAAATAAGGAGATCCATACTAGGTATCCAGGAATGATAATGTTAGTACCAAACACTATCACTGTGAGTGAGCCACCAATGAGCCATAGGGTGCCGATAAAGAGAGTTAATGCTAGCGTGGATCTGAGAAATTGGGTGCTTAATGAAAGTGTACGATCAACAAAGTTTTTAATGTCTTCTTGAATACGCTGTTCAGGACTGTCAATGTGAGATGAAACACGTGACAAGTCCAAATAATTTTTTTCTCCAAAAAGGTATTTATTAATATATTTTGTTGTTAACCAAGAACGCCATTTAATCGACAATGTATCGGTTAAGTAATCCATTAAAGTGTTTACTCCAACCATCGCTGCACTAACTAGAGCGATCATGCCACTATAAAAAAGTAAGCCGGTGAGCTCTTTTGCTGTTAGTGCTGTCCAAAATCCTAAAAATCCCCAGGGCATACAGCCAGCCAATGCAACAAGAGTAATTATAGAAAAAACAATGCCTCCAAGCAGAAGCCATGCTGCTAATTTTTGATCTGATTTGGTAAAATAATCACTAAATAATTGAAATGCTTTTTTGTAGGATAGAGCCATTTGTATTATCCCTTTTCTGTAAATCAGAAAACTCTAATAAAGAAAGAGATACAGCACTGATTAAGGAGTTATTAGAATGAGTTAATCAACCCAGCTAAGAGACAGCACAGGCGGAACTAAATTGTAACAATTTAATTGTCTACGTCAAACTTATTAGGAGTAGCATCAATAGAGTTGATTTAAGCTCTTCTGAAATCCCGTGTCTTATGCAACTAATATTGATTTTATTGATATTTATAAAAGAAGCATCAGGCTTCGAACCAAGGTGTTCGGAGAGGGAGCCCCCTCCGAGCGCTTCATAATTATCATTTTAAAATCAAATAATTAGCTGGTACTTTCTGGCTCTTCTCCATTTTCGGGGCACTAATCAAAATCCATTATTATATTCCATATAATTATCTAATTGGGGTGGCTCTTTTTTCTCTTCTCTATTACCAAATAAGACCAGATTAGACTTTCCTGAGAAGCTCATCTTTTTTACTGATGATTTTTGAATATCATTTTCATAATTCTCTTCAATCAACTTTTTGACTAAAATATTGGAGTAAAGATTTTTTGTTTGTTTAAGCCCCATAGGTGCCCCCTCTGCTGGTGGTGTCATTCCATCATGATCAGCTAAATATTTTTTAATCCATTCCTCTTCATATGTTATACCATCCACCGCAACAACAGGGTTTTTAAATAGTTCATTCGTTTGTTTACAAATCAAACATGGGGGTAGTTGAGAAACAATCACCCCCGGCCGTTTGTAATGGATTAATAAATCCTTCACCAATAGATTGGGAATTAAATCTTCCTTTGTTAATGGCAGTCGTGATAAAGGGTCCATTTTTAAGGTAGTTGCTGTTTGTATATCGTAAGTAATACCCGTAGGAACAATAATAGGCTCTTCAATGGAGGTAAGTGATATTGAGTCTTCAAACAGTTCTTCAACTTCAGAAGCCAACTTACCACATTTAAATAGCAAAAGATTAATAACGTCCTGTCTTCCTTCGGTGATTAAAAGGGTAAGAATTTCCTTTTGCTCCGTCTCAATTAGTTTTTTGAAATACTCCTGCCCCTCTTCAAGTGTAAAATAAGACATCGGCGCGCCAGCTTTTAACAGAGCTCGAGCTACTTCAATTTGCTCAGCCTGTAATGCATGGATCAAGGGAATATCATATTGAGAAAGCATGGTTTTATCATTGGGATGAAGAACTGCAATTGTCTTAATACAGTTCCAGGCTTTACAAGTAACTGCCAATTTCATGGGTGACAAACCCGATTTATTCAACATCGTCAAACTGGCTCCATAATCGAGCAGAAGTTGGATTAACTCCATATTCCCCTCTTCCACCGCTTTATGTAATCCTGTATTAGCATTGGCATCAAGGGGAGTATTTGGAGAAACTCTTGCCTTTAAAGATTCTTCCATTGCTTTTAAATTTCTCTCTGCAAATGCTTTTTTGTAATTTTCCCTATTTTTTTCTTCCATCATTTTCTCAAGGGAATACTTTTCCTCAACTAACTGTTTAACAAGGCGATTCTTATATAAAGGCCTATTAAACTGGGGATAACCACCAGGAGTTTTATTATTGTTTTTTTGCAAATAATCAATAATCCATGCTTTTTCGTACGTAAATCCATCCCCAGTAACAACGGGTTCTTTATAAACCTCCTTGGTTTCGGGGCATATTAAACAAGGGGGTACTTCCCTTAAATTAACATTAGGATGTTTATAATAAGCCAACAACTCATAGACGATTCGATTCGGAACCAATTCACCCTGCTGCAATGGTGCTCTGGTAATTGGATCATGAGCTAGCTTTTGAATATCTTGGGCGTTATAGGTGGTTCCTTGCTGGGTGATGACGGGGTTTGTTAGCTCTTCACCCATAATAATTTCTTCAAAATAGTCTTTCACCTGATTAGGTAAAACACCATATTTCATTCGAAATTCTTTACTCCCTATTAATAAAACCTGAATCATGTCATTCCATTGATTCACAACCATTCGTTGGTAATCTTGGACGCCTTCATCGGTATTAAAATAGCTGGGAAGTACTTCCATGCCTTGTTGAAGTAATAGCATCACTATAACTGGTTGATTAGTTTTTAAAGCGTGCATAAGAACTAATTGATATTGAGCCATGTTACTTTTATCAAGTGGTCGTTTTTCCAAAATAATTTTAATAAGATCCCAGGATTGTAACTTCAAGGCTAACTCAATGGCTGTTAATTGATTAATGTCTCGAGTATTAAGCTGAATATGGTTATCTAAAAATAATCTAACCATATCCTCCCTTTTCTTAGTAATGGCAATATGCAATCCGGTCTCCTTATTGGGACCCAATAAAGCATCCACGGAAAATTCATTTCGTGATAAAGCACCTGCAACAACGAAAATGTCGTTATTACTGATTGCAACTAAGTACATTAATTCTTGAATCACGGGAGATACGGATAAAGCGGCGAGCATTTCATCCTGCTTGTTGGCCACAAGTTTTTCAAAATAAAGTTTACCTACAAGGGTAGTAAAATATCTCATTGAGGCACCAGCATTCACCAAAACCTGAACCACCTCAACCTGATGGAAACGTAAGGCAGCAAGTAGCGCAGCATCAAGAGGTGCACTATGTACAGGAGAATTTTCGACAATTGTTTTAATACAGCTCCAGGCTCTATTCTCCAAGGCCAAATCTAAAGGGGTTTTACCTTGCTTATTTTTACGATTTAAAGCAGCTCCATTTTGCAGGGCAAGCAGAATTAATTCTAAATTTTGGGTTTTTACGCCAACATGCAGGAGAGTATTAAATTGGGCATCAACGACTGTATTAACAGATACATTAGCCGCTAATAGTTGAGCAATTTCCACAATATTACCCTGCTGAACCGCCTGTTGATATGCCCCTCTTGGAGATACTTTTTTCGAGATCTCGGGTTTATCTATCTCCATTACGTTGTTATTAGCTACTTCCTGCTTGCTCCCATAATCCGCAATGAGTTGATAACACTCCCAAGCCTCTATTTCTGCTGCCAATTGAAGTGGTATTCTCTGCTTTTTATCAGCAAGATTTAGATTAGGTCCATATTGTAGTAGTAACGCAATTAATTTTTTATCTTGTTGTTTTACCGCCTGATGCAGTGCGGTGCTCGACTCACTATCAATGATCATGTCGATAGAGGTACCTGATTCAAGACATTTTCTTACTTGGGTAAGCTCCCCCCTCTTCACAGCCTCGATGAATGGATGTGTCACCGATTCGTTTTGAGAAGAACGGAACGCTTCTAATAAATTCTTATCAGCGGTCTCTAATTTCAGATTGTTATTTACCAAACAAAAATCAGCAATTATGGATAAACATTCGTAACTTTCATTAAATGCCGCTACCTGGATAGCAGTTAAGCCCTTTTTATTTTTAAGACTAACATCAGCGTTATATTTTAATAATAATTTTAGTAAATCTTTATTTTGCACCTTTACGGCATAATGTAAGCCTGTATTCAGATCTTTATCTCGGATATTAGGGGAAACTCTCTTAACAGTTAAGCAATGAGCTACAGTGCTAGTATCATTATTGGATAATGCAGTTAAATAAATGTCACGTACAGTTTGAGTAGCATACACAGCGGTATTCTCCTTAAGAATTGAATTGCTGAGGTAGAATTTCTGCATTCCACCTCAAGGAGTCGGTTTCTATTTTGAATTGCCAAGGCAAAAAAAACTTTGATTATCATTGCCAGATGATCCTCTATCTTTAGGCGCCACTTGATGAGAGGAACACCCGTGAAATATTGAATCAACCTTTCTCTTGAAAAAAACTGCCTTGTTAACAAAATGCTGATAAGTCTGACTAATATCTTCCATGTATCCAGCTATGCGAATGGTATTGGCCACCTGTGATTTGATTTTTTTATGAATGGCTTCACTGGTATTAACCTGTTTTAACACATCCATTAGTTCTTGAGACGATAATTCTTTTTGGAAGTCTCGTAATGCCAAAAGTCCTTTACGTACTCGCATTAAATAACTGGTTGGTTCACCCGCTTTAAGCGCTTTTCGAATATGCTCTGTTAACAACAGATCAAAGTTGGTATTAAACAGCCTATTTTTTATAGCCGCTTTGGGAATATCCGATAGAACGTTCGCTAATTGTTTTAACTCCACGTCACTTGGCGGTTGCAAAGACATTTCACCAAAATCATACAACCCCAGCTGATGGTTCTGATGGCGCAATTGATTACCATGTCGGTCGGAATCAAAACACCCCCCCTGAAGAATGTTAATGAGCTCTACTGTGATGACTGCTTTAGCAATGGCTCGGCGAATTGCCTTGTCTTCCGGTGTCTGGTTAGGAAGTTCATTAAATTCGGTTCCATAAACACGTTGAATGAATCGATAGCCTTCACCACTTTTAATCAAATGAGCCGGATTTAGGGTAAAAGTATAGGGTTTATCATCAACGTTCACAGTGATGGAACGAGCGTAAAGTTTGGCTGCAATTTGATTTTGCTGCTCACTTAACTTTCTGTCCATTTCAATTTTCGACAGTTCTTGGGCCTCACTGATGATCGATAAAATACTCTCGCGAATAGGTTTCATATCAGCGTGCGAGCAAGCCTCAATGGTCTTTTGCAAATGCCTAAAACCTTCTTGCGCATTTTTTGCTGCATGCTCACGCAACATCAATAGCACCACGTCCTGTCCATCTTCTAGCTCTACTTCCAGAGCTAAGTTATAGGAGGCCGAGCCTAAAAGAGCTCCAACACGTTTAATCATTTTGCGATCGTCACGAGACACCACTTCGCGCAAGAGCCGCCATAATTGCCAACGGTGAGGTGGATTCGCTCGTCCCTTCAAGTGATCCAGATCGCGGCGGATATGTTCAGGGGTATTCGGATGACTATGAACTGCCTGAGCCAGTTTGACATAGGCAGGACCCATATGTTCACATAACATGGCCAACTTTTTACCCGCGCTAGATGATTGCCCAGTCCCAGTCGACTGGTTGGTGGCTACTAACATGCCTGCTAATAAATGGCTGCGAATGTATTTATCCGCCGTCTCTAGGTAAGCTTTCAGCAAAGCGTAAGCAAAATTTTCCTCTTTATCTGTTTCGGCATGCGGGAACAATTTATGAACAACGTAGGAAAAGGCTTCTTCGTATGCGTCTTCCATCTCATCTGCAGTTTTTACTTTATTGGCAGGAATAAGCAAGTGATCCACAATAACCGCTCGCTCTTCCAGACTTACATCCCAGAACTGCGCGTAAAGAGTTCTTAACATTAACGCAATAGTTCCTGGCTTGTCCTTCTCAATTTCTGCTAAATTGTCACTGTAGCCTAACCGTTTTGCCAGACCGTTTATTTTATGATGGGTTAATAAATAACTGGAAAATTTATCGGTTGTTTGACGACTAATCGGAGAAGAAATAAATTCCAAAAATTCCCTTATGTCGTTCTTGTCTTCACTTAGTTTCCGAGAGGCTGCGGCCAGGCTACTAATAGAAAAGTCGATTTTTTCCTGTTGATTCGTCGATAAATATTTATCTGGCTCTAACAAAATCCCTAAATGCTCAGTCACTTCCCACTGTGATTCAATGGCATTAGCCAATCTCGAAAGCATTAATGTGACATCTCGTTTTGCCATATTTTTATACAGACGATTAATCACGGCTAGTATCTTTTCTTTATATTCCTGAGATTGGTCATCCTGTCCATATTTATCTCTTAGATCTTGAACTAACTGTGCAATGGCTTCATTACGCAAAGTAATATCACTAATCGGAAGACTGATTGAATTCTCCACGAAGAGAAGCTCTTCCAATGCTTGGATACGCTCATCGCGTTCTGAAATTCCTTTGATCCGCTCGATAACCAGCCGAGAAAAATGTTCTTGTACTTCGGGGGAGGGAAATATCAGTTGTGAATCAAACGTACGATAGATAAGGATTAAATCATTAGGTGTTAAATGGCTTGTTCCACTGGCTTCTTGAGGTAAACTCCAGAGAAATGATTTAAATAGGTCGGCACGGTCCACAGGATTATGCATAAACTGGCCAGCAAGTTTTAGTAAGGTTATTGTCTCTTTGGTCAACACCTCATAATTTCCGTATTGCTTTAGATGTTCCTTAAAAAAGCCGACTGCAATAGAATGGGACAGGAGCCGTTCTTGATCTTTAACTAAAGTGAGTAGCTGTTCCAAACAATCAAGACTAAGTGTATCAAAAGGCAAGCGAAAAATATGAATATACGCCTGAGGCGGAATTTCATAAAGATACATTGAGATGGTATCCAGTAATTTCAGTTGTTCTTCTGTGGCAAATAAATCAAATTTTTTGTCCTGAAATTGCTGATTAATAAAAAATTGAACATAGGGAGTGTTATAATGTAACGTTGATTTTACTTCATTTGAAATCAGTTGTAGGTGCTCCAGATCTCGCTTATCTTCTCGTCCTAGGAAAAAGCTTTTCACAACGGCTTTCTCTTCTGGTGTCCCAGTCATGGCTATATTGGTAAACTCAGAAAGCAAAAATTGAATGGCTAGGTTGTCAATATTGCGAGCCTGATATTCTGAAGGTTTGATTAATACAGGCCAATTCAAATCATAATACTGCTTAAATTTATTTTCAAAAGACTCTTCACTAAAAAACATTTCGAAGTTGACGTTAAATTTCTGGATTACATTCTCAGATAAAAACTCCAATACAGTTTCAAAATAATCATTACTACCATATGCAGCATACTGTAGAGGTAATTTAGTCATTGGTTTGTAATCAGAATAATTAATGACGAAAGACAATAGTTTTTTTTCAGGTAATAAAGACCATAAGTTTTGATCGCTAGTCACACCAAGGCGCCATAATGTCTCAGCAATAATAGAGCTTTCATCTTTTTGTGCCCATTCAAGATGACTCGACCAAGGTACCTCAGTTACATCATCCTGTGGTGCAAAAGTATTCCAGTTAATGTGCTCGCCGATAATTGAACCAAAAAATCGCTCATTTCCGACAGGCATGCGCTGATGCACTTGCTCAAATTGATAGGTATGAGCTCTTGCCCGGCCACGCGACAGGTTAAAATGACCTATGTATTTTTCTTGTAACGCTTTTAAGGTCTCGGCCGTCTCTTTTGCTTCTTTAAAACTTTTTGCTTTGACAAACGCATCAATTGCATTGTTTATGGCCTTAAAAAGTCCAAATGGAGGTACCCGGACGTGCTCAGCTAAATAAGTTCGACTCGTAAAATGTTGATGAACAAGAGCCAGATAAACACGTTCAAAGGATGGGATTCGCAATTCAAAAGCCCGTTCAATTAATTCGTTCGCTGCTTTCTCCACTTCTGCATCGTTCAAATTAATATTCATCGCATACAGAATCGAACAGAAATCCCTGACCTTAATTCCAATTTTAGACGTTAGCTCATAAGGTAATAATTCAACCGTTAGCTCTGCTAATTTTGACTTTAAAAATTTGAGTTTTGCTACGGTATCTTCACATGCATCACATTCTTTTTTATAAAAAATATCTCGGCTAATCGGAGCAACAGCATTTAAAAGGGTAGCTGGTAAAGACGTTTGTTTTTTTTCATCGCGCTCATTTTCTTTGATAGCCAACCAAGTTAACAAATTTTTAATACGTTGATGATAATCCGCTAATACCACTTCTCGATAATCATGAATCAAATAGAAAGGTGTGACATCACTCACATCCCATTTATGTTGTTCCTGAAAGTTAATGCTTTTTCTTAAGTAACTAATAGCTGCTTGTACATTATGGCATTGGTCAATCGTTAATTTATCGAGTTTGAATTGTTCATCGGCTGAAATCTCATAATAAACTCCAACACCTTCATGTTTAATGTAAAGTAACTCGTTGGCTAAAGCGAACTCTAATTCTTCAACAGTATAAACGCCATCTTGCATTTGCTTAAGAAAATCGCTGTGAATGACAATCGCGGGCTTAGTAAATCCGGCCAGCGAATTTACCAATTTATCGCCTGTTGTTGTAATAAAAATTTCAAGTGGATCTTCGAAATTCTGGGGACGTAATTTATTAATCAGTTCAGTAAGAAATGCTTTGGTTTCTTCGAATCCAACTTCATCCAACGAATGCAATTGATGTTCTTCCATCATCAGTGGTTTACGTTTTTCTAGGTCTTCGTTCCCTGTCATCTGATAATATTTGTTCGCATCATGGATCGTAGAGCTCAGATGATAATCTTCAACCGTAAAAGGGATAGACTCCCATGTAGCCCCTTCTGGGTAAGAAATATAAAAATAAGGTAAGGAAGAATAATCCTCTGTAAGACAGGCTAGTCCATTCCATGGGTCTAAAAGGATCCCCCCCCATTGGCTGATGTCATTGAGAGAACTATCGGGATTTCGGTCAATGACCAAAAACGTGTGGCCATCGGCAGGGTTACCATCATCATCAAAGTAATAAATAGAAATTTTCTCAACGATGGTATCGCTATCAATTAAATATTCATCATATAATCTTTTAAGGGCAATGCAAGTATGTTCATCACAAAACCCCGTACTGATTCCCGGTTTATCGAAATATTGACCCTCTGCAAATATTTTTGATTTTTGAATTGTTTCTCTTACCTTTTTATCCCCCCCCTTTTGCAAAAGCACAGCATTTTCCCGTCTAAATTGCTTTTGAAAGGCATCTCGATGTTCAACAAGTTCATCAATTTTTTTAAACCGATAAGCTAATTCTTTATCGGTAATCGTTAATTCTTCGCCCTGGCATAAAATCTCGATGAACTGATCAGCATGTTGTTCAAGGTAGTCATCCATTTCTGTGACGTTAACAGTGCTGCTTCCTCTTCCAAGCAGTTTTTGGGATCGTGCAATTTTTTCACACAAAATCGTAGATTGTTTGAGGATAATTTGTTTTAAACTTTGCTTCTGACTATTATTTAGATTGTGCGGCGATTTTACCTGCTCATCGAGACAAAACTCCCTGAAGCGCGCATTAATAAATTCAAAAATATGGCACTCAATTTCCTTTTGTTCTACATAGCGTTCATACGCTTCGTACTTCTTATCATGAGCCTCAAGATATTCCATTTCGTACATACATGATTCTAATTGCTGATCCTCAGGAGTTCTTGCCCTTATGTCCTGTTCATAGGCTTTTATTTTGCTGCGATCAATCTGTTCAAACTCTTCATATCGATTCGCTGCCAAAGGAATTTTTTGATTAATTGAATTTTTAATCTCAATACATTTCTTTAATAATTTATTTCTCTGTTCTTTATCTTTCATATGAATACCCGTTAATAATCTGTTTACAAACAAATGAACTTGTTAAAATTCTGATTGCTTGGTGCATAAATAAGAATTACTAATCGAATATTAAAAAAATATTGAGACCCATATAACGGTATCGTTCGCCTTTTACATTACATTGCATCTTCATCTTATCAACCTAACTTACTGTATATTTAAATCTTGTTACTACGATATGGATACAGTTGTTATTTTTATCTTCAATATGAGAGAACGTTACACGCCGGAGACTTTGCAGAAACAGCGACCTCTTTAAAATGATCACTAGCTATGCTGTCTTAGGTGATGTACGTTACTCTCAACAGAATATATTCCAGTTGAGAACAACTAATCTCAGACTAGAGAAAAGACTTGAAGGTGTGTGGGTCGGGAGGAGTTGTAGCTATTCTAACAATATCAATAACATCCGAAGATGGAAATTGAAATAAATGACTTACTCGAGAAGAAAGAATAATGCTGTTATCTATGTTCTGCTCATAATTTTTTCTATTTGGAGTTTTAATTTGTGGCTTTTTACTAATAACTAACTCAGAATTAGCACTACTAACTCCTAAGTTGTTAAAAGCTGGATTTAAAGCCTGAAAAAATAAAATACTCATGTAGAAAAAACATTTTTGAGAACAATTTGTTGAAGTATTGCACAATAAGAATAATTTAACAATAAGAAAATGAACTTTTTTTAATTTTTTAAATCGGATCTGAACACTTTAATGTCGTTTTATATAGATTTATTAAACTCTTTACGTTGTTCATCATCAGATGGTTCAGAAAGTATTTCCTCTTTGAGTTTCTCTTAAGTCAAAACTAAATTTCAGAGTTTGACGTTTAAAAGACATTAGATTTATAACACTTACTCAAATGGGTTTGGGCTAGGTATTCTGGGATGATGATCATTGTATTAAATTAGACTAATTGTGCTCCGACCCAAGGTATTGGGAAAACCTCTTCGCTCAATATAGTTCTTTTAAAATCATGTGGTTAGGTTATGATGAGTAATGGATGCGATAACATCAGTGACCGTAATTTCAGGCTTCGCTTGGCATTCTTGTTTTATAGTTAATAAATTACTTGCAATATCTTCACTGCTAACATCCTCGCTTAACAAATCATAGGCAAACTTAGACGAAAATTCTATACCATCAATAATTAGACTTACATCATCCGTTGGACAGTTACTTTCATAACAAGCGATCCGGTAACGGTCAATGTGCGCTACTAACCGTTCATAATTATCATCATGTTGTAATACCAACCCTTGTTTCACTTCGAGGGCTTGTACAAGATGCTTGAAGTGCTCATTTAAATAGCTCATTGCATGCAGGCGAGTTTCAGGTTCATGTGCCTTTAAGTCTGCTAGAGCGTGTTGTATACCAACCACCCTTTCCTTTAGATCTGGATACAAGTTCGAAATCGCTTCAACCAGATGTTGGGCATGCAATTCGTGGAGGGTGACCCCTAGACTGTAAATATCATCTGCTCGAGTAAAATTATAATCATCGGTAGGATGGAATTCTACAACCTCTGCTTGTTGAGGAGAAATATAGCCGGGTGTACCAAACTTTGCATCATTAGCAGTGTAGACGCCTTCATGCATCTTAACTGCCGAACCAAAGTCTATTAATTGTACCTTCGCAGTATCCGTAAGCATAAAATTTTGTGGCTTAATGTCGCGGTGGAGATAATTTTTCCTATGGAGTTCTGCTACTTGCTCCATGATGTTATCGATGACCTGCGCATAACCCGCTACAAAAGATCCCCATTGGAGAGGAGCATCCGGATTTGTCTCAACCGAATTCTTAATTTCTTCAAAAATTGCAGTTGGATTTGACTCTTTTGCCCCAGTGAGCATCACTAAATCCGAACCACGCAGCAATGGCATAGTGGAATAAACTAACAAATCCGTAGCAAAAGCTGTTGCCGGAATGCCCAAATGTTCAAGTATGGCTTGGTTCTTCAAAGCATCTTGTAAGGAGCGCTCTTTGGTTTGAGGAATTATCTCTGTTGCTAATCGTTTTTTAAAAAACTCAACTAATTCATCTTGATTTAGTTCGTCGTAATCTGCGTCCGGATATTTTTCAAGATACATAATACGCATCATATGTTCATAATTTTCCAAAAACTTATCATCGTCAGTGACAAATAGTATAATCATGTCCCGCAGATCGCGGCCAGGAAAACATTCTTTAATGGCAAGCCAATTGGACATACCTTTTTCGTCAATCTGTAACCCAGCCATCATGACTCCTTCCCCGCCCTCACCCAAAACAATTTCCGATAAAACATATATATTGGCACCATCATATAATGTTCTGAATGGCACATCGTCTGTACTTTTTAAGCAAAAGGGTGGTGGACTGGAACATTGTTTTATATTTTTTATAATCATCTGGATTTGAATGTCATTAAGTAAGGGTAAGTTTTGACCCATTAGTTCTTTTTGTTGTATAAGAGTAGGCTTAATCACTACATCCTGATTGGTATTTTTTGGGGAGACCTTTTGGGGTGGCTTTTGGAATAGCTTCTTAAACATATTATTTTCACATTTAATACATAATAGATAATTATAGAACTTATGAGCAAATATTGTATAATCTGACCCGTTTATTACTATTTTGAAAAAAGGATTGGCATGCCCATTAATCATGAAATATTGCAAAATCTGACTCGCAATGCGAGCAACTTAAGCACCTTAGACCTGAGTAATCAGCAACTCACTGGGGCTGATATAAAAATGTTATTAGAGGCTCTGGTTTCTAATACCCATTTAGTACGATTAAATCTCGCAAATAATTTATTCGGCGATGAAGGAGCTTACTTGCTGGCAAAAGCGCTTCGGGTCAGTGAATTAAATGTAAGCCACAATCATATTTCTGATAATGGAATAAAAGCCTTTATTGAAAATAACGACTTGGATGCTATAAACGTACAAGGCAATGCTTTTACGTTCATTACACGTAAACGTCTTGATCAAAAAACAGCTGCAAATTATAAAGCGAAAATTAGCAAACTAGCACTAACCTTGAGTGTTTTGGCTCAGGGAAGAGGTCAGGAGGCGAGTTTATTAGCGTTACCTCCCGAGCTTATGTTTACTATTATTGGTTATATGACCCCCAGTTGGTGTGCTAGAAGCGCATTGAATAAAATGGCAACCATAATATTTAATAATATTAATTATGATAGCGACCAACAAAAAATATTTAACTGGAATCGACCTACAGAAAAACCATTTAAATTGCCCAGTTTTTTTTCTATCCCAAAGACATATATACCCGCGACTATTAAAAGAACTGAGCTTGAGGCGCAAGAGGAGAGAATAAAGAAATTTGCGGCAATTACATAAAATGCTCCCTACTCAACCCTTCTTATAAAACTGGATTTAAATAAATTGCATTTGTATCAATGGTGTTAAACTCTTCCTCTTTTGCTACCATGTTGAAAAGAGCTGGCATTTTTTCATGAATTTGCTCAATAAGAACGTCATCTGCTGCTTGATTATTTTCAAATGGTATTATTTGATGAGAAGGATTCTCAAAAAACTTATCCATCTCATTGGCGTACCTCGGACTTACTTTGCTTTCTTTATTTTGAAATCTTCTGGTTAGGAAATGCGCTCGAACCGTTGGTGCCACATCAATCAATACAAATTTCAGCTCTGGTATGGCATGTAATAACTTAAGTCGGTATTTGTCCAGATACATCGCTTGTGAGACAACAAATCCCTGCTCTGGATTTTTTTCTTTTTGAGTTTTGATTACATCAATCAAAACATTAACATATTCATCAATCATCTCGGGAGTCATTTGTTCATCTTCGATTAAACAATCTAGCATCCTCGGGGTAATGTGTTTATCGCCATCGATATGGATGATATTTAACTTCTCGAGCAGCTTCCCTATATAACTTTTTCCTGAACCAGTTTTCCCAAACAAAAAATAGATGATCATTGATTAGTACCGAATAATAAATATTTTATTGAAATAAAAATACCTTAAAATAAGCCGGATGTGTATTATTTTTATCTAATTCCAGCAAATCCAGGCCAATACTTGATCAAAAAGGCACATATATTTGAATTTTCAGTTACGGAATATTGGAATACAACGATTTTTAATAAGTTTACCCCGAGACGCATATGCAGAGCGGCCGTCTTTTAGTACATGTTTTCCCTATTCCAAGTGAGCCATACTCTTGTGCTAAAATTAACAATTAAGACATTAGCTATCACTATGGAGCTTATGCATGACCTCATCATCAACGGATATGAGCTTTGAGGAACAACATAAAATTTTAGAAGAATGGAATCAAACTAACTCTAAATATCCTTATGAGAAAATCATACCCGAATTGTTCGAAGGAAAAATCGAGCAGATATTCGATCAGGTAGGATTGATCTATCAATCAAATACACTTACTTACAGGGATTTTAATAATCGAGCCAATCAATTGGCCCATTATTTAAGAGAAATAGGAATTAAACAAAATACCTTGGTCGCAATTTGCATGGAGCCATGTTTTGAATTATTAATCGGTATCTTGGGAATTTTAAAATCGGGAGGTGCTTATATTCCATTGGATCCCAATAACCCTGCTGAACGCCAAAAAACTATATTATTTGATTCATGTGCAAAAATTCTAATAACTCATTCGCAACTAGCGCATCAATTTGAAGAAATGACAACATCGCAAGTGATCTGTTGGGACTCAATCGAATCAAAGCTAGCCACCTATCCTACCACCAATCCTAAACATATTAACAAAACGAATGACCTAGCTTATATAATCTACTCTTCCGGCTCCACAGGAACACCTAAAGGCGTAATGATAACCCATCGTAACGTTAATCATTTTGTGCATTGGTTTGGTAAAGCCATTTCAGTTTCATCGGCAGATATTTTTGATTTTTCATCTTCTATCTCATTCGATTTTTCAGTGTCATGTACTTTATTCCCCTTATTAAAAGGAATACAAATAGCAATTTGTCCTGAAAAGGATAAAAGAGATCCCTATTTATATTTAAAGCATTTGCAAGATACCCGTGTTTCTATTATTAAAATCACACCTAGTCACTTCAGACAAATCAATGGCATTGTATTGGACGAGAATAAAATGCTGGATTTGAAATACATTGTCTTTGGTGGTGAAACTTTGTTAGCAGGAGATATTAAGGATTGGTTAAAAAAATTTCCAAATCACAAACTCTTTTGTGAATATGGTCCCACGGAAGCCACCGTTGCGTCATCGTGGATAATCATTGATAAAAATAATATCCATCAATATACACATCGAATTCCAATAGGAAAACCCGCTTTAAATACGAAGTTGTTTATATTAGATAAAAATATGCACCCCGTTTCTGTTGGCGTTTTGGGAGAATTATATATTGGTGGTGATGGTATTGCTAAGGGATACTTAAATAAAAAAAAATTAACTGAGGAGAAATTTATTAAAAATCCTTTTAGTTCAGGTAGATTGTATCGAACCGGAGATTTATGTCGTTATTTAGAAGATGGGACTATTGATTTTGTCGAAAGAACCGATCATCAAATTAAAATTAGAGGCTTTCGAGTTGAAATTGGTGAAATTGAGAAATGTTTAACATCATATACGGGTATTCAAAATGTTATTATTCGAGCAAGAGCAGAACCTGGGACACTTGAAGAGAAACAATTGGTTGCCTATTGTATTCCAAAACAATCCGTAAAATTAGATATAAATGAATTGCGCGATTATCTAAAAAATCAATTGCCCAATTACATGGTACCCGCATTTTTTGTGATTATAGATGAGCTCCCCCTGTCCGCAAGTGGCAAATTAGATTTCCACAAATTGCCTGAACCGCAAACTAAAGAATTGAACCAAGTTATAAAACCACGAAACGAAACTGAAATCATACTGAAAAAAATTTGGTTAGAAATATTAAATTTAAAACACATTAGTATTGAAGATAATTTTTTTGATTTAGGTGGAAATTCATTATCAGCAGCGCGATTGCTCACCAAGATTCGACACATCACTCATAAAAATATTTTATTACAGGATATTTATAATACAGAAACGATTGCTCACCTTGCTGATGTTATCAATAATACTGCCTATATTTCCGAAGATGAAGAAGATGGAAATGAGCATCCTCAGCTTTTAAAAGCAATGCCATTAAATGAATTGCAATTTTTATTCTGGTTGATGAGATTATTTTATCCTAAGTCGAACATATCCAATATCGTGACTAGAAAACGAATCACAGGAAATTTGGATAAAAAAAAATTAGACACTGTCTTTGAATTATTATGTATAAATCATCCGATATTATGCTACAGCATCGCAAGATTCTCGCCTTTGCAATGTCCACAAAAAAATATTCGTCAACTCAAAGTAATTGAAAAGGACCTTAGCGATTTGAAATTGGAAGAACAAGAACACGAATTACATGTATCGTTAGATGAATTAGAAAATCAAAGATGGAAAAATAGATTACCATTGATCACGTTTAAATTATTTCGACTCGGAAATAATTCTTGTGAAATACAAATCGCATTATCTCATTTTATCAGTGATGAATTATCTGCGGAAATTGTGCTGAATGAGCTCTCTAATGCATATGTTCAGCCTGAGCCCTTCAGGAAAAAACAAGAATTAGTTTTTTTCGATTACATTCAACATGAACAAAGAGATCTTTGTAAAAACTTATCAAAAAAAATCGATTTCTGGGATAATTATTTAAAAAATATTCCCTTATTGGTTTTTCCCCAAAATCAAATTTTAAATAGCATTACTTCGTCATGTACTACATATTTTGAGATCCCCAATAAAACCTTGGACGGCTTACATCGCTTTTGCCAAACACATCGAATCGGTATTGGAGATACTTTGATAGCAGCAATTGGCTGTATTTTGGCTCCATACCTAAATGAAAAAAACAAAATAGCGGTCATTAATTTTGTTAAATCCATTCGTGAAAGTGATACGTATGATAATGCGGTAGGACTTTTTGTTCGAAATGATGTGATTAAAATTGACTTAAATCAACCGTCTACGTTACTCAAATTAGCAAAGCAAGTACAGAATTCACGAATTGAAAGTTTTTACTATCAATCATGTCCCGCTATAATAAAACTTGCTTTTCTTTTGCAAAAAGATTGGAAAAATAAAAAACTGAGCAACTTTTTTATAAAACTTTTCGCTCAAATATATGCCCGTATTTTTTATAAATATAAATTAAATTATAAAATTTTACTGATGTTTGGCCGAGTATTTTTGGCACGCAAAAAACATAGTTTTTTTGTTAATATCAACATCATGAATCATTTTATTTATGATAACTCGGAAACAAAATTGTTTGGGTTTAGGCAAAAGCCAGTTAAAGCGTACCACGGTGATAAGCTGGTTGAAAAAAATGTACTCAATATTTGGTTTGATCGAGATGCCCATGGTAAATCATATCTCATAATATCGGGTAATTTACGATCTGAATTTCGCGGTGTTATTGGTTCCAATTTATTAGAAATACTTGCCTCATGTTCAATATGACATTGCGAAGAAATGATGTTTTGATTATTGATTCTTCATTTGTAATTTTGCTGCGTATTGTTTGAAATAATCGATATACTTGAATAACGTACTCCAACATTCTAGACGAATATTTGGATCACTCGCATTCACTGTGCAAACTGTTTCTAAATCAGTAACTGTTGCATGAGTGACATAGTAACATTTATTCTCTTTTAATGATGAAATAACATGCACTAAATTGAAATTCTCGAAATGGAGCATACAATCATCTGGCACAGCAAAACCCGATGGTAATAATCCCTGTCTCACTGCGTTGATGTAAGCATCCATACGCTCCAAATATTGATTATTACTATAAACACAAAGGGACTTTCTTTTCGAATTAGCATGAGGGCAAAAACTTTCTTTAAACCAACCTAAGCAGGACATTGCATTATATTGTCCTGGTATAGAATCACTTAATCCTGAATGAAAGGGATACATTCCACCAGCACTGACACCTGCTAAAAGCGGTAATCGATTTTCGGATTTCAATTTATTTAAGACAAAACTAAATCCCGATTTTTCCCATATTTCCAACATTTTTTCTGTATTGCCACCACCAATAAAAAGTATATCTTGTTGCGTAAGATAGTTTTCAAGCTGTTCCTTTGTTGACTGGGATTTTGTTAGGACTAATTCTGAGGTAATGACACTTTTTCCAAATTTTGCACGTACAAATCGAGAAAAGAAAACGCGTTCGATCAATCTATCGTTACCAGCAGTGCCAATATAACAAAAATGAATATCCGACTTTTTAATTAAACCGAACGCATACTCCATAAATCGATTGAGGGTACGATTTAGGGTTATGAAATTACTATCATCAAAGCTCATTAACAACATATGAGTCATGGGTCGGCACTCTATTAACAAGAAAAATTAGTAAGAATATATCGTGCGTATATGTCTCATTGATAATTATAGCATGTGTAATTTATAAACAGATCGAAAGCGATGAGGCAACCGCATTTTAGGTCAAGCCAAGGCACCCACACTTACGGGGGTGAAGCCCATCTCGTCCTGTTAAATGTGGGGTTTTCTGTTCGAACAATTTCCTCCGGGGTAGGTTCAGATAAAGAAATTATGAATTCAGTTAATGGCACAACATCTCCTATAGGACTTTACTTTGGCATATCTCTAAATATCACTGTCTTCAAGCTGAGGTATCAAGTAAAACGAGCTCCTTAGAGAGCCTTTTTAAATCAAAAAGTTAGCTCCAATTAGAGATTCTCACTATGAAAGTAGGTAAACGATTTAACCTGCCCCCCCTATGAATAAATGAAATACTATGGAATAATTATTGGCCAACCTCAACAATATTAGTATACTTATATGAAATTAAAAGCACTTATTTTAATGGCGTCTATCTTTTTTCCTGTCGCTTTATTCGCGAGTACTGGGACTTGTCCTTTAGCAAATGGGATCAATGTTCATACCAAAAAGCGAACTTTAAATATTTGTAAACACGGCACTGTAATTAAGACCTTTAAAGTAGCTCTTGGATATAAAGGCGTGGGTAAAAAACACGCAGGAGATAATAAAACTCCAATTGGTTTGTATGGGTTAGCACATCCAAGAAAATCCAGTCAATTTAAAGTCTTTATCCCAATTCTCTATCCCACTTCAAAGCAAGCAGCAGCAGGATATACAGGGAGAGATGTCGGAATCCATGGACCAACTCAGTCATCTACTCGGCTTAGTTGGTTCAGCAACTTACCTGGTTCAACCCGTGGATGCATTGCAGTTGGCAAAAATAACTATATCGAGTATGTGGCTAATTGGGTAAAAGCCAACCCCGGGACTAAAGTTTTAATTATTTAAATTGAGCCTAAATTTGTAGCATAATTCTTCGTAAAAAATAGCGGCCGTCTCAGACGAGATAGCCGCCTTTTCATAAAACAGTTGGATATTTATTAAATAGTACTCCTTTTACTGGAAAGCGCCGTGATCCCAAGCAGGGTTTGGATTAATTGACGTTTGTATTGATTTATAATAGCGTATGCTTGTTACATGATGTAATCGATTGGACAGTTAAGGATAATTATGCGCTCACCTAAAATACTCTTTACTGGTCTTATATTACCGCTTGTTTGTTCCGCAGGAACGATGGGTAATGTAAATCCTTCTAAGATCTGGTCTGTCCCGATTCAAGGAGGCTTTTTTGGAGCCTCTCAAGGTAAAAGTCAGCATGTTGATATTGAGAGTTTAATAGGTAACCAATATACCGTGGACAACAATTCCCAAATTAGTGGGCTTGTTGGTGCGGGCTTATATTTTAACGGTCCTTCTTATAATTGGTTTCAGCTGTCCTATGGGGTTGATGTCTTTTATTTAGGTCAAACTAAAGTGCAAGGAGACATTATTCAGGAGGATATATTCACCAATCTTTCATATAAATACAGCATTCAAAATGTACCCCTCTATGCGGCAGCTAAAGCGCTTATATACACAAATAACCCCATTTACAATATTACTGTCGATGCAGGAATAGGTCCTAATTTTATGAGGACCTCTGGCTATCATGAAATGCCATTAGTTGACTTTGCTATACCTGATAATGCATTTAAAGGAACTTCCACAACAACTTTTACTGCGACGGTCGGGGCAGGAATCCGTTTAAACAATATTATTGCCCCAATACCATTTGAATGTGGCTATCGTTTCTTCTATTTAGGAAAAGGGCATTTAAATAGGGTAAATGATCAATACATTGATAACTTAACTACTGGTGACACCTATGCTAATGCACTTGTGTGCGCGGTAACTATATAACTAATTGACTCAATCAGGACTCTATATGATTAAAAGCCTAATGACGAAAAAGATATGGGGCGTTGTTTTTCTTGTTGTCATCCATCAAGCGGTTTGGGCAGCCCCTGGACGTATTTTTAAAATTACAGGTAACGGAGCTCCTGTGGATATTAACGTTACCTTATGTCCCAATGCAAAAGGACCTGCGAGCTGTCAAGATTATAATGTTTCCACTGTCAATTTAAGCTTACTAACTACTGTGCCAAACCATACCTATCCCTTCGCTGGAATCAAGATTAACTCTCCTTATTATTCAATAGCAGCAGGTTGCACTCCCTTAAGCAATGGATTTTGTATGTTTTCAGTGAGTAACTCCTCACCTGCCATTATTCAAATTAAAGTTCCTGATTACATTATTATTGGTGCAGGTACCGCAGGTGCTCTTCTCGCTAAAAAATTAAGCGACGACTTTAATACTTCAGTTATTGCCTTGCATAACGGATCGAATTTGGATCACGATCCCCTGATCAGTCTCTCAAAAAATGCCCTGATTACGTTATTATCAGGATTAGTTGGTCCTCCGTTATATGTGCTCACTAATACGATTCCACAACAATTAGATGCAAATCGAATGTTAAACTGGGTCTATGCAGTACCTCTGGGTGGAGCATCATCGATAAATGTGGGGGCTTGGTGTCGCGGTACAAATCAAGTTTACGCTCAATGGGAAGCAGTAGCAGGACCGAACTGGTCTTTGGCAAATATTCAGAATACCTATGTTGAATTAGAAAAATACATGGGCAAAACTACAAATCCTGCCAGCCGAGGATTTAACGGTCCACTCCCAATTAGACAAGAAAAAACCCCTACTTTAGTATCTACTAAATTTACGAAAGCAATCATGAATGCTACTCATGTAGGTTTTGTTCTTGATTATAATGATCCCATGACCCCTATTGGAGCTTCATCTCAATTTCAATACACACAAATGGGGACAGATGGCGCGTTACGAGCCAGTAGTTCGCGGGTTTTTTTAAACAATACGGTAATGGATAAGGATGGCAATGGCGTTAATGGACGTCAATTGCGTGTATTATTTCATGCTACTGCAAATAATGTGATTTGGAGTGGCAACAAGGCTGTAGGAGTGACTTATTATCATAATGGCACACCCAAAAAACTATATGCCGCAAAAGGAGTTATTGTAAGTGCTGGAATTAAGAGCAGCTCGTTTTTAATGCGCTCTGGAGTAGGACCAGCCGCTGTATTACGGTCGCTTAAGATTCCTGTAGTCTATGATAACCCCAACGTAGGAAAAGGATTGGCGGATCAACCTCATGTCATACTGATCTATACTTCTAATCCTAATGACACCCCTTCATCACTAGTGCTTCAGATTGCGGGCAACATTATGTCTGCTTTAGCAAATACACCTATTGGACAACAATTTATTAAATATATTGGCTCTCGGGTAAATGCACCCAATGGTGTATTTTCGCAAATTGCAATGTTGCCGAATCCGAATGGAACTAATCCTGGAGTACGTTCTATACGATTTGCCTCAATAAATCCGATTCCAGGCATCACAGTGGTCTTATTGGATCTGGTGCAACCAGCAAGCCGCGGTTCAATTGTGATTAACAGCAGTAATCCTTTTGTAGAGCCCAGCATGGACTTAGGCGAGTTTCAAGCACAATCGGATCTCACTCTTTATATTAATGCATTTCAAAATTACATTAAAAATATCAATACACAATTACAAATTATTGATCCTACCTATCAAATGATTTACCCCGACCCCTCGGTGCTTGACGATGTTCCTCAATTAACAGATTTTATAAAGCAAGGATTGGGAAGTAACATGGTTTTCCAAAGTCATTGCCGAATGGCCCCCTTAAACCAAGGAGGTGTTGTTGACGGTACCGGGCATGTGTACGGAGTACAAAATCTTATTGTAGCGGATAATTCAATTGTTCCTGTTCCAATAGATGGTACTACTATGGCGACGGCATATTTGATCGCAGAAAAGATAGCGAATATTTTACAAGAACAATAGATGAGGCATTGTTGGTGTTGATTAATCAATTAACGAAACTCGAAATCTCGAAAAAACTATTGAAACTACTACCTTTTCAACAGCTTTTTTCGGGATTATGGGGCATATTTAGCAATGCAGTAACTTTTGCACTTTCAAAGAAGAAAACACAAATTCCATCAATATCTATACGCTGATCCTCATCCTGAACAATATGTTTCATATAAAAACTAGTACGAACTATATATTCACCACGAGAACCGATATAACTTAAATCAGGAGTCATACTATTAGTGCTAACCACAAGGGTCATTTTTTTATGCAAAATGTTATCAAGTACTGATATATAACCTAATGCATTTAAAAAACAGCTGACAATTATGTTTCCCGACTCTAATAATGCAGATTCTTCAAGACTTCCCAGTTGCGTTGTCGATCCAAGCTTCCTCCGCAAAAGAACATCACATAATCTTAAAGCGGATGTTACTGGTAAAATAAATGAACCAATGCCCTCTAAAGTACCGATCAAGGGAGTAGTCATAATAATCGCGCCTCCCATTTTAGGATTAATTTGAGCTACCTCTTCTTTGATATTATCTTTTATACTGCTCTGCACCTCACATACTTTAACGCTCACATCCACATGAGCTAGCGTCATCTGTTGATCTAATAACCCTGAAAGTGCAAAGGTTGCTTCTGAGGCTGCAAAGCTCATTAATTCATTAAATCGTTTCCCTATCTTCATAATAGTTCATCCCGCATGTTTAGATTTTAAACTTAGAAAAAGTTCGTCGACATCTATAATTAAAATCGTCTCACCTGAGCCTAATAATGCTGTGCCAGAAAATAATTTACTACCTCGAATACTTGGATTGATGGGTTGGGTAATAATTTCTTCCGTGGTCAGCAGTGTATCTACAATTAAACCCAATAGTTCTTCTTCTTTTCTTAAAACAATTATAAATTGCCGTTCTTCTTCTACTGCTCTTTTTTCCTTAAAAAGAACAGACAAACGTAAAAGAGGAATATTCATTTCATCATACACAAAAGCTTCTTGGTGCAAAAGACGTGCTGTCTCATGAAATGGTATCGTTATTAAACGTTCTATACCATTTAAGGGGAGTGCATAAGTCTGATTGCCTTGCCGTACCAATAAAACAAGAATAACTGTTAAGGTTAAAGGAATTTTTATCGAAAATTGAGTCCCCTTTCCCTTTTCGGTCGCAACTTCTATCGACCCATTAATGGATTCGATTGTCTGCTTAACAATAGATAAGCCTAGCCCTCTACCTGAAATATCTGTCACTTTTTCCGCAGTGGAAATCCCATAAAAGATTGCATTGGTGACTTCTGCTTTTGCAGCTGTTGTGGATAATAAATTGTGGCGGACAGCAATATTTTTAATCGCTTCCAGATCAAGTCCAGCCCCATCATCACTTACTTCAATTACTACTGATTCTTTCTGGCGTTTAGCTCTTAACGTGATAATTCCCTCTTCCGATTTTTTTTTCGTCTTTCTAATATCGGTAGCTTCTAAGCCATGATCAATCGCATTTTTGATTAAGTGGGCAAGAGATTCACTTATCCCGTCGATTAATGAACGGTCCACCTCGATTTCTCTGCCTTCCGTGTGAAACGCCACCTGTTTTTTTTGTTGTTTAGCGAGATCTCTGACCATACGAGAAAATCGATCGAAAACAAATCCTATAGGGACTAGTCGTATTTGCATGACGTAATACTGTAACTCATTGAGTGTTTGATTCAGAATACCCACGGTGGCAGTTAATTCAGAGGATTGAATGGTTTCGCTTAAACTTTCCAACCTCATTTTGTTAATAAGTAATTCTTTCGTTAAATTGAGCAATTTATCGAGACGGTCAACGTTCACTTCGATGCTGGTGATTGATTCCATACTACTAAATGATTCGATCGCAGAGAGATCCGCTGCTTGCTTCTCATTATTCGTTAATACCAAACTAATTTTTTTAATTATTGTTTCTGTATCAAGCTCTGGCTGTCCCCCAGAGATTTCTTTCAGGTTTTCTTTTAAAAAATCAAAGCAATTAAATAAAAGATTAATACACTTTTTAAGTGGAATTTTTTTCGTGCGAATCGCATCTAACAAATCTTCAATAGCATGATTTAAATTTGCTATTTTTTGAAATCCCATTGTGGCAGAAATACTTTTGAATGTATGAGCATTGCGAAAAATATCTTGTAGATTTTTCTTATTGTCTGGATGTTTTTCCCAATTAATAAGAGCCAAATTCATATTTTTAATATGAGCATTTGCTTCACTAAGAAAAGCTTCCATATATTTATTTATGTCTTCATTCATTTACAACACCTATAGAGAGTTATAAATATTTCTTAAGTTCATTTTTAATTTGTTCAATCTCAAAAGGTTTTTGAATATATCCTTTTGCTCCTAAGGTTTTACACTGCTCCTTAATCGATGCGTGACCAACTGATGTAATCATTAATACGTTCAAATGGGGATATTTATGATGGATACTTTCTAAGAGTTTTATTCCTTCTATTTCACTTGCATTCATAACTATGTCTAATAACACGAGGTCGGGGGATTTTTGTTTGAGATGAAGTAAAGCGGCTTGTTTGCCATCAGCCTCTATGATTTCGAGGTCAGTGAAATTACCATTTAAAATATCTTTTAAAATTATTCGCATGAAATTGGAATCATCTACAATCATCACCATCTTCCCCATTATTTTCTCCTCAACAGAGATCTACCCATCTCGTTCTTAGTTTCCGGGAAACCATTCTTTTAACCACGTTCTATGACTGATAACTTTACAAGTTCCTCTTGAGCTAAAATGCCAGATAAATTTAATAAAATGATTAAACGATTTTCATAAACAACAATTCCACCCACATATTTTTCATGAATATTTACAATACTGGATGGATTTTGATTAATATCTGCACTATTTACCCGCAAAACCTCTACCACTTCATCAACAATGAGACCAAAAATTCCACTTTTTTGTTTTGTTATAATAATATGCTTCGGATTTTCGTTATTGAGACTGGGAAGAGAAAAAAGTGTTTTAATATCAATAATAGCGACAATATCACCACGTACATTGATCAAACCGCGCATAAAATAAGGAGAGTCAGGAAGAGGAGTGATAGGGACCACCTTAATAATTTCTTGTGCGTCACTGATTGGTATACAAAATTCTTCATTCCCGGCTCGGAATACTATAAGTTGCACTACCTGCTGTTCTTTTGATTGAAGTATTAATGGTGATTTATTCGGCATTATTCACTCCTGAGTAGTGCTTCAGAAGCCATATATGCTACTTTGAATCGTTTCAAAGCTGTTCTTAACTCATCAGAAAGAACTGATAAATTCGAAGCGGACACAGACATTTGTTGCATACTGGCTGTTTGTTGCTGAATTGACGAGGACATCTGCTCTGCACCAACTGCAGCTTGTTCTGAAGTTGCCGATATTTCTTCTGTTGTTTTTGCAACCGCTAGGGCTGCCTTGGCCTGTTCTGATGTAGCCGTAGAAATTTCTTGCGCTTTAACTGTGATTTCTTGAGTACCTGAACTGATTTGGCTAAGAATCCTTAATGCTTCATTGACGATATCGATTGATTCCGTAACTTTTTGTGTACCAGTGGTCATGCCTTCAACCACCTGTGTCGTTGATTCAAGAATGGTATTAACCATTCCCTCAATTTGGACCGCAGCTTTTTTAGTACCTTCCGCAAGTTTTCTAATTTCATCAGCCACAACAGCAAATCCTCGACCCGCTTCCCCTGCACGCGCCGCTTCTATTGCCGCATTTAATGCGAGAAGGTTCGTTTGATCGGCAATACCTTTTGTCGTACCGACGATAACCCCAATTTCTTTGGCACGTTTATCTAGATCTTTTACCGTATCGGTATTCGATTTCACAATATCATCAATGGACTTCAGCCTTGTAGCCGCCTGTTTTCCTGCATCGGTTCCCCTGCTTGCAAGTTTTGCTGCTTCTTGGGTTACTTCCGCTGCAGTACGTGAATTGGTAGCCCCTTGTTGAATGGATTTAGAAAGTTCCGTTACGATTCGCGTACTCGATTCTAGTTTTTTCGCCTGTTCTTTCGCCCCAACAGCTATTTGTTGTGTGGTGCTCGCCGCTTGTTGTAAAGTCGTACTGACTTGCTTGGAAATATCCGCTAACTGTACTGACGCGCTTGAAACTTTGGTAGAGCTGTCCATAGCAAAACGAATCAACGCACCTAAATCATCAAAAGACTTATTCAGTGCATCGGATAAGGTTCTAATATCACCTTGAGTTTCAATACTGACTCGTTGCGACACATCTCCCATGGAAAGTGCCACCGCAAGACGAATAACCTCTTGCACCGGTGTAGCAATTGAATTAAGAAGGTTATTTAATTTATCTACGATATCTTTCCAACTGCCTCCCACACCCTCAACATTCGCGCGCTCATTTAATCGGCCTTCTTTACCCGCTACTTGAGCAACACGAGATACTTCGCTTGCTAAGCGATTGAGGTCATCCACCATTTTATTAATGGTTTCTTTTAGAAGTAATACTTCCCCTTTGGCTTCAACAGTAATTTTTTGCGTCAAATCCCCTGCGCTAATTGCAATAGCAACTTTTGAAATATTACGCACTTGATCAGTTAGGTTAGATGCCATCGCATTAACGTTCGCGGTTAACTCTTTCCACGTTCCCCCTACTTCTGGAACTGATGCCTGACCACCTAATTTTCCTTCGGTACCCACTTCTTTAGCAACTCGGGTTACTTCAGCGGCAAAAAGATTTAAGTTATCAACCATCTTGTTCAGTGTTTCTTTAAGCTGAAGAATTTCGCCGCTTACCTCAACAGTGATTTTTTGATTAAGATCTCCATCAGCAACTGCCGTTGCGACTTGAGCAATATTACGCACTTGGCTTGTTAAATTTGCTGCCATTGCATTCACGTTATCGGTTAATTCTTTCCATGTTCCAGTCACCCCCGGAACCTGTGCCTGTCCACCTAATTTACCTTCAGTACCCACTTCTTTCGCGACTCGTGTCACCTCGCCTGAAAAGGATCGTAAGTTATCCACCATGTCGTTAATGGTATTTTTTAACTCTGATACTTCACCTTTTACTTCAACGGTAATTTTTTGATTAAGATTGCCGCTTGCTACAGCTGTCGTAACTTGGGCAATATTGCGCACTTGGCTCGTTAAATTTGCAGCCATTGCATTCACATTATCGGTTAATTCTTTCCATGTACCTGTCACATTAGGCACTTGCGCCTGACCACCTAATTTTCCTTCGGTACCTACTTCTTTTGCAACACGGGTTACTTCTGAGGCAAATATCGTTAAGCTATCGACCATCTTGTTAATGGTTTCTTTGAGCTGCAATACCTCTCCTTGGACTTCTACAGTAATCTTCTGATTCAAATCACCTTTTGCAACTGCTGTAGCAACTTGGGCAATATTACGTACTTGACTTGTTAAATTAGCCGCCATCGCATTAACGTTATCCGTTAATTCTTTCCAGGTACCTGTAACACCTGGCACTTGTGCTTGACCACCAAGTTTTCCTTCCGTACCCACTTCCTTCGCCACCCGTGTTACTTCTGAAGCAAAGATGGTTAGACTATCCACCATTTTATTAAGTGTTTCTTTAAGCTGCAGCATTTCTCCTTGAACTTCCACCGTTATCTTTTGATTAAGATCACCTTTCGCAACAGCAGTCGCAACCTGGGCAATATTGCGCACTTGGTTCGTTAAATTAGCAGCCATCGCGTTGACATTATCGGTTAACTCTTTCCAGGTGCCTGTAAGACCAGGAACCTGTGCTTGACCACCTAATTTACCTTCAGTACCCACCTCTTTCGCAACCCGAGTTACTTCACCAGAGAATGATCTCAAATTATCGACCATTTTGTTGATCGTATTTTTCAACTCCAACACTTCGCCTTTTACTTCAACCGTGATCTTTTGATTGAGGTCCCCGCTGGCAACCGCAGTAGTTACTTGTGCGATATTACGCACTTGGCTGGTTAAATTTGCAGCCATCGCATTGACGTTATCGGTTAATTCTTTCCAGGTACCTGTAACACCAGGAACCTGCGCTTGACCACCTAATTTGCCCTCGGTACCGACTTCACGGGCAACACGAGTCACTTCTGAAGTAAAGCTACTTAATCCTTCCATCATACTATTATAAGAATCAGCTATTTCCCCAAAAATATCATATTGATCTTTTTTTAGTCGCTTGGACAAATCACCTCGTCTCACAGACTCAATCGCCTCGAGAATATCGCGCAATCGACTCTCCATTAAGGTCTTACTTTTGGGAAGATCGAACGGTCGTTCATTCATCTCAACTTCTTGCCTTTCTTTTTGCCGCGACATTCTTAATTCCATTTAAGAGATAATATGATAAATATAGTAACAAAATGTTTTTTTTACAAAAAAATGAACTTTTCCGGGTTGAGAAAGAAAACCCGTTTATTTACGTCTATAATTAAAGAAATAGGATCTTTAAATATGGGAAATGGACAATAACTATCAGAGCTTGCGGGAAGCATTAGCCTCACAGAAAAAAATCAATAAACAACTGAGTGCTCGCATTCGTCAATTGGAACGTAGGGAAGATGAGTTAAAAAAAAAAATCAGGAACTGGAATCCTTTGCCTACATTGCTTCTCATGACTTAAAAGCACCATTACGAGCGATTGAAAAACTTTCAATTTGGATTGAGGAAGACAATAATCGTAAATTCGATGCCCAGTCAAAACTAAATTTTGCTTTATTGCGAAAACGTATTGCACGTATGAAAAATCTAATTGATGGCATATTGCTCTATTCACGAACGGGTCACACCGACCTATCTACCAGTTTAGTTGATACTAAAATTTTATTGGAAGAAATCCTCGATAGTCTTCAGCCAGATAATCAATTTAAAATCATTTTAAATGGCGATTTCCCTACTTTTTATACTCCCCGTCTTTCTCTAAGCCAGGTTTTATCCAATTTAATTAGTAACAGCATAAAACATCATAATCAGGCGACAGGAAATATAGAAATAGGTGTGCAAGAAACTGAACTTCATTTTTATAAATTTTACGTTGCAGATGATGGCCCTGGTATAGAGTCCATTTATTTTGATAAAATTTTTCAGATGTTTCAAACGTTAAAATCAAACAATGAATTAGAATCGTCCGGAATTGGTTTGAGTATCGTAAAAAAAATTGTGGAATCACAAAGAGGAACGATTGTGGTGCAATCAACCCTTGGAAAAGGGACAACGTTTTATTTTACTTGGCCAAAATATCCGCTTAACAATCCCCTTCAGGATCCGGAATAATAGTCATGACAGAGCTCCGAAGCCTACGATGATTAAAAAACTTACGTTGAATGCCCACTCGAAACAATTACCTTAGCTACTGCTGGATTTTAATGAATTCCAGTGGGTATGCACAGACTTATCCACAGAAAATGGGGATAAGTTATTGAGCAATGAAACAATATAAACCCTAGAAGTCTTATTAGATAAGGATCATTCAAAAATTACACCTGCTATAGGTAGCGTATAAAGTGAGTAGGTTGAAAGATATCCACAAGGGAAACATTGAGATACATCTAGAAAGATGGTCGACTATCATATCTAAAAAAATAATTTAAAAACAGTCTTGACGAGATAATTTTTAATTTTTTTCATTTCAGGAGCTTCTGACCTTTTTTGTCTGCAACACTAGATCAGTTTCTTATGGCTTATCTTCATTTAAAATTTCCAATAGATTCATAAGCATTCGATGTTCATTGTGAAAAAAAACAGAATCAGCTATCTTGGTGAACAAATAATAGAAATGAATCTACTGTCACACAGAAACCTAAATTTGAAAGTGATAACTTAGTTGACTCATTTGCAAAGGATTTCAATACCCCATTTATGGGGAGCGAGGAGGGAATATTTATGCT
This sequence comes from Legionella stuttgartensis, assembly GCF_977063405.2. Lineage (NCBI taxonomy): Bacteria > Pseudomonadati > Pseudomonadota > Gammaproteobacteria > Legionellales > Legionellaceae > Legionella > Legionella stuttgartensis. The sequence goes on from NZ_CDRUHA020000044.1 coordinate 108,820, forward strand.
TAAACAAAAAATTACGGATTTTTTTTCACCATTTTTTTCCATACGTTCTTTTTTTATAATTTTTAGTTCAGTGATGATAACTTCGAATGCAGGCCATACAGAATCTGCTGCAATAAGTCACCAAGCGAAGCAACAATACTCAAATGGGTTTCATCCCTTTTTAACCCTCTCAGGTGGCGTAGCCGAAGCCAAGACAGGACATTCTCAAACCATAAATAGGGACGGTGATTTCACAACATACCAATATACGTCTAGACATTCACATTCAAATAGGATGTTATGGGGGGGAACAATTGGAAGTGAGGTTCTTGTTGATCCACAATGGGCTTTGCAGCTTGGTATAAGCTTTTATAGACCTAATAATTTTTCAGGCAGCGGTATCTTAATACAAGGTGTTGATGAGCAATCAGCTGATGAGTTCACATATCATTATAAAATAAAAAGCAGTCAACTTTTTTTTGAAGGGAAGTTACTGCGCTCTGTTAAAAATATTTTTCATCCCTATGTATCTCTAGGCCTTGGAGCGGCTTTCAATAAGACTTCAAATTATCAAACAAGTGTCCCACCTTTTTTAACCTTCACCCCAGAATTTGAGGATCATAAAACAACGAACTTTGCTTATAGTCTTGGCCTAGGCATCGATTTAGACCTATGTAAAAACTGGCGCTTAGGACTGGGGTATCGTTATGTCGGCTTAGGTGAAGCGAACTTGGGTGATGGAATACTTGATGGGATGACGTTCACTCAGACTTTAACGCTACCCCATCTTTATATGCAAGAGGGTATAGTACAAATAAGCTATTTAATTTAGGAACTAGGAACATGAAAAAAAACAAATGGATGTCCTCTTTATTTCTATTTATTAGTGCCACTTCGTTAAGCACTATGAGCTATGGAGTTGCCTATAATGTCGTACCCAAAGCGGGTACTATATTACCTACTCAACTGGTTTTAGGAACTACAGCAACAGCATTGTACACAGTAACTAATAATACTCGCCGTACTCTTCCCGCTGGATTTGTTAAATATTTGCCACCTAACGTGAGCCAAGTACCAGCGGATGCAAATTATCCTGATTTATGTGGCGCAAAATTTACTTTATTACCCGGTGCTAGCTGCACATTAGAACTTACTGTTTCTGGGGCTGTTAATCCACAGGATCCGGATCCTCATCATCATCTTTTTGTTTGTAGTCCAAATGTTCCAGCCTGTGCGGGAACAAATGAACCCTTGAATGTAAAGGCATTAAAACCTACAGTAAAAGGTGTAGTGCAATCTGGCAATGTTTCTGCAACGCCCCTCGTGAATGCAAGTGTTACAATATACAGAGCTAACTCGACCTCCTCCATACCTATTGGTAACGCAACAACCAATAATTCTGGACAATTTTATATGTACATTCCTCCTGAACAAATACCTAAAGCAGCCTCATTTTATGCAGTCGCGCGCCAGGGAAACAATACAAAACTTGTGACAATAATAGGCGAACGGCTTCTTCCAGTGATTACGATTAACGAATTGACGACCGTAGGTGCAGCTTTTTCGATGGCGCAGTTTTTTTACAATGGACAAATTAAGGGTACGTCATTAGGTTTAAAAATTGCTTCAGGCATGAATGATAATTTAGTTTCACCAGTTCAAGGTACCTTATCAAATGTGATTACAACATCACCAAATGCGAATCAAACGAATACAATGCGGTCCCTTAATAATTTATCTAATTTAATTGCCTCTTGTGTACGCAATTCCCAAGGTGCTTGTACTTCTCTTTTTACATTAACAACAATCAATGGTTTTGCACCCACTAATACCTTGGATGCGTTGTTAAATATCGCGCATAATCCAGCGAATAATGTCTTAGGTATTTACATCCAATCGAATAAATTTTCGCTTTATCAGCCTTCTCTAAAAAATAAACCCGATGCTTGGACTTTAGCTGTAAAGTTTAATAATTCAGGCAGTTTAACCGCTCTTTTTGGTGGACCCGCTAAAACCGTTTTTGATAAGAACGGTTATGCTTGGATCACTAATAATGTGATTCAAGGTACTCCCAACTCATCGAATTGGCTTATCGTTTTAAAGCCGAATGGTCAACCTGCGGATGGAGCGAATGGCACCCCAACATCTCCCCTATTTGGCGGCGGTCTTTTAGGTAATGCTTTTGGGATTACTATTGATACTAGAGGATCGATATGGACAGGAAATTTTGGATGGGGAAGTTGCGATACATGTTTGCCTCCAGGAGGTGAAGGTAGTGTTTCTCAGTTTTCGCCAACGGGAATTCCGATTTCAGGTCCTCTTGGCTACATTTCATCTTTATATAGGACTCAAGGTACCATTTCCGATCCAGATAACAATATTTGGATGGCCAGTTATGGCAATGATAGGATTGTCGTTTACTTAAACGGAGATCCAAATTCTGCAATTTATTATCAAGAACCTGCAAATAGTGGACCTTTTGATATAGCCATTGCTAAAGATGGATCTGCGTGGGTGAGTAACAGTAAAACCACAACTGGCCATACAGGTTCCATAATTAATAAATATGTGATTTCTGGAACAAAACTCATCAAAACATTGGAAGTTGAGTTACCGGCTGGTAGCTCGACACGAGAAATTTCTCTGGACTCACACGGTAATGCATGGGTGGCCTCTACAGGAGACTCCACAATCTATAAAATTGCTCCGAATAAAAATGTTGTTGCCTATAATAATCGAGGAGGTATATCTGGCCCATGGGGAGTTACTGTTGATGGTGATAATAATATTTGGGTCGCTAATTTTGAGGGCAATGGCTTACCTCCAAAATATTCAATTTCTAAGCTTTGCGGTGTTAACACAGCCAAGTGTCCGGTGGGTCTAAATACAGGGGACGCAATATCTCCCTCTACTGGATATACCTTACCTAGTGCCGGGAGCCAAGTATTGCTGGCAGACGGGACCCCGCTTAATGGCGCGGGCGGACCTCCCAGTTTTAATCCTTTAATGCGTCTTACCCATGCAATTTCAGATCAAGCAGGAAACATTTGGGCTGCAAATAATTGGAAACCTCTTCCTTATAGTAATAATTACTTTAATCCTGGTGGTGATGGGATGGTGGTATTCATAGGGATTGCTGCACCTCCCAGGTAAGACAAAGATCAGCGGGGTTTTCTAACCCCGTGTATTGAGCTTTTACAAATGGAAATGGACTTAAAGATTAATTATACGAACTATCAAGATCCAGGATAATTTGTACTCAGTCGGCAGACTTGATCATCTTCAACTTCTTCACCTTCAGCCTCAATCTTTTTTGCTCGTTCGATTTCTTTATTTAGGGTCTGCTCCATTCGGTCATAGGCTTGCTGAGTTCCTGTTTTAAATTTAAACCCAAGCATTTCAGCCAAACTGCTAAACATACTTTGACCTCTGCGCGTATCGAATAATTTTGTATTTTTTGCACGATGAACCATAATTTTCCCTAAGAGTTGGTTCAAAGATAATTCAGGCCCACCGCTTACCTCTAGATATAATTTTTTCAATTTCTTAAATTTTCGGCGTGTTACGTCTGATTCAGGCTCTTTTTTAGGTAGATCTTCAAGCTTTTTATATAATTCATCTAGTACTTTCGTTTGAGTAGAATTGACCTGAAAACAATTTGGTGGCTTGGGCAAAATATAAAATGTATTTGGGCTTAAGGTGTTTCCATTTAATAGTATTGTTTTGTAATCCAATCCAATGGTAAATAATCTAGAAACATTGGCAGGATAATGCAAGGTATAATTAAGGAGAGAACGTGCTGTTGTACGACAGGTATTAGAGCTATGAATTTCCTTTGACTCATCAATTATATTTTGGCGAACTCGCTTATCATCGTGAGTACTTTCCTTTTTATAAGTCCCAATCTCTTGATAATTGAATGTGATTGCTCCAGGAGCCTTTTCTTCCTCAGGAATATAACAATGTATCCCCTTTCTGAGTTTGTACACTCCCCGTTCTGGAAAGGACAGATTTTTATAATCCCCAACTGGATCTGCTCTATGTTTATAGAATTCCAATTGCTCCTTATGAATATCTCGTGTTATCTCTAAAAATTCCAAATATTGATTAAAGGAAATCGCATAAGCTTGATAACTAATTTCTGAAAAATAGATAGTACTCTCAAGCCCCTCATCAAGTAATACAGCATCTGAATGACTTCCAAGCATTTTTCCAAACAAGGTGCAATGCTGAACACAGCTAGTTCCAAAGCTTTTATCAATAATATTTCCCTTGCCTACCTTCGCTAAGAGCTTAGGTTTGCCATCCACCACGACACCTAACATTATAAAGCTATGAACATCGTGTTTCGCAATAGCTATAAAAAATTCACTTTCTGTATCAACCTTAATTGATTGATCAATTTGTGAATCAACAGTATTCTCAAGTGTCATAAATTACCTCTATGAGATCTTAATTTGACATTATAGGGCATTTCTTGGTCATTTAAAATATTATAAACATCTTCTGATTCTGGAAATGTTCTTTTACCTTAACTCTCGTCCAAGAAAAGCATCCGATCAAAACCGCTTGTCTTTCCAATTTTTCTATATAATGTTCCGTTAATAATTAAAATGTACAATTGTGTTCATTTTACTATTTTAAATATTTTCAATGACTAAAATTTCGACAGACGATGCTAACGAATCAATTACACTTATTAACCCGACAGCCTTAACTAAAGAACAGAGCATATTCCTAAAAGAATTCTTAGAGGGGGATAATCAACCCGAAGTATTTTTACCGGATAATATTTATATACATAAAGAAGTGCATTTTAAATTAACGCATGAGTTGAATTGGCGTCTAGGGAAAGATGATATCAGTGATTGTTTTGAGGTGATGAAAAATAGCCGCGCAGGTATCGGAAAATACGCTACAGTAGACAACATCGAAGGAAAGTTAATTTCTTTTAGTGAAGCACTTGAGTTTGTACCTGCCCATATAAAACCTCACAAAGAGCGGGTGAGGAAATTCATGTTCTTTAAACAAGATAAAGAAGAAGCACAATGGCGTGAGAGTATTGAAAAAGAATACAAACGAACAAAGCAAGCAGGACATTTAAATGTAAGAAAACCTGTGTTTTTTAGAGACAACTCGGAAAAACTTTGTGCCTATATATTCATTAGAAAAGCTCCGGGCACCACACTACATGATATTTTATATGGCAACTCTAAAATAGAACTCGATAACGCAACTCGTAAAACAATCTCTATTGCCATTCTTGACGCTTATATAGAACAAGTGGAAAACAGGGAATTGGTACATAATGATATTTCACTTAAAAATATAATGATTGATGTTTCTAACCCCAAGAAACCAATTGTCACATTTATTGATTATGCATTTGCTAAGAAAATATATAAAAATGATGCAGGTCCAAATATAAGAGGTACTCCTTTATATATGGCTCCGGAACGATTTGTAGGAGAAGGCACCAGCACAGCAAGTGATGTATTTGCTTTGGGACATATTCTTGGAGAACTTTTTGGAGGACAAAGAATCACACCTCCCCCGAGATGGGGATTAAAAGAAATATACCATTTAAATCAGAAAGGTACATTTGATAACGATCTTATTTTTCTTGATGAAGTAGAAAAAGATACCATCACTCATCATCTTTTACCTATGATATCGCCAAGTCCTGAGAATAGACCGACACCCGAGAAAATCAAAGAACTTCTTATGACTCAATATGAGTCATCTCATGGAACAATCATGAATACTTCAATACCTCCATTCTTTCACTGAGTTGGCATGTGCCCCAAAATTTAAAGAGGAGCGTTGAATATTAAATTTCGCACAACCCCGCCCACTTTTTAGGAGGGGCAGTTTCAAAAAAAATAACAAAGAGAGCTCTCTTTATTTTAAGGATTATTATACAATCTATGATGCTCTCTTTGATTCACTGTAAACTGGATTAAAATATGAGCAACAAAATATCACCGGGATAAAAAATGGATCCAGTCACGCACGCGGTTTTGGGAGCTGCCTGTTCTCAGTCAATTTTATACAAGAAAGACAAAAATAATGCCTGGATTGTTGGTGGTCTGGCAGCAATGGCACCTGATTTAGACGTATTAATTCAGCAATCAGACAACCCTATGCTCTTTTTTCTTTATCATCGTCACTTCTCACACTCTTTGCTTTTTATTCCCCTAGGTGCTTTGATTGTTACCTTAGCGTTGTTAGTTTTTAAACGCTTCCGAACCAATTGGAAACTTACTTTTTTAGCTGCATTGATTGGTTATGCAACCCATGGTTTGCTCGATGCATGTACCAATTATGGAACCGTCTTATTTTGGCCTTTTTCTACAACCCGAGTAAGTTGGGATATTGTTTCCATTATAGATCCCTTTGTAACGATCCCCTTATGTTTAGGGGTTGTTTGTACTGTTGTTTTTAATAAAAGAAAGCCTGTCATTTTTGCTTTAATATTTGTAAGCATATTTATGTTATTTAATGGATTTCAACATTATCGAGCAATGACAGCAGTTCAGGATGAACTTGCCAAGATGCGGATAAATACACAGAAAGTACGGGTATTTCCTCAATTAATGAGTTCAACTTCATGGAGAGGAATTGCTCTAACTTCAAATCGCTTATATATTATTAATGCGGAAACCCCACTATTTAAAGAGTCAAAGGCTCCCTTTGTAAAAAGTTACCCTTTTTTCTTATCGCAAAAGTTGCCCGATTATGTCAAAAATTCCTCTTCTTTATTTAGGGATTTTACTATTTTCAAATGGTTTACTGATAATTTTTTAATTATAGTCAATACTAAACCGCTCGTACTCACAGATGGTCGGTTTTTAGATTACGAGGGGAAACTTTCATTGTGGAGTATTCAGTTTTTATCTACCCAACCGCATGTAGAAACGCTTTATTCTTTACGTATAGATAATTACAAACACAATTCCTTATGAGACGACCCTCCTATAAAAAATAAATGTCCTATTTAATAATCTCTTAATTTGAGATCTATATAATTCGCTAAATTCATTACCTTCTGAAGTTTTCCCATGTTAAAAAAACTTGACTCGAACTTATCTAAACAAAATAATCTCCTATTTATTCCCTTTACTGCGAGTGAAAATAATTTTTCTCTATATATGAGAGCCTTGGACTGGAGATATAGTTTAAGAAATTCAGATGGAAAAAGTGATAAAATTCCCGGTATTGTGATGTATCGACATCACGATGAAAAAAAAGAAGATTACGAATATTTTGATCAAGCGCAATTTACTTTTACTAAGGAAAATTTGGGAGATCAAGCAAAAATTTATATTCTTGCTGATGGTACTGGGGATCCTGAGCATGTGGTTAATATCAATCAAGCCTATTATCAATATCTTTCGCAAGAACCTTATGAATTATCCATCCATTCAGTAGCCTGGCGCTTAAAACAATGCGGCCTTACATCTAAATTAGCTCAGAATGTAGAAGCAATTAATTTATTTATTTGCGATGAGAATAATACCAATAAACAATTAGCCGTTTATTTTGCGCAAGGCTTAGGTGAGCATTATAAAGGCACAACCATTAACTATTACTCAGCAGTAGTCTATATACCTGCTTTAATATCATTAAATGGAGTTGACTACGAAACAAAAAAAATGGCGCAATTCTACCAGAACACAGTGAGTAAAATTGGTTATGCTCATGAGCATAAGCATGCTCTAAAAATTAGCGATGCCTTGATGCAGCAAGGCTCCTCAAATGCTAGTGATTCCCTACAATCAAAAGCTCGAGCATTACCCACCTTTAAAGAAATAATAGCTGCGGGTACTGTAAATATTACAGAAATTTTTGATTCTGAGGATACAGAGCAGAGTGTGGCACAAATAACTCCATTCGTTGTTTTCCCAGATGAAGAAACAGATGTTGACTATGATGCTGAAGAAGTTCTACCCCAAATTCAAACTCAAAGTACTGCGCTCATCGTATGGCAAGATAGGAGTATGTTTTCATTTTTTAAATATATTCAAAAGGTCGATAAACAAAATAATGAAGCATTACAAAATGAGTTCGCTCTCTTGAAATTATAAACAAACCCTAACTAAAGCGAGTTTGAGGTTGACTATATTTTACAAGCATTTACTATCTTCTAATCTGTATGAACAATTCATTATCCGCTACACCCAAGTGAAGATGGATTGTTATACACCTTAATAACTATTACATTTATTATTCTATAAAACTTATGTTTCATATTGCCTTATACCAACCTGAAATTCCTCCAAATACAGGAAACATCATTCGCCTGTGTGCAAATACTGGAGCTAAATTGCATTTAATTCACCCTCTTGGGTTTTCATTACAAGAAAAAGCATTAAGACGTGCGGGACTTGACTATCACGAATGGGCTTCCATTGCCCAATATGAAAATTGGGAAGAGTTTATTCAACAACATCAGCAAAGAACAATTTATACCTTCAGTGCTCGAGCTCAGAAGTGTTACTCGAAAATACAATATACCCCAGAAGATATGTTTTTATTCGGACCAGAATCCAATGGCTTACCTAAAGAAGTTTTACAGCAATACACCTCCCTCTCTATTCCGATGCGCGAGAATAATCGAAGTTTAAATCTTTCAAATGCGGTTTCGGTCATTTTATATGAAGCGTGGCGGCAATTAGATTTTACTTGATATGCAACAAATGCATTTATAAAAAATAACCAATACTTGTAATTGGCTTGCCAAGGTTATTTTAATTGAACGCATATTCTATAAATTGAAATTATATTCATTTCTTGTTGACAATAAAATAAATGATCTATATATTCATTTAATGAATAAATATCGGATTCAGATTCATATGGGTCAATTTTTAAAGCTCGTAATACTCGTAATAACCATTCTCTTATCTTCATGTAATACAAAAGAAAAAGAGAGTTCCCTTCATTTCGCCACCACAGCAGAGTATCCACCATTTGAATATAGCGATCACGGTAATATAAAAGGATTTGATATTGATTTAGCAAAACTAATCGCTAAGGAACTTGGCAAAAACGCTGTTTTTGACAATATGCAATTCAGCGCGGTTCTCCCAGCTATAAGCTCTGGGCAAGATGATATTGCCATAGCTACAATCTCAATTACTGAACCTAGAAAAATCAATTTTGATTTCTCTGAACCGTACTACTTTGAAGGTATGGCTGCGGTGTATCATTCCAACCAGCCCGTTACAATACCCAACCAACTCAAAGGAAAGAAAGTAGCAGTACAACTCGGAAGTGTTATGGAGATTTGGATGCGTGAAAATTATCCTCAAGCCGAACTAACTGTCCTTGATAATAACAACCAAGCTGTTGAAGCATTAATTTCAGGTCTAGTTGATGTCGTTTTAATGGATGGAACCCAGGGCAAGATCTACTGTAAAAAACATACGGCTCTCTCTCATTCTGTCATTGCCAAAGCAGATCATGGATATGCATTAGTCGTCAAAAAGGGCTCACCTTTAACGATAAAAATTAACAAAGCATTACAAAAGCTTAAAGAAAATGGAGAAATTCAAAAGCTGGAAAATATATGGTTAAAGGACTCATTATGAATGAATTAATGGAGGCTAACATGTCCCTTACTATCCCAGAAAATCACAATCAGAGTGCAGAAAACTCTTCTCAGTCGATTAGTGAAGTAACAACGAATACGTTTGTTATTAATCTACAACAAGCAATATTTGATCTTGAGTCAAGTAACTATCCAACATCTGAATCAGCAGACTTAACCAATTCAACTGCCTCTAAAAAACCCAAGCATCTGCTGACAGGAACTGAATTAAGTACAAAGGAATTAATGCAGATTTTGGAGAACGCTAAAGCGCTTAAACAATCCCCCTCCTTTTACCATCAGGCTCTAGCCAGTAAAAGCCTTGCTATGATTTTTGAGAAGCCTTCTTTTCGAACCCGATTAAGTTTTGCAATGGCAATTCAAAGTATGGGGGGAATAGCCATTGAAAGCGTGGGTAATACCAGAAAACAAGAAACTCCTGCAGATATGGCAAGAGTTCTAAACGGTTACGCTGATTTTATTATGGTAAGAACTCATGCGGATGAACAGTTACAAGAAATGGCTACCTATGCAAAAGTACCTGTAATTAATGGTCTTTCGGCATTGCATCACCCCTGCCAGATTCTTGCCGATTTATTAAGCCTATGGGAGCAATTCGGCTCCTTTGATGGACTAACGGTAGCTTATATTGGTGATGGGAATAACATTCTCCATAGTTTAATGCTCCTTGCACCTCAATTAGGAATAACAATTAATTACTGCTGTCCTAAAACGCACCAACCGAATGATTCCATTGTCAAACAAGCACAAAACATTAGGAAAGGAATGATTCATGCTTTTTCTAAGCCGGAAGAAGCGGTAAAAAATGCCGATGCAGTTTATACAGACGTTTGGACCAGTATGGGGTTTGAGGGTCAAGAAAATGATCAAGCCTTTCAAGGATTTCAAGTAAATGAATCCTTAATGTCTTTTGCGAAGCCTGAGGCAGTATTTATGCATTGTATGCCCATGGAACGAGGAAAAGAAGTATCCGAGACTTTGCCAGACAGCCCTGCTTCGATAATTTTCACTCAAAGTGAAAACAGGATGCACGTACAAAAAGCCCTACTTCTATTTTTAAATTTATAAAATAATATATATGTGAGCCAGGTGATACGCTGGCTCATCGACTTATGTTCTAGACAAAAAATGGAATTGGCTGTCTCAAAATTCTTTGATAGAGATTAAATTATTTGTTTAGCCAAACTTTAACGTGGGGTGCACTTCTGTATAAGCCGGGATATTCTCTTGATCAATCGTTTTATCTTTAGAATAGATTGTTTCCAAGTTTCTTCGCTCTACTTTCCCCCCTTCTAAACTTACCAAATAAGCCGGCATGTTATATATATGTAACGTCACACTAATCCCTTCTCCCAAACCTTTTCTTCGCTTGAGCTGATGAACAAAAACTCCAGTTAAATCATCACGGTTGCAGTGGAACTGATAACGGTCAATACGATCCTCTAAAGCCGCGGTCAGTTCACTTGTGGGTCGATAGTATTTCTCAGATATTGGCCCTTCCAGAACCGTTACAGTGCCCTTATATTTATGGTCATGAATTGTGGTTTGCTGTCTTTTCGCAAATGCAAATGCCCAAATGGAAAAAGGATTTTTTTCATCGGAATGATCATAAATAAGATAGCGCCCAACACCATTTGGCTTCGCTGTGCTGGGATCAAAAGGCACATAAACGCTATGTTCTAATGCTAATGAGCCCTCTGCAAGTTGTTTAGGTAAAGAGATTGAAACGGTTTCATAAGTTACATCATCGAGTTCAGATATTGCTTTTATCACTTTTTTCTTATTTTTTTCTCTTATTTGATCAATTTTTGAAAACATGTCTCTTCCTTTAGTTCTGTGTATATTCAAATTGAACAACCACTCTTTTGAGCACATCATAATGATGTATTTCTATCTCTGATAACTAAATAGATAATGGCAAAAATCATCGCTATGATTAGTAACACATTGTAAAAAATTGTTGGATTCATGCCAACTATAAAGCACAAACAGAATGTGTCTACATTTAAACTGATTAGTGTAGGAAATTTTGCTAATATATACATAAAGTAGATTGATAATTTAGGAGAGAGCCAGAATGTCTAAAAAAATTCCAAAAAATTTTGGAAAATCGATTGACTGGACTGTTACTTCGGATAAAAAACAAATAAATTCCCTGAATAAAAATACCCGAACGATTGCCCAAGAGTTAGATAAGAATCCATTGCCAGATAAAAATGAGCTAAATCCAACAAAAAAACAATAACTTACCTCGTGTTATTTGGTAAAAAAAATAAAACTTGCATATTTTTTATAAAAATCTATCATAGTTAAAGCATGTTTTATTAAAAAAGGATTTTATAGATGATGATGTTTTTTAAAAGATTTGCTACTTCTGCTCCTCAGAAAGCACTAAAGAACAGCGCTGCTCCCAGCAGTTTTTTTAAAGAAATAAATTGGACCGTACTTAAGGAAAAAGGAACTAAGACAAAATTAAATGAATCTACTAAGGTAATTGTGGATGAGATAGAAAACTCCTCGTCCATTGATGCTCAAGGGCCCGTTCCAAAGATAAAGTAAGCCGACGAATAGAACCAGGTGTTCACAAGCTAAATTAGACTCTCAAGTCCAGGGTGGAATAATCCTCCCTGGCTTCACTAATTTTTCTTTAATCCAATTTATTTTATTATCAGTGGGCATTGATAGATTAAACTCTCTAACTCTTCAAAATGCTCTGGAGCACTAGATTTTAACGCAGCAAACTCCTCTTCATCTGGAACACTGAGTACACCATCTTGAACAGTTGCAACTATATTTTTTTCAAGGTTATTAATCGAAGTTGAACCAATGTCCTGACGCACAAATGCAATTTTAGCCGATCCAAATTTAGTTGGATCGATTACTCTTGCTATGCCAGCAGCAATTGAAATATCTGCATTTTCATAAAGTTCTTGTGCGGATGTTGCTTTACAATTAAGCTGACTTTGATTGATAAAATCCATATATTGTGGAAGATTTATTACATAGATTGTGTTTGTCTCACAATCGACGACCACAGCTGGCTTGTTATCTTCTGAATCAGACTCTTGATCTTGCTTGCGATTGAATTTTTTCTCAATTGCCATTTCATTATTTACAACACTAATAATTACTTTTTTAGACTGATTTTCTTGAACTACTAATGGAAAACGTTCACTGACACTACGATAAGAATTTAATACATATTCAGGAGGAGTAATAAAATCATTATTCGCCATACCTCTTTGAATTACACCATCCACTGCATTCTCTGGCTTTCTTGTCGAAACGGTTATCAAATAAGTTCCATCTTTTTTTAAGCCTATATCAAGCCACTTAGGCCAGATATTACACATTTCTTTGAATACATTTGGTACTTTCTTATTTTTATCCATACGACGCGTTAGAAATTCACCGCTCATATTATAAGTCACAACGGCTTCTGTATGCGTCAATGCACCAATATACTTTTTGTGAGCAGCTTGGACACATTCATCTGCATAAAAAATGGTTCGTTTTCTATCAACAGTAAGTAGAGCAAGTTCATCTAATGCATATCCTGTTTGCTGTTGCAATTGTACAGCAAAACCCTCTGTTGTAATTGATTTACCGCTACCAGGTCCTCCAGCCATCAAAACGGTGAACCGGTCAGGATAATGTGTAGGTGCTTTTTCTGGAACACCAATAAATGTATTTGCCTGTATTGCTGAGACTAAAGGTAAAGCCTCATATTTGCATTGTTTAAGAAGTAACTCAATTACGGACTCTGAAACAGTATATATTTGTTCATCAACTTCCTTTTTAAGTAATTCATCTGCTACTCGAATTATCGCCAATTCACTAATCCCAAGATCCGATGCATCAATAATTCCCTCTTTTCTTCGTTTTATGAGTTCTGCTTTCAAGTTACGATAATGCTTATGAATCTGCGGATGTTGTTGCTCCGTACCTGCATCATGTAACATCTTATATACCCAATCAAGATATTTCACTCGCTCAGAGGCCATGTTTATTTGAGGAATCACAGGAACAATATGTTTTGAGTGGAAATCACGGACAAACCGACCAAACTCCAAATTTTGAGGTGGTGTTTTGACTAATAAAGGAATTAAAGCTCCTGTTATTTGTAATGAGCGTCGCTCGCTTTCATACAGAATTAAATCGCCCATGGATGTACCACTATGCCCTTTGTAGTGTCCAAAACTTCTTAGCATTAACTTTAATTCTTCTGCCTTTTGTATCGAATTTTTTACTGCAGTAAATTCAACTGTTTTATCTTTGAAAATATCAGGAAATGCTTCTTTACCTGATTGGAGCACCCCCTCAATATCACAAGATCCTTCATTATATTTCTTCCAATTGTGTTGAGAATAATAACGAACAACATGTGTGTTGCCACCTAAATTTATAGTTTTCTTGGCTTTTGATTTAAAATATTTAGTTGCACTAGGGGCTAGTTTAGACAACATCATTAAACTCACTATTTAAAGTAATGTATATCCTGGATATTTATATTTTACACAATACAACTTAACTAAATATTAAGCATTGAGTTAAGTTGTCAAACACAGTAATAAAAAAACGAAAAAAATCTATGCCTTGCTGTTTATTTAGAGGTCGAAATTATTTATGAAACAACCTAAGAATGACGCTACTTATTTCCCCTAAAACAAGATAAGATAGGATAAAAACAAGGCTACAACCTTTTTACACTGAAAAGGATAAATCACATGGTAGTCATTTATTACCAAACTGATTCTCGCATACAGTCTAAAATTCTTAATGATGAGTCTAAAGATCTACTCCAAGAGGCACTTTGGATTGATTTACTGTGTCCGACAAAAGAAGAAGAACAAATAGTCGAAGCACAATTGAACATTGAAATACCGACTAAAGAAGAAGTTGAAGAAATCGAACCCTCCAGTAGATTGTATAGTGAAAATAATGTCTTATATATGACAGCAACAATGGTCGCTTTATCCGATTTACCTGAAGTTAAGACGGATGTGGTCACTTTTATACTTACTGAAAAATGCTTAATTACCTTGCGTTATGTCGAGTTGCATCCATTTAAATTATTTATTAAAAAATTATTACGCTCTAAAACTAAAGAGTACGATACACATGCTCTACTAATAGGATTATTAGATGCTGCAGTAGATAGGCTTGCTGATATTTTAGAAAAAATTAGCGATAAGTTTGATGAAATATCAAAAATTATTTTTCATCCCAAACAAAATAATCAGACACCTGAAACTAATTATAAACATATATTGCAATATATAGGTGCAAACGGTGACTTAAGCACTAAAGCCAGTGAAAGTTTAATATCATTTACTCGCTTAATCTCATACTTGGAACAAGTATATAGCTCTGATATCGCCAAAGAGATAATGACCCATCTCGTCATAATCCAAAAAGATATTAATGCGCTTCGAGAACATGCAAGCTTCCTGTCTACCAAATTCAGCTTTTTACTTGATGCTACTTTAGGCATGATTAATATAGAGCAGAATAATACAATTAAAATTTTCTCAGTTGCCGCTGTTATTTTCCTTCCACCAACCCTCATAGCAAGCGTCTATGGAATGAATTTTCATGATATGCCTGAGTTACGTTGGCATATAGGCTACCCTATTGCGATACTCATGATGATAATTTCTGCATGGTTACCCTTTAGGTATTTTAAAAAGAAAAAATGGTTATAAAGTTTAGTCTGTCTCTTAATAAACAATTATCTATATTTTTGCAATGCTTCAATTCGTTTTTCAAGCGGAGGATGGCTTGAGAAAAGAGCAAGCCAACTTCCGCGGCTCGATATTTTCATCGCATTAAAAGCTGGTGCACGATCATCGGTTGGTGTTTGATTCATGAGTTGTTGCAAACGTTGTAACGCCTTAATCATCTTGTCTCTACCAACATATTGCGCTGAACCTCTATCAGCTCGAAATTCGCGATAGCGAGAGAACCACATGACGATCATGGAGGCTAAAATTCCAAACAGTAATTCAAAAATAAGAGCTACTCCATAATAAACAAAACCACCTTGTACCTCTTCATCACTGTCTCTTCTAAAAAACTGCATCACGAAAAATGCAGCAATACGGGCAAAAAAGATTACAAAAGTGTTGACTACACCTTGAATCAAAGAGAGCGTTACCATATCACCATTCGCAACATGAGACATTTCATGCCCTAATACGGCTTGTACTTCATCTTCCTGCATCGCATTGAGTAATCCTGTTGAAACAGCAACAAGAGCATTGTTTTTATTCCATCCGGTTGCAAACGCATTCGGTTCGGGGCTATCGTAGATTCCGACATCTGGCATCCCAATGTTTCTTTTTTTGGCTAACTCTTGTACTTGATTTATTAGCCAAGATTCTGCTTCAGTCTTTGGTCTCTCAATTAATTGGACATTAAACGCACGAATCGCCATCCATTTAGAAATAAAAAGTGAAATCAATGATCCTGTGAAGCCCACAATCGCAGCATAGATTAATAGAACTTTATAATTTAAACCATATTGCGTCAGGTATGGGCTAATATTGAATAAACTTAGTATAAAAGAAATGACTAAGAGTATGGCTAAGTTCGTAGCAAGAAATAAAACAATTCTTTTAAACATAGTTTTTTCTCTAATTTGTTCTTCCTTATCTTAATTATAGAATGTTACATGATTTTAGGAGATTTATTTTTCTCCGTATGTACAAGTTATTGTTTTTCTAGGAAAAAAGAAATCATCATGCGATACTTGGAATAATCGAATTAAATGTGCCATATTAATAATCGGTTATATTTCATAAATTAAAGGGAGATTGTTTATGAATTATGTAGATGGATTTGTTGTTGCCGTGCCAAAAGCAAATAAAGAACAATATATTGCACAAGCAACTAAGGCAGGCAGAGTATTTAAAGAACATGGTGCCTTAAGACTAATCGAATGTTGGGGAGATGATGTACCTGAGGGAAAAATTACGTCTTTTCCTATGGCTGTGAAGTGCAAAGAAGATGAAATCGTTGTTTTTTCGTGGATTCTTTGGCCATCCAAGCAAGTTCGTGATGAAGGAATGAAAAAAGCCATGGACGATCCCCGATTAAAACCCGATAACAATCCAATGCCTTTTGATGGCAAGCGATTGATTTATGGGGGGTTTAATATGGTTGTTGATGTCTAATCTAAATTCAATAACATTAAAGTTATTGTGCCTTATCTGTTTTTGACCTATTAAAAATCGAAACCTTGTCGTTTATTGTATTCTTATCTGGAGAATTTAAATGCCTGGCCCCTACAATACCCATGTAATAGTGAATGTATTTCGAAGCATTGTTCAACTAGTATCCCAAAATCCCGAGTTATTAAAAATCTCTGGGGCTTTTCGAGTTGCTGGCTCTAAAGAGGAGACCGAAAAATTACTTGAGTGGCTTATCCGTGAACAATTTAACGTGAAAATTTTAAGTCACTATGTAATGGAAAAAGATAAAGTAAATAGTGAGCATCTCCATAACATTTTAGGAATGATTCCCACCCTTTTTAAAGAGACCCAGTTATTAGATTCAGGTGACAAATTACTAATCACCTTCTCTAAAAAATTAAGCGCTCTATTAGACTCACAACCTGAAAAAAATCTTGGTATGGCAGCTCAATTATTCGATGATTTTATTTGTGATCTCCTTCTTTCGAAGAGAGTAGATCATCAACGCGCCGGAGAGATTCTTGATCATTACTGCTACTTAATGCACCAAGTCGGTAGATTTCAAGAGACCAATCGCATGACATACACGAATCTTGCGATTATTATGGCTCCGCGTTTGACCCAAGATTTAGATCTATTCCCAGCAACAGACTTTTTGGGTTTAAGTGGATTTATAAGTCGATTAACCCCTATATTAGAAAATTACATCACAGATAAAAAATGGGATGATGAGTTCAAAGAACGCCATGCTGATAAATTGGAGCATTTAGAAAACACAAGGCATTCTATACGGGAACAACTGGAACATATGAAAGAATCTTCCAAAAAATCAGTAACCATTCCTATGAGAAGTTTGATGTTGCAAGCATCCATACTAAAGCACAAGATAGAGGTTATCGAGCAACAAAAGCAAGACTCTTCAATGAAGCGCAAAGAGAAGAAAGAATTAAGTCAGCAACAAAAGCAATTAAAAGAAGAGTTAAATGCGCTCGCTCCCAAGATTGCTGAATTAAATTCTCAAATATCTATGGTGAATCTTGGACATCGAAGAATACAGGAAGAAATCAATCTAATATCTCTTTCAGAAAATGGAGTAAAGTTGGCAAAAAATCCTCTTGGAAAGAAATCTGGTAATTCGAATCTTACCCAATTTAGCATTTTTGATTGTGATAAAGACAAGATTGCAGCCCCTACTTTTTTATTTTCAAATTCTGCAGTAGAAAAGCAAGAAATAGTGGAGGATCAAACAGTGCAATCCACAAACCTTGATGGCCCAAAGTAGGCTTTAGTACTGTAGAAGTTCAATAAAAAAAGCCTAAGTGCAGCACAGCACCCAGGCTTTTGGGGTCCTATGTCACGAAGGACCTCAACGTAACAATAATACCAGTATCACAATAATAAGAATTAAACCTACTCCACCACTGGGATAATATCCCCAACCGCTGCTATAAGGCCATCTAGGAAGTACTGCTAATAAAAGAATAATTAAGACAATTAATAGAAGTAAGTTCATTGTAAAATTCCTTTTTATAGAATGAGACTTAGTTTAATTATAGTTTAAACCTCAAGAGATAGGCATTATTTAACCATATAATCATTTATTTGTTCAGTTTATGTTAAAAAAAGCATCGAACCACTAGAAACAATTTATTCCTTAATCAATTTGCTTTACTATACCCCAACCTCTCACGAGGTAATGAATACATTGAATTATTTATATTTTTTATTTATTTTTCTTTGTTGCAACTTGGTATTTTCAAATTATTTATAATCTAAGGGGTCCATATATGCGTAAATCATTGGTGTCGTATTTGTTTTTCCTGATTACAATATCCTATGCAACTCTTGCTAATAGTTATGGTGTTCATGAAGACCATCCTTATGATTTTGTAGTTACAAAAGATATTTATAAATTTTCTGAAATTTATCAGATTAAATCACCTCTAAAAGAAACATATCCTGGCTCAATAAAAAAGAGCGCATTCCGTATCCGTACAAACTATGATTTATCCGATAAAGATGGATGGCAAGCAACAGGAATTACACGAATCATTTCTTTAGGTTCTCTTTATGCATGGGCTAAAGAAATTGATATTTATGATACCCGTGGGGTGCAAATTGGTTTTATTGATGGAAATTTAGCAACACTCGAATCAGCAAAGTTCACTATTTATGATTATGATGAGTCAGGAAAATCAACTGAAATTGGCTTTGCTTACGCTAATCCAAGCTTTGACCGATTTGTTATTTTAACATCAACCAACAATCCTCACCCAATCGCTGAATTAAACCGCAACATAAGCGACAAAACCTGGAGTGTCTCTGTACACTATCCTGAAAAGATTGATGATCGCATCATTCGTATTTTTGCCGGCTTTGTGATTGATTATGAAGATAAGTTTTTAGCAAGCCCAGATGACTCAGACGATTCTGATGATGATTATATAGCAGATCAACCTGCTCAATAACACTCCTCAATGGTTGGGGAATTCCCCAACCATTGAACCTTATGCTAAATTCTTTATATTGTTAAAACATCCCGAACTGTGCTTTTATCACTGACCTCTAAAAACGCCAAATCCCGCTCATGGTTGGTTTTTATCATTTCATTCATTTCTTTTATAAAGTGATTCACATCTGTCAGAACAAAATGACGCTTTTTATATTTTACATAACTCATATATTGAAGCGCTACGTCTCTACATTGTTCTGGAGAATAAGCCCCCTTTTGATGCATTTGTCTAAGAGCTTTTGCCACTCTTGGACCCGACTGTTTGCCTTCAGAAATATAATGAGCAATTTCTTGAGGATATGATTTTTGGATCGCTCCCGATTTAAACAAAGTATGTTGCGAAAATTTACTTGGTTCTCCTGTCTGAGCTCGTTTAGGACCAGTTAATTCTTTGCTTTCTTCAGTTTGGGCAATCGTTGGGTCTGACTTATTCGCTAAAAATATTGGCGTACAATCGACCAATGCTAAAAGAAAATTGCTCAGTAATGGCCTCCACGAAGATTCTAATCCCAATCTGGGCATCACTTTACCTATAAGCTGAAAGACGGATTCTATTGCTTTTTCTTTAATTCCATAAGCAGGATTGGTAGAAATAATATCCATCTGATTCGTTAAAATGGATAGCCAATCATGCTCGACTCTATCCTCTGCGAATAAAATAGGTATCTTAGGAGTCATCGTGCGCATTTCATCAAGGAGTTCAAAAAGCATTTGCTCTTTGTCGGTTAATTTCGTTGTAAATATTGACTCAGGAATTATCGAGGTCCAATGAAAATTCTTTTGATTATTCAAAATAATCTCCGGATTACTAGACTGATAAAAAGGAGTCTGTCCCTCTGTATGGAGATGCATCACTATTTCAGTATCATAAAACGTATCAAAAGTTCCCTTTGGATTACGTACTATGCGCTCCCCCTGTATCGCACGATGTAAAACCAAAAGAGTTTCTTCTGAACCCCATACACATTCTTTTTGCAGATGGTCTATGTAAAGGTTTAGGTATTTCTCATCGTCTAATAAAAATAAATTCACTGTTTCATCTCTCAGTATATTATCCAAGAGTTTCTCTTTCAGAATTTGAATCTCGCGTTCTGTGGGCGGTTTCTCTTCTTTTTTTAATTTATCTTCTTCAATTAACCATAGACGATTAAATTCCTCTATAACATGCGCTATTCTTAAGAGTGAATATTCCGTCATTGCGATATCGGTACAGCTTACTTTGTAAATTTCAGCCTCAATAAAATCCGGGTCTGTAAATTCATGATCTATTAATACGGATAATTCTGAATTATTTGCCCGCAATGATTGTTTGAAACAAAATTCTAATCCGTATTTCGCCGAAGTAAACAAGGGACTATCATGTGGAGATGATTTAAATTCTCGTTTTGTATGTTCTGCTGCTAAGTTCCTGGTTGCCCTGCCGAGAATAGGTTCTATAATGGTTTTGATCTCACGTGATGTAAATTGATAATTTGAACTCTTAGATAATAATTTACGCAATTGAATTTTATCATCTTCTTTAAGTTTTAACTTATTGAAAATATCTTCAGTACTATCCGGAGCGTTCTTAGCCCGTAAATAGTACATTAAAGAAATGCTATAAGCGAAGTACATACAGTTGCCTTTACCACTATTTTCTACAAGAAACATATCGACTCCTTTTTTATTTTTATTTTCCTTCACGTTCTCTTATAAAAAACTTATATGGCAGCGAGAACTACACCTTCATAAGATTTTTTATGATTGGGTAAATGAATAAAAATGTACGTATCGTTAAATGAACGAGAAGCAGTAAACCTAAAAGCTCTCTTTTTTATTGATAAATGACTGAACTATGTACAAATTAGTATTTGGATTTGGCAAATTATCTTTTTTTCTGGTTGGAACGAAACAGTTTGACATAACATTAATCCTTTAGTTTTTATTTCGCCTAACTTGCAATCTATACGATCAAAATGATATACGCAATGCTTTTAAATCATTATCAAATCAAAAAGTATTAATTATGGCATTTTAACGTAAAGGATGATTTTATTCTGGATTCCATAATGTTTTTCAACTTAATATCAAAGTAATCAATTTTACGTGTAAGTTAGAAATCTTCACAACGACTGACGATGCGCATAAATGTTCACAAGAAAATAGATAATCATGATTAATAAAGAGAAATGGGATAAATTAAACGATTTAATGATTCAACTTCATATAAGTGAAGCCGATCTCATTGAGAAATTTATCGTAGGGAGTGGCAAAGGAGGCCAGAAGCTGCATAAAACAGCTTCCACGGTTTATTTGAAACATATACCTTCCGGTTTGGAAATAAAATGCCAAGAGTCCAGAAGCCGCGAAGACAATCGCTATTTTGCACGAATACGACTTTGTGGCAAATTACATTCGATAGTAAGTGATGAAAAAACAAAAGAACAACAAAAAATTGAACAATTAAAACGCCAAAAGAAAAGACGTTCCAGGCGAGCAAAACAAAAGATTTTAGATGAAAAATCCAGACAAAGTGAGATAAAGGTATTAAGAAAAAAACCTTCATCCTATGAATAACTAGAGTAGCTCTAAAGTTTTAAACCCTATAAAATCCATGCGGAATCTCAGACCAAACCCAGGTATCAACACATTTTATCCCGGTCAATCATGATGTTTTTTTTCACAATAGCACATAAAGATAACACACAATAAACTGGTATATTTTTGTACTTAGTGTATAATTTTAACACCGTATTTGAAATGGAGTTCAAAATGGGATACCGCGACGGATTAAAATTCCAATTTACCAAAATGGATGCTTTACACGCGTTGAGTCAACCCGTTTCTTCGTTGTTGGGAATCTCAAATCAAACCGAACAAACCTTAAATAAACTGGGAATTAAAACGGTATATGATTTAGCGACCTGTGCTTTATTCCAAGTTGCTCAGGATATTGCTGCTGCAGCAAATGGAGAAGGTAATTCCATTGTTGCACGCTCCGGAAAAATTTCATCGAGTTTTCTTGATTCAGATGCCCCACAAACTCCTGACGCTTTAGTAGGGGTGGGAATTGATGTCTTTAGAGACATTAGTACAAGCCTTGCTAACGAAATAAAGAATAACTTGCAAGTTGAAACCATCGGTGATTTAGGTAGATGGCCGCCATTTTGTGCCGCCCAAGTCATATTGGATGTTGGAATTCCAGATTTAAACCAAGAGGAAGAAGAAAAAGGTAGTGAATTAGTTCCTAAACTAGGAGAATATCCCACTGAGCGGCATTATTATCGTTCCGTTGTGATTGATCAGGTCTCACCTCAGGAAACAACGGATTTAAATAACGCAGGTCCAATTGATATCTCCCCCACAGTTTCATCTGATTTTGGCTTTAAAAAACCAGCAGTCGGGGCAATGCTTACTTTTGCCCAATCTTGGTTTGCTCAAGGAGTAACTTTAGGTAATTTACTCCATAGTGTCGCCCTTGCACCCGGGGAAAGTACGCGTATTGCTGTCATGGACTGGTCCCGACAAGTCAAAGCATCAGGGCAAGAAACCATTGCTGAATCAGAAAATCTAACCAATACCTCCACTCATAATCGCGCGATAAGTGAAGTACAAGATGCGGTTGCCTCAGAAGTACAAACTGGCTTTTCAAAAACGAGTGGCAGTTCAACAACTTCAGCAGGCGGCGGCGGTTTGGGTTTAAGTTTAGGCCCCTTAACATTAGGAGGAAGCGGATCCTCCGCGACATCAAGTTCCAATGCAGAAAGCTTCTCAACTTCATCTGGAACCCGCAATCTTTCTGCAACGATGAATCAACGGGTTTCAGATGCGACACAACAAGCTGCCTCCTCAGTGCGAAATCGCCGTGCCTCAATTGTTAAAGAGGTTTCAGAAGAAGAGCATCAATCCGTATCGACTCGAATCATCGCCAACTACAACCATATGCATGCCTTAACGATACAATATTATGAGGTCATTGAAATTTATAGGGTCAATGTACAATTACAACAAGTGGAGCGCTGTCTTTTTGTGCCGATGAAATTAATTCAATTTGAGCATGCAACGATTAAACGCTATCAAGGAATACTCGCCAATGCGGCGATAAGTCAGCGTGCCAAGGAGCTATTAAGCCGGGAATTTGGTTCCGTAATTATTCAACCTACCCTCCCTCTTCGCCCAACACGCTCCGTATTTGATCATGTAGCGGCGATTGATCGGATCCCACTCAATGTTTCGATGCGAGCCGCTACAAACACCACGAACACCTCGGAGGATGGAGCAAATACACCCCCGCCAGCAGCAGAACCTACAAATCCAACGCCAACCCCAACACCAAGCGGACCATATTGGCTCAATGATGAATTAATAAGAGCATCTCGTATTACTTTAGCAAGCATAACAAAGCCCGGTACAACCAATGTCTCTTTACCAGGTGAAACAGAATTTTGCGGAATTTCACTTGATTTGACTGCTCAAAATCGTTCATCCTTCTCCATTACCTCAGTAAACGTAGACTTGCAATCTGGTAATATAGTTAAATTAAATAGCATCAGTCCCATTACCTGGATTACTACTGAATCAATTCCAATTCAAGAGTTAGCGGCAATTAGAATTACCTCAGCGAATACGAGTTACTTAACTGGAAGATTAACTCTGCAGCTCACTTACAACAGTGCAAAATTCCCTATTAGTTTACCCGTTGAAGTGAGTCCTAATGCAGTAGAATTACAACTTTGCCGTTTTTCAGTCAACCAAAGCGATGAAGCTGAATTAAAAATGCACCTTGAGCAAAATCGACTGTATTACAGTCAAGTCGTTTGGCGAGCCCTGGATCCGTCACAAATTGCTTTGCTTTTATCAGCATTTACCTTTGAAGGTAAACCCATAGGTGATTTGATTGATCCCAATCCAGTTATGGTAGCAAGCAATTATTTAGTATTTCGCATGCCAAGCTTTATCAAAGCAGTGGGCATTGAAGATACTGAATCCAATACGGAGGATGCAGCTCATAAAAGCTGGCGTGGTTGGCTAAAAGATCGAGGGTTGATATTAGGTGCTAATGCAGCGGCCGAACAACTTATTCCCATTCCAACTGGAGGGGTTTTTGCTGAAGCAGTATTGGGTCGCTCTAATTGTGCCGAACGTCTCGATGCCACGCGCTTTTGGAATTGGCAAGATTCACCAATACCTTTACAACCTCCTGAAATTGCAGCGATTCAAATGGAATCTCGAGCTCAGTCAATTGATGTTACCCCTGGTCAATTGGGAGCCCCAATTTTAAATATTATGAATCCTACATCACTTCCTGATCCAACTGGTATCGGAGCGATATTAAATGCAGTGCAAAACGGTAGCATGTTCCGCGATATGGCAGGACTTGCATCCACTGCTGCATTAGCTCAAGCGTTAGGAAGTAATTCAACCAGCGCAGGTATTGAGGCAGGCAAACAAGCCGCGGCCAATTTAGCAGTTGCCGCTCAAAAAGACATTGAAGAAAAAAGAATTGCTGCGCAACTGGCCATGGCTGCAATGGGATTACCTTCAGCAAATGCAGGCGCCAGTAAAAATATTTCTGAAGGTGGTGCTTTATTGAATACGGCCACAGAAATGGATAAGCGCTCTCCAAGGACTGCTCCTTCTTCAACAGATTCAGGAGGTGACGGTTCTTCAGGAGGAGGCTCAGGAGGAACAAGTGAACCCACTATGCCTGGAGTACCCAATGAAGTTAGAAGTCTATTTGGAGGTAATAGTCGAGCAGATGAAGTACTTTCCAAAATGAACTGGGGAAGTTTAGGACAATCAGGTGCCTCTATTATCCCTGCCAGTTACTCCGACAAAGGAGGTGGTGGTGGCTCCGGTACTACTACATCTTCAGTGATTCAATTTGAACTGGCTTTCTATGCAAGTTTTCCCAAACCATGGGCCACCGAAGCCGACGAAGTTCAAGGTTTAGCGAATGATAAATGGCTGCCCTCCGAAGAGGATTTTGACAGCATTAGTCCTGCTGCAACGAGCGCCAATAATCAAGGTACTAAACCTTTTGGTCAAGTGATGACTTCTGTAGAAGATTTAATTAATACAGTAATCTATTTTGCACCAAAGGTACCTGGCTTTGGAACAACTCACCCATCTACAGTGGTACGACTTAATCTTTTCTTATATGCAGAAAGTGCAGATGTAGGATTTAAAGGTACCTTAAGCACTACGGGAAAATGGGATGCCGTATTGGGCAATGATATTAAATCAGCGGGCTTGGATTCAGCGTTGATAACCGCCATTAGTAAAAAAGCTGCGACTAAAGCATTACAAGCTAAACTCAAGAAAGCATGGGCTCCAAACGCTGAAATCTGGTTATATTCTTGTTCGGATGTTGTCAGCAATGCCTTTGGTAAAAAATTGGCGAAATTACTTGGGGCCAAAATTCGAGCTTTTGATGACCCATTTTGGGTATTACCTGCTTTTGATACCAGCCAACAAAAAATCCTGTCACGAGATGAGTTTGGTATTGGTGCCGATTTTGCAGCGGCGAACGCTACCAAAACAAAAGATCTCCACAGTTTGGACGTCTTATCAAAAAGAACTTTTAAACCTTAACCTGCAAATCAAGCTCATCCCACCAGGATGAGCTTGATGCATCATTTTGCTCACACTATTTAGGAAACTCGTGATTTAATGTTCCTTAAGTACCGGTGTGTTTAGGCAACATAAGTAATGTTGAATAAAACCCCATTTGTATAGAAGTGATTCAATTCCAAACCTTCTCCTATTGTTTGGCCTGAGGCGCGACCAAGTTGACTTTTACCCCAATCGGCAAATTCATAACCTACCCCAACTTGCCAATTCTGACTCAATGCCTTCTGTATTCCTGCGCCCACCGTATAGGTAAAGGCCGTTTGAGTATGGGAGGCAAAATTCGGATTAGGTATCGCTTCAAAAATCTTCGGGGTATTTCTAAAAGAACGTGCCTCATTAAAACCTACACCAATGCTTCCACTCACCCAAGGCATCACTATAAGTCCCATATCAGCCAATAATTTCCCTTTTGCGGCAACATGAGTGTGCTGAATTTTGTAGCTGTAGGTAAAATTATCAAATTCAGGATCTGCATCATCCCAAATGTCTCCAGAAAGACTGGCATTGGTCGTTGCAGCTACCGCCACCCCTAACTGCCCCCAGAATGTTGGAGTTAATGCTTTTTGCAGGCCCAAAAACACTTCAAAATCCGCAAGTGTATGTGTCGATTTATCCGCCGTATAAGTTTTTTCAATCCCAGGAGCCAAAAAAAAGGTTTGAGCAGCACCCCCACTTTCCCATACAGGACCAATGCTTAATGCCGCAACATAATTAAAAGGTGAGACAGAGTCCCCCATGGTACCAGCCATTGCGCTACCACTTAAAATGTTCATCAGTAATACTAAATAGCAGTGTTTCCTCATCAAAACTCCTTACATGAGACAAGTTAACAAACAAACCATCCTAATTTATTCATAGAATGAACTCAAAAATCTTATAAAAATGAATTGAACTATAGGTATAACCCTATCAAATTTATAAACCCGGATTAGAACTGAGTCTCATCCGAGTTATAGAACTCCTACTATTTTTTTATCGGGAGAACGCATGCATCAATTGTTACACCTCCAGGGATGTTTCCTGGATTATATAGCGCGATATTATTATCTATATTCGCTTGGTTGCCGAAAAATTTATTCGAAGAGACACACGCATGCGCCAAATTCATGGCTAATGGAGTTCCTGATGAGCCTCCTACTAGTATTGCGCCTCCTCTATTATCCTC
The DNA here is from genome assembly GCF_977063405.2 of Legionella stuttgartensis. Classification (NCBI taxonomy): domain Bacteria; kingdom Pseudomonadati; phylum Pseudomonadota; class Gammaproteobacteria; order Legionellales; family Legionellaceae; genus Legionella; species Legionella stuttgartensis. The sequence goes on from NZ_CDRUHA020000044.1 coordinate 135,894, forward strand.
TTCCAATGGTTTTTTCAGTGCGGTATTTTTTTCAAAAATATTATCAATAATCCTGGCATTTCCAGAAAACTCAACAGCTATGGCACCGCCTCCTGGTGCCATAGTAGTTACTGAAGAACTACCTCCACTAAAGAAATTGGCTATACCATTAAAGAAAATTAGCGGTGAAAGAACCCCAGAAGGCACTCCCTCGATTGTATTATATAAAAACTTATTATTTGAGATTTGTGCCAATGGTTTTAAAGGAGATGCAAGTAGAGCATTCCCATAGTTAGAAGCAAAAATCCCCCCCCCTTCCAATTCTGCTTTATTCTTCGAGAACATAGATTGTGTTACTGTTGTCACTATTGAATCTATGTAAATTGCCCCACCAACACCACCAGAGTTGTTAGTAAATTCAGAATTCATGATCTTGGCTCGCGAACCTGGATTGGGAAGTATTCCAAAAACATTAACACCACCGCCTCCAAATGCGGCTGCAACATTATCTGTAAATTTAGAGTTTACAACAGTTAAAAAATGAGGAGTGCCATCATTAAAAGGTATGTGGAAAAAAATCGCACCACCACCAAAACCGGTACGCGTCGTTTGATTTTGCGTAAACGTTGAATTGGATACTGATAAATTCGTATTAATCACTCCAACAGCACCACCACTTGCATCTGGGACTGGGCCCTTTAAAGCATTGCCCTTGAAATTACTTGACGCAATGGTGATATCTCCACCATCTTTACCACGAATCGCTCCCCCATTACGAAAAGCAATATTTTGTTCAAATTGACTTGAAGTAACCGTATACGCAGCATCAATCAAATTTTCTAAAGCACCACCACTACCACCTGGAAAAACAGCTAGATTATTAATAAATTTGGACTGTTTTATAGTAATTGAAGTATCAGTATCTATTGCTGCAATAGCTCCCCCACCTGAAGCTAATGCGAGGAACTCTCCGTTGAGAATTTCCGTCACTGTGGCATTGGAACCATCACTTATATTTTGCTCAAAAAGCATATTACTTAGTTCAATCGTTGAACCATAGCGAGCCAAGAGACCTCCGCCGGCAGCATGTTCATAATCCAAACTCACAAGTACCCGTGCGGCTCCTAAAACCCCACTATCTGGGCCTACCGCATAACCTCCTCTGACAATGAGGCTATCGAGCTTAACATTTTTAACACCTTCTCCTGGGGGAACATCGCTTCCAGCCATAAGCACATGCCATACCCTATTGTTGCTACTATGTACTACATAGGGACTAAGACAAGTTGAGGTCATGTCACCACATAAAATAGTGGGATAACGCTGTCCATTTCTTTGCCCACGACTCGTTTCTTTCCCGGAAAATCCACCATATATCGCTGTATCACTCGGTAGATTAAACGTTCTTAATTTAGGGGTGTTAACTCCATATGCTCCTCCAACCACTCCTTGTGGCGCATAGACTCGAGTGGGTTTATAAACTCCTTGAGCTACCCAGATTTCAACCGAACCAGGATCAACATCTGCAGCTTCCAGTGCGGACTGTAAATTATTAAATGCATTGGTCCAACTACTTCCATTACCGTTTACAGGCTTACTGCCATTGACATAAAATATCGTCGCATCACCTTTAGTAATATTCAAGCTGTTGGTAGAGCCAGGTTGATAACATTGCAAGCGATTGCCTTGATTGCAAACCACAGGGCCACCTGATATGTTCCTTACTAATTCAGAGCCAATCACTTCTAAGGTTAAAGTACAGGATTGTTTATATCCTAATGAAAAAGGATTGCTACAGTTGCCCGTCCCGGAAGTCACTTGATTGATTCCGATAATAGGGCTCATAATCAAAATCTTTGGTTTTTTTGATTGATTGGTTACGATATATTTTACAGTAGCAGTTCCTGTGGGACTCACAGTTACCTTAGGTGGAAATTTTACATCGGGGATAAAGGTCCATAAAGGATTAGGGGCTGGTGCCGTACTAAAGTGAGAGTCTGCGAAAACATTGTGGTTTAGAAAACTTGAGAATAAAATGAAAAATAGAGGATATCTTTTCAATTAATGCTCCTTGCAAAAAAGTTATCGAATATCAAAGTTATGTAGTCGAAATTATGAATAATCGGTGAGTTACTTGAAGAGCGGCTCATGATTAATCCGTTAATTATTTTTCTTAACCGCTCAGCTGACACGCATCTATTTTCAGACTTCCCTGAGTTGCAGTGATTGTTGGAAAGCATCTAAACATAAAAGTTTCTTAAGATCAATAAACCACTCTAATCGCTGCAAAACTCATTTTACTCTCCTAGTAATGCAACGTAGCTTTGTCCTGAAGAAGCACTCAAATTATTTTAAAGTAAGATGAAAGTCTTCAACCATATCACCAGGAGAAAATCCCTCTCTATATTTAAAATGTTCACAAATATGAATGACAATAATATATTTTGATTGTTTGGTTTTTTTTAAAATCCAAGTATGACTTAAATCGGCAATCAGTTGTTGACTGTAAGCTGCGGGAGATTGCCACATTCGTGCATACCATGCCCCTTTGGTACTCAGCGTAATTTGATCGTCTTGCGTTTCGCTCTTAACCAATTCACAGTCAAACTTTTGATCGAAATATATTAATTTACCTATTTGATGATCCGCAAAACCAGCGATTCCCTTAAATACAATATCGCTACCACGTAGGGTAATAATTAAATTTTCTGGATCAACGATAGGTAAAAAATCTGATATAGGTGCTCGTGAAGCATTTAAATGATTAAATTGCTCCACAATGTGATACGCATCTTTTTCATTATGTGTCATTTTATTCATAATTTATCGACTTTTTTAGATTTATTTATTAAGAAATAATAAAAGATAAGATTGATTTCTATCTTTTAATTTTAATGATGTCTGAAAATAAAATTTCGTGCAAGAAACATTCTGAGGACAGACCAATCTGTCCTCAACTTTATCGTATACTACGAAATTACATTTTACTTCCAATATCTAAAATCACATAAGCACCTGCTGTAGATAATGATTTATGCATTAATCGGCAATTAAATCCTTTAAAAAATGCACTGATGCCATGGTTTTTATAAATTTCTGATGCAATGTCTTTTATTGTGGGCTTGGATGCATCCAAACACGCCTGTTGTTGACTCTTTATTACATCAAGTGGGGTTGTCGTTAAAGTGATAGGGATTGAGGCTGTGGTTGCCCATAGAATTGTAGATAAGAAACTTTGCTTTTCTCGTTTCGTTTTAATTGCATGATAAGTTGTGTACAAATAGAGCCAACTAGGAAATGATTTTCCAAGAGTTGCATTACTCCCAGCAAAAAAACCTGGCACTCCTTTTTGCTGATAAATCGTTTGCATGGCCTGAATAGGTTTTATAGGCTTAGTCTGGCTTGCTATAGCTCTCATTTGTACTGTTTTAATGTTCTCAAGGGGACTGAGCACTAAAGTATCAAAAGTAGCGGAGATCGCTGCTTTGAATGGTCCGCCAATGATCAGAGGAAGCTCTAATTTATCAACTTCTTTCGGCATATGAGTAATCAATAAGGGTCTGTATGCAACTTTACCTTGTTGACGTAAAAAGCACGACAAAAATCCAGTAGAAAAATGCTGTAAATTTGCCCCGATAAATTGTTTGGTAACAGAATAAGAACTTTGTACAAGATTGGTTTGAATTGCAACCTTAAGTCGTTCTGCTGGTTGCCCTACAAAAGTTGTAATTCCAGTATAAGTCACACTAAAAGCATAAGCATCCCAAAGTGTTTTTTTCTCTTTCTTTTCCTGTCCCATAGATACACCACCCCTTAATAAAAATGGCAAATACTAACATATCGCTCATTTTAAAATCACTAAGTTTTTTTTATGTGAGACCCGATTAGTTCAGAGTCATTTTCTTTGCCATAAATATTCGAAGTGAAATTTGCATTCTATTAAGGATTTAAATAATTAGATGTAGCAAATTTGTATTGCATTATTTAGTATGGTGTCCTGCTTTAAATTAAAATAAATTAGGAACCCATTGCATGAAATAGAATGGAAGCTGTTGCATAATTGCCGTAGCAATTAAGCAACTCAACCTATTTTCTGAATGGCATTTCTTATTGTTGAGTTATTACTACTAAAAGGGAACATTAGAGTGAAAATGAATCAATTCCAATTAGCAAGCACTTTGTTTTTAATGATGAGTCCGGTCTTTGCAAGTAATCCTGTCCTTCATTCTTTAGATCAACCATTTCCAAAAAAGAGCACCACATTAGGAGGAAGTGTTACTTCTACATATATTTTTACCAATAATCTTCCCTTTGCTTTTAAAAAACCATTCCGAGTAATACCAATATTGTGCCCAACCCCTAATCAAGCATGCACTGCTACCGAAGAAGAGTTTAAATACAACGATCGATGTTCTGGTAAAAAACTACAACCTAAAGAAAGCTGCAGCTATAGCATTACCCTAACCCCTAATAGCATTGGTCGAAAAACTATTTTGGTGGCTTACAATGGATATGATAATAACGTCGTTCATGTTCAACCCGCGTTAACAACAATTGCGACCAATACTCCAGCAGGTCTTCTTGGTACCGTGGATTTTCCTTTAGCGCACCCCTTACCGAGCCAAGCATTTACAAATTCCAATTACACAGTTACGTTTACGTTCACAAACCATGATGCTTCAACAGCCAGTTTTACCCAAAACATCACTCAAAATAATAATCCACTTCATCCGAATTTCTCAATCACGAGCAACAGCTGTGTCCCATCGGGAACAACCGGAACATTAGCAAGCGGCGAACAATGCAATATTGCAGGTACATTCACCTCACCTGCGAATGGTACGTTTACTCTAGCTGCTGAGTTAATTGGTCATCTGAGTTCTAATAAACTTACTACCTCTACCACAGTACAAACCTTTTCATTCAATAAGCTTATTGGTGTTGATTATAATCCGAATCATTATACCAATAACTATCCCTTCAATTTTCACGATGTTTTTTATACAGGAACACCCAATAACGCGACAGCTACCAATGTCTATGCAGAACTCCAACAATTGCAAAATGCAGGATTTACAACCGTTCGCTCTTATCAAACCGAACCGTATAGTTGGATAGATATTATTAAACAAGCCAACATTTTAGGAATGAAAGTTATTTATGAAGCTGATATTCCTCAACTGCCAAGTGACACCATTTACCCAACCTGTCCATTTGGCGCTCAAGATTATATTCCATGTGCACAAGACACATTAAATTCGGTGATTGATGCCGTTACCCCTGCAGTATTTAATAAAACCGTCATTCTTGTTTTTGCAGGACACGAAAATTATTGTAATGCAGGAGATAGAGTTCCTCCGTGTACCGGAACCTCAAATATTAATTATTTAACAAGTGCTGTTTCTGCTCTGAAAACAACATTAGCGACCCATAGTTTAACCACTCCGGTAGGTTCAGCGGTCGTCAGTGGAAATTTTGTCACTCCAAGTCCTGCAATTTCTGCAGATATGAAAACACTAATTGACTCCTACTCGCCTACCGCCCCCTTAGCTTTTGATCCCTATCCTTTTCAATTTGGAGTATTACCCGCAACTACAGCAGTATGGACGCCTCCATTAAGTTCAAAGGTTCAGCATACTAATTCACTCGCATGGGATTACATCCAGGTTGTAGGTTCGACAACACCTCCTGCATTACCCAAAGCGAGCCCAAAACCATTTTATACACCTGGGCGAGTCTTAATGGCAGCAGAAACAGGTTGGGCAACAGCGGGAACCACCACAGGATATGCATGTAACTCTCCAGGGCCATGTGAACCATCAGTAGCAAATGCGACTGCGTACTTAAAAACCCTTTATCAATTGAATACAAGTAATTTTGTAAAAACCTCTGGATACAATATAGGAGTTCTTGCATTCGAAGCGTATGATGAACCAGCAAAAGGTGGTCCTACAGCAGAACAAAATTACGGTCTTTTTAATTCAAATTGTGTTCAAAAAGGAGCTGGATTTGTTCCTAACAATGCGATAGTGTCCGCAAAAGGATGCCAAGGATATACCAGCGGCACATTATTAACGATATTTGGTACTACCCCACCAACCCAGGCATCATTTAAAGTGCAAATTACTTATCCATCAAATCAACATCCAATGATTAACGTGACGATACCTGCTAATTCGGGTTCAGCTCCTGAGATCAGCGCAGTGACACCATGGCCACAATTTTTAATTTATAAAGGGGCTAAAATTACTGTTTCTTCGACGACCAGTACTCAATCCTGTACCATTACAGCTGTAGATGTTACTGCGTCACCCGCTTCGATTACATTTGGAGCAGTAGCTTGTAAAAATCCGCCTCCGAGTAGTATGGGATGCTTTGGATTAGGTTGCCAACTATCTAATCCTTTTTAAAAGTTAAATTCCGCTCACTCCCTGGCTCCCGCGGCTTGCCCGCGGGATTTAGTATATAAAGGACTCTTAGTAGACAAGCGTTGTAAGAAATACCGATCGATTATATGTAGGAAAACCCTGGCTCATCGTGATGATCAGCCAAAAATGGCTTTTGAACAATTTCACCAATCTTTTCTATATCTTCTTTCATAATAGAAGGTGCACAATAATTAATTGTATACTTAATGAATGCTTTTGAAGCTTGTTTATCAAGTGATGTAGTATCGTGAGCTGCAATAGAAGATGCTAAGATCGCAAGATTGCTTTCTGGATGTTGAGTCGCTTTTAAATAATCTCTCACAATGGGCTGATTTCTTTTTATCTGAGCTTGATAATATCCAAGAATTACCTGTAGATCCCCTTTAAGTCGACAAACATCACCATATAAAGACGGATAAGGTGCATTATTATCTACAGCTTGTTGTAATTTATTTAAACGCTCTTCTAGGCCATAAATGAATTCTTTATTATCACTTATTCTTCCGTTAAGAAGCGCATGAGAATTTAAAATGCTTCGTTTAGTATTAACTAGCTGTTTAAAATGAAATACGATTCTTTTTATATCATCTAGATCCGCAGAAGAATCTAAAATATCAAAAGCTTCTTGACTGGTTTTTGGCATACTTTCTTTCTTAAAAAATGCGGAACTTTTGGACTGCATAATAAATTCGCTCCTAAAATGATACTTATTTAATCAATGTGAGCATATTTTAATGCAATTATTACGGAAAAGTCAACTTTTTTATCGCTATGATTTATATTTGAACAAATTAGCAAGTGGGGGCGATAGTAAAAAATTTAATGACTTAGTTCCCCGTAAGTACTTCATAAATTTGAGCATTACTTCCTTTATAGGTATTAAAAGGTTTTCCCTCCTAATCCGTAATAAATATTAGGTGTTCGCAAATCATTTTTCTGTTTCATTTCCGACATGTGTTGGATTGCCTGAATTTTTTGCGGACCATAGTCCATCACTGCAAGCGATATTTGATCCGCTGAACCAATTCGCATTAAGTGTGCCTCACAAAAATTTAAATTGTTCATTATCGGCCCGGTAAGGGTAATTTTTTTATCTAAAGACATTTTTCCATGTTCTGTATTATTTTGATTTTGTTCTTCCTCTACATCTTTTCTAGTGCATTTAATGGCACAGATAACAGAGCGAGGCCATACACGATATGACAGTGCTTCATAAGCATATAAAGGCCAACCTGCACTAAGAGACATTGAAGCGTTAAAAAACTCATTAATATTTCTTGTCTGAACTGTTTGCAATCCATTTAAATCAACAACAATTTCTTTATTGTCAGCGGGACAATTCTTTGTTCGTGATAACCTGACTTCTCCCGTTGAGTTGATGTATTCAATTTGTGTAAAATCAGGAAGTGCAATAGCATAAATATAAGTATCTTCATCATTGAGAGGAAAATACGCAGCACTCTCAAATTTGGTACTCATACACACACAGACCGCGGGATCAGCATCCACAGCCCGATCATCAATTCCTCGGTCATTAATATATCCTCTATATTTGATTGCTTCTTTCCACCAAGCTGCCTCAAACTCTGTAATTCTCGGGGAAAATCCTTCTTTAAAAATCAATTCGGGTGGGCGCTTATCCGATCGGTAATAGATTCGTCCCTGTACATTTAAATCATTTTCTTTATTAAGTATATTGGTAAAAAACATCCCGATTTTCCTTGACTATAAATATAATGATTTTTATCCATTACAAAGAGAATACTCGCAGATAGTTGTAACTACTAGCCAAAATCGCCTCTTAGTTATATATAATTTTTCTTTCCAATTATGAACAATTGAAATTATATATTTCCTTATTGATTAAAAAAATTGCTTAGCTACAATATCAATTTTTTCTGGATAATAATCATGGGATTTTACTTTAATACATACAGACAACTAGATGGCGATAAAGCATACAATGAGAAACGCTATGAGGATGCACTTGTACATTATTCAGAAGCACTAAAAACATTGCAACTTCATGCTGCTACTCAAATGACCCGACATGCTGATTTTTATGATGCTTTAGTTTATGTACTCTCTGAGATCATAAGTACTAAACTGTTAATAATTGAACGGGAAGCTCTGAATTCAAATTTTGCTACCGTTATAAACTATTGGCGAGATATTCCCGGTTTGTTACATGAGATGATGCTAACTCACAAAACCCATCTTGAAAAATCCAGAAACGCTTTTAGCAATAAAGAAAATGTAATTACACGAGTCAGTAAATTATTCGCAACAGTTTGCGAAGAGGTGAGCGACGAGTTAGTGGATCAATTTGAAGAGGATGAAGAAGGGAATCTCGAATTACTGGCACAATCCATTGAGTGGATGAAGCGAGCCATTGACTTTCAAATAAAAACAGAAGGAACTCCTAAGCTTTCGAGCAGTCTAGGATATTTAAATTTACTTGAGCGCACGTATAAAACCACCCAAGATGGAACTCATCTTCGAGTAATGTCTGAGTACCTTAGCACACATAAGCTTTTAGAAAAGAACATTAAATCACCTTTGCGTAAACTAGAGCTACTAAGCTATGTCGCAAGAGTGGCACTTTTTAATGAGCAAGATATTCATGAACTTACTGCTGAATGTAAAGCGCTTTATGATTTAGTCCCGGAAGATGAGCGAGACAACCCTATCCTTGAAGACCTTCAAAATTTACTTAAACTAGCACCTCAGGAGGACGAGAAAGAAGAGCAGGGAGAAATAGAAAATGATGCGCCAGAAATTATGGAGGATATCTTGTCCTCGGACTTACTAGAAGATATTCCGGAAGCGCTCCAATCCATTCCATTGCATGAGCTCGATACAAGAGCTTGTCCTGTCGATATGTTGTGGGACCTTCACCGTTTTGACGGTGAAAACAGTGAGGTTAGTACATTGCCCTCATCTTCAACCAATAACATGTCTCCGATTCAGCTCATGTCACAAAGCCCTTTAGTGAGTCCGTCATTTAGTTCCAATGGTTTTGATCAAATGCCAAAACAAGCATTTTTTAGCCCCTCGTCTCAAGTGCCATCAGAAGATGATCTCCCCCACTGTAGAGCGTTTCAACTGGCTTTGGAAAGAATAACTACGCACTCAGCGAATCCAAGATTTTTAGCTAATTTACTCTGTCTAATAGCAGACTTCTTCGATACAAATAAAGCGCGTTACATTCAAAAACAAAATGCAATTGTGTTGTCTCATGATCTATATCGATTAATATCTAAAATAGATCCCAAGCATCACAGAGCCAGTGAAAAATTGAAAAACATAGACAATCAACACACAAAATTGATTGGCTCGTATCGATTATTTAGTAATGGCCCTCAGAGTCCCATACCCACTATAACTGTTAGCATTTCAGAAGCAAAAGATTATTTTAACAAGGCACTCGAAGAGTTAACAGTGCAGTTAGAAAGCCTATTAATGAATCAGCCTGCTAAAGTTCGGATAACAATAGATGAATTAGCCTGTTTTATTAGCGACCAACTCTCTAAAGGCGCCATTACCGTTAGTCCAAGCCCTGAAATCGGAGAAACATTGAAGAACACTTTTGAGGAAGAGCTTAAGAATTTAGCACGCTCAAAATCGGTAGTAAATTTTTAGCGGCTTTCTGCCACGTTCATATTTTGGAGTTTTGCTTCAAAATATGAATGTATTATGAATGATAGGCTTTTACTTTATCTTTACCTGATTGTTTCGCTGCGTAAAGAGCATGGTCAGCAGCCTTTATTATCTCGTCAATAGTAGCACCGTGTTTTGGTGCTTCTGCTACGCCAATGGAGATGGTAATATTATTCAAAGGATTACCTTTAAAAAATATGGGTGCTGTGCGTATCTTTTCGCGAAGTCGCTCCATTTTACCCACCGCATTATCCAATGAGGCATTTAACAACATAACGACAAATTCTTCGCCTCCGAAGCGGAAAGAAATATCACTTTCACGGAAACTTTCCTTCAATAATTTCCCAATCAATTTAAGTACCTCATCCCCCGCTAAATGACTGTAGGTATCATTAAATTTCTTGAAATTATCGATATCCAGCATCGCCACACACAATGTATTTTTCTCCCGAGCAATTCGAATTAATTCCCGCGATAAAATATCATTTAAATACCGGCGATTATAAAGATTAGTTAATGGATCATGTAATGATAACTCACTCAATGATACGCGCAGATTAATATTAGCAATGGCAAGCTTCACAATATTACCAAATGAATTTGCCATGTCTTGTTGGTGTTGAGTTAACTTTTTACCTTTTGGAGCAAGTAGATGGATAACACCTATTAATTCATTTTGAACCATGAGCGGTAATGCCATATATCCTCCTTGAGGAGGAGTCTTATAATGGGCACAAGGAACTGATTTATTCGGATCATCAATCACATTGGTAGTCGCTTCACGAATGGAAAAACAATCCATGGGAAAGAAAGTCTTTGGGAGTAGTTGTTCTTTTCCCCATTGAACTACAGTTTCCATTTGATTTACCCCTTTATTGTAAATGGATAAGCCACCGCTTAAATCAGGAAATAAATCTTGAGCAATTAAATTGATTCGTGGATAAGCCTCTTCGGTTGTAATACAAATTTGCAATGAACGATTTAATTTATTTAATAAGCTTTCATCATGCTCCAACAACTTCAATTCATTTAAAGTTTCCATCGTTTTTTCATTTAGTTCTCGCATTTTTTCTTCATTTTGAATACGATCACTGACATCTTTCATTTGCATAATAAAATTAATCGGTTCTCCCTGTTCATCACGAATGAGTGTTGCACTAACCATCGCCCAGATAATGCTGCCATCTTTTCGAATATAACGTTTTTCCATATGGGAGATACGTAACTCGCTCTTCAGAAGTTTATTCAAGGCATCTTGAGTCATAGGCACATCATCGACATAAGTGATATCCAGCATATTTTTACTATGTAATTCCTCACTGCTATACCCTAAAATTTCTTGCAATGTCCGATTCGTATGGATGAATTTTCCTTCAGGTGTAACAATGGCCATCCCAATAGGTGCATTTTCAATAGTATTACGAAAACTCTCTTCACTGCGTCTTAAATCGGATAAAAGATTCGAACTATATATTTCCAGATAAATTGACTTCATTAAAAATTGATTAACTGTTGTGGTACCATAAAGCACAATAAGCGTATAAAGCACCGTGGCCATAAATAATATTAACGATAATGAAGGCGTAATTGATACTGATAAAAAAATCAGGAGTAACCATATTGGAGTCATGAATGCTACAAAAGCACTGTGAATGGTTAGCAATTTAGCTGCAGGAGCTCCAAGCAGTCCAATCAGATAGACAAAAATGGCCATCCGAGCAAGCGGATTGTCTATATAAAGAAACAGCAATCCACCTAAAGCCCATAAAATACCTGATTGTAAGTTATTTATTATAAAATATTTTTTCCAAAAAGAAGCGCGAAATAAGACCTCTTGCTTTTTTTGCTGATGATACCGAAATAAGAATAGTCCTCTTAATAATTGATTGAAAACAAACATCAACAGTACCCAAGATACTACTAAATGTTTGTCATTTACTTGGGGCCATATGATTAAGGCATAAATGATGGTTGCAAAAAAATCCGCAATCACTAGAACATAAAATTTTTTATATGACTCGGTTATAAGCTTATTTTCTATTTGAGCGCTCGTAACACCGGGAAAGTCCATTAAAAATCCTTCTTAAGATTTCTGCAGCTATTAAAATAATAGTATTTATTTATGGAATATCCAGAATACCCTAAAGACAACTTTACAATTTTGTTATATAAATTGACGATTATGAAATAATGTCTTACCTTGAATATTTAAAAAAGGGATATCCACTCTTCCTGCGCATATATCAACCGATTCTCTACTAAAAAAGGAGCACCTATGTTAATTAAATTGATGCTTGGGGTTCGTCAGTTTCAAGATGGATCTTTTAAACAAATGGAAGACCTGTTCAAACAATTAAGTGTAGGTCAAAGCCCTGAAATTTTATTCATTACATGTTCTGATTCACGTTTATCAAATCTTTTAATACAAGCAAAACCTGGTGATATATTTGTCATTCGTAATGTAGGCAATATCATTCCACCTTCTCATGTTCCATCAAGTGAAGCTGCTGGCCTTATGTTTGCTTTAAGCGAGCTTCATAGCATTAAAGATATTATTATTTGTGGCCATTCACACTGCGGTGCTATGAAAGGTTTATTAACTCCCAACCTCAAGGAGCGTCTACCTGAAGTAGCCTCATGGCTTACTCATTCACATTCTGTCTTAAAACAAATGAATGACTCTAAAGAATCTCTTCCCGATGATTTCAATTTAAAAGTACTTCAGGCTACTAAATTAAACATTTTAGCTCAGATGGAGCATTTAAAATCATATCCATTAATTGCTGAAAAATTGAAACGTAAAGAACTCACTCTTCATGGTTGGTTCTATGAATTCGAAACAGGTGAGGTTCTTGTTTATGAATCGAGCATTGATGAATTTGTTCCACTTGAAAAAGCATTGAGCTTTGCTATCTCCACACGTAGGGATAAAATTATTGAACAAGTAGCAATGAAATATCTAGAACCCTTCACCAATCCTCAGACAGCACAAGACTATAGGAAGTTAATGCAGTTATTTTCACTTCTTGAAAACAATTTATTACCCATCTGGCAATCAATAAAAACAGAGGTTACTCAAAAAGTATGGGGAGAACTGGGGGGATTTTATTCCAGCACAGATGATGTCCAATTCAATAATATGTTGGAAGAAGGTTATCAGTTAAAACTGATGAATTTGAAAGATTTTCAAAAAAATATCTCCGAATCAATTGGTTATCAGAATTATATTCGTAAGACAATGTATCAGTCATTTTTTGCACCAATTCCTAAATCAATTCCTGAGACCATTAGTAATTTATTAAGCTTTAATCATTAAAAATCATAGAGACCAGAGCATTCTGGTCTTTAGGCCACAGAGTATTATTGAAGAGAAATCCTTAAATAGGTTTATGCAACTCCAGTTCTAACCCAGAACAATATCTATTTAATTTACAAAATAAAATTTTTAGTCTAAATAATATAAACAAAGGGATTTTAATTTGGGTACTTATGAAAAAATGGTCTGGATTTCTCATATCTTTGGTAGTGCTTATCCTCATAGCCTACTATTTCATTGGTTTAACAATCAAAAGCACTCTAAATAAAAATATAGACTCAATACCTAAAACTTCCGCATTTAGTGTTCATCTTGATAAATACCACCGTGGTTGGTTTTCATCTAAAGCGGTATTAACACTAAAGATGTATATTCCCGCTCAAAGCACAACTGATAAAGATGGAGTCACTAAAACAGAACCGCCGGTTGATTTGAATATGGATATACCTATTCTCATCAAACATGGACCTTTTTTAACGACACCCAATGGCATCCGTTTTGGATTAGGTCTCATTACTACACAACCTGCAACTCATTACGAAGCCTTTATAAATTATCTGAATAAAACTGTTTTCAGATACACGCTTCCTTCTTTTTCCATGGAAGGTAAGATTGGACAAAATGAAGGCGATTTTCAGTTCGATTGGCAAGGTTTAACTTCTTTGCTCTGTGTTTCTTCTAATCTTGATTATATCGATGGTAATTTAAGATTATTAGGATTAAACGGAAAAGCCAACAATCCTGCGAATACTCAAAGTAATGTGGTCTTCAAAGTTGGCGAAGTCGCCTATGATTATAAATTTAAAAGACACCAAGAATGGTTATGGCTTGGACAAACACGCTTTAAAATTCCTTCTGTTGCAGTCAATCTAGCTGGTGCAAAAAATTTCGAGCTTACTGGATTCGATTTCTCGGCTAGCTCTGATGTTAATGATGATGCACTGAACATCGACTTTAAACTGTCATTACAAAACTTATTTACTAATAATCAGAATTATGGGCCAGGTATTTTACACTTGAATTTTAGAAATCTGGATCCAGCCATTGTAGCCAAAATCAATCAACAAGAATTCAATATGATTCAAAATAATAGCGACCCTAACTTCGTTACACTGGCATTCGCAACGGAATTACCCAAACTCGTTGCCAAAGGGGCGATATTAGAGATTTCTGAAATGAAGCTGAACCTACCTGGTGGAGAAATTATAGGGAACTTTAAACTATCAGTACCCAAAGGCGAAGGAAATGACCTCTCTCAAGTAATGCAAAAAATGCAAGGTGAAGGTTACTTTAAGGCACCTAGAACAACAGTAAAAGAACTGATGACCGCATCTATTAAAAGTGATCTAGCTAATAACACCAACAGTTCTAACAATACTCAAACCACTCCAGAGACCCAAGTAACCTCACCTGGATCGACTACCCCAACACAAATCTTATCTAATACTGATAATGACGCAGCAAACAAAGCCGACAAAATATTACAAGATCTTGTCAGCAAAGGCTTTTTAAAGATTGAGGGTAACGATTATGTATTGACGTTTAAATTAGAAAATCAAAAGCTGATTGTTAATGGTCAGCCATTTAATCCCGATATGTTGAAATAATTTCGGACGGATTACTTTAAAAAGCCCCCTATCAAGTCGATATGGGGCTAACTATTTTTACGCAATAGAGAGCTTTTGACAGCTGGTATATCCTGGACTAGGACGGTTAATATAGTTATCTATAAGCTCGGCTAACATACCCATCTTTTCTGACATAGGCATATCTGCTGTTAAAAGTCCTTGGGTTATACCTTCAAATATTTGAGCCAATGGAGTTGACGATTGATTTGAGTTTAATTTCTGCTTAGAAAGGAGTTCTTTCTCAAGAGCCTGATGAATTCCCTTCATTATTGAGTAAGAATCAACTTCTTTTTGAGCCACAAGCTCCGTAGAGTCCTCTTCCTCTTTTGCAGTAGAAGATAATAGTCTAAGTGGTAGTTTTGGTGTACGTATTTTTGTAGGACTAAAAAAAGTAATCTTACTAGCAGCTATTGCTTCGTTTTTAGGTAGGTTTTCATGACTTTTTTTAAAGTTAACTTCTAACCAGTTGACATACCGAGATGGATCCTCCACATGAATACAAAATTTATCATGATTACATTCTGTTTTAATATTCACACCTTTCTCAATGCGAGCAACATGCTTTTCAACCACAAAGTATTCTTTTGTTGCTTGAAACGGAAGTAAGATACTCCCTGGATAGATGATAAAATTATAACCTAAATCGGCTCCTAACAACATAATGGAAGGACTTTCTTCGGTAAGGTAATCCTGAGAACGATGAAGCCATATTTTGGGATCATCTGCTTCGAGGGTATGACGGCTCACAAACTCAGCACTTGTTTTGTCAATCGTTGTCTTAAGACCTTCTACAGTGCTATAAAGTGGCATTATTTGTTCTAATTTTTCATTGAAATTATTTTGGCTCACCCAATCACGCCAACGCACTATTTCAAAATTTTTTCCTTTCTCTGCTGCTAATTTATTGATAATCTGAATTTTTTCATCCATTGTCAGGCAAGGATAACTATTATTAAAACTTTCTGGATTTAGCCCTAAAGGTGCTAAGAACGCAGCAAGATTAGCTTTTAAATATAAGTCACCTAACTCTATGGCCTTCCTTTTAAGAGCATCTACATCATCACCAGAGAAGGAAGCTTCCAGATTATGCCAATAAATTTCATCAGCAATCAAAAATGTTGCTTTGCCATGAATGCCAGTATATTCAGAACCAGTTTGATGCATTGCAACCGCTTGTTGCACAATGGCTCCCAAAAATTCACCGGCACAATACTCATTTCCTTTAATGCTTAAAAGAACTAGATCTTTTGTAGTTTTCAAAGAAGGGAACCGACTTTTACTGTTGTCTTTTGAATCAAAACTTGCGGTAATAATTTTGCCGTCTCTTGGACCTTTAATTTTTGGCATCTAATATTTCCTTAGCGTTATTTCTATTACTTCTGTACGCTAGCAATTCACTCTACTACCTAAAAACCCTTTAAATCATGGTGTTACGTACTTAAATTAATATCTTTTGGTTTGGAGAACCAAACCACATTCAATTTTCAATTGAAAAATATAGACATAGTATAATTCATTTTGAAAAAAAAATAACCAATTTTTTTATAAATAGTTTATAATATCCTCACTATTTATTTATTAGAGACAGATTATTTTAGCTGATTTACTATACTTTTTACGAGTGAGTTCATTAACATACTGTCAATCAACAATATTTTTACTTAATTAATGCACATACCTCGGTTATCTAAGTCATTTTATATGGTGGAAAATGGATTCTGAAAAAATAAAAGAATTACACGAAATTATTAATCAAAAGAACGAAGAGATTCAGCAATTAACTCAATCTCTAGAAGAAGAAAAACTAAAATTTAAAAATGAATTACAAGCAGTTCATGATTATTATGAAAATATAATTGCTTTAATGCCAGGACATGTTTACTGGCTTGATAAGAATAATGTTTTTTTAGGTTGCAACGATCTACAAGCAAAAAGTGCTCGCTTACAGTCAAGGAAAGAGATTGTTGGGAAAACCAATTACGATATGCCATGGAAAGATCAGGCAGAAGAATTGAATAAACTCAATAAATTGGTTATGGAAACCGGCATACCACATACTGCAGAAGAATATGCAGTCATGGCGAATGGAATGGGCATTTATTATTCCCAAAAAGTTCCCTTACGCAATCAAAAGAATGAGACGATTGGTGTTTTGGGTATTTCTCTAGACATCACCGAACGCAAAAAAATGGAAGTTGCTCTGCGTCGTGCCAAAGAAAATGCTGAGGTTGCAAACCAGGCAAAAACTGAATTTATTGAAAACATGAGTCATGATATTCATACCCCATTAAGCGGTATTGTTGGAATGTCACGACTTCTAGAAGCAAAAGCAGAAGATCCTGAAAGAAAACAATATGCACGCTGGATTCATGAAAGTGGTGAACAATTATTGGATTTATTAAATGGTGTAATGGAAATCGTTGCCGCAGATAATCTCAAAGAACGAGATGTCCACGAAGAATTATTCGAACTACGCAAAAACATTAAAGATATCGCACATCTTGTTCAACCTACTCTGGAAATGAAAAAAATTCAGCTTAATATCGAAATTGATGATACGGCACCAAATAGTTTTATTACTGATGGTACAAAACTACATCGAGTTTTATTAAATTTAGTAGGAAATGCAATTAGATTCACTGATACGGGCATTGTTACAATTAAAGTGGAAACACTTTCTCATGAAAATAGCTATGCTCAACTCCGATTCAGTGTGATTGATACAGGAATTGGCATACCCCCAGAATTAAAAGATAAAATCTTTGACCGCTTCTTCCGGGCTACGCCTTCTTATAAAAGCCAGCACGGTGGTTATGGTGTAGGCCTTCATGTTGCACAAAAATACTTAAGCCTACTCGGTGGAGAAATAAATTTAGAAAGTGAAGTAGGAAAAGGCTCATCTTTTTATTTTACCCTCACAATGAAAATTGGGTATAACGAGAACAACACACTTACCTATAATGAAACAAAAGCACCGAAGAAAGAAGCAGTATCTCATGGGCCGCTTATGCTTCTCGTAGAAGATAACATCATCTCTCTGCATATGATTGAAAATGTTGTAGAACAAGCAGGGTATGAATTTTATTCGGCGATCGATGGTGAACATGCCTTAGAATTGTTAGAAACTAATGATTTTGACTTAATCATTACTGATGTAGGTATATCTGGTATTTCAGATAAAAACCTCGTTCAGTGTATCCGCGATATGGAACAACGACGTCATAAAACTCCTTTACCGATTATTGGCCTAACTACCAATACCTCAGGTGAAACAGGAGATAATCCTTTGCGTGCAGAAATGAATAAAATATTAACCAAACCCATTCATTTAAAAATGCTCCAAGAAATAGTGAATGGACTCAATTTAGAATCTTCAAAACAAGAAAAATAATTTTGGTTGAATCTTCCATTGTAGCCTGGGTGATGCGCAGCGAAACTCGGGTTAGCTTGATATTGGAGTCATGAGTTTAACTTCAGGTCACTAGTCTAAGTTAATGGCTCTTACCTACGAAATTTAAACCTACGTACCGCACATAAAGCGCGGACGTAGAACGTTCATTCTCTCAGAGCTTGCCTGCGAGATCAGACAATCTGTGAAAGATAAACAAGATATCGTAACCTAAGGGCAGAGAATATAACAAAATTCAGGCCAGGATGTTTATCGAGTTTCAAAATAATTGGTATCTAATGGATAACAAATCCAAGTCAAACTCGAGCCGTTATAATTCACTTCAAGTGTTGTAGTATTCAGAGCAGATAACTCAGGTTGCTTGTCCATATAACATACCTGACGGGCTCCATTTAAATTTACATAATAATACGATTTAGTCGATTTATAATCACTAGGCACATAATAAACATCACCTTGCTTTTCCAAAATAATAGGAGTTCCAGTAATTACAATTTTGCTAGCATAGGAAGCTGCATTGATCATCGTAAACGAAAAAATAATTAATAATAATTTTTTCATAATAATTTCACTCCTTGAAATAATTTTATCGACTCTAATTAATTATAGAACAACAATATTCACTTAATTTCATTGCATTACGAGCACCGAGCGAAATCGCGCTTTGTTGGACATCATATCTTCAAAGGCTTTTTCCGCTTGGGCAAGTGGATACTGTTGAATCATAGGACGAATACCTGTCAATGCACAAAACTGTAATGTTTCCTCTATATCAATTGCACTTCCAGACGGCCAACCTTTTATTGATCGATTACCCCCAATAAGCTGAGTGGAGACAACTTCAATTGGATCATTAGAGGCCCCCACAATAAGAAGTTCGCCTTTATTTCCTAAAGCATTAATTAAAGGAGTAATTGATTTTCCACTAGGTGCTGTTGCCAGAATAACTCGGGCACCACCTAATTTTTGTAATTCAAGAACGACATCGTGGTCATCAGAGTTTAAGTAAATATGGGCACCTAACTGTTTAGCAAGTGATTCTTTATCAGATCCTGAAGAAAGTGCAACCGTTTTAAAGCCCATTTTATTAGCAAATTGAATTGCAAGATGCCCCAGCCCTCCTACCCCCTGTATTGCCACTAAATCACCCGCACGGGCCGCGCTATGTCGTAGTGCATTAAAAGTTGTTATACCCGCACACATTAGTGGTGCCGCTTCCGCAAAAGAAAGTTCATCAGGAATCGCAGCAAGTGCTTCAACTGGTGCTATCATATATTGTGCATATCCTCCATCAAAATGTAATCCTGTAATTTGATGGTTTTCACATAAAATAAAATCACCATGTCGACAAGGAAGACATTGTCCGCAACGAACTCCTGCCCAACCAACTCCAACACGTTGACCTTGTTTCCATTTAGTACTATTGGCCCCAACCTCATCGATTATTCCAGCTATTTCATGACCTGGAATTCTTGGAAATTGAAGATTGGGCCATAAATTTTCTTTCACAAATACATCGGAATGACATACGCCGCAGGCTTCAACTTTAATACGTACTTGATTTGCCCCCGGCATCACTAAGTCTTTTTCAACAGTTTCCCATTCTCCTGATTGATTCACTTGTACTGCCTTCATCGTTTTCATTGCTCATATCCTTATGTAAGTCAACAATAGATGGAGATTATGCATAATCTAAAATCAGCTATTTAAAAACCTCACTATCCTGATTGTAGACAATCCATGCAGAATTTCACGGTGAATAAGTTTCCTAATCATACTCAGGGTGATTATTTTCAGCATGTGAAGAAAACTAGGGCGAAGATTTTGGGTGTTTTTAAACATTGAGAACGATTATAATTCTTTGATCACAACAGCTTAACTTAGATTACAGGATTATCATGAATACTCTGGATTGGCTAACAAAACTTATCGCTTTTGATACCACCTCGCGCAATTCCAATCTATCACTAATAGAAACACTAGCTAATGCATTAAATGATTTTCATATTAATCCCATTTTAATCCATGACAATAAAGGCTTAAAAGCAAATTTACTTGCATCCCTCCCTGATCGTCATGGTCAATTCAATGGTGGGCTTATCTTGTCGGGTCATACGGATGTAGTGCCCGTTGATGGACAAGCATGGGACAGCAATCCATTTCAAGCAACGGTTAAAGACGAGAAAATATATGGTAGAGGAGCTTGTGATATGAAAGGCTTCATTGCTGTAGTTATGAGCCTAATCCCACAATTGAAAGCACTTAATCTCAATTTCCCAATACATTTTGCTTTTTCTTACGATGAAGAAATTGGTTGCCTTGGTGCACCAAGCCTTATTGAGAAAATGACTCACTTAAATTATAAACCCAAAGCATGTATTGTAGGTGAACCAACCTCAATGCAGCCGGTGATCGGGCATAAAGGAATACAATGCTATCGCTGTAAAATTCACGGGGTAGCTGCGCACTCATCACTAACCCCTCAAGGGTGTAATGCGATAGAACATGCCGCATCATTTATTACTTATCTTCGCGATATGGCGCAACAATTTAAATCACAAGGACATCATGATACCTCTTACGATGTACCCTATACTACAATTTCCACCAACCTCATTCAGGGCGGAAACGCTTATAATACAATTCCCAGTTTATGTGAGTTTGTTTTTGAAATTAGAAACTTAGTGGCAGATAATCCAGTACAACTCCATCAACAAATCATGGATTACCTCAACGCCCAACTAATTCCATCTCTGCGCAAAGAACAATTGAATACGAACGTGGTCTTGGAAACACTCGCTAAAGCACCAGGATTAGATACACCATTATCAGAACCCATTGTGCGTGCTGCCCAAGCAATTTGTCAGAATCAAGAACAATTAAAAGTCGCTTATGCCACGGAGGCGGGGTTATTCCAACAAGCAGAAATACCTACTATTGTTTGTGGTCCAGGTAGTATTGAGCACGCACATCGGGCTAATGAATTCGTTGCGCTTGAACAATTACATCGTTGTGAACAATTCATTCTCAAAATGCTGCAATCACCATTTCTTAGAAACTTTGAATGACCAATAGTTACTGCTCATAATTCTTTTCCAAGATGAGAAAAACATGATAATCCTATATATCCCATTCCATGAACATAATGATCTCATTGCCAAGGCAATCCATTGGAAAGAAACGCTTAAAAATCAAAATATACTCATCTTACAATATGGTACTCCAATTGATTATAAATTAATGAAAATGGAACATCTCACCATCTATATACTCGCACATGGGGTGAATCATTTATTAGAACATTATCACTTGACCAGCACTTATCCTATTACCAGCCAAACGAACTTCCTTAGTATTGATAAAATAGCAGAGCGTTTTAACTCTGATTTTGTTTTCGTACATTCTAAAGTCAAAAATATAAAGCTTTATTTTTGTAATAATCAGGGAAATCAGCAGGCTATAGCACAACAATTCCACAAAAACTTGGTGTTGTTTGATGCGTACATTAATTATTATACCGGCACACTTTTTGGTCCTTCACAAAATAATAAAAAATATTCTTTTTATCGTGGTCTATGGTATAGCAGTTCGAAAGTACGTGAGACCTTACATAAAAAAAAGTGGCTTGATTCAGATGAGAAAATGAATATAAAAAAGCTAACAATTTTTAATTCTTTGGTAGAAGCCAAGCAAAAGCGGATTGATTTCAATCTGAGAAGACAGGAAAAAGCACATCATGAACTATTAACACACAGGAGGAACATAGAGTCGGATCATCAACAACCAAATAATGAAAAGATGAAAGACAAAGAAAAAAAACATGTTCTATCACCTGGATAGCAGAAAACGAATTAAATCATCTTCTTGTTATTTTAATGGAGTAATTTTAGCCATAGTGATAATATAACACCCCCCACCTCTTCATTCGGGCTGTTTCTATGAAAGACTGGCTAAAACTTTTTTTTGCCCAAAAGGACGGAATCCTCCTCACCTTAAATGGCAAAACCTTTAGAAAATCAGATTGTCAATGGCTGGGTGGTGGCTCTGAAAAAAATGTGTACCAAATTAAAGGAACAAATCAATGCTTTTTTATTCCTAATAAATTTGATAAAGAGATCATTTATGAAGGAAAAATAATATCCAGTGAAGATTTTTGGAACAGTAAAATTCAAAAGGAGCAATCTTTACTCGATCAAATCAGTGCATTAGGCTTAAAAACTCAACGTTTTGAAATCTTACCCCTAAAAATTGAAGATCCAGGAAAGGCTACTTATTCCCTTAATGTTCTGGTTACAAAAGATTTTAATAGCCTATGCAAAGAAGAGTCTATTGTGATTTATAACAGAAAAGGAGAACAAAAAGTCATTGGTAGTCCTCCTCAGTTCATTACGATGAAAGAGCAATTCAAAGAGAAACAGTTTGCTCAAAAAATGCTTAAAAAAATTATAACCGAATATGCAGTTGCGTTCACATTTTCATTACCCATAAGTATCCTACACCCTGTTGATGACAGTGAGCATTTCTGTTTTGAATTACCCAAGGACGCTACAGAACCTCCTGTAGCCCGGTATATTTTTTGGGATGTCGTATCAGATTTTTATGGAGCTGATATTCCCATAGTCCCCACATTAAAAGAGTTAAAGCAGGGCTCAATGGGAGAAAAGCCATGTACCTTTTCTAAAAACCCTCTTCAAGGATTAATCGACCTTACTTATCAGATTGCTTCTCCCTTGCTTGAAATGTGCCCCCCAAAAATGGAAACCATCAGTGTGGATTCTTTAGCAGCAGATCTGCTCGCCGCTCTAAACGAAGATGATATTCTCAATGAAGCTCTAGCCCATGCGAGAAAATTAGCCTCGAAATTCATTACTAACCTATTAAACGAAGCTGAACATAATAAAATAGATAATGAGGCCTTTGTTATATTAATGCACTCTGTTATTTCAATAGGCGAATTTGATTTATTCTTACGGGCGTTTCAAGTATTGGAAAATCCGGCTGATATGCCACAAGAAGATGTCGACAACATTATCTCTATCGCTCAAATATATAAGGTTCAACCTATCATTGACTATCTGCATATTCATCTTGTTCAAGAAAAAGCCAATAGAGAGGCCGAAAGAAATATTCTTCTTGCCCAAGAAAAACCCGATCGAGAAGCAGCAAAAGTGAAAGAAGCTGAAAAACGCCACAAGGAGTCTGAATTATTAAAGAACGATTTTTTGCAACACTACGAACAAAAATTGTTCCAGGACAAAAGCGCTTGGTGTGGTATTTATTCTTTTTTTGCTAAAAGTTATGTCAATAAGGATTTGAGCTTGGATGAATTAGTAGAGCATGCTCAAGGACGTTCAAAACATGGTAACGGCAAACGCAGTAAGGAAATCATGCAATCAATGGGTTGGCTGGATGAAAATAACCAAGTAACAGATAAAATAAGTAGTTACATTATGTAAAACAGTATTGTAATTTCAAAAAACGATTTAATTAGGGTAGATAATCATAGAGTTTTTTATGGTTTATTTTTCCACTATTGGTTAATGGAATCGCGTTAATGAAATATACTTTTACTGGAATCTTATATTGTGCAATATATTGAGTTAGAAAGTTTTTAAGTTCCGATTCCGTCAACTGTTTCCCGTCTTTGAGTACTACAAATGCTATAGGAACCGCGCCTTCATGGGAATCTGGGATTCCAATTACTGCAGCCGTTTTAATGGCAGGATGTTGATAAATCGCAGCTTCAACTTCACCAGGCATTATGTTTGAAGTATTCCGAATAATTATATCCTTAACCCGCCCAGTAAAATAATAATTTCCTTTGCTGTCTTGTTTCGCACTATCACCCGTTTTAAACCATCCATCTATAAATGCTTTTCTCGACTCGCTTGGATTATTCCAATAATTCAGCATCACCATATTTCCCTTTATCAGGATTTCTCCCTCCTCCCCTTGTGGAACCTCTTTTCCTGATTGATCCACTAAACGGAGTGTTACTCCATGAACGGCTTTACCAATGCAACCTTTTGGGGGATTTTCATCGCGATTGACTGTTAACCAAATAGCCTCAGTCATACCATAACCCACATGAATTGGCTTTCCAGCGCAAGCCGTAAATCGTTTTTGAACCGCTTCAGGCAATACATCGCCCCCTGTATAAACACCACGTAGCGAAGCAAACGTATCTGAAGTACAACGACCTGAATCTAAAATTTTCATAAGTGTATCAATGTGCGGAACAGCTAAAGTAGGTCGGTGTTTCAATAATCCATCTAAATAATTTTGCAGGTGAAAACCATCATAGACGAGAACAGAACCTCCTCGTGATAAAGTAGAAAAGGTTTCCATAAAACCACTGATATGGCATTGGGGTTCACAAACAATTATTTTATCTTGAGCAGTAATTGTACCTAAAGCCTCCGAAGTTGAATCCAATATTGCCTCAATCGAGCCAAGCGTATGAACTACCCCTTTGGGCTGTCCAGTGGAGCCTGAAGTATAAAAAATTACTGCAGGACTGCTGTAAGAAAGATTTGATACCGTAAACTCAATCGGGTTATTCATGATGTTGGAAAACGAAGGATATCCGTTTGACAACCCTTCTCCAACAACAAATACCTTCCTAATATTTGTTGCAGTTAAATCAATAGACTCTAAAAGCGATAGTTTTTCCTCCTCAATAATCAAATAATAGGGTTCGGCGTCTTGAAGCACTCGCTCCAACTCAGGCGACGCATAACGGCGATTTATAGGCATTGCAATACAGCCCGTCTTAAAGCAGCCTAGATAAATGGAAATTATTTCAACGCTATTTGGAAGCATAAATGCAATACGCTCACCTTTTAATCCTTCTTGAAATAAAAAGTTGGCGAAACGATTTGCAGTCCTCTCCAGGTCCTCATAAGTGACACTCTTATCCTCAAATATAAGTGCTGGTTTATGTGGAATATTTTTGTTTTTAGAGTGAATTAAGTTTTTAGTAAACATAGTCCTCTTATACTCATGTTTTTTGAATCCTTTGGTTAATACTATAGGACAAATTTCTAGGATGCATGGTAATTACGAGATGAATTTATTGATAATTTAGTTGAAATTGATAGGCCGTATAGGGTTCGAACCTATGACCAAGAGATTAAGAGTCTCCTGCTCTACCAGCTGAGCTAACGGCCCACTTTAAAAGGATTTGTAAAGGATGCAGTTAACATTCATATCTTGTTAACTGTTAAAATATTAGCTGATATCGATAAAATTTCCAACTACTCGACAAATTATTACGAATATCAAAGTCTTATCTGATTTGTATAGTGTAACCTTAGTGGCTCCCGCGAACACATCGCGGGACCTGGTTCATAAAGCCTTAACTCGGAGACTCTACAGGATAGAATGTCCGGACCGTATATTTTTCACGGTATGCGAGAATTAGAAAACCGATAACCCCCATTGCCAGAGTCACAGGGATAACCCCTACTCCATAAACAAAAGCCCCTGCTTCTCGAATTCCCCCGTTTATATTGACTACAAAACCTATAATAGTATGGAATGCATAACCAAAAATCATGATAATCATATTGGCAATTGCTGTAGTGAGGCCAGCAAGATGCTCGGGCACATAAGTAGAAACTTTATAAATAGCCAGGATCTGATAAGCACAACACATTCCGACCAATATGAAAGACATTGTAATACTAGATACGGTTAACATACCCGCAACAAGTGCAGCAAACACCACACACATAGTTATTCCTGCTGCAATGATTGTTCCCAGGTAATATCCTGATTTTTCGGCTATCAAACTTAAAATTGGAGAGCCAAAACACATGCCAATAAAAATCATTGAAGGTAAATAGTTTGCTGTTGATGTATCCAAACCATATACCTGTTTTAAAAAGCCAGACCCCCAGACATCAGAAAAGCCTTCAAGAGGGCCTAGCATAAGCCCCGCAAAACAACACATCAAAATGACTTTTTTATTGGTAAAAACCGTTTTGATATTGGCAAGGACTGATGTGTGATAAGTGGGTTTCTCATCGGGGACAATAAAATAAGTCACACAAGCAAGCACGAGGCCAATAGCAATAAATACTTCGACGACTATTTTATAACCCACGGCATGACACATATAACTTACAGGACCGCCACCATAAACAGCACCAATAAGTCCTATCATCACTGAAAAACTAAGCATTCGCGAAAAGTGTTGCTCTTTAAATGTCATGCGTATTATTTTAAATGTTCCCAAAATTGCAGCTGAGGATCCAATACCAATAAGCGCTCTTCCTATAAGCGGGTACATCCAATGATCAGCAAAAATCAGTGGCAACAAGCCAAGAACAGGAAGTAAAATGCATAAAGTCATTACTTTTCTTGGGCCAAAACGATCCAACATGATCCCAATAGGCAAATGCATTAACGAGTAACCAAGATAATAAACACCAGAAAATTGCCCAAATACTGTCGCATCAATATGAAATTGCGAAGTAATATCATCCATCATAATATTGGGCATCACTCTAAGAACATATTGATATGCGTAAAATATTGACGCAATAAACCATACAAACCAGGCAACAACTCGAGATGTAGACATAAAAATCCTCAAAAAAACAAGCAGCTAATACACGCACATTGGTTATTACCTATGCATTAGAAAATATTTTAATCCATTTGTTGTGAAATTTTATTGCAAATATAAGCGTATATTTCGATTATTTAGATATTAATTTTAATTAATTATCATTTATTAGATAAAAATGCTAATATTTAAAATATTCATGTTATTTTTTAAGAATTATGGATCGTACAGACAAAAAAATATTAGATATCCTTCAGTCAAATTGTCAAATTAACAATCAAGAACTTGCAGATATGGTCGCGTTATCCCCTTCTCCCTGCCTTCGTCGGGTCAAATTGTTGGAGGATAATGGTTATATTAAGAAAAAGGTTGCTCTACTTGAACCCGAAAAACTAGGTTTAAAGTTATCCGTGATTGTTTTGGTTGGATTAAATAGTCATCAGCCCGCAGCAATGAGTCAATTTGAAGAGGCTGTTCGTTTTCTCC
Organism: Legionella stuttgartensis; assembly: GCF_977063405.2. Taxonomy (NCBI): domain Bacteria; kingdom Pseudomonadati; phylum Pseudomonadota; class Gammaproteobacteria; order Legionellales; family Legionellaceae; genus Legionella; species Legionella stuttgartensis. The sequence goes on from NZ_CDRUHA020000044.1 coordinate 163,372, forward strand.
CTGAGGTCGTTCAGTGTTATTTAATTACCGGTCAATCTGCAGATTACGTCTTAAAAGTAATCGTGCCCGATCTAAATGCTTACCAATCGTTCCTATTAGATAAACTGACGCGTATCAATGGGGTGACTAGCGTACAATCAAGCTTTATATTAAGAACCATTTGTGAAACGACTACACTTCCCTTAGATCACCTGGATTAGAGATGTATATCCTTTATTCTGGCAAATGACTTTCTATTGATTTACTTATTGAATTTAAACAATAAAAAAAGTAAGGTATTGCGTCAATTAATAGGAGTACATTATGACATTGAAGTTTTTACCTTTTGTTTTAGCTGGATGTTGTCTAGTAAATACTGTCTCTTCAGCCCCTCCTCCCAAATACATTGATAAAGATGGACCAGTTTGTACCAGTATGCTTTGTGCATTTAAAAATCCTGGTGGGCTGTATGTAAGCGGTACAGGTTATTACGTACAACCAAGCGAAACAGGTATAGGCTTAGTCACTGATAGCTGGTTATTTAATGTTCCTGGAGGAACTCAAGCTGAAAGCAAACCATTTGATCCTGATTATCAATGGGCGGGCAGTGTAGCGGTTGGTTATGATATTCCAATGTCGGCAAATAATATTGAAGTAAACTACCTTTATTTAAAAAATAAAACACATGCTGTAAATACTTTTGCTAATGGTTCCACTTTATTTGGAAGTATTTTATTCCCTGATGCTTTTATTCCTAGAGATTTTCTTCCTGATTTAGTGAGTGATGCTTATTTAACTTACAGGGTAGATCAAGCAGATGTTCGTGCTGGAAGAAAATACAGCGATACCTCTGGTGTATTTAAAATACGTCCCTCTCTTGGGGTTCGGTATGCACAAATAAGACATAACTTATCTTTTGCTGCTCCAGGTCATGTAACGAGCAAATTCAGCGGTGCTGGTCCTTTATTCAGTCTTGACGGTCATTACGACCTGGGTTATGGGTTTGGTTTGCTTGGTTATTTTGACTACGCCTTAATGGCAGGTTCCATGCAGTCGTTCTCAGAAGTTTTTCTAGGTACCAACTTTAGTTTCAACTGGCCTAAACGTAATCGTGTTGTGAACAACATTACCGGAAAGATTGGCTTAGACTATACCCACGTATTGACGAATACAGCAACTTGGACTGCTGCAATCGGATATCAAATTAATGAGTATTTAAGCGCAATGGATACCCTTAGAGGGTTTACTGGTATCACTGCAGGTCCTACTGGTGTAGCAAATTTAGGGCCCCAACGTATTGCGGGTAATGAAACTAATAATTTTTCGTTCCAAGGATTGTTTTTAAGTCTTACGGTACACGCATAAAAGGATCATAAATACTGTCTTTGAGACAGGCGCTAATGCCCAGATAAAGACAGTATTTATTTTCTTCTCTTAATAATGTGATTGAATTTATTCCTTAACCGATTGAAAATAAAAATTTTCTCAGAATTCCCCTTCCTCATATTCCCAAGGTATATAATTTGAGGTAATACTTAATTAAGCCTCACTAAGTATATTTATAAAAATTGCAGGTAGCAGGCATTTTCGCTGTTATAAACCGTATACTTGTCATTAAAAGGAAGCAAAGATGACAAAAACAGTCGACTATTTACTTCTTGGCGGCGGTCTTTCCTCTGCATTTACTGCCGACACATTGAGAAAAGAAGGGGCTACAGGTAGCATCACCATTCTATCGGAAGAGCCTTTTCTTCCCTATCTTCGTCCTCAGCTTGCCAGAGGTTTTTTGACTGGAACTCGAAAAAAAGAACAATTTATTATATTCAATGAAAGCTACTATATAAAAAATGATATTGATGTATTGCTCAATACAAAAGCTTTGTTTGTTGATCCCAAAAACAAAACGGTGAGAACAGACCATGCTGGAACTTTTAATTTTAGGAAATTGCTTATTGCCACAGGTTGCAATCCTAAAAGAGTTGACTTACCAGGAAGCACACTCGATAAAATCTATTATCTTAAAACCCTCCATGATGCCCAGCCACTTATCCATGAAATAAAACATGCCAAAAAAGTCGTTATTGTGGGAGGAAGCTTTATTGGCCTTGAGATCGCATCTTTATTGGTTAAAAAAAATGTAGAAGTAACCATCATCGCAGAAGAGTTCCATTTATTTAATGTCAGTTCTTCTGCTGAAATTGCTGCTTTTATAACCAACAATGGCGTTGAAGTACTTCTTCATGAAGCGATCAAACAATTTAATGGTAAAAAACATGTACAGTCAATAGAAACCAATTCCGGGAAAATTTTAGCATGTGACTTTGTACTTATTACCGATAAATACGTTCCTGTTGTCGATTTTCTTCAAGGAAGTGGTATTGAGATCGAGGATGGCATTGTTGTGGATCAATACCTGCAAACTAATAAAGATGGAATCTACGCTGCCGGTGATGTTGCTAATTTCTTTGATCCTGTATTTAGAAGATGTCACCGAAATGGAGGGGTAGATAACGCAATCAAGCAGGGAAAAATTGCCGCATTAAATATGATGGGAATGAGAAAAAGTTACAATAGTGCCTCTTATTTCAATCTCCACGCATTTGATAATTACATTGTGATAATTGGTGATACGGTTGATGCTACCGAACGAATAGTAAGAGGTTCAATTAAAGAAAAAAACTGTGCTTTGTTTTATCTAAAAGATGGATTATTGCAAGGGGCCTTTTTTTCCGGACGCCCTATAGAAGAAATTAAAGCAGCAGAATCACTGATTATCAATCGAGTTAATATAGAGCCTCATAAGAAAAAGCTTTTTGATATTAACTTCTCCTTGGAACAAATTGCAATTCAAACCATTCTTACCCTACAAGGTGGCGGTGCTCTTGGTGCTTTTGAATGCGGCGTGGTTAAAGCTATGGAGGAACATGGAATTTACCCAGATATTGTTTCTGGAATTTCTATTGGTGCATTTAATTCTGCAATTATCGCCGGAAACCCCAAACATGCAACCGAAGCCTTGGAAGGCTTTTGGAATGATCTCGCTCAGGATATGTTCAGTGTTTCTGATGAACAAGCACGACGTATTCTCTCTTCCTGGCATACGATCATTTGGGGATCGCCCAACTTCTTCCTTCCAAGATGGTCTATGCCGATTTTCAGCGTCGATCAATTACCAATTCACTGGACAAGTTTTTACGAGACCTCATACGTTAAGGATCTTTTACGTAAATACGTCGATTTTGAAAAATTAAAAGACAGCCCTGTTCGCTTGCTGGTAATGGCAGTTAACGTTGAAACATCTGAATTTGAAACCTTTGATAGTTATACAGATGACATTACCCCCGATCATATTCTTGCTAGCGGAAGCTTGCCTCCTGGATTCCCGTGGACAACTATTAATAATAAACACTACTGGGATGGTGGGATTATTACCAATACCCCAATTGATTCAACGCTTGAAGTCTGTGGCCAATCCAACAAGAAAATCTATATTGTCGAACTTTATTCACGAAATCGCTCGCTTCCTAAAAATATGATCGAGGTTCTTTCAAGAAAAGATGAGATTTTATTCTCAGAAAAAATAAGAAAAGACATCCACACAACGGATCTTATCAATAACTACAAAAAACTAATCGAACAAATTTTGAACTATTGTGAGCCTAATATAGCTGAAGAGATACGACAATTCCCCACTTATATTCAAACAATGGGTGATCCAGGAATACAATCCATCACCAGAATAATACGAGAAGTAGGCAAAAATGATCCGTGTGCATGGGATTCTGATTTTTCAAGGGAAACCATAGAGCAGCACAAGAAAAATGGTTATAAGGCTATGAAAAATATATTAAAAAAAGAGGCATTAGCAAAGCGCAAAAAATAAGGATCATCATGCTCTGGGCTCTGATTTCTCTATTTTTTTTCTGGATGGTATTCCGCGAACTCACCGGTCACTTACCTATATCCAAAGGTTATCTCACCGTGTCGCTGATCTTGGCTTTGTTATTTGCATGGCCCCCCTTTCATCACTGGCACTTCGAGCGTTTTTTAACTAAAGTAGCCAATCAACTAGCTGAGGGACATCCTGCAAAAGTCCATTGTAATACCTTATTTGATACGCTTTTTGATGAAGAACCAAGAGTTTACGGCCATGCTGATCCTAAAACCGGATACATCGTCATCCAATACCCAAAATGCTCCTTATTGATGAGTTATGTGAAGCATCCTCAACGTGCAACCCTGGATGAACTGATCAGCCTGGATATCTTAACTCATGAAAGCATGCATGCGCGCGGTGAATACAATGAGGCAAAAACTGAATGTGAGGCCGTTCAAAGAAATTATCGCACTGCAAAACTACTTGGAGTACCCGATAATATCGCGAAAAAAAATGCTCTTGATTATTATAAAAATTTTTACCTTAATCGCAATGATGGTTATTTCTCTAAAGAATGCGCTCCAGACAAGGCAATGGATGAGCATTTAAGTGATTCAACTTGGGATGAATCATGAGCATAAACACAACCCAAATGTCCCTCAGCCAACAATCGCGGTAAAATCTGTTGCCCTAAAATGGAAGCAAATTGGTATCCGCTCGTCTTGTAGTGAGCATCTAACCACACGAAATAATCAATCTCACTCCCTGGAATAGGAGTCCTTTCGATACTGACAAAATAAGTGCGCATCACTAACAATGCATCTTCATACACGGCCTTTGCTAGGAATTCCTCATAAGGTCTAACCGACAGAACGGTGACATTTAACTCTTCTAATAATTCCCTCCTTAGTGCCTCCTCATCAGTTTCTCCAGGCTCAATCTTACCTCCGGGTACGATATATTCATCGCGTGGTTTTCCGCGTTTATGTACTGCCAATACTCGATGCTGCGCATCAAAAATTAATGCACCTGCTTTAAAGATTGTTTTCACTAATTGATTCATTTTCTAATATCCCGTCTGTAAAACACGTTAATTGATTTAAAATGGTTGTAGATGGATTACTAATAATACTCTTAGGCGAATTAAATACGGCATCGCATTGTTCACATTGGTGTTGTTGGTGAGGAACTACGGCGAGTAGCTCTTTATCAAAATGAGGATGGGAACAACGAGGACAATTGATGCTGGTTAAATGGAATCGAAGTTCATGAATTGCTTTTTGTATTTGCAATACGCGCACCATTTCAATATCCAGAAGAACCCCATTTATCCAAACCTCACTATAGGTGTTATCAATTACTCGCTTATTTTCACTGTTGTATGCATGAACATGAATTGCACTTTCTTCCAAACGTTTTGCCGTCCAAATAATCGAGGGATTTGAGCCCCAGATCTGGAATCCACCTGGATATTTTGTCTTATCTAAATTTATTTTTCGTTGCGGCATTATTGATGGTCTTTTTACTAATTGATCATCGAGCATCTCTTTGAATCGAATAACCGGATTCACAACACAACGTGTATTGGTCCAGGTTAAATTACCACAAAAACTACAATAATGTTCAAAAGAAGGACGAACGGAAGCCAAGTTCTTATCAAGCAGCACCTTCCCACAATGACTGCAATCCAAACTAACGATATCAAAATCAAAAATCGAGCTCATGGTGAAACTTAAAGCACTCGCTTCGGTGATTATTATCCTTTTTTCTTGCCAAATCAGTTCAACTTCGGGGTACGATTGGTCAATTATTTTTTTACCAGAATGAGTCATTCTTGCATGAATATGCACACCACGATCGAATTTATTATTATGACAATCAAACACAGCAGGTAAAGCGCCCCACACCGCTACTCCTCCGGGAAAACTATCCAGATTAATTGAAATAGGTTGATGTCTTAAAATTTGAGAGTCATTGAGCATAGAGATACCTTAACAAAAGTAATTAAAGTATCCCTCGCCCTACAAGTTGAATAAAACATTACAAATCGGGAGGAATCGAGAATAGATGTAATCATCAACTTGCGTGGATAAAAAAGAATATAAGGAAAACCTTTTTGCATGTCAATAAAAGACAAGCTCACAATGGTTGACGAACACGCATCATTTCAAGGAATATAAGGTATTAATATCTAATGATAAAAATAGCAATTAAATTACAATGATAAAAATTCTCCCAGCCCATACGATGACCGATTCATGTTAAAGAAAATACTGTTCTTGATGGTATTAGTAGTAGGATTGTTAAGCTGCAATAAAAATATTGAACGGCAAATCTCTGTACCACCTAAAAAATTTCCGTCCAGCACAAAGGATTATAAACCTGTAGATAATTTACCTTACATTGCTTGGTGGCAACAATTTCATGATGTAGAATTGAATCAATTGATTGAGGCTGGCTTGAACAATAACATGGACATCCATATTGCCATAGGAAACTTAAAACAAGCACAAGGCGAATTGCAGCAAATCAAGCTCAGTTGGATCCCTCTCGTACAAATGTTTGCAGGCTACTCCACGAACCCCGCACTTGGAGCACCCGGTGCATTTTATGGGGTGTGGCCTTACTATTTCCTGAACATTATGAAACTTTATACTCAACAAAAAGAGGCCACCTATAATGTTCAATATCGTCTCGCAGCCATTGAAGGAATGCGTCTGGCATTAATTGGTCAAGTAGCGTCGGCTTATTTCACTTTAATCGCTCAATTAGAACAATTAAGATTATTGAAGCAATTAGACCAGGACTTAAAATCCCTAATTAAATTGGGCAAAGGAGACATCAAAATTGGTTTGGATAATGAAATTATTTTGGCTCAATTAGAATCTGATGAGCAATTGATTGCGGCTCAAATTAAACCTATTTTGCATAATATTGTGTACAGCGAGAATGCACTTCGTTATTTGATCAATGAAAATCCCGGTAGTATAAAAAATAAAAATAATTTTGCCAAAATAGACTTTTCACATTTTAAGCCGGGTAGCTTACCCGCTACAGTATTAAACAATCGTCCCGATTTAAAAATGGCTCAATATGCGTTAAACGCTTCGCGAGCAGCCATTAATGTCGCCTACAGTGATTTTTTCCCGGGATTGCAGTTGGATGCCTTTCTAGGCGAAGTGGATTTGCCTAGCAGTAATTTTGCTGAAACAACGGATGCCTATGTCAACTGGACACTGACGCCAAGTTCTCTAGGCAAAATTGCAGCACGTAAAGGGGCCTACAATGCAAAAATTGCTGAATTTAATAAAACAGTCCGACGTATTTTAAAGGAAGTTGATAGCGATTTTTCTGCCAATAAACGTATGAATGAAAAATTCATAGCGTATTTACACGCAGAAAAGGATTACCGTCGTAAATACAAATTACAACAAGGATTGCTCAAAACAGGATTAATTTCTTATAAAGAATTATTACAAAGCAAAATCTATTTAGATAACTTGGCGCTTTCAACAAATCAAGTCAAGTTGGAACTTGCGATGTCATTGGTGATTTTGTATCAAGACTTAGCAGGCGGATATGCTTACAATAAATAGCTATAGGAACTCATGTAGCCCGCATGGCAACACCCAAGGTGGATATCGATCCATGGTTGCTGGTGCCACCTTCAGGCTATATATCTAATTTTAATGGTAACTTGGATTTTATGATAAATTTAGTCAGATATCGTGAACGTATGAGAAATGGATTTGTCCGACTAAAACGTTGGATCACCATGGCGAATGTCATCATTTTTATTGGCATTCTCACCACCATTATTTATATTTTTTCTTTTTTATTCCCTTTTACTGATAACGCATTTGTCGTCAATAACGTACGTCCTGTTGCAGCACTTGCCAATGGCTATATTACAAATCTTTATGTACATAATGGCGATGTGGTCAAAAAAGGGCAAAAGCTTTTTACTGTGTTTCAAAAACCCTATATCTATGCAGTGGAACAACTTCAAGCCGATTTAGGCAGTGCCAAGGCCAAATTAGCCGCCTTGAAAACTACTTACGAACGCGATCTCAAACTCAGTGAAACTGAGCAAAAAAATTACATTAGATTTAAGCAGGATAATCAAAAATACAGTAAAGGTTATTTATTAAAATCTGTCTCTCTCATCACTTTGCAAAATTCACAACAAGAAACAAAAGCAGCAAAAGATAAATGGGACGCCTCGTTAAAACAATTGGAAATCGATCAACATCAAATAAAAGCCCAAGAAAATGAAATTAAATCCCTGCACGCACGATTAAAAAATGCTCAGGTAAATTTGGAGCAAACAGAGGTTTATGCTCAAACTGATGGAATCATCCAAAATTTATTTTTTAGTGTTGGAACTCCTGTGAATATTAATCAACCCCTGTTTTCCTTAGTGGATGCTGAAAATACCTACATTCAAGCAAACTTTAATGAAACAGATTTGGGGCAAGTACGTAAAGGCGCAGAAGTATTGATATTCCCCAGAATGTATCTGGGAAGAAAAATGTTTCATGGAGTAATTGATTCAGATTATTGGGCGGCTAATCGGCAATTAGTGGACAATCGGACTCAGTTACAAAACGTAATCAATGAAAATCAATGGATCTTATTACCTCAAAGACTCCCTGTCATTATTCGCATCACCGATCCTGACCCTCATTACCCACTCCGACTCGGAACAAGTGCTTATGTCTATATCAAAGTTTAAGCAATGGCTTGATGAAGTAGATCCCTATGCGTTACAACGTATTACTCTTTATAAATGTCTCTTTGTTGCGACTATAGAAGTGTATGTTTATTGGTTGTTTCAGCCGGTTAGTTTCCTTGCTTTTTTCTCGCCTTTTTTCTTGGTCGCTCTTTATGAGGCCCCTGTTCTCTCTACTTTTAAAGAGAAAGAAAACTTGTTGATATTTATCACTGTTGCAGTCATTCTCATCAGTGTATCCTATTATCTTGTCTATCCATTTCGTGGTGTTTTTTTCTTTTTCTCGGTATTTGTCTTAGCAGTAACCTATTTTTACGTTTTAAAATATTTCTATGCTTTAAAAAATTTAACCATGCTGCTTATAGCTACTGGTGCCGTTGTTCTAAGCGTTGAACCATCAGCCAACCTTGAGGTCGCTTATGGTTTTATTTCATCAACGCTATTATCAATGACTTTTGCACTGATCAGTTTAAGATGCTTCCCTAATATGTATTTGATTGTATGGAACAAAGGCTTGCAGAAATTCATTCAATACCTCGAGAAAGATATTGATGCAGCTCTAAACCAGAATCAAAAAAGTCCTATAGGTGAAGAAATTCTGCATTTGGGGATGGTGCGGAATTACCGACGAATGCTTCCTAAAAAATATTTAATGCAAAGTTATCGTGTTTCAATAAACATACGAAATATTCAACATGCATTAGACAATTTATATTATGAAACAAAGAACGAGGTATTTTGGTACGGTGTAAAGAATAATCTCTTTTGGCTTAGACAAAATATGAAAACATATACATCCTGTGGAACACCTTCGCTTCCTATAGAACCTCAAACGAAATTACAGCATCATATTGCACGTTGTTTACAACAAGCGTTTATCCATTGGAATAAATTATGCTTTCTGCGGCAAAACTGAAAAGAAAACTTGATTATGCGCGGTTTACGCAACTGGCAATCATGTTTATGGTTGCCATGTGGATTTATTTATTTACAACCATTCCTCATAAATGGTGGGTTTTACTCACAGTAATTGTCATCAGTGCAGGAATTGAACCTGGTTTTATTATCCGACGAGCAATTCATCGGATTGGCGGCACTTTTGCTGCATTGTTGATTTTAATCCCTCTAATTTATTTCATGCAGTTAAACTATCGATTAATTCCTGTCGTATTTATTATCTGTATCATTGGACTCGCCGTTTCATCATTAAATACAAGACGCTACGACATTAGTGTATTTTTCATTACTCTTGTAGTTTTTTTACTATTAGCGCAAACCACTGAAGCCAACTCACCTCAGGGACCATTTGAAATGGTTCTCAATCGCGGTACGTGTACCCTAATTGGTATCTTTATTGTTTTAGTTGGTGATTATTTTTTATTTCAAGCTTATCGTTACTCCCAAAAACTTTATTTATTTCATCAAATGATGGTGTACAATTTTTTTAACGATATCATGCAACAAATCGTCAAATGTCGAGAACAGAAAATAAATACATTTCTTTTTGTGGAAAAATTACGTAGTGAAGTAATCAAACATTGTGCGCCAATTGAAATAAGTTCTGAAAATTTAAAACTGGAAGTAAGAATTAGCCAAGAGACCAAAAAACGAGTTGATATCTTTCAAGAAACGATTGGGGAGATACGCAGGGTTTTATTTGCATTGTGTGTTTCTGAATTTGTTTTACACTCCTCCACAACTACTGAAAGGCATTTACAAAAGTTTAAAGAGTTAATGAATAAGGCCAAAAACAATTTTATTTATACTGAAAATATAGAGTAGCAATTCTTTCTCATTTCAAATGGTTTAGAGCAAACAATTTGAGGCAAAGTACTTGACCAAACTACACCAAATACTTTGATCCTCTCTTTTGTGTACATCCAAAAAACTCAACGTACTACTTTACTATGATGGTTTGGATGTCTGTATTTGTTCTGCTGCGAAGACGTTTCTCTTTTCCTCAATAACCTTATTTAAAATTTTTAGTTCGCTAATAGCAGCTGTTTTCCTTTGCTCCAAATTCTCAATAATTCGATTCAAACCATTTACTCTCTCAGCAGCCTGTGAAAGTTCAGTATATATATACCGTGATTTAAGCTCGAATGAAGCCAGGGGAGAATAACCTGCAGCTTGTCTGCCAAGAAATCGGTCTGTGTGATCCGTATCACAAAGAACTCCTTGAAGAGTTTTTTGATATCCTGCCTCTTCCTCGGCAACCTGATCGTACTTTGACTCAAGGGATTCTTTATCCTGCCTAAGCTTAGCTAAACGTTCTTCTGCAACCCTTAATGTTTCTCTATGATGGTCCAGTCGGTCTTCAAGCGAAATAAAATGAGGACCATAATCTTGGTTAATTTTGATTAATTGAGCCAAGTCTAGTTGCTTAAAATATTGACGAAGCTCATAAGGGGTTTTATTTGGAAATCTTGCCATAATCTTTTCCTGATATTTAAAAAAACAAATAATATCACTTTTTAGTCATATAAAAACTATTTTATCATTATGCTTATTTAGGAGTCTTGTATTAGGACAGATTAAAACAATTTAAATTATTCTTTTAAATAACTTAAATTGGGCAAAGAGAAATTATGAGGTTTCGACTAAAGAGTTAGAACTCTCGGCAAAATGCAGGGTGTAAAGCAGATTTATTTTTATAAGTTCAGCTAGAGTCTTAGTTTCCATTTTTCGCATCACGTTCGCGCGGTGAACTTCTACTGTGGATATAGATATATCAAGTGTGTGAGCTATTTGTTTATTTAATTTTCCTTCAATAACCAAATCCATAACCTGTCGCTCACGTTTAGTCAAACGTTCTAGGCGCTCATAAAAATCCGATTGAGGCTGAAGAGAATGCGTCTGGATTTTTTTAAGACATTTTTGAGTAATTTCCAGTAAATGCTGATGATTTACAGGTTTAAGAATAAAATCACTAGCTCCAGCTTTCATCGCTCGCACAGCCATTGGAATATCACCATAGCCCGTGATCATGATCATCGAAAGCTGATTTCTTGATGCGTTAAGATACTCTAACAATTCTAGACCACTCATAAGCGGCATCCGCACATCAATAATCAAACATCCCTTTTGCATGTAATCATAACTATCAAGAAATGATTCAGCATTTTCATAGGTGCATACTGGAATATTCACAGACTCAAATAACCAACGAAATGACTGACGAATCTCTGGATCATCATCCACTACAGAAACAGCTGCCTCAGCAAAATCCATGTCCACTTCCTTGATTAAGAAAAATCAAATACTTCAGAAAATATCATATCGTTATCTCAAAAAGTCACAATAATAATCGGTTAGTTTTCTTAGTGTTCCTCATTATAGGAATGACTTTTCAAAGTGATTTGTACCACTTAATTTACTTTTACTTTTACTTTTCTAAATCTAGGGTTTACCCCAACTTCATCCAAGGTAAAGGCTAACTAGTCATTGTACGATAAAATTTTGAATAATATCAAACCCACTTAATCTAGCATTAAAAAGAAGTAATAGCCAATTTCACCAGGAGAATCATTCATGGAGAAAAAGATAGCAGTTGTTACAGGGGGGACCGGGGGAATAGGTACTGCAATTTGCAGACGTCTTGCAACAAATTATAAAGTAATTGCGTGTTACTTTAAAAATGGTAAACATGCTGAAGTATTACAGTGGCAAACCCTTCAAAAAAAGTCCGGCTATGATATCGAAATTCTCTTCGCAAATCTGGTTAATTTCTCTGATTGTGAAGCACTGACTAATTCGATCATGGAGCGTTTTGGTCGTATTGATATCTTAATCAATAACGCCGGAGCTACATGCGATGTCAGCCTAAAGAAAATGGAACCTCACCATTGGCAACAAGTAATTGATGCGAATTTAACCAGTACCTTCAATATAACACGTAACGTACTACCTTTTATGATTGAGAAAAATTACGGACGTATTGTTTGTATCTCATCAATTAATGGTCGAAAAGGTCAATTTGGTCAATGCAATTATGCAGCAACAAAATCTGCTTTATTTGGGTTTGCAAAGAGCTTGGCTTTAGAAGTTGCAAATAAAGGAATTACCGTAAATACCATTTCCCCTGGTTATATTGAAACGTCGATGATAACTACTTTGAAAAAAGAAGTCCTAGATAAGATCACGAGCAGTATTCCTGTTGGACGACTTGGTAAACCAGAAGAAATAGCAAATGCCGTTTCTTTTTTAGTAGGGGAAGAAGCAGGATTTATTACCGGCTCTAACCTGGATATTAATGGTGGTCAATACATGTGAGCTTAGTTCTTCAAAGTTTATAATACGAATCGCATTCGAGTTAGAATGCGATTTACCTCTAGAATTCTTTAAGAGCAATCTATTAGTTCCTCTCATCAACTCGCAACAAGATAAAATGGTGCCTTTTTCTTGCTTTGTATAATAAGATGGAAAATTGGAACACAGTTTTTTATACAAATCACTTTAGTATGACCTGAAATTAATCACGATACATTCATTGTATTTTTTGGGGAGAATAATCATGCCAAAGCTTCCTCATAATATCGAGCTCAAGGAAGTAAAAAAAGAAGAGTTACCCTCTAAAATTGCTTCATCTTTATCCAAAGGGATTACCGAAAAAAAAATATTATCTGACCAATTTGGTGCTTATTATCTGATAAAAAAACCAGATACCTTAACTGTAAACGATGTCTTCAAAGGATATCTTTCTCATGAAGAATTAAATAATCCTTCCTTTAATACTACGGAGCATATTTTCTCAATCAAGCTTGAAGGCGCCTTCCTCGAAGTTTTGATTCCTCGTATGGCAAAAAAAATGTTTGAAGGTATTTTAGTCGTCCCAGAAAACCATCTACATATTGATAAGGACCAATCAATTGGGGTCATCTCCAAATTCATAAATGGTTTTTCTGAGTTTTTATCACAAAAAGAAGAAGTCAGAACAGCCCCCTTATTTGATCGCGAATACTTACCTACGCGGAAAAATTTATCGCTCAACTCAGAAGAAGCAAAAATTATTGGCCAATTGTATGCAGTAGCTTTGGTTTTTAATTTATGGGATATATTAAACTCCAAATTACTCAACTCAGGCTATTGTGTGGAGAGTGATGGTACTAAACGAGCTGCAATTGTAGATTTTGGTTGTGCTGGTATTCTGAGTTACAAAGGACGTCATGCAGATACGCTAGCATTGGATGATCCCAGTTTTTCTCCGACTGAGAAAATCAGTTATTCATTTTTTGGGCAAAACTATCGTGATCATTATCGCCATGGTTATGCCCTGCCCTTTGATAAATTGGTTGGTCCTCTTCTACCGCATACAATTATTTCTGATTTATTCGACATGTCTGGAGAGGATGGCATTAGTCGCTCTATGCTCGATGGCTTTTGTCAGGCAATTACTGTCGCAGAAAAAAATTTGGCACAAAATCCTTATTTATTGGAAGAGGTATTAATGAGCCAGAGAACGCATTCACTTTAGACTCATCTTTACAAGCCAATGAACTAAAAACCCACTTGAATGCTACGTTTTATGGCAAACCAGAACAAAATGCACATACTCTGGTAACTCTTCTTCAACAACGTCTCATCAGTACCAAAATGCTTATCGCACCATTTAAAGCAGGGATACCGGCACCTGTAATCCAAGAAGAAATCCGAGACTGTTATTATTACTCTCAGTGCTGGTCAAAACGTTAGTACTTCCGGAATTTCGGAGAGACCCTTTTCTCCTTTTATGCAGGCGGTAAACCTGGTTGAAAGCACCAGCTTACTTGGTACTCGATTATCAAATTATCATTTAAATTCTGAGGAAAAGAGTCATACTAGAAAAATTTGCTATTTTATAATTTTGTGTATATTAATTAGTATTGTGATGCACCTTCCTGTTCGCATCTCCCTAAAACATGCGAGGTACGTAAATGTTTTTTAATCCTCTTGATAATCGTTATCTTTACAATATCTATGATTTTAACATGCGTTTACTCCAGCCTTACTCAGATTATTTTGACAATGTAGCAAAACGTTTGCGCAGAATTTCTGACAATATTAATTTACCTGTTAACATTCCCTATATTTCAGCGGATGAGCAAAATGCCTTGAAAAAAATGTTGGAAGCAAATTCCAGCCATTTTCGCAGATTATCAGGCTATTCCTATATATTTCATATCATTACTAATGTATATGACAAACCCAAATTTGATATTAATGAAGTCAAAATTCAAGATGAATATTACGATGTTCAAGAAGAACTTATCGATAGAAAAAGTTTTTGCAATCTAATTCGCTTTAAAAAAGTAAATGCTGAACACTTGAATTTGCCAAAATTACTGGTAGTTGCGCCCATGTCAGGTCACCATGCAACCTTGCTACGCGACACCGTCAGAAATTTACTTCCTTTATACGATGTCTATATTACAGATTGGAAAAATGCGCGTGATGTACCCTTGATTGAAGGCTCATTCGATTTAGATGATTTCATTGATTACATCATTTCTTATTTAAATTTACTCGCACCTAATTTAAATGTTATGGCAGTTTGCCAGCCAACGGTTCCTGTTTTAGCTGCAGTTGCACTCATGTCTACTAATAACTCACCCAATCTTCCTCGCACAGCAATATTGCTTGGAGGACCAATTGATACGAACCAATCCCCTACCTCGCTAAACGAATTAGCAGCCTCACGAGGAGATGATTGGTTTCAACAAAATGTGATCTCGATTGTCCCCTCTCGTTTTCCAGGCGCGATGCGGCTTGTATATCCTGGTTTTATGCAACTTGCAGGTTTTATGAGTATGAATTTTCAGCGTCATATGGAGTCACTACAAAAAGCGGTTGATCGCTACGCAGATAATCAAAAAGAAGCAGCCTTCAAGATAATAAAATTTTACCTCGAATATTTTTCAACCATGGATCTGACTGCTGAATTTTACATGCAAACAATAAACACAGTATTTCAAGAAAAACTGCTAACAACGGGTCGTTACAAATCGCGCGGTCATAATGTGCGCGTACAGGATATAAAAAACACCTCTATTCTGGCCATAGAAGGTGAGCGAGATGATATTACCGGAGTAGGACAAACAAAATCCGTTCTATCTTTGTGTAAAAATTTACCTGACTCTATGAAAAAATATTTACTTGCGGAAGGAGTGGGACATTATGGATTGTTTAATGGCAAGAAATTCCGCAATATTATTATTCCTGAAATTCATGACTTTACTAAAACACATGCTGATTCTTAATTAACCGAATTTTGTAGTACGGGCGCAGCGTAGCAAAACACTGGTTTCATCGATTTGAATACCGTCACTGCGCTGCACTGAGGCTACAATTCATAAACTCTCAATAAATTCGCACACTACTTTAGTGAATTGCGCAGGATACTCCATCTGAGGCAGATGCCCACATTCCATAAAACAATAATAACGTGCTCTAGGGATCTGATCGGCAAGAGATTTAGCATCCTTTTCACTGAAAATTAAATCCTGATCTGAACTTAATACAAGCACTGGTACATTGATTTTGTTAACCCAAGTGCTTGAGTCAAAATGCTTAAGCGCTGCGTATTGACCTTCATATCCTTTTACAGTGAATGGAAAAGGATAGTCAAAACCAAGTTGAATTAATTGATCAAGCACTCCGGGTTGAGCAAGAAATTGATATGAATAAACCCAACTACATGAGGCTTTAAGTAGCGATTTAAGTGGAGCATACGCCTTGAGTAACTCTAATTGTGCTTCAAGATAAATATGAAAAACGCTATGTAATCTTGCTGCCGAATGGCTAATTACTGCCGAGCGAACCAATGAGGGATAGCGATAGGCCAAAGTTTGCAGGATGAATCCCCCCATCGAATTGCCCACAAAATGAGCATGAGAAACATCAAGTGCCGAACATAGAGCGGCGACATCATCCGTCATTTGATCTATAGAATAAGGTCCCTCAGGAACATCAGTCTGCCCAACACCACGATTGTCGAATAAAATAACCTGGTATTTATCTTTAAAACGCTCCACAACCTCAACCCAGGCTATATGATCCACACTAAATCCAGCAATAAAAACAAGCGGCTCTCCTTTGCCATGCATCTCATAATACATGGAAATATCATTCACTTTTATATGAGGCATATAACTCCCGTTACTCATTAAAATATTTCTTTATAATCATAAAAAAATATATCATTTACTTCGAATAGGCTAAAGTACATTTTAGAGAATAAATTGAGGTAAAAGGACAATCGATGAATCATATTCTTATTGTGTATGCGCAAGGAATTGAAGAATACAAAAAGCATTTTATCAGTATGCTTGAAAATTTTTTAACACAAAAAAATTATGAGCTTACCGTATGCACTTCATTAAAGGACGCTTATGATGTAAGTAGTTTAAATCCACGAATTGTCACTATTCTTTATGATTGGGATGATTTTGGATTTGATGATTTACATCATTTTTCGAATCATAATAAACTGTTACCTGTTTTTGCTATGACGAATAAGCATGCCTCTATTGACATCAATCTTAGTGACTTTGATCTTACCTTGGATTTTTTGCAATATGATGCTAATTTGGCACATGATGATTTTAAACGCATATTACTTGCCATAGAAAAATACCGTCACGCAATTCTACCCCCTTTCACTAAAGCACTTATGCATTATGTTCAGGAATTGAATTATGCATTTTGCACTCCAGGACATTTAGGTGGAACCGCATTTCAAAAAAATCCGACCAGTGCCGCATTCTATGACTTTTATGGTAAAAATATTTTTCGCGCCGATCTTTCCGTTTCGATAGAAGAACTTGGAAGCTTATTGGAACATTCCGGCCCTCAACGAGAGGCCGAAGATTTTATAGCCAATGTCTTCAAAAGCGATCGTTCGTTAATTGTAACCAACGGTACATCAACATCCAATAAAATAGTGGGCATGTATTCAGCAACTTCTGGGGACACCGTCATTGTTGATCGGAACTGCCATAAATCCATCGCCCAATTCTTAATGATGGTGGATGTCATTCCCATTTATTTGAAGCCTACACGAAACACTTATGGGATTCTCGGAGGGATCCCTAAATCAGAATATACTGAACAAGCGATTCACGACAAAATTCTGGATCATCCTGAAGCAGTGGCCTGGCCTACTTATGCCGTCATTACGAACTCAACGTATGATGGCCTACTTTATAAAGTTGAAAATTTTCAAAATGAGCTTAAAGTAAAACACTTACATTTTGATAGCGCTTGGGTTCCATATACCAATTTTCATCCTATTTACGCTGAAAAATTCGGGCTCAGTTTAACCCCACAAAAAGATCAAGTGATTTTTGAAACCCAATCAACCCATAAGTTATTAGCCGCTTTTAGTCAATCATCCATGATTCATGTTAAAGGTAATTATAATGAACACATTCTTAATACCAACTACATGATACATATGAGCACTTCTCCGTTCTATCCTCTTGTTTCCAGTTGTGAAGTTTCGGCTGCAATGATGGCTGGAAATCAAGGGTATGATTTAATCAATGAAGCAATTGAATTGGCATGGGATTTTCGAACAGAAATCAAACGCTTGAAAAAACAAAGTTCTGATTGGTTTTTTGATGTATGGCAACCCACATTAGAAAACAAACCATCCTGTTTCCCTTTAAAACCCAACGAAAAATGGCATGGCTTTCATGAAGTAGACGAGGATCATTTATTTTTGGATCCAATCAAGGTGACTGTACTATTACCAGGAATCAAGAATGATAAACTCGATGACTGGGGTATTCCAGCGACTGTTGTGGAAAAATTCCTTGCATCTCATGGAATCATTGTTGAGAAAACCGGCCCCTACTCGATGCTGTTTTTATTTAGTTTAGGAATTACGCGAGCCAAATCAATGGCTTTATTGGCAGCTTTAAATAAATTTAAACAACTTTATGATGAAAATGCCCCAGTTAAAATCGTAATCCCACAACTGTATCAAGCACATCCTGAATTTTATGAAAAAATGTCTATTCAAACCTTGGCTAACACACTTCATAATTTGATGCAAAAGCATAATTTACCAAACGTGATGTACCATGCTTTTGATAAACTACCTAAAGTAGTTATGACGCCTCATCAGGCATATCAAAAGCTTATTCGGCAAGAAACTCAACTGATACCTCTAGCACAATTAAAAGATAAAATTTCTGCTGTGATGATCTTGCCCTATCCACCTGGTATTCCCTTAATTATGCCCGGAGAACAAATCACCGATGATTGTGAAGTGATTCTTGAATTCTTGCTTATGTTAGATGATATTGGAGAAGCGCTACCTGGTTTTGCTACTGAAATTCATGGTGTTGTCGTTGGGGATGATGGAACAAATTACGTGCAAATAATAAAAACATGAGTAACTTAAAGCTCCATAAATTTTCATGGGGTGTCCTTGGTAAGAAGCTCTTCAAGAGATTTTCTAAGGGAACGCACTTTGGTGTGTTTTTGCTGAGGATATCCAATGCGGCCAAGAAATAATACGGGATTCTCATGAGAAAGTGCATGTAGATTTTTGGATATTTTAAGAGCTGTATTCTGCGAGAACTTTAATTGTGAAAACTGGATTTGAGCATCAGCATAATATTGGAACATCAGCGGTGCAAAATTAGGTTGCATGACTAAACCTAATTGGGTTGCAGTTAACCAAAATCGTTGCATGGCAGCACCCACTTTAAAATAGTAATCATCTCCACTAATTGGGCTTTTGGGAATAAGAAAAAAATGGGCACTGCAGAATAAGCTTGGAAGAAGATCCAATTCGAATTGATTGGTTTGTATTGCACCTAATTTATTAAAAGTCGTAATTCGAGACCATGATTTAAGTGCCCATTTCATGATCCGTTGAGTCAAAGGATTAATACCGGTAGCGGCTATGGGTATGCCTTGAGTCGCTCGATTTTTTGAGGTAAATACCTGTTGGTGAATAGGAAAAAGTTCCGGCATAGTCATTCGTAATTTTGTAGCCAACATGGTGAGTTTTGCTATAAAATTTTTCTCTCTCATCGATTCTAGCCATATAATGTCAAACTTCTCCCCTATTGACTCAGTTAAGAGCCTTTTTACATTATCGGCTAATTTTAATCGCTTATAATTACCCCGCTCCACCGATCTTATTTTGATGCAATAAGCTAATGGGTCTGGTTTTAATTTAGAGTTCTTTTTAAAAGTAACTAAAATGTGATGTTGTGTGCTTGTGTGAGATTCACTTTGGTACTCACTCTCCAATCCAAATAAACTTGCAGCAATATTGAATGTCTCAAGTAAGAATCCACCTGAAATTAAGGTAGGTATTCCTCCATAATCATAGCAATTGTTTGGCGTTTCATTAGTGATTACCACTCTAATTTGCGAGGGATTCACTAGTATAAATCGCCAAGGCTGTGAATTGTCACCGCTAGGTGCCCATCGAGCAAGCTCTAAAATTTTTTCGACTGTTGTTGAATGTTCTGATAAAAAATCGTCCTTTTCTTGACTTGAAGAGCTTAAACGTTTTTTCATTAGAAAAATTTTCAATCTCTGAATTGGATTCCGATTTCCCCAGGGCATCCATCCTATACGATGTTTACATAGGTATGGATCGAATACTTGATATCTGGGTAGTGCATAAATAGGTCCCCGATGAAGCAATACTTTTAAAGCTTCAGCACCCATCACTCCTGCGCACAATTGACAGGCAATCATTGTTGACGGCCCCTTTTCTAAGTCAAAATTAACTCGACTGGGATCAACTAAATAATGTCTATTAAATAGCTTAGGGTTTAATCCCACCAAAAAACGAACAGGAAGCTCTTTGGGATTGTATCCATTAAATTGAAAGTACTCTTCAAAGGTCATTTGACCTGGCATCATCACTAAATAACAAGTCCCCATTCCTATAGGACCAGCAGTAATTGCCGGAATATTCATTTCATAAGCTCGTTTAAATACCTGGGCCCTTACATCTAAAACAAAAAAATCCAAGCCATCTACATATAGATCCACTCCAGCTAGAAATTCGTTAATATTATGTTGATTAATACCTTCATTAAAACAGGTAATTTGGACATTTGGGTTGATGCTTTTGGCCATTTGGGCAAGTACATCAATTTTGGGTTGATGAAGAGAACTTACGGTTGCACCAACTTGCCTGTTAAAATTTTGGATTTCAAAAGTATCCATCTCTGCCAGATGGAATTGTTCTATGCCTAGGCGAACTAGTGTGAGTAAATGAATTCCACCCACTCCGCCAAGTCCTGCAATTGCAATTTTTTTTGTTCGAAGAAAAATTTGCTCTTCTTCAGTAAGCCAACCAATGTTACGAGTAAAAGCGTTTAGATAATCAAACTGCTCGTGCTCCATAATTAGTTCCTTGTCAGTTTAAAATTGAATCATCTTTTTAAATTATAATTCCCTTTTTTATTTATTAATTTTAGTTTAATCATTGTTATTGTTAAAAGAACAATTGTATAAATAGGTCTTTTGGACTTACATTTCATGATTTTGTGATAAAGTTTAGGGTGATTTATCAAATGGTTATGGAATCCACGTACAGCAAGATTCACCGTATTCCTGATCGTAATTGGATTTAGAAAAAAAACTTGCTCTCCTTGTTCAGAGTAAGGATTAATTTTATTGAAATACTTGTCCATTTTAGAAATAGCGTGCGCTTTTTTATGAAAGGTAGACTTAATTTTTTCGGATAAGTTATAAGTAATTACATTCCCATTTTCAATTCGATATCTATCAATATTTAGTTTTTGTAAGGTATCGAGCATTAATTGAACGATATGAGGTGGTGTTTCTTCTTTGGGACTGGGCCATGAGGGGGGGTATTTTAGAGAATATTCCAAAGTACCCGACGATGAGGCCAAACCGCAACAGTACTTATTCTTAAAGGGATACAATAAAAATAATTTTAAAACGTGTTTGGTCATGGCATATGAAATAATACCCGAATGCTTATAAGATGCTTCAACAACCACGTTTCCAAAGTAAACTAATACATCCTTTTTAAAATGTATTATAGAAACACCGATGGTTGCGACAAGTTTTTTCGAACTTTTATCGTAAAATAGTAATACATAATCTCTTGGAGCCAAATAATCAAGTAAGGTCTCTTTGTCTAAAAATAAATACTCTTGATGAAGGGTTACATAATCGGATTTTTGCTTACTACTTAAGTGGGCGGGCTTTACAGCAACCAAATCTATTTTCTTCATAATAAACACCTAAACAAATTTCTTCGTTCAATTCCTCTGTTCTCCTATCTCAGAGCGTAAAAAACTCACTCTCCGCTTCCATAAATAAGGTATGTATACTTAAAATAAAGAAAGTACTTTACAAACTTTAGACTATTATAGTATAATATTTGATCAATTTGTCTGGATATTACTAATTTATTTTTAACACTGATTTGTTTAAAAGATAAATCCAACACTGATCCATGAAGATATGCAATATAAAATTACTGAGCAATTTGCACGAGGCGAAGAAAAAGTAATAGCTGAATTTAGTGATCTAGGTGACACACGCATCTTCATTGCAAAAAAATTAGCCCTCCCTGACCTTGAAAAACAAAAAATTATTTTCAGACTCTATGACGATTCAGATTTATTACAGGAATTCAATTAGGAAAATATTTCTGTTGCCTATGCAAAATATGCTGAAGGAAATGGCGATCTTAATTTCGTTCAGTTTTCATTCCAAGTATTAATTAAAACAGAGAATGCCTCAGAAAAGAAAAGGATTGCGAACTTTAATGATAAAAATGATGCGAATTTATTCATGATTTGCAAATGTCAATCAGATGAAACCCTCGACGATAATGACCTCTTATTCCTATTTAAAGAACAAAATTTAATTGACACCTTAAACAAAACGATCGCTCTTCATCGGATCAAAGCAACCACTCGCTTTTCGGGAAATGAAAAAGGAGCAAAATTTCATCCTACCCCAATGCCAAGACGCCCCACACCGCCTGGTGGCCCTAGTGATTGTTGGATCGAAGAAGAGGATGAAGGTAATTAAAATTGGAGCAAATCAATTAACTAACTTTAACTCATTCTTCAAGCGCGTACTCCCGGCTTAGAAGAAACTACCTCATCATTCAACTCAAGAATAAAAGTCTCTAGAGTAACTTTGATTTCATTCTGGATAGTTCTCTTAGTTTCAGGATCTATATTCTTGATATAGTGCTCTGGGTGATTCATAAGAGAATTTAAAATCGCAATTTCTACGAGTAAGGGATCTTGCGCTTTTCCATCAATAATAAGCCTAATTGCATCAATTACCTTAGAATCCTTATGTTTTCTCAGACGATTTAGCATCGTGTCAACTTGGATCTTAAATGTATTGTTTTCTATAAAAAATTTATAATAATTAGTTTTACGCATAATAAATATTTAATTAATTAAAATTCTTGCCACAAATACCAAAAAGTTGCAATATTGTATAACAATATATAACTTCATGCCATTTTCATGCAAAGCAAATCTGCTTTTTTCGCCACGACTAACTATTCAATAGATAACTTTGATTCCACGTTTCGAAAACTTGTATTGGGCGCTTATGCGAAACGATTGAATAGCGCAACAGATGCCAAACTCTATTTAGCGATTTGCGGTGTAGACTTAGAATCTACAGTCAAAATTCTCTTAACCATGGAAAAAAATAATTTACTCAATATCCCCCTAAAGCAAGCTATCTTTTCCCCTGTTGGGTGCGGTGATATCGCAAATGCATTTTGTACTTTAATAACTGGAGATGCAATGATTATCTCCAAAAAGGAAACACACTCTCTTGCAAGTCTTGACGAAGAGCTCGAGAACGACTTACCTAAAGTGGTTCGCATTGATATACCAGGACATTCCTATGTTATGGTAGCTTGTGAAAAAACATCCCACGGAGTTTGGGGATATGTTTATCAATCAAATGTAGCTTACCAAATGGAAGATAACTCTTTTTCTCTCGCGGCGTGGTTGATGGACGCCAAGTCATTTAAAACAAATCTATCAGAACATTTACGCAAATTGGCTCGATTACTTAATCCCAGTGTTTCTAATTTAGAAAAAGAACTCATTTATCTTGAATTGTATTCCGCTCAACCCATAGTCGAGGTAAAAGTCCCTGCAAACATGAAGGAAATGATCTCATATATTAATGAGAATCTTTTTTTCAAATATAAAACCCAGGCTGTTAGTGTTCAGGATATGTTATTTATTGCAGAACGAATCAGAAACATAATCATTCAAAACGCTGATGAACAAGAACAATCACTAGATGTCTATATTTCTAACATGCAAGAAGAACTTGAAGCGTGTAGAGAATCAGAATATAAAACTGTAATGGATCCCTTATAACAAAAAATTCAATTTTTTGTCTTTGAACCTAAAGAAAATCGGTCAATCCTATTGTTAGAGCAGCTCTATTTTTTATTGATGTGCAATTATGTTACAATGTGAGCAATGATCAATTTGGAATTAATATGTGTTTTCTTTAGTATCTCCAAAGAATTATCAATGGATAGCCAGTCTCTATTTTTTTCAAAGTATACCCTATGTGGTGGTCACCTTGATTGCGACCATCATGTATCAGCAATATGGGATGAGCAATACCCAGGCCGCGTTTTTAACCAGCTTATTCATGCTACCCTGGACAATTAAGCCTCTTTTCGCTCCTTTCCTCGAACAAATTGCTACGAAAAAAAAATTAACATTGTATGCTCAAGCAATAGTAACTCTAATTTTTATCCTATTGGCACTTTGTGTCGAAAACTCCTATTTTCTAATGATTAGTTCGATAGGTTTTGCAAGTCTTGCGTTTATTTCTTCGCTTCATGACATTGCTTCTGACGGTATTTATTTACTTAATTTAAATAATGAAGAACAAAAAAAATATGTTGCGTTACGCAGTTTTTTTTATCAAATGGGCCGATTACTTATTAAAGGTGGCTTATTAGCTCTTATTGGCAGTTTTGCTGTGTATTACGAACTAAATGTATGGCAATTATTTTACTTTAGCTTATTTGTTGTGGGATTTTTACTCACTTTTTATCATAAAGCCAAAATTCCAGAAATCCCTAACAAAGTGGAATCGTTTCATCTGAGTTATTGGGCAATTTTTAAAACCCTTCTCTTCGATACGCAAATCTATCCAATACTACTCTTTATCTTTTTATACAACTTTTCTGAAGCGCAAATGCAAAAAATTATTCCTTTATTTTTGCTGGATAAAGGAGGATTAGGACTCAATTTATCTCAGGTTAGCCAGCTTTATGGAATAATTGGCAGTATGTTCCTGATGCTGGGTATCTTTGTTTCAGGCTGGCTCATTACGCGTTATGTCCTCGAAAAGTGCTTAAAAAATGTGACTTTACTCTTGCTACTAGGTCATTTGCTTTACCTTTTATTTCCCTATTTTCATGCCCACAATGTACTCATTTATGTAGTTATTTTATTGAATCAATTTACAGTGGGGTTAGCTAATGGAACTTATATGGGCTATCTCTTAATGATTGCCAATAAAAGTAATTATCCGATGTCTATGTATACGATCTGCACTTCAATCATGGCTTCAAGTTATGTATTTTTTGGCGCCTTTAGTGGCTGGATAGAGCAGAAACTGGGTTACTCCGGTTTTTTTCTTTATATTTTTGCAGCCAATATAGCGCTTCTTTTTATAACGCACAGAGCGATGAATCAGTATGAATGATTTGCTCGTAACACTAGAAAATGAATTGGTGCAAGCCCCCTCTCTAGCTGATTGTGATCATGCCTTGAGTTCTTATTTAAACAAACAAGGTATCACAACATTTTCGTTCACTTATTATGCCTATCATCCAAATTCAGCAAATCGCTTAAAATATGATATGTGTTCTGCCAATTTCAAATCCTGGCATCAACATTATCTTGCCGAGCAATACCATAATATCGATAGCACACTGAATTTTGTTTATCATAATCATTTGCCGATTTATTGGAATTTAAAACAACAATTAGCTCAGGCAACAAGTCCGTCCGAACGAAAAATGCGAGAAGACTCTATTGCCTTTGGGGCAGAATCGGGTCTATCAATCCCGATTCATGGTCCACATAATAATTTTGCAATCCTGTTATTAGTACAAATGCAAAATCAACAATGTCACTTGCAAGAAAACCGAGCTCAATATGAATTTTTTGTTGCAGCACATCTCTACTATCACTACCTCCAAACTCACCTTTTAGATCAGGTAAGCGAAAAAGAAGCGTTTCATTTAACCCAACGTGAAATTCAATGCCTGTTATTGATTGCCGAACAATGTTCAGTCAAAGAGATGTCACAACGTCTTGAGATCAGTGAGAGAACAATTAATTTCCATATTCAAAAAATCAATAAAAAATTAGGGACCAAAAATAAATATCAATCCTTGGCCAAGGCATTAGAATTTCAATTATTAACATTATGATCCCCCTGTCATAATTGACAGTGGTTATTTATTAATCATAGGGATTAAAATTTAACTCCTTATCTATTGGAGGATCATAATGACTTTTTTTAAGAAAATTATGCAAATAACCATTCTTACTGCGTTTCTTATTCCCGCGGTAGCAAATGCAACATTAACCTTATACACCACCAATTGGTCCATGTATGGTCAGAACCCTTA
Organism: Legionella stuttgartensis; assembly: GCF_977063405.2. Lineage (NCBI taxonomy): Bacteria > Pseudomonadati > Pseudomonadota > Gammaproteobacteria > Legionellales > Legionellaceae > Legionella > Legionella stuttgartensis. The sequence continues at coordinate 189,601 of NZ_CDRUHA020000044.1, forward strand.
TGAATATGACGGCGCTTATAAAATTGGTCGACCTTATGGACAATTGGCTTATGTTTCCAATCCTGAAATGGTTGCTCAATTTAATAAGGCAGATGTCATCGCCTGGAGTTTTTTACAAGTTTGGAATAGTAAAGATCCGAATCAAGCTCTATACCAAATTCCTTCCAGTTGGGATGGTTTAATGCACTTTGCTGATCTCTGGGGTGAGCTGCCTCTAGAAGGCTCCTGGATATCTCCTTTACCTCTGGAAACTAAAGATTTCCTTAATTTTTGCACCGCGAATCAAGGCAGTTGTGCTTCGGTACAGACGAATGGCAATACGGGCCAAAAAGAATTATTCAATTACACAGATCAAAAAGGTGTAGGTCAACTCAATAGCTTTGGTGCCTTTATTAATTCCAATAAATATACCGCAAAACGTATTATTGCCATCGGTGGCGCAAATACCCCAGATAATAAAGGAATTAGCACTGCCACATTCGCAGCCATCTTTGCTAATCAAAATAAATTCCTAAATCAATTCAAATCCTGGATGACTCATTTTAAAAACTTAAAAGGAATTGATTATGATTTCGAACCCCCTATTGATCTACAAACAGGCGGCCAATTACCTCCTGATGCGAAAACATTGTCCGACTACAAACACCTTTTTGATTTGGTCAAAGCCAGTCGTCAAACATTAGGAAAAGACACTTATATTTCAGTAACCATCACTGTAAATAAAGAGTATTTGGAAAAAATCAATCAATCAGTAGATGGTGGTTGGTTTAAACAAATCGCAAATTATGCTGATAGTGTTAATTTAATGACTTATGATTTACATGGTCCATGGTCACAAAGCAGCGATCCTTATACCGCAGTTCATGCTTATCTAAAGCAACCAGAGACCAGCCGTAAAGATGAATTTGCGATTAACTATGCAACGGACTCTATTACAGAACAAGTTCTCGGATATGGAATGCCCAAAGCAAAATTACAGGTTGGTTTAGCTGCTTACGGACGCGGTTTTTCTGGGGTTAATACTGGTGAAAACCCTGCACTTCCAGGTTTTGAACAACCTTGGAATGGTGCGAGTCATTTTGCCTCTGACTATACCATTCAAGATGGTCTATTACCTTATAAATCCGTGGATAAATTGGTAAAACAGCTGAATTACAAGATTGTTCATATCAATGCCTTGGATGATAATAATAATTCGTTCATTACTGGTTCTTACCTCTACAATTCAGCAGCCAAACAATTTGTTGGCTACCAATCACCAGAGGTAGTTAAGGCCGTATGTCGATTTGTTAAGAGCAAACAACTTAAAGGCGCCATTATGTGGAGTGCTGATACAGACTTACCCGTTTCTAATCCAAACAGTCTGGTTGCTGCTTACAAAAGCCTATGTAATTAATGTGTAGGTGCATTGTAGTAAAACCCGAAAGATCCTCTTAACCTCTACGTACCGCGCATAAAGCGCGGTACGTAGAGGTTGTGTCTGCCGCTGCCCAGGTTCAAAACTTGAATCCTTGCTCTTCCTTAACTATGATATTGAAATATAAAAATATTTCATAATCAATAACGATGGAACTCACCCTCTCCCCTCTGACTTCAAAATGGAAAATGATTTTGGTTTTCCTATCACTCATTGCAATTTTTCTCTATATCGTAATGAAAATAATGGATTTGCCGCAAGCAGAAATCCCTTTGTTGATTATGATGTTCACCGGTGGAATCCCCTTATTTTTACAAATCGTATTAAAATTAGTTCGAGGAAATTTAGGTGCCGACTCCTTGGCTGCAATTGCGTTAATCACTGGTACCTTTTTACATGAATATCTAGCTGTGGTGCTGATTATACTAATGTTAGCCGGGGGACAAACATTAGAGCAATATGCAATGCGTAAAGCCTCTTCTGTATTAATGGCGCTTGCCGAGCGTATGCCTACTAAAGCGCATCGAAAAATTAAGGACCAAATTGAAGACATCACCTTAGCTGATATTCGAGTTAACGATAATATCGTGATTTATCCTTATGAAATTTGTCCTGTAGATGGTACTGTTGTCGAGGGCCATGGCGTTATGGATGAGTCCTATCTGACGGGTGAACCGTATATGATATCCAAAGCTCCGGGCACCACTGTAATTTCCGGTGCAATTAATGGGGAATCCCCTTTAACCATTCAAGCAACAAAATTATCTTCTGATTCACGTTACGCAGCGATTGTCGAAGTGCTTAAGGAAGCAGAACAAAAGAGGCCTTCTTTACGACGATTAGGAGATCAAATAGGAGCAATTTTTGCTCCTCTAGCCTTGATTTTTGCATGTGCTGCTTGGTACTTCACTGAAGAAGCGATGCGTTTTCTTGCTGTGGTCGTCATCGCTACACCCTGTCCTTTACTCATTGCAATTCCTATTACATTGATTAGCGCTATTTCAATGGCTGCCAAACAAAGTATTATTATTCGCGATCCCACTGTTCTTGAACAATTGCCTACATGCCAAACTGCAATTTTTGATAAAACAGGCACTCTAACCTATGGCAAACCTACATTATCAGAAATTCATCTTGCCAAGAACACCCGCCTTACTGCGGATATCATTTTACAATCCATAGCAAGTCTTGAACGTTATTCCAAACATCCACTAGCACCCGCCATTCTTAATGCAGCTCAAGAGCACCATTTAGAATTGCTGGAAGCTTCCCATGTCTCCGAAAAACCCGGTCAAGGGTTGACCGGAACCATAGCGGGTCATAAGATTTATGTTACCAGTCGTAATAAGTTTCTACTCAATCAGCCTCAATCGGCTCATGAACTTCCGCCAGAAGCTCCGGGATTAGAGTGCATTGTCCTCTACGACGAGCAATTTGCAGCTTCATTAATATTTCATGATGCTCCTCGTAAAGAAGGAAAATCATTTATCAGTCACTTAACCCCTTCACATCAATTTAAAAAAATCATGGTTGTCTCTGGTGATCGGGAATCCGAAGTACGTTATTTAGCGTCACAGTTAAATCTGAAAGAAATTCGTGCTTCACAAAGTCCTGAACAAAAACTTGCCATTGTTCGAGAAGAAAGAAAAAAAGCACCTACAGTATTTATGGGTGATGGCATTAATGACGCGCCGGCCCTTACCGCCGCAACAGTGGGTATTGCCTTTGGACAATACAGCAATATAACCTCGGAAGCAGCAGGCGCCGTGATCATGGAAAATACCTTAAAAAAAGTTGATGAGTTGATTCATCTGAGCCTGAATGTCCGTAAGATTGCCTTACAAAGTGCCATTGGCGGAATGCTACTCAGTATCATTGGGATGAGCTTCGCTGCTCTTGGCTATATTACTCCAGTGACCGGCGCAATTCTTCAAGAAATAATTGATGTGCTTGCCATTATTAATGCGCTAAGGCTCGCGTGGGGAGGAAAAATCAAAATTGATTTACCCCCTGTCACTAGCTAAACCAATTTAACAGCAAAAGTGATTTTAACTCCAATTTTGTTATTCATTTATACCATTTTAAAAAGAACACGATTAAGCCCCCAAAGATCGAGGTGAAAAATATAAAGAGGAAGTTGAGGTAAAACTGAATGCCCGAATTAAAATCATTTTTTTACAAAGAGATCGTTTTTTTTCATAAGTCCTGAGGGAGTTTGCACTATACTGTATATAGTGAGTATGAAATTGGAGGTAAAGGATATGAACTCAGCCAAAAAGAACGATCCTTATGAAGCCAGGATTAAAATAGAGGAAAAAATTATTTCTTCAACAACCGGAACAAATATTGAATCTTTAACGATACTTTTGACTGAACAATGTGATTTAGAGCATTCAGGAGCAGAAGGAGAAATCATTGAGATTGCTACAGGAAAAATTATATATAGATGTCATAAACAAACCATAATAGATATATAACCCTTCTCAAATGCGCTCCCCCCTTTAGAAATCTTCTTCCGACTTAATGTTCTTCTTTCCTGTTTTATAGACAACCCGTGAATACTTTAAGCTATGATTGCATTGGACTATAATTAGACTACAATTTCGGGTAGCAAGGAGCAGCCATGAAAATCTATCTCGTTCAGCATGGGGAAAGTCTAGGAAAAGAAATTGATCCCCAACAGTCCCTTAGTAAAAAAGGAACGACTGATATTGAGAACTTAGGTCATTTTATTGCTGAACAAAAAATAGAAATCGCCCATCTATTTCACAGTGGTAAACATAGAGCAGAACAAACAGCTGCAATTTTAGCATCCAGTCTTTCCACAGAAATTGAATTGCATCAGGGACTAGCGCCACTAGATGATGTAAATCCGTTAGCAGATGAACTAAACCAAAAACCACATAACCTTATGCTCGTGGGACATATGCCTTTTATGGGTAAATTAATTGGTAAACTAGTTCTTCTAGATGAAGAACGGTCTATTATTGCCTTTGTTCCAGGAATAATTATCTGCCTTGAAAAAACCAATGAAGGCAAGTGGCTCATCAATTGGGTTAGACGTCCTGACTAGGCAAAAATAAATGTTAGCTGGGAAGCAAGGAGTAACTGCAAAAATTCGACAAGAACTAAAGATATCCAACAGGAAAGATTGCAAGCAAGCAAAGCTAATGTATTATTAAATATATAATACTGGTACGAGTCAGAGATATGTACAAACACATTATGGTAGCCGTTGATGATACTAACTCATCCAATCTAGCACTAAAAGAAGCTATTAAACTCGCGAAAAATCAAAATTCCAAGCTATGTATCGTTCATATCATTGATACACTGTATGAAGGAGATGTTGATCGCGACTCATTTGTTGCGTTAACAAAAAAACGAGGACAGGAAGTTTTAAACTCAATGAAGAAAATGCTCAGTCGTTCGAAAATTGAATTCGAAATGAAACTTATCGAGTTAACTCCTTCCAAAGCACAAATTGCGGAAAAACTTGTTGATGAAGCAACTTCATTATCTGCTGACTTAATTGTTATAGGTACCCATGGTCGTCGTGGTCTCCATCACATACTTACCGGGAGTATTGCAGAAGAGGTCATACGAATATCCAAAACTCCAGTATTACTAGTTAAGCGTTAGCAGTTATTAGGCCACCTTACCTAGAACCAAAATCTTTTTTTCTTAACTTCTTTTGCATTGCCTCCTACTCCTCGAAAAAGGTCTATATTAATAAAATCTTAATAATTTTATGCTAAATTGTAGCCTATAAATTGCACACATTGATATAATTATGCCGATAATATACTCAAAGCAACGTATAAACTTCGACTCTTTAACTTCTAGCGATCTTCCTCGATATGAATATCATCGTACTGTACGCAGTGCTATTAGGTTATCTGCTACCAGTTATTCGCAACAAACAAGAGATGGGATAATTTACCAATGGGATAATATAGCTCCAGAGATTGCTCTTGTTATCCTTCAAGAGGCTCAAAAACACCAAATTAATATTCAAAATGAAATAATTCAGAGTATGGGCGAAGAAGTATTTCATAAAGAGTGTCTGCAAAATGCTATTGAGAAATTACAGAGTAATCCACGCTATTCCCTTTTTGTACAAAAATTAGCACTACATATTACAGGTAAAAAATCTAAAGAGCTTAGTCTGGAACACTTAACATCGGCAGGAATTGTGACTCTTGAGCAATTCGATGAAGTATTCACTCACTTTTTGTATGTACAAAATAAATTAGACACGAGCTTCCCTAATTTCAATAAAATAACCGAAGAAGATGATTATTATCAGCTCATAACATACATGGCGAATGAACCATTATATGAATCTTTTCTTCATTCATTAACCCAATATCTTGCTGCAGAGTTTAATAAAGACAGGATAAAAAGCCTTCACGTTGCAGTACCTAAAGAAATCGATAGCAAATCGCTATTAAATTTTTTCCAGGCAATAAGCTATGATCTAAGTGTACAGCCTCCCAAAAAACCACTGCAAGCCAATACACTGTATGTCACATTATTAGAAAATGAATTGAGCTACACAGTCGTTGACCCCATGGGGAATGAAATTACCGCATCAATCCCTCTTAATGAATGCTCTTTTACCTTGGACGAACAAATCACTGAGGAAGAACTAAAAAGTCATTTACCGGATCTGTTGAAAATTACATCTAAAAGAGGTCATACCGGTGATATGGCACTGAGTACCAGAGCATTAAAAGAAAAAGGTATGGCTTTTCTGGAAAGTGATGTTGGTTCAAGCTTATTTTTATCTCATTTACCTGCGGTCGATTTGGTTAAGGATGAGCAATATAAATTTAATCTTTATCAATGGTTAAATCAGGGAAATTTAGAGCGCTTAACAGATCTTTTGGTTTCAGGAGCATGCCAACGCTATAACCAAGAAATGGATACTTGGATAAAACAAATGACCAAACCTGCAGAAATAAATGATGAATTTAAAAAAGAAATCGAGGCTGTGGGTGCTTTAATGAAAGAAATTACAGCCCTAATCGCTACTCTTGATGATAATCCAAATGCAAAAGACCAGGAATTAGATAAAAAAATAGAGCTTTTACAGGTTCATTTAAAAAAACTTAAAAGCCTTTATAACAGCACACCTTTTTTAAAACCAGGAGATGATTACCCCTCGACAGCAGGTAATTTTGAACAGTTCATTAAAAAAATCCTATTCAACTCCTCTGAGGATAAGTTGATTCAATATATTGCCGACAGTAGTGATGCAGACAAAATTTGGAAATTGCATTTGATCGAGTTGGTTAGTGGATTAGTTAGTGACAGAGATTTTGTTGCAGTTCGTGATATAAAAAATAAAAATGACCATTCTTTTCTAACAGATAAATTAGGTTCTATTGTTCCTACACCTATTGTCTTTAGAGAACAGCTTAAAATGAGACTTACAACCTATCTCAAAAATGATATTCATCATTATTGCACAGTACAGAGTTATCAAAATGATAGATTAAATATGACGGAAGCACCTGTTGTTTTTAGAGGAGGTCATTTAACTGATTCCCTTGAGGAAACCATACTTTTTGCAAAAAAAATGACTCGCACGGGGGAATATTCCGCTGACAGTCATTTATTATCTGGACAAGAAAATAATATTAAAAAACATGAAATTCGTTCCGGAGCAGCCACAACCCTGGCAGCTACAGGTGTTGGTGGAACACGTTCCGTTACGGATAAACTTGATGTTGCACTTAAATTTGGTGGTATGAAGGATGTAAAGATTCTCTATATTGTTCGTGGTAAAGAATCATTTCATTCACAACCTTTTGCAGAAATTGTAGGAAAGACCAAATTAGGTGAAATAGCTTATACCCATGTTGATCCTCATGATTATGTCATGACAATACTCTACAATCGTAACAATGAAATACTTGATGTGATTCCAGGAAACTTGGATGGAGAAATTCAAGGAGTAAACGAATCAACTCGAGAAGTGCTTGCCTCGGGCATTAAATTTTATAATAAAAAGCATGATGGATCATCGACTTCACCCTCGGTAAAACTACCAACTCCGCTTAAACAGGAATCTGCAACAACACCTCTTTCAGCTGAGAAAAAACCATTACTTGATGTTCTACACTCTCATCAATTAGAACCTAGTTCATCTGTTCAATTAGTTCCTTCTGCAAAAAAATTCGACAGTATTAGAATTTCACGACACGTTCGTTCTGGTCATAAAATGCTCTCCTTGGAATCATTGAGACCTGAAATAGAATCCCTAAAATTATCTGAGGAAAAACTGCAATTTCCTGAGGGTTCGTTTAAATTGATTCCTGGTCGATTAAGTGAAGTAAGGGAAGCTGCCATAGCTCACTTCAATATGAGACATATATTAACACTGAAAGATTTTAATCGATGGAGCCCTCGGGAGAGAAGGCTACAGGAAACGTACAATCGTATATTACAACCTCATTTTATGGAAGGTGACATTCAAGAACAATTAACGCATGCAAATGTCGCTCATGAAGAGTGGTTAACTGATGTGTTAGTTCCCAGAATGCAGACAGCATTGATCCTTCATCTTGCTGCACGATTAATTACGGATTATCGAGTCGATACCGAAGAAGTAAACACGTTCACTCAAAAATTATTCCATGACATCATGGATGGAGCTCAAAGTTATTCGCTCGTAATTGATTGGTCAAACATTAATGAGTCACTTAATGAAAAAGAAGTACATCAAAGTTGTATTAATAAAGCGCAAAAAAGAATCCAACAATTATATCCTTCTTTAAGCATGGACAGCATCGAATACGAAACCAAATTCAAATCCTTTTTAATAATGGAAAAAAATAAAGTCCAAAAACAACTGGTCAATAAAACAATGTCCCACTTTCTTGATCAAAACTTAGAGCATTTTGTGCAAAAATATAAACTGGAGAAAAAACCCGTTCATTCATTGACTGATAATCGTGATTTTGTTTTTTTAGGTCCTGCAGCGAGCGGTAAAAGTACTATTTCCAATCTATATATTACCAAGGAAGAACGAAAGGATTATGTATCTTTAGCTACGGATGATTATCGAGGCATATTTTTGCCATTTACAGAGGATTTTGAAAAACGAGAAACAGAACAAGCCTTTATTCGTACACAAGACAGCGCCTACTTAATTAGCGAGCTGGTTGAAGAACGTATTTTGGCTCAAACAGACAAAAGACCCAATGTAATTATTGATGGCGTGACCTACAAGTCCTCGCAAAAAGCTTTAGTAGAAAAAAATAATAATTCTGTAGTGGTTTGTGCATGTTTAGATGATATGTCCCAAGTTGTTAAGCGCTCTTATGATAGAGCCAAACAAGAAGAAAGCGGTTCAGCTGATAAAGGACGATATGTTAACACCACTAGCTTGCTCCATATGCATAAGACAGCAAGCCTCAATTTAATAACGTATTGCGCCCCCAATTCTACCATTGCTTTTTATAATACTAATGTACCGCGTGGCATAACTCCTCCCTTGATTGCTACTGTAGATACGCATGGAGAAAAGACACTCTCTATTAACCATGCTCAAGGTTCCTTGATGTATTTAGCTTCTTTTTTCAATAAAGCACGGGTAAATGTAAGAGCTAAAAACGATCAACATCTTTTTTTAAAAAAATTAAAACATCCTGAGTTTCAAATTGATTCATTATTCGCAGTTATGGATCATGGATTTAAAATTGTCCTACAAGGTGAAAATCAATTGCCTTGTTTAGTCGTCAAAAAAGGAACTAATGGTCAGATCATGATGGAAATTCTTGATCCCGAACAAGTCAAAAATAAAATCGAAGAAAATAAAACTGAAAAAGCCTTGTTACAAATGCTTTTATTGTATGGGCAACTTGGAAGTTTGAAAGCTGTTCAAAAAGAATGTTTGATGCATGAAGACATTGATCTAATTGTCGAGCAAATCATTGATGCTCAATCCGAAACCAAACAATTAAAAACCCATCAAACAGAATTCATTTAAAAAACAATTTGCAACTATAATGTATAGAGTGCAAAGTTAATGCGATATAATTCGTTTTTTTAGATCAGGAGGAACCATGAACGCTCGTTTGTTGAAAAAGATCACACGAGAGAGAAATAAGGTAAAACAATTTATCGATGAGATGCGCTCGCTCCTTGAGAAAACTCCTGATACAGCCGAGAGAGCAAATCGTCTTGAGGTTTTTGATACTTTATTACTCTTGGCAACCTATGCAAAAGCTGAAGATCTTGAACATGAATTTCAATGTGTGCTGCCCAAAAATGAAAAGGCGAATACTATCGTTTACTTGCAGCAGCATCTTCGGGAAATAAATGGCTTATGCCAAGGATCCCTGAGCGATGATCATGAAGTATATAAAGATTTATTCGCTGATATCATCACAGAAAAAAAACAAAGTATACGTGACCTGTTGAGTAAAACCATTACGGAGCTCATTTTTGCGAAAACAAATACTCCCTCAGCTCGATTAACTATGTAACATAATTTTTTATGCTACTCCCCAACAAAACAATCCAATTGTTGCGGCCCTAATATGGATTGCTATGGAGTTTTCTCCATTAAGTACTTGTTTCAACTTATAAAAAATGTCTATAAAATGAAAGTCAAACAGTGGCGCCCTCATAAAAAATGGGATAAGATGGGCGCCCCGTTGTTCCTCAGGAGAATCATTCTGAGCACTTTTTTTAACGCGACACGTACGGCAGCTTCTGCAATTTATGCGGAGTTAAAATTTTATCCTTACTATAATCTGGGTTTTCATCTGGATGCAATTACTAGCTTTTTCTGCCACATATTCCGCGCTCTATATGACTTCACTGCATTCCTAATCCGTGTGTTAATTACTCCTTTTTGTCTTTTGAATCCGTTTTCCTGGCCCAGTTTACCAGAGCATGTTTGTAATCTTGTTGATGATTTAGTGGGTACTGCACTTAGCCTGGTCAGTATTGCCATTCATCCTGTTATTTTTATCATCCGTACATTGAGCTCCATATTTCGAGGTTATGATGAAGGAACAGATTATGATTGGGGCTCAGAGCCAGAAGAAGAGGATCTAAATATGGCTATGGCAATTTGGTAACCTTAAGACCAGATTCTGTATTATCGTTCTGCCATTTCAACAAAAGTTCCTTTCTTTAAAAAACTCATTATGAGTTGTCTTGTTTTTGAATTATTCATTATAAAAGTGTGATTGGTATTAACAATAACCGGTTCATTTTGACCTTCCAAACGAGCACATTCAGGGGGAACTTTCGCATCATATCGCCCAGCGATAATCCCCATTTTAATATTTGGAACAGGAACGTGATGCACATATGATGAGCGCTCTGAGCTTAGCTCTGCCAATGGCTTTATTGGAGAGGTGAGCATAGGAAACATCGTCGTAGAGAGTTTAGCTAATTTTGATCCTTGATTTGGTGGTGCCAACATGATGAGGCTACCTATATTTTTTAATTGTTTTTCTGACAAGGTAGCTAATGCCTCTCGGGTAATAATTCCACCAAGACTATGAGTAACAAAATTGATTTTAACGCCTGGATTTTTTTCTAATAAATTTTTAATAAATCGACTTAAATAGATACCATGTTCTTGAATACTGTATTTGGGGGAAGGATAACTATAGGAATAAACGTCATAGCCTTGTCTTGTTAGATAATTTTTTAATGGCCACATACTGAGAGAGGTACGCATCAAACCATGTATTAACACAATAATTTCCCGATTGTGTTTGCCCTGAATAGAAGGAGTTGCTGCGTGGGTTTGTTGCCTAGGATTGGATAAAAATGCATATGATTGAGCCATGTGACTCATCCCAATGAAGATCATCAGAAGGTGGATTAACTGTCTGTTTTTAAGAATAGCTCTGGACATTATTTCTCTTTATTTATTCTAATACGTACCATTTTAATTTAACTCCTATTACAGGTTCAAAAAAATTTTTAATTAAAAAGTATTTTATGAATTAATCGTTTTAAATCCATCCTAATATTGTTCTTAAAATTATCTATGCACTATCTTTCTTTCTAAATTGATAGATTTTTTACCTATATTATGGTACATGTTATCAACATTTGTACAGGTATGCAGTAAGCAATAAATCATTTTATAGAGCCTGTGTAATTAAAGCTCAGCAGTTATCCCCTATTATATTCAAAATTTGGAGTTTGTTATGTTGAAAAAAATAATGATGACCACTCTTTCTGTTATCAGCTTATCTGTTTTTCTTCCTGCTTATGCTGAAGGAGATATGAGTTGTAAGGTGCAAGTGGCTGTTGCTACACCACCAATACCGTTTGATCAGAATGTCGCATTTAATGTAACGTCTTATGAACTGGGGTTAAATAAATCGCTAACCCTAATGGGTGGAAGAGGACCTCAATTTATAGATAACATCCCTTGCTCTCCGGCTCCTCTGACCATCAGTGCAACCGTGTACGCCACACCTGGTTTTACCATGCAGGGCCAAGCCATTGGACAATGTGTTTTAAAAGCAGGATATGTTGTCTTAAATGGTTCGGAAAATAGTGTTTCTGTGGTATTTCCCTACGACTTTAATTGTGCAAATTAATAACTACTATGCGCCTATATCGCTTGGATATAGGCACATGCCGTGGAATATGTATTTCTGAAACTAGCTATCATCCCTCTTACAACGCATTCCCCAACTAGCACCAACGCAACTGAATATAGCACCCAGTAAAAATAATGCGAACGCAATGTATGCACTTGAAGCAAGATTTGCTGGAGTCACATTAACCTCTACAATCGCTTCTTTCTGACCATTCTTTGTTGAAGAAGAAATTTTGGTAGTACCTACAGGCGTGGAGATTTGATTCACTGTAATTGGAACGGCGACTACAGTACGAGAAATAGAATTAGTATAAGTCACTACATATTGACTTAAAAGTCCTATCAGGGCAGCCCCCAAGATTAAAGCCATAACCCAAGTAATAAAACCATATATAATTCCCAAATTATGCTCGGGACAATATAAACGTCCTAAATAACCTGCCGCATAACCTGATACCAGAGTAGAAATTATCACGCCCACAATGATTCCCAATAAGCCGCCGACAACGACTATAACAGATCCATTACTCATTGTTTTAAAGGCACTCAATCCTATAGCAACCCCTAAAAGATTCAATAAAAAAGTAAGGCCCAGCGCAGTTAAGGCCCCTACAAAAACGGCAGTCCAAGAGATCCTTTTATTTGGATAAATACGCCAGTGTTCTTGATCCGATGTAACTTTACTTGTCATTTGAGCCCTCCTTTTCTCATATCGAACATTATAGCTTCAGGAATACATATGAAGTTTTGTTTTGGGACTGTTGCTCTCAATTATATTGAATTTACAGAATAGAAATCATTCAAAAATTAACCTATATATTTTTATTTTTCAAGAGCATACACCATTACAAAGACGAAAGGTAAAATTTATGTCCCTTTAGTTCCTGCTATTTGCTCTATATTTCGAGAAATATTTTTTGCAATCGTACTTAAAGGTAAATCGTTGTCATCTTTACCAAAAGGATCTTCCAATTCCTCGGATAATATTTCCAAACCCAATAAAATATATACGATCATCACCATCATCGGAATAATCATAAATCCGAATGTGTCTACCCAACCAAAAGGGAACATGATGGCATAAAAAAGCATTGCTTGTTTCACAAAAAAGGCAAAGGCATAAGGAACTTGAGTATTGGCGATTCGCTCACAGCCGCCAGTCATGTCAATTAAATTGGCTATATGGGTATCTAAAGTCAGGTATTGCTCCAGATGCAGCTTATTTTCTTGGCGCAACTGATTCAGAATACGATACATTTTTTGTGTTACTAGAAGAACAGGATTTTTTCCTTCAAATTCATGAATACATAGGGAAAGTAACTCGGTTTGAATCTCTTTACTTTCTTTGCGTAAATGAGCTTTGATAATAAGAGGTAGTCTCTTTAACAATTCAAAAAAATAAGGATATTCATTTAATCCAATAAAGGCGTCGAACTTTAAACCTAAATTCCTGCAATTATTATTGATCGATCCCCATAAAATACGACCTTCCCACCAGCGTGCATAACTAGTATTTACTCTAAAACTAATAATTATCGTTAAGATAAAGCTAAAAATCAGATGGAATTGGCCAACGCTATATCGCGTCGCATTTTCAAAAAAAATAGCGATTATTACCGCATACACGATGATAATTATTGTTATTGGTAATAATTTCCGAAACACTTTTTCTTTATAAAACAAAAAAAGATGAGGTACCCAGGTTAAAAGATTATGTGATCTCAATTTCATCGATCCTTACTCTACATAAAAATTACAGTGTAACTTGAGTCCGATTGTGAAGCAAAAGCGATAACTTAGTGACATCAACTTCTAAAAGAGTTTAATATGCGCACTCAATTCAAATAAAAGGATGTTCTGACTATGCTTACTTATATTACCGAACTCTTCAACCGGAGTCTTGAGGGATTTGATGAAACATTTAAAGACACCCCAGCTCATCAAATTGTTTTCGCTACCGCTGCTCTTTATTTTCTTTGGCAACAATACCCTGCAATTGCTCAGGCTTATCGTTCGCGAAATAATAGTACCTATAAACAACGATTAATTGATGTAGCCTATAGCATGGGTAAAAACTTACCTCAAGTAAAAGCCTATTTAGACAAAGAGCTAAATAAAGATCTCCAGAGTACTAAAGATAAGCTAAAGGAATTACGCTCCTCAATGGCATTACAAGACGAAATTCCTGAAGAAAACACGCCACCAAATTTGATTTTAAAAGAATTCGGCATTACCCCCCAAAAGTGTCTTTTTAATTTCTCTGAAGTAAAAGATAACGATGAAGCCAGACAATTTACTGTACAACAGGGAGATGGTCAGGATTCGGGGGCTCTCTATGCGGTTCATCCTCAGGAACTTACTGAATTGCTCAAAGAAGTATATGCTAAAACTGCCTTAACTAATCCTTTGCATGACAAATGGCCCCGCATTATAGCGATGCAAGCAGAGATTATCCGTTGGTGCCAGAATTTATTTGGTGGATCTAGAGATGGTTATGGTTTGATAACACATGGCGGCTCTACAAGTATTATTGAAGCAATGGCGGCTTATGTGATGCACGCTCGGGCCAAAGGAATTAAGAACCCCGAAATTGTAGTTCCTGAAACTGCACATGCAGCGTTTAAAAAAGCAGCCGATCTGACAGGAGCCCGACTTGTCGTCGTTCCCGTTGATCCAAAAACAGGTGCCGTAACTGCCAGTGAAATGAGGAAATATATTACGAGCAATACTGCCGTTATGGTTGGATCTGCACCATCCTTTATGAATGGTATTAATGATCCAATTAGCGAGTTAGGTCAATTAGCACAAGAAAAAGGAGTTCCATTTCACGTTGATTCCTGTTTAGGCGGATTTTTAACAGCCTTTCTAGATACCGCCAAGAATCCTATGGATTTTCGCGTTAAAGGAGTAACCTCGATTTCTGCCGATTTACATAAATATGGCTGTTGTCCTAAAGGAACTTCTGTGTGCTTATTTAGTAAAGACTCCCCTGCTTTATCAGTATATGCTGCTTTAAACTGGCCGGGTGGGCTTTATACTACTCCGGGTATTTTGGATGGCTCAACAAGTGGGGCACGAGTTGCTGAAATATATGCCACACTTTCATATTATGGACGTAAAAAATATCAGGAAATCTCCAAACAAATCGTAGAGATGCGTCAACGGCTGCAAGATAAAGTCGAACAATTATATAAACCAAATGAGGCAGGTAAACGAGACATCGCTATCTTCGGAAATCCACAATGGTCAATACTGGGTTTTCGCAGCGATACGTTAAATCCCCATTTAATTGCTGATGAGTTAGACAAACGAGGCTGGAAGCTGAATTTATTGCAAAAACCCGATGGATTTCATTTATGTTTAACCCATGTACATACTTTGGTTGAACATTTTGAAGATAAGTTCATTAGTGATTTGCAAGATGCTGTAGCCGCTGTAAAAAAATATCCTGCAGATCAAAAGCCCGCTGGGAATGTTAAAGTCTATGGCACCATAGGAATATTGCCCACAGCGGTACAAGAAATGGTATGCAGGCAATATCAAAAAGCACGTCTTTATTATGAAGCAACCTGCAGTAAATTAGGATTATTTGCAACCAACAGCAAGCAAGAAAAAGAAATAGATGAGCAAGAAGCTAAGAAACAGTTGAATTGCTAATTTAGTGAGTACTTCGGCTTGGATTGATGAACTCCCCTCTCCCTTTCATGGGAGGGGGGGTTATAGATGAGAATTCGACTTGCGCTAACTCCATTGTCTAATTTGATTTTCCACTTCCAACGATAAAGCATGATGTGCCATGTCTGTTGGATGAACCGAATCGGCAAAGAGGTAATTGTTTGAAGTTTGTTGACATAAAATAGCCAATGGGGCAGTACATACAGGATTGGTAACATTTTGAAATAAAAACGATACCCCGCTTATGACTGTCGGCTCCCCCGCTTTTGCATTACTGATTAAATTATCCAAAGCAGTATAAGTATCAAAATACAAAATTTTTACTTTATGCCGTTTGGCCACAGCACCCAATTTTTGATTTAAAAGTGAATTAAACATAAAGCTAAGATTTTTTATATTTCCTGGAAGCGATGGATCGCCAATTGCTACTGCCAGTTGGGTTATGAACGGAGTAACACCAATATTAGGCAGAGATAAGACAACGACTCTTTTAGCACCTCGAGCACTAAGTGCCTCAACCTGCTGCACAATCTGAGTGGTGGTCACATCAATCAATTGCATGAACGCAATTGGATTAAGCTGTGCGGAAATTCCATAAAGCATATCGTTCGCACCCGACCAAATAAAGTACATTGCATTAGGATCCAATGTCTTGGGGGCAGTCGATAAGTAATTTTGAACTTGGCGCTGAACGGATGGAGCCCAATAGAAATCTATGCCGGGTTCAGCCACAGTCCTACTTCCTCCACACGCAAAATTAAACCCATTAGGTAGTAATACAATCGGAGGTGCCGGCGGTTTAGATGGGTCATTAAAAATAGGCGTTGAATTATTGGTCATCTTATCATTTGTGGTGGGAAATAAAGTCCCCGGCGGCAAGAGAGGAGTACCCACGATGTCATGCGCTACATATTGAGCCCAAGTGTAACCATTAAAGGTTGTAAATGTAGGTGCTTTATCGGGTATTCCATTTATGAGCGTAAACATATTGTTAAAACCACTATCTGATAAACTATCGCCAAAAAAATAAACTTTGGTAATTTTATTAAGTGGAATAGCTTGTGCGCCATGAGGCAGCATCCCGCATAAAGAAAACATACTCATCAACACAACTAACTGTGTTTTGGCATGTAATATCATTTTTCTTATTTTTGTTACCATCAAATTATCTCCTTATAATGACTTAGCAGCTGTATCGTAATCCTAGCGATACAATATTCTCTGTACCTTTATAGTCGGCACTTACTTGATTGACTTCTAATGGGGCTGCCAAACCGGGAATCCCTTCATTAGTTTGTGTGATGTTCACTGATTGCTTGCGAATAAAAATATGTGAGTAAGCACCATCAACTGAAAAATGATTGTTTATAAAATAGCTCAATCCAAAGTTTAACCAATATTGATCTGCCTCAGGAATAAGCGGAGTACGATTTTCTAAATTGAAGGGGGTCTGATTATAAGCAAATCCTCCACGCAGAGTCAGAGAAGAGTTGTAACGGTAATCAGCGCCAAGAGAACCGAAAAAGGTGTTATGCCATTTCATGGGCACAATATAAATTGTTTCATAAGCATCTGGAGTTGAAATAACAAGATCACCTAAATAATCCCAGAAATTAACTTGAGCTGTTGCCTTAAGCGTCCACTCATTAATATCGTGAGCAAGACCAATAGTTAATACACCTGGGGTCTTAAAATTATTACTTACAGCGGTTTCACTATTAAATAAAAAAGTAGTTGCAGGCGAAGGAACTATATCCCCGATAATTGTATATTGTGCGCCATGGCCACTTAGATTTGTGGAGATTTCCGAACGGTAACTCACCCCAAAACGAGTAAATTGGTCCCACTGATATAAGGCGCCAATTGTATAACCATAACCCCATCCATCACTTTTTAAATGAGTAGGCTGGGTAGATGCAATGAAAAGGTCAATTGGAGGAACTCCTGTGTTCACTCCATCAAAATGCGAGAAAAATGTTTTTAGATATTGAGCTTGAAACCCAACGCCTACCGATAGTTTCTCATTAACTTGATATGCGAGAGAAGGATTAATATCAACAGAATTAATCTCACTTTTGACTGCTGCGTAACGTAATACAGAAGCTTCGGAATATTTATTATCTAAATAAAATGGCTCTACAACTGCTAAACCCAGAGTTAACTTATCCAGAGGTGTGCGCCAACCAATATAACCTTGTGGAATAAAAACTGCGTTGCTGATGTTATGTTGGGAAGCACTTCCTTGGACAGGTCCGGTAATAGTTGATGGCGGCATACCTGGTACATAAAAAGTGTGAGTAGCTTCTCCATTGATCATGCTGATTTGGGGAATAAGCTCACTTGCACCGAGATAAATCTGGCTTTGCTGTAAAGTAGCTAATGTTGCGGGGTTGTTATACAAAGCAGAAACATCGTTATTAGCCGCCGCAGAACCAGCCATTGCAGAACCTTGCAGGCTTGGGCTAGTCTCATTGATTTGCAAACCCGGAGCAGATACTGATACCCCAACAAAAAATTGAGAAATTAAAACACCAGCTGCAAATTCCTTATTTAATAAACGTGAATAACTCACCTTAGACTCCTTTCTTCATTTCATTGCACTTCATTTAAAATCCAGCAAATACCTTGTCAGATTTGCAAAGAAAGTTCAAATCTATTTTTATTTTCTTGCCAAACTTACCTGATTTTTGATCATACTCGGTATATAGAGAGTGAGGACTGTAGAAAAGGAAGTCATAAAGTTTTTGGATTGCTCCTTATATTTAAGCCGGTTAAGATAGATAGAAATTTAAAATCTAAAGGAATAGATCCATGAGTGATTTTTTTCAAACTCCGCCTCTTTTAGGCAATCAATATGATGAAGATCGAGTTTTAAAAACGTATCTAGAATGGAAACTTCCTTCTTCCATGCTGACCGAAATTCAACCTGAATTGTACCGTCTGGGTCAGCGAGTCATCGAAGAGATCTATAAATTAGGCCAAGAGGCTGAGGCATTTCCACCCAAGCATGTACCTTATGACCCATGGGGTAAACGCATTGACCATATTGAGGTTTGTCAAGCATGGAAAGAACTCGACAAAATCTCTGCAGAAGAACAATTAATTGCCATAGGGTATGAACGACGACATGGTGCATTATCACGCATTCATCAATTTGCCAAATTGTATTTATTTCATCCCTCATCAGCAATCTATACTTGCCCGCTCGCGATGACTGATGGGGCTGCTCGCGCATTGGAACTGTATGCAGATGAGGCCTTGAAAAAACACGCATTCCCCCATTTAACCTCTTCTGATCCGGCTCATTTTTGGACTTCTGGACAATGGATGACCGAACGCACTGGAGGTTCTGATGTTAGTGGCACATCGACGATTGCAAGACCAGATGGTGCTCATTATCGTCTTAGTGGTGTTAAATGGTTTACTTCTGCCACAACATCACAAATTGCTATGACGCTTGCGCGTATTGAAGGCGCCCCCGAAGGCAGTAAAGGGTTAAGTCTATTTTATCTTGAACTCCGGGATCAGATGGGCAAACTGAATGGCATACAGATTAATCGCTTAAAAGATAAATTAGGTACTCGTGCCTTACCCACCGCAGAATTAACTCTAGAGGATGCTCCTGCATTATTAGTTGGGACAGCTGGAGATGGGGTTAAAAAAATTTCATCCCTGTTTAATATTACACGCATTTACAATGCCTGCTGTGCTGTGGGTTACATGCGAAGAGCCCTTGCGCTTGCTCGTGATTACGCAACAAAACGTGTTGCTTTTGGCCACACCTTATCAAAACATGCACTCCACCTGGAAACATTAGCAAACATGCAAGTCGAATTTTCCGCCGCATTTCATCTGGTGTTTCATGCAATTGAGCTTTTAGGAAAAGATGAATTAAATGAAGCAACAGAAATGGAGCGGGCAGTACTAAGACTCTTAACTCCTCTGATAAAACTTTATACGGCAAAAAAAGCAATCACCTTAGTCAGCGAGACTCTAGAAGCTTTTGGTGGAGCTGGCTATATTGAAGATACAGGACTTCCACAATTATTAAGAAATGCACAAGTATTATCCATATGGGAAGGAACAACTAATATTCTAAGTCTTGATGCATTGCGCGCCATTCATAAAGAAAACGCTGCGATATTTTTTCTTGAGGACATCCAGAAGCGATTGAGTCAAATTAACAATAAAGAACTGATCAAGTCTCAAATAAAAACAAAGCACGCCATTCAAAAACTGAAAAACCATGTTCAATCCATGTCTCAGATGAATGAAGAAGAACAACAGGCTGGGGCACGACAACTTGCATTTGCATTGGCACAAGCCTATGCCGCCAGCTTATTATTAGAACATGCCCAATGGACCTTGAAAAACAATAAGGATACCCTACCCGTAATAACTGCAATTCGTTGGTGTGAAAAAAGTCTACCTGAATTGGTACATTTTTCGGAAAATTATAGGAAGGAATCACAAGTACTGGCTATGGATTATAACGGCTTTCACTAGATTCATCGTACAACTCAGAATACTATACTATTAAATAAACCAGCTTAGGGAGCCATAAACATGAATGTGTCACCGCTGCGCTTTGTATCTTTTTTCTTTTTGCTTTTTTTATTTCCCTTGGCCTCCGGAGCAGTAACTGATAGCAAAATCAGTCTGGTTGGGGCCCAAGGCTATGATCTCGTATCTTATCAACAAAAAAGTGGACCTATACGAGGAAGTGGCAACCATGTCGTATTTTATCAGGGCATTGCTTACATTTTTGCTAGCACAGAAAATAAAAAAACCTTTACCGCAAATCCTGAAAAATATTTACCTGCCTATGGAGGTTATTGTGCTTTTGGAGTAGCTTCCGGCCATAAAGTAATTAGTGACCCGTTAGCATGGAAACTCGTAGATGGGAAACTTTACCTTAATTTAAATAAACAAATACAAGATATTTGGGTAAAAAATATTCCTGCTAATATCAAAAAAGCAGATGAACAATGGTCAAAAATAAAGGATAAAAGTCCTTCAATTTAAGCCTATTTTTTCGACAATCCATTCTCTTCAAAGCACGGTTTAAACCGTGCTTTTTTGTTACAACGAACTCTTGCATTTACCCATAAAGGTCTTTATTGTTTATATCCCCACAATAACTAATTTTATGAAAAATAAGGGAATTTATGAAAAAAATAGGGCTCTTAGTTGGTTTTTTGTTTTTCTTAAATGATGGATTTGCCAAAACGCCAATTGTTGCTCCTCAACCCACTTCTTGTATTACAGGAAGCTTGAGCTCAACGGGTACAAAAAACTGGCAAACAATTTCATTGAAAATAACTAACAACTGTACTCAAGCTGTAGATTTTCAAAACGCTACAATAACGTTTTCTAATAGCAGTAATTTAAACACCTCATTTTGGGGAAATTTTTCACCTTTATCTTATCCAATCAATACATTACAAATTACATCACAGTCCCAAAGTGATGGTACCTATTTATCTTCACTCTCGTTACAATTCCCCACCTATCCTGGTGCCAATAGTAAGCTACCTAAAGGGAGTTTTTTTACGATTATCTATGGGGCGCCTACTGCAGATTACATAGCCAATAGTGTTCTTGTTTATTTAAATTCCCCAGTATCTACGGGCAATATTAATTTAATTAATGCAACAGCAAAACCTACAAACGTATCGCAAAACTATGCTGTAGTTAATTTAACTTTAAATGGACAAACTATAAGTACGGTACAGGTTCCCTGGTCTGGACAACAACTGATATCGGGTCTCGCTGGCGGAACTTATACCGTTTCACCCACCGCGGTTACGGATAGTAATGGAGTCGTATATCAAGGCGTAGCAAATCCTACAAATTTAACTGTCACAGCCGATACGACAGTATCCTCTACCCTTACCTATACAGCAGCGCCAACAACAGGAAATATCAATATCACATTACCTGCATTGCCCTCTCAGTTATCGGGTTATACGGCTATACCTACTGTAACTTTAACTAGGATGGATAATCAGAGCGCCATCAATGCACAAGTCCATTGGAGCACCACGAATGTAATTAGTCAGCTAGCTAATGGAGTCAGTTATACTTTTTCTACTCCTGCAATCGCATATAACGGATATAATTGTACTCCAGTATTTGCACCAACATCGGCTACAGCAGCAGTTTCGGCCCCTACAGTACAACTCACTTATAACTGTGTTCAAGTAGCTCAAGATAGTGTTCCCATTACAATAACAGGAGCACCCTCCTCGCTCGCCTCCATTAATGTAAGCTTTACTCCTAGTGGTAATGGTGCACCAGTTAATGAAGCAATTCCTTTGGTCAATGGTACAGGGACAAGTAATGTAAACTTAACAGATGGAGTCGTTTACACCGTAAGTGCAGCAGCAGTTAATGGTTATACAATAAGTTATTCTCCACAACCTTTAACCGCATCGTCTTCTGCAACAGAGACGATTACTTATACCCAAAGCACGACTACTGGAGGCAGAATTATTGGCTACTTACCAGGCTGGGTAACACCACCACCTGCTACCGCACTAGCTAATGCAGGTTATACCCACATTCTTGTAGCTTTTGGGGTCTTTAGCACGACCTCCCCCGGACAAATTACTTCTGCCTTTGATACTGTATCAGCAAGCTACATTCAATCATTGCACAATGCAGGCATTAAAGTATTGCTCTCTCTTGGTGGTGCATCCTCAGGCATCCCAAATACCACAGTGAATTTTCATCAGGTATTAGCTGCTGCCTCTTCACCTTCAGCATTTCAACAAACCTTCATTTCTTCATTAGAAAATCTTATAACCCAATATCATTTTGATGGTTTTGATATTGATATTGAGAGTGGGTTAAATGCAGGTGGAACTTTTACCAATCCTACTGGTGATATTGCTGTTTTAGCAAATATCATTAATACAATGCATACCAATCACCCTAATTTGCTTCTTACCTTAGCCCCGCAAACTGCTAATGTTGCTGCCACTTCAGGGTTTGATGCAACATGGGGGAACTATGCATCTTTGGTAATGCAAACCCATCAATCTTTAGAATGGGTTGGTATCCAAATGTATAATGCAGGATGTACTTTTGGCATCGACTTAATTTGTTATGATCCAAACAATACAAGTACTCCTAATGCTTCGGTAGCCATGGCAACTGACTTATTAGAAAATTGGCCTGCAGTTACCAGTTCAGGACAACAAACTGGATTCCAACCGTACATCAGTTACCTAACCCCATCTCAAGTGGTCCTTGGTTATCCTGCGCCCAATGCATCAGGACAAAGTGATGGCTCACCGGCAGCAGTTATTAGTACAATCAAACGAGCCATACAATGTTTACGCACTGGAGTTGCAAGTTCATCAAGTTGTGGTAGCTATGTTCCACCACGAACTTATCCAGGATTTGGTGGAGTTTTTGACTGGGAAGTAATCCATGATCAAAATAATAATTATCACTTTGCAACCAGTCTGGTAAACTGCGTTGTTAATAATAATTGTAATTAATGATAGTCAGGTGCAGCACTTGGCATCGCTATTAAGTTAAGGATTCTTGTCATTCCCGCGAAAGCGGGAATCTATTCTTAAAGTAGCACATGCCTCTCTAGAAATGGTTCCCGCTTTCGCGGGAATCACAGCTTTACGCCCAAGCTATTAGAGTTAACTATGCAAGATTCTGGACTACTTTTAATCGCGATGGCATTCCTATTAGGTCTTCGCCATGGTTTTGATTTGGACCATCTAGCAACTATTGATTCAGTGACACGAATAGTCAGTACACATCGAACTCTAGCAAAATTTGTAGGCTTTTTATTTTCTCTTGGGCATGGGATTGTAGTTATTTTAATTAGCTTAATTATTGGCAATGGGGTGAAGCCCATAATGGTTCCCCAATGGCTTGATGGAGTTGGAAACAGTATATCGATTACTTTTTTATTGATTTTTGGATTTTTAAATCTTTGGAATGTGTTCCGGAGCCCATCTACACCTCCTCTTCCCACCAGTTTGAAAAACTATTTATCAAAAAAATTAATTAGAAAAAACATTAATCCTTTTTTTATCCTCTTAATTGGAGCACTCTTTGCCCTCTCCTTCGACACAGTGAGCCAAGTTGTTTTATTTTCTCTTTCTGCACGCGCTATGGCTGGATGGATATTTTCAGGAATACTCGGGTTCGTTTTTATGTTTGGGATGATGGTTTCTGACGGATTAAATGGGTTATTTGTATCTACTTTAATCCAACGTGCTGATTCAGTTTCTCTTTTATTCTCTCGAATTGCAGGTCTTATGATTGCATCATTTAGTTTGATTATTGGTATGATTAATTTAATCCAAATGTATAATTAGAAATTTAATACCAGGTCATATAATGCATGAATTGTGGCTGTGTAAAAGCATTCTCGAAATAATTAAGCAGCAAGCGAATGCAACACAGTGTGCTCGTATCAAAAAAATAGTTTTAGAAATTGGTCAACTTGCTGCAGTTGAGAAGAATGCCCTAATTTTTGGTTTTACCGTAATTGCCAAAGGAACCGTAGCTGAGAATGCAGAACTTTCCATCATTGATATTCCTGGGGAAGCACTCTGCGAATCGTGTCAAAAACGAAGTCCTTTGCAACAGTATTACGATGCATGCCAGGTTTGTGGAAGTCATGCATTAAAAGTTATTCACGGTGAAGAATTACGAATTAAATCGATGGTGGTCGAATAATGTGTGGAATTTGTGGTTGTTCTGAAGAACATAACGAAATGGAGCATCATGGTCATGGTCATGAGCATCAGCATGGGCATCAACACGAACATCATGTTCATGACGAACATCTGATTCATGTAGAGCAAAATATTTTAGCTAAAAACCAACAATTTGCCCTCCATAATAAAGGTTTTTTAGCTAACAAAAATATTCTAGCATTGAATATCATGTCAAGTCCGGGCTCAGGCAAAACAACCCTTTTGGCAAAAACCATATTGGATTTAAAAAAGGAGTTGGATATTGCCGTTTTAGTTGGTGATCAACAAACTCAGTATGATGCGGAACTCATTCAAGCCAGTGGTGGCAATGCCCTACAAATAAATACTGGAAAAGTATGTCATTTAGATGCGCATATGGTGGGTCATGCATTAGAGGATCTTCCTCTGAACGAGAATTCGCTCTTATTCATCGAAAATATAGGCAATCTTGTGTGTCCAGCATTATTTGATTTAGGTGAACAATTCAAAGTCGTTATTCTCTCCGTAACCGAAGGAGATAATAAACCGCTGAAATATCCTGATATGTTTCGTTGTGCAGATCTCATGATTATCACCAAAATGGATCTACTCCCTTACGTCAATTTTAATCTTGAACAGTGCATTAAATACGCGCGTCAAATTAAGCCCGGCATTGAAACACTAACCCTTTCAACAAACAATGGTGATGGTTTGAATGATTGGTATGAATGGCTAAGACAAAAACAAATGAATCACCGTGTCTAAACAAATCGAACGATTAAGGATAATCATTCAAGGACAGGTTCAGGGTGTTGGCTTTAGACCTTGTGTTTACCGGATTGCAAAACACCTTGCTCTCACTGGATGGATCCAAAATAATGCGTACGGGGTGCTGATTGAAGTACAAGGGATATTGGCCGGTAATTTTATCGCTCATTTAAAAGATAATTTACCCCCACTTGCTATAGTAAATGATATTCAACAGGAAACTATCCCCTTACAGGACAACGAAATACTGTTCAAAATTATTGAAAGCCAAAAAGGCAGAGTCAATACCATCATTACTCCTGATGTCTCGATTTGCTCTGAATGCTTAAAGGAGCTCTTTGATCCCCAAAGCCGCTATTTTCGTTATCCCTTTTTGAATTGTACGCATTGTGGTCCTCGATTTACCATCACTCGCAATATTCCTTATGATCGCAATCAAACCTCCATGGATGTGTTTCCTTTATGCGTTGATTGCCAAACAGATTATAACAATCCTGAAAACCGACGCTATCATGCTCAACCTACTGCCTGTATCCATTGTGGCCCTCAACTTTCCTGTTCGGTGGAAGAGGTAGCCCAAAGTATTTTGCAAGGCGAGATCATTGCTTTAAAAAGTTTAGGTGGTTACCAACTCATTTGTGATGCACGTAATGAAGCGGCGGTAGCCAAATTACGCGCAAGAAAAAACCGCGACGCGAAGCCCTTTGCGATTATGGTTGCGAACAGTTTAAGCGCAAAACGTCTGGTCACAATCAATCCACAGGAACAAGATTTATTAGAAAGTATGCCCCGCCCTATTGTTTTACTCAAAAAAAATGATGAATTAAACGAGTTCAATCCCCAAATTGCTCCGGGTTTAAACAGTTTAGGAGTCATGCTCCCATACACTCCATTACATTATTTACTTTTTAATGCGCTTATTGGAAATGAAAACGGCTGTGCCTGGTTAAGCGAATTTCAAGACATCATATTAGTAGTTACTAGTGCAAACTTAGGCGGTAAACCCCTTATTATGGACGACCATGCTGCCACACAAGAACTCAATCATATCGCTGATAAAATTGTCTCCTATACGCGTCAAATTATAACTCGCGCAGATGATTCTGTACTACGCCTAATACATCATACTCCTGTATTCATTCGCCGCTCTCGCGGATATGTACCAACCCCAATTCAACTTCCCTATGCAATTCCACCAACCTTGGCCGTAGGTGGGCATCTAAAAAATACGTTTTGCATTACTCGAGGTAAAGAAGCCTTTGTTTCTCAACATATTGGCAGTTTAAATAACAAAGCCACCATTGAATTTTTCCATGAATCATTCAATCATTTGTTACGTTTTCTTGATGTAACTCCAGAACGAGTCGCTCATGATTTACACCCTGACTTTTATACAACACACTTTGCAGAGCACTATGGTATTCCAACCTATGCAATACAACATCATCATGCGCATTTAGCCTCTGTGCTCGCAGAACATGGCATCACAAAATCAGTCTTAGGCTTGGCTCTTGATGGATATGGCTACGGTATTGACGGAGAGGCATGGGGTGGCGAACTCTTTCTATTAGAAAATACAAGGTGTACTCGGATTGGCTCTTTTATGCCTCTCCTACAGCCCGGTGGAGAAAAAGCAGCGCGCGAACCCTGGAGAATGGCAGCTAGTGTGTTACATTCTCTAGGACGCCGCGATGAAATTACACAGCGATTCTCTGAGTTTCCACAAGCACACTTGATTCATCAGATGCTGGATAAAAAAATAAACTGCCCAGCCACAAGCAGTTGTGGCCGCTTGTTTGATGCGGCAAGCGCATTATTAGGAGTTCAATTAATCTCGCAGTACGAAGGACAGGCAGCGATGCGCTTAGAAAGTCTCGTAACTCAAGTACAAATTATCCCCAATGGCTGGCAAATAAAAAAGAATTGCTTAGATATGATGCCCACCCTCGAATTGTTGGCGAATTGCCCTAATCCTGTAATCGGTGCCAATCTTTTTCATGGAACACTGATTGCGGGTCTTGCAGAATGGATTAAGAGAGCCTGTCGTGAAAGGAAAATTGATATGATAGTATTAAGCGGAGGTTGTTTTTTAAATCAAATATTGACCGAAAGATTAACTACAACCTTAAATGAATTCGGCATCGCCTCTTTTTTTCCGCGTGCTCTTCCTCCTAATGATGGAGGAATTTCTCTCGGACAAGCCTGGATTGCCGGAAATTTTTAATTGAGGTGTACTGACAACTCATCATTGCCAAACACACCTTAATGGAACAAGAGCGCAGCGCTAAAGGCCATATCCAAATTTAATAAGAACAAAGGATAATTTATGTGTTTGGCGTTACCCGCCCAAATTATACAAATTCTTGATGATGCCAAAGCAATAGTGAGTGTGGGTGGTATCACTAAAGAAATCTCAACTGAATTATTAGATGAAATCGCATTGGGGGATTATGTGATTATTCATGTTGGCTATGCGTTAACACGACTCGATGAACTCGAAGCACAGAAAACCCTAGATTTATTTTCTCAAATGGCACAGGAAGAATCGGCATGAAATACATTGAAGACTTCCGAGATGGCAATTTTGCAAAAGCGCTCGCCCGTGAAATTGCGACGCAAGTTGACACAGACCGACATTACCAGTTCATGGAGTTTTGTGGTGGTCATACGCATGCCATTCATCGGTACGGAATTCCAAGCCTATTACCAAATAATGTAGAAATGATCCATGGCCCCGGTTGTCCTGTTTGTATATTGCCTATGGCTACGACAGATAAAGCAATGGCTTTGGCCGCATTACCGAATGTGATTCTCTGCAGCTATGCAGATATGTTGCGAGTTCCAGGCACAGGACAAAAAAATCTGTTGCACGCCAAAGCTACAGGTGCTGATGTACGAATGATTTATTCAGCAAGTGATGCCTTGAGAATTGCTCAAGAAAACCCACAAAAAGAAATTGTATTTTTTGCTATTGGCTTTGAAACCACCACGCCACCAACGGCACTGATTATTCGCCAAGCGCATCAATTAAAGCTTAGTAATTTTAGTGTTTTTTGTAACCACGTCTTAACACCAGTGCCCATGGATCACTTACTGCAATCCAACGAGGTTAAACTCGATGGATTTGTTGGCCCAGCTCATGTCAGTATTGTAATTGGTAGCCAACCCTATGAAGCGGTATGCAAAAAATACAACAAGCCTATTGTGATTTCCGGCTTTGAACCGTTGGATGTATTGCATTCTATTTTAATGTTAGTTCAGCAAACAAATGAACAACGATGTGAGGTGGAAATTCAATATACTCGAGCAGTTAACCGTTTAGGAAATTTACGATCGCAACAAATTATGGCTGAAGTATTCGAATTACGCGATCAATTTGAATGGCGTGGCCTGGGATTTATTCCTCAAAGTGCTTTAAAAATAAGATCAGAGTATGCTGAGTTCGATGCAGAAAAACGTTTTGATATTCCTGATTTTACTTCTCAAGAACACAAACAATGCCTTTGTGGTGAAGTATTGCGTGGTGTAAAAAAACCAACAGAATGTAAATTATTTGCCAAAGCATGTGTCCCGGAGAATCCATTAGGTTCCTGTATGGTGTCTTCTGAAGGTGCATGTGCTGCGGTGTATGCTTATGGGCGGGTGAATGCATGATGACTGAAGCAGTACTAACCAAGAAAGTAAAATCACCAAAACTCAATTTTAAAGAAGGCATTATTAATTTAACTCATGGCAGCGGTGGACGCGCCATGACCCAATTAATCGAGCAAATGTTTTTAGCCGCCTTTGATAACCACTGGCTTGCTGAAAGAAATGATCAGGCTTGTTTTTCAGTATCGGCAGGTCGAATGGTCATGACCACAGATGCACATGTGATTTCACCGTTGTTTTTTCCTGGAGGCAATATCGGTTCTTTATCAGTTCATGGAACAGTGAATGACATTGTGATGTCAGGTGCAAAACCACTATACCTCTCTGCCAGTTTCATTTTAGAAGAAGGATTTCCACTGGCTGATTTGCAAAAAATTGTTCAATCGATGGCTGCTGCCGCACAACAGGCTGATGTGGCTATTATTGCTGGTGATACCAAAGTAGTTGAACGTGGCAAAGGAGATGGAGTGTTCATTACCACTACGGGGATTGGAGTGGTCCCTGAAGGCGTCCATATCTCTGGTAATAGAGCGAAACCCGGTGATCGCATCCTAGTTAGCGGACATATGGGCGATCATGGTGTTGCCATTATGGCGCATCGGAATAATTTGCAATTTCAAACAACAATACAATCCGATACGGCTGCACTAAATGATTTGGTGGCTCATATGATTGATGCAGTGCCTGACATTCATTGTTTGCGCGACCCTACGCGTGGCGGGCTCGCAACCACATTAAATGAATTTGCTTCGCAATCCAATGTTGGTTTTATCATTGAAGAAAGTAAGATCCCAATTCGTACCGAAGTTGCGAGTGCGTGTGAGTTATTAGGACTTGACGCCTTATATGTTGCCAATGAAGGAAAACTAGTAGCCATTTGCGCTCCTGACGATGCGAATACCTTATTAGCCGCAATGCGAGCACATCCTCAGGGAAAACATACTGAAATTATTGGGGAAGTGATTGAAGACCCACGGAATTTTGTACAGTTAAAAACAAAATTGGGCGGTATGAGAATTGTCGATTGGTTGGCAGGAGAACAATTACCACGGATTTGTTAATGCTTATTAATCAATGTAGCCTGGGTGCAGCAGAGCGAAACCCAGGGGTTTGTGAGTAACCAACCTAACCGGGTTCCGCTCGGCTGCACCAGGCTACACATCAAGTTACAAGGAATTTTATGACCACAAATAAAATAAGCTATTTCATGCCTTATTTAAAATTGCAGAGTCTATTGCACGCCTTGAATAACGCAGGATATTCCTGTGTTGGCCCTCAAGTACGCGATGGAGCCATTGTTTATGATGTGCTAAATAACGTAGAGCAATTACCTTGGGGGATTCGTGATCAGCAAACCCCAGGGGGCTATCAATTAGAAAAAATTTCAGAACATAAAGCATTTGCCTTTGCCAATGGCCCACAAGCAATCAAACCTCTTTTATTTAAACCTCAGGAAACGGTATGGAAAGTAGAACGGAACAGTGAAGGAAAATTATCGTTCCAACCACAGCAAGCAGAGGAACAACCGCTTGCGATGATTGGCGCACGTTCTTGTGATATAGCCGCGATGAACATTCAAGACAAAGTATTTATTGAGAGTGCACATCCCGATCCACGTTATAAAAAACGACGCGAACATTTATTTATTGTTGCAGTAAACTGTTCATATTCCTCCAACAACTGTTTTTGTGTTTCAGCAGGCACAGGCCCCGAAGTCAAGAATTCGTTTGATATTCTGATGACTGAAATTGATGAAGGATTTGTCGTCAATTCAGGTAGTGAACAGGGACAAGCAATTATTGAAAGCTTACAGTTGTCTAAAGCAAAAAAGAGTCAATGTACCAAAGTAAGTAACATTGTAAAACACACCGCAGACATGCAAACTAAACGAATCCCTTTGGATAATAAACAAGGTTTACGCGATTTATTATTTGCCAACTTAAACCACCCAAGATGGGAAGAAGTAGCGCAAAAATGTTTATCCTGTGGCAATTGCACCTCAGTGTGTCCGACCTGTTTTTGTCATAGTGAAGTAGAAAAACCCAGTTTAGATGGCACCTGTAGCGAGCATCAGCGCGAATGGGATTCTTGCTTTACCGCAGGTCACAGTTATTTGAGTGGAAAAGTACTTCGTGAGGATACACCTAAACGCTATAGACAATGGTTGACTCATAAGGTCGGCAGTTGGTTCGATCAGTTTGACACCAGTGGTTGCGTAGGCTGTGGGCGGTGCGTGACTTGGTGTCCAGTGGGAATTGATATTACCGAAGAATTAGCAGCGATTTCTGGTGAATCCAACGTGAGGATTAAAAAACGTGATTAACCCAAAACTCGATCCTTATTTGCCACTTGAGGCTGTCATTGTAGAGAAAATTGAAGAGTCCTCTACAATTTTTACCTTGCATTTGCGTTTTCTTGATCCCGAACATCATGAACAATTTCTCTTTTCCCCAGGTCAATTTAATATGCTTTATCTGTTTGGGGTGGGTGAAGTCGCGATTTCCATTGTTTCTGACCCGGAAAAAAAAGATATTCTGACCCACACAATCCGCGCTATAGGCCGAGTAACTAAAGCATTACAAAAACTCCAGCCCGGAGACCGAATTGGAGTCCGAGGACCTTATGGACGCGGATGGCCACTTGAACAAACAAAAGGCAAAGATGTTGTAGTCCTCACAGGGGGTCTAGGTTGTGCTCCTTCGGTTTCGATTATCGAATATATTTTAGCGCGTAGAGAACAATATGGAAATTTGAGTATCTTACAAGGCGTGAAACACAGCGAAGATTTTATATTTAGAAAACAATATGCAATTTGGCAAAAATCACCCAATACTGTAATTCATGTTGCTGCAGATCAAGCAGGACCTAAATGGCCGTGGGCAATAGGCTATGTTACGGATATGATTGATCAGCTCAAGCTAAATCCTGAAAACACAATCGTCATGATGTGTGGACCCGAGATGATGATGAATACCGCGATCAAGGTACTTAATCAACGAGGTATTTCGGAAGATAATATTTATTTGAGCATGGAACGAAATATGGAGTGCGGTATAGGACAATGTGGACATTGCCAATACGGAGGTGTTTTTATTTGCAAAGATGGACCTGTATTTGCTTATTCTGAAATTAAAGAATTATTTAATGAACCGGGATTTTAACAACCATGAAACCACGCGTAGCGGTGCATAAATTCACGTCATGTGATGGGTGTCAATTAGCCTTTTTAAATGCAGGAGAGGCCTTACTCACACTATCTGATTTAGTGGATATGGTGCATTTCTCAGAGGCAGGGGCAGTCGAGTTGGATGCACAAGTCGATATCGCATTTGTTGAAGGGAGTATTTCCACCCCAGATGAAGAGCAACGCATCAAAAAAATTCGCGAAAACAGCAAATTCATTATTACAATCGGTGCCTGTGCTACCGCAGGTGGTGTGCAAGCATTACGTCATTTCGCCAATACCAAAGAATGGGTAAGCAGTATTTATGCTTCCCCACAATACATCCAAAGCTTAAGTACCTCAACTCCAATTGCCGCACATGTTAAAGTCGATTGGGAGTTATGGGGTTGTCCCGTAAATAGCAATCAAGTATTAGAAGCGATTCGTTTTTTATTATCTAATGCAACGCCACGCATCAAACAAGATTCTGAATGTATGGAGTGTAAACGTAAAGGTAATGTTTGTGTTTTAGTCACTCAAAAACAACCCTGTATGGGCCCGGTTACCAAATTGGGGTGTGGCTCCCTATGTCCAACAGTAGGTCGAGGATGTTATGCATGTTATGGGCCCAAGGAAAATCCCAATCCTCAATCCTTAGGCAACTGGTTTGAACAGCTAGGCCTGACTCGAGAAGCTATTGCACAAAAGTTTTTGCATATTAATAATCAAGCACCCGCGTTTAATAAAGCAGGTGCTTATTTTAAGGGAATTAAAATCAGCAATGAGTAATACTATTTCCATCAACGTTCCCATTTTGGCGCGCGTGGAGGGTGAAGGAGCGTTAGAGCTCCACATTCAAGACAATGCGATCACCCAATTACAATTAAAAATTTATGAACCGCCACGATTATTCGAAAAATTTCTCGAAGGCAGAAGTTACACTGATGTTCTAGATCTTGTCGCCCGAATCTGCGGAATATGTCCGGTTGCGTATCAAATGAGCGCAACTCAGGCAATTGAACATTGTTTTGGCATACAACCTTCCCCATGGGTACGGGAAATGCGCCGACTTTTTTACTGTGGTGAATGGCTGGAAAGTCACAGCATGCACATTCATTTTTTAGCGTTACCTGATTTTTTAGGATTTAAATCAGCACCTGAAATGGCAAAAACTTATCCCGAAGAAGTAAGACGTGGCATCCGTTTGCAATCTTTTGGCAATGATTTAATTAAATTATTTGGCGGTCGCTCCGTGCATCCGGTGGGTGCCTGCGTTGGAGGTTTTTATAAAGCGCCTAACCATACGGCAATCAATACCCTTTTAGAAAAAGCGAAAGCCCGCGTCGAAGATTGCGAAGCATTGATTCGCTGGCTTGCAAAACTGTCATTTCCAGATAACTCTCATGACTTTAC
This sequence comes from Legionella stuttgartensis, assembly GCF_977063405.2. Lineage (NCBI taxonomy): Bacteria > Pseudomonadati > Pseudomonadota > Gammaproteobacteria > Legionellales > Legionellaceae > Legionella > Legionella stuttgartensis. Next base: position 222,987 of record NZ_CDRUHA020000044.1, read on the forward strand.
TTGTGTCTCACTTTATCATCCTACAGAATACCCGTTTAATGAGGGACGATTGGTCTCTGATCATGGGTTAAATATCAGCATTGATGAATTTGATGCTTATTTCAAGGAGCATCAAGTCCCCTACTCCACTGCGTTGCATTGTTTGTTACAAAATAAACCTTATCTCGTAGGACCTCTTGCACGTGTCAATAATTGTTTTGGCCATCTCCCGCCCCCTATTCATCTTCTGCTTCAAGATTTAAAAATTAATTTTCCTTCTCATAATATGTATCACAGCATCATGGCCCGCGCAGTTGAAATCTATTTCTGTGTCTTGGAATTGATACGCATTATGGAGCAGTATGAAATTCCTAAAGAAGCACACCCTGAAATTACGCCACGTGCAGGGATGGGATTTGGATGTACCGAAGCGCCCAGAGGAACTCTATGGCAGCATCTTCAACTAGGTGATCAAGGACAAGTTATAACTGCTCGTATTGTGCCGCCAACCAGCCAAAATCAGGCGCGAATTGAGCAAGATTTACGTATTTCATTGGTGCAATATGGCCTTAATCAGGATGAAGAATCCTTGCGTGCCTATAGTGAAATGATTATTCGTAACTATGATCCCTGCATTTCATGTTCCACTCATTTTTTAACGATTAAAGTGAATCGAAAATGAACCGCATCAAAGTACTAGGTATCGGCTCACCTTTTGGCGACGATCAAGCCGGTTGGAACGTAGCAATGGAATTAAAACGACAACTTGCAAATCATACCCATAGCGCACCTTACGTGCTTATTGAATGCCATGATCGCCCAGGTGTTCGGCTGATTGAGTTAATTAGTGGCTTCGACACGATTTTTATCATTGATGCAGTCAAATCAGGGAGCGAAATTGGAACTGTTCATCGGTTTCAAAAAGACGCGCTTCTTGATTCAGAACCGCGATTCTCAACTCATGGCATCAGTATTCTACAAACCCTACAATTAGCCAGTGTACTGAATGAATTACCAGATAATCTTTTATTTTATGGAATCGAAATTAATGCCATTACCTTAGATGAAAGACTTTCCCCTCCTGTAGTGCAAGCAATTGCGGAAGTAACACATCAACTATTAGAGGAACTTGTTACCTCTTATGAGTTTTAGTATTTGCAAATACTGAAAGTGCCCCCGCATAAAACTTCCCTCGTTCCTATTGTAAACGGCTTTGTTGAAAAAATTGGATTTCATTCCCGTGAAGGCGGGAATCCATCCATAAATTAGGCGCAATGCCAAGTTTGCGAATAGATCCGCTTCGCGGGAATGACATAAATAAAGTTTGGTCATTATCGCATTATTATCAGCAAATTGAACACTTAATGATCTCTTAAGATAAATATGACATAATAAAGGGCATTGTGATCTATTTGTCGACTTCACTGGAGAGCTATGCTACCACTTAATTTTATGACTCATGGAAGTCTTGTGGTTCCAACTGATAGTACTATTCCTTTAGTTTTCCCCGGTGTTCGAGGAAAAATAAAAAAAACAATTTCATTACCTGATGGTCAATCCTTAGAAGCGAATAGCTTAGCAATAATACAACCATTAAATTTAGACAAACCAGAAGAAAAACAGCGCTTTAGGTTAACTCCTTATGTACCGATTGGTTCAAGTCGTGATGATTTGCCTGAAAATCAAAGAAATATTTCCATTGATGATCAAAATAGCGGTGAAGTTGAACTTGATGATCCGAGTCAGTATTTAGACTATACCATTGAACAATATCAGCAATCCAACTCTCCTTTATTTAGTGAGGGTTCCCCATCAATAGAAGATGTTAGACAAGCCCGAGTACCTGATTGCTTTCTATTAGCCTCACTAGCAGCCATTTTGCGTGAGCCCGATGGAGTCAGCTACATTCGTAGTATGTTGAGGCAAAATGATGATGGGACAACAACCGTCCGTTTATTCAACCCTAAAACATTGGAACCCGTTTATATTCGCGTAGAGAATTCCTACATCGTGGATCAAAAAGGGAGCTTAAATAACCATACTGCTCTATGGGTCGATATAATCGAAAAAGCGGCGGCATCCGTTCCCGAATTCTTTGGAAACACGAACGCATCAATGAGTGGTGCATTGAAAGGTGGTTCAGAGTCTCTTGCTTTAAAAGTATTAACAGGTTGCAATTCGAAAGAACATTATATTAATTATGATAAATTTTTTGCTTGGGATATAGGTAACTTTTTTGCTAGTGAGTTGGAACAATTGGAGGTATTAAGCCAACAGAAAAAGCTCATGCAAGAACTCGGTGGACTAGAAAACCAATCAGGAACAGATGTAATTATTACAGAAATGCTCTCAGCGAGAATAAGGGTCTTTGAAGAAATTTTTGGTGAGGATGCGGAAAAAATCTGTTTGCAATTAATCGATTTTTATTCAGAAAACAAAGATGCGTGGGAAAAAATATACAATGAGCACGGTACTAGCCAACAGCGTCTTGAAGAAATCATAAAGCATTTTTCACAGGATGAGAAAAATGAGCAAGCAGTGGATATCTTAAAAAAATTATTTACTTATTATCATGAAGATGTAGAAAAAGACATACGAAGAGATAATCAAGAACTATTCAGTGGAATTTATTCACCTGAAGAACTCCAAGTTTTTAACGACATTAAAAACAAACTCGCCCAAGGTGAATCATTAACAGCAGGCACCCCCCATAGATACGATGAAAAGGTCCCCGGCTTAAGGGCGACTCACGCTTATACGATTGTTGGCGTTGTTGAAACACTCCGTCCTGTTGATAAGGATGGAGAAGATGTAATACGTCCAATTAAAATGATACGCATTAGAAATCCGTGGGGCTTCACCGGTCGGATTTATTTACCCAATATGGAAAATCCTAATCAAATTGAAATCAAAGAAGAACGTATTGCAGGTACTTTTGATTTAGAACTCAAAGATTTTTGTCGTTATTATGAAAGTTATACCAACACACTACAATTCACAAATGTTCGAATACTGACTGAAAAAAGAGAGCGCCTCGCCTTAAAAATGCAGGATCTTTTAAAAGATGTTTCTCAACATGATTCAGTATCTAAGATAAATGCTTTTTTTGAATGTAAAGCGGATTTAGTTGATATCCAAATGACTGCGGTGGAATTATTGAATAAGGATATTCATGAAAAAATCACAGAAGCATTCAAACAGGACGATCCTCAAGAGATTCGAGCTTCATTAAATAAAATTATTGAAGCAAATAAAATGACCATGATGAATCTTTTTCAAACTTCCGATTGTGAGTTAATTGCAGCCTCGATTACCTACTGGTGGAACAAAGCGAACCAAAAAATTTCCCAAGAGGATGAAAAAGCGTACCAACATCAATTAATTAAATCGGTTAAAAAAAATAATTTACTTTGGGAAAAGTTCATTGAAAACTATCAGATAGACTCTTCTATAGCACTTATTCAGGTGAATAAGTCAAAAAGATTAATCACTGCGTTATTTGCGAGCATTGAGCTATCACAACGATCATTAGAACAAATAAATCCAGATGATGAGGGTTATGAATCATTCCTCAAAGCCCTACTTATCCAGACGGCATTGCTGAAGCAGCATTTTAGTTATCTTGAAAAATATGAACAACTTTTACAACGATTTGATCTCAAAATCGATTTTCGCGAGAAATTAGAAGAACTTGATGCTTATATCAAAAAACTAGAACAAAATCCAAGAGCTACTCACATTAAAAAGAAACTTGAAGACGAATTACCTCCGCTAAGTTTGGATGATTTTACCTATAATGCTGAAAAGCTTTTAACAGATTTAGCTCAAATGGATTTGGTTTTAAACGAATATCATGAAGAGAACTCACCCACCCCTATACCGAACCAAGATGAAAGTGAGCAAGAAAATTCAGGATACTTACCTCAATGGTTAGTTTCTTTAGGAAAGATATTAGAACGAGTTCTTAAAGCAATTGCTATTTGGAAAACGCCAGATCCTACTAATAACGAGCAGAGCCCCCCACAACCTGAATATAATCGCAGCCCAGATTCTGCTTCAAAATATCCCCATCGAGAAAAATTTGCCTTTTTTGTGCCCGTAGCCCCTGAGGATAGACGCACCACTGGTGATAAGGAAGTCCTCCGTCCAAGCAATTTATAATTAAAACCGGAAATTTAGAAAGGTTTTTGAATTTCGCTATCCTCATAGGGAATTATATCTGAACTTCTTGAGCATTTATCAGCGAGGTTTTATCTCTAAACTAAATGTATGGATATTCGAGGAGCTTTCAGTCGAGGATAGCTCGAAACTAGAACGATCTATTTTATTTTCTTTCGTCAATTCATTATAAAATTCTTTTGGAAGTAACGGTTCAAATATTGAATAATCCAATAACTCTTTTCGATTAGGATTAATATGCCATTGTATTTTTCCATATCTATTAACATAAAATGCGCCTACAATTTCTTCGGGGGAAATTGAGCCTACGACATTAACTTCCTCTTTATTTTTTGAAAGTTCAGCAGCCCCTTTCTCACCTCTTGATGTAAAAGTACCTTCAAGATCAATCGCTGTTTTTCCTTTAAAATCTATCAAATAAATATAAGATTCTTCCAATATAGGGGTAGCAGTCATACTCACTTCATTGCGAACAAAAACTGTTGGTAAGGCATAAACTTTTGCGACATTAAATGATTTTGAGGTAGAAATACCAATTGAACCATTCATATCCTGAACGTAATCTTCCAGAAAATCTGATTTAACGCTTTCTTTAATTCCGTATTTAAAACAATGAGAAATATTTTCTGCTGAACCTCTAAATAAAATCCCTTGATAATAACTTATTGGATTTTTATCAAATACTTTCCATTCTTTTTCCCACTCTTCATAGATTTCTATTTTATAGATTTCATCTAAAAAATAACTATTGAAGGAATAGTTATTCCATTTATTATTTTTATCCATAAAATGAATTTTAATAATTTTTCTGGCTTCTTCGTCATTAACTTCCGTTAATTTATCTTGAAGTTGTTCTAAAGCAGGATAAAGTTTTTGACTGTGCCGAAAACTGCCAAAAAAATCAGCTTTATAAATGCGCTTTTCATCTGAACTAAATGAAAAATGAGAGCGTTTCGTTTGTTTTATATAATTATCAAGTGCTCTTTTAAAGGGTAGCAAGTATTTATTTTGCATTGGACTTACAAAATCAAACAAATTGTCTATATATTACAACAATATTAAAAATTTTATAGCTTATCATGGAGACCCAATATGTCACACGTTGCACTTATTACTGGAGCAAGCAGTGGTATCGGACAGGCATTAGCTTTAGAACTGGCGTCTCAGGACATCACCGTAATCGCTATTGCAAGAAATAACGATGAATTACTTAAACTCAAGGATAAAAATCCAGATAAGATTAAAATAATATCTACAGATATTACTACTGATAAGGGTTTAAACAAAATTGGAGCGGGACTCAAGGGATTAAAAATCAATTACTTAATCCATAATGCAGGTATTATTGCTCCTCTTGGTTCATTAAATGAAGCGAACCCTTCTGATGTAAAGAAAATAATTGAAACAAATCTTATTGCACCTATACTGCTCACTCAAAATGTACTTCCTTTCTTTACCAAACAAGGCGGTCGAATTTTAAATATTACCTCGGTAGCGGCAGAAAAAGCAGTCCCAGGCGCAGGAGCGTACTGTATCACCAAATCGGCACTCAATATGTGGACCCAAGTATTGCAGACCGAATTACCAGCAGAGATCGTAGCAACTGATGTTATTCCGGGTGAAGTAGATACCGGAATGCAGAAAAATTTGCGAGAATGCCCTGTTGAGCAATTCCCATTAGCTACTGAATTTCAAGAAGCTTATAAAGAACACACCCTGATTCCGCCCGCTGTATGCGCTGACTTTTTAGCTTTTCTCTTATTAAAAACCACACCCGACGAGTTCTCTGCAAAAAGATGGAATATTTATAAACATTATCCAAAAGAAATTCCGCTTCCGTTGAATAAAGAAAAACTCAATAAATGAGATAAAAAGTGAGCAAGTCCTTCTGCAATGTGTGATTAATAGCTCATTGCCAGTTCTTTTTAGACCTATTCAAAAAGTAAGGCCATAAAAATATGATGCTCATATTCCCCATCGATTCGCACCGCATTTTTATGCACTCCTTCTTTCACAAACCCATATTTTTCATACAATGATATTGCAGTCTGATTATGTTCACGCACGGTAAGTTCAATACGGGTTAACCCCTTTGACTTAGCCATCTGCAATGCCGTACTTAATAAGGCCTCCCCTATTCCCTGTCCACGGTACGGTGCAATTACCCCTATTCCTAAACTACCCACATGAGCAAAAACAGGTCGATCCAGCGGACTGATGTCACACCATCCAACTAATTTCCCATCGAACATTGCAACAACTTGAGGCCAGTTATTGTTAATATGTTCTAAAACAAACTCTTTAGTTGATTCGATTGGAGGTCCTTCTAAAAAAGCTAAAAATTTACGTTCACGAGCCACACTATCTACAGCGGACCAAAACGCGTCAATATGTTTTTCCTGGATAGGGATAATCGAAAAGTGCATAGGACTCTCAGTTAATTTGACAGTGATATAAGTAAAAAGAAGATTTCTTCTTGAGTCAATAACCCAAAGTAATCAGATCTCTTGATGTCAGAATCCAAACAAAATTAAAATAAAGATAAAACAACAAGAACATGTTATAGTTTAAATCAATCCTAGCAACATTTGAAAAAAATGCAAAACATTACAATTTATCATAATCCTAGATGTTCCAAATCAAGAAAAACGTTGGAACTTCTTCAGAGCAAAGGTTATGAACCTGTTGTTATTGAATATCTTAAAACCCCGCTTAATCTGGAACAATTAAACAGTTTAAGAGCGCACTTCACGCTTAAGGATTTTGTTCGCACAGAGGAACCTGTTTTTAAAGAGCATGGATTATCGCTGGAAAATGAAGCTCAGGTTTTGCAAGCCATGCTTAAAGATCCCATATTAATGCAACGTCCGATAGTTACCTATAAAGATAAAGCAGTTATAGGACGCCCACCTGAGAACGTTCTGGCATTATTTGAGTAGTTGTTTCTTGTTTGGGTTAAGTGAAGCGGAGCCCGGGCTTACATCCATTAAGAGTCCACACTCATTCCGAGTGTAACGCGGGATCTCCATACTATAACAGGGTGTTACAATAGGAGCCCCCGAGTTTCGCTACGCCCGGGCTCTACAATTTGACGATACCAGCTTAACTACTATTTAGATGCCAATTGATTTGGACAACCAGCTTGATGGAATGCTACAAGTGCGTTATAAATACCTTGGTAATCTGCAAATGCGTTTCTATTTGCTTTAATATCATCAAAAACCGAGTCTGTTCGACCACAAGTTCCATATTCTGTAATATTTGCATGATCGCCATTGGCTTTTTTGTAAGCCATAAACGTTTCACCGCAATGTAAATGAGGACGTTTTCCCGCATCATTCCCTACAAACTCGGCATTACCACAGTACGTTTTCTTAAAGTTAACTTTAAGGTGAGATATATTCGCAAATGAATTTGCGGAAACTGAAATAATAAAGCAGGCCACTGCTGCAATTGAGATTTTATTCATCATAAAGCTCCAAAAAAAAATTAGGGGCTAAATTTAACACATCCCAATACTGCAACCAAGATTCAACACACAAAATACTAAGGTATATTGACCATCCATCGTGCTCCACGTTCCCCGAACAAGTCGGGAACGTAGGCAGTGAAGAGAATTTTCAACACGTTAATACGTGGAGTATTCTTCATTTTTGCATCACATAAGAACCCGGTGCAGAAGGAAGCGATGGATCAAGATGAGGTGGTGCAATACGTCTTTGTGAACTGTTGTCCACTAACCAATCATGCCAGGAAATCCACCATGAACCGTCTCTTTTTTTGGCTTTGCTAACCCATTTTTTCGGACCTAGATAAGGCATGCTTTTCTTACTTTCACGAATATAATAAAAGCGTCCTGGATGATTCGGTTCACTAACAATACCTGCGTTATGACCACCATTTGTTAATACAAAGGTAATATCCGAATGCATCATCAAATGTACCTTATACACCGATTCCCAGGGAGCAATATGGTCATTATTGGTACTAACCGCAAAAATAGGTACATGAACATTTTTAGGAGCTACTATTTCATTCTCAACACGAAAATGTCCTTCAGCAAAATCGTTTTGCAGAAATAATTTCTCAAGATATTCGGTATGCATTCTATAAGGCATGCGCGTCGCATCAGCATTCCATGCCAGCAAATCGATCATACCGCGTTTTTTACCAGTCATATAATCATCAATCATCTTTGACCAAATCAAATCGTAGGTACGTAACATTTGAAACGAACCGGCCATATGTTTGGGATCAAGATACCCCTTTTCCCACATCATGTTTTTGAGAAATGCTATTTCACTTTCATTAATGAAGAGCATGAGCTCCCCTGCTTTGGTAAAATCTCCTTGTGCCGCAAGAAGCGAAAGACTTTTAAGACGTGTATCCTTATCTCGTGCCATTGCAGCAGCAGTAATCATGGCTAAAGTTCCACCCAGGCAATATCCCATCAAATGAATTCTTGTCTTAGGTAAAATATTACTTACCGTATCAATTGCTGCCATTGCTCCTTGACGATAATAATCATCCATGCCTAATTCACGGTCTTTCTCATCCGGATTGCGCCATGAAACCATAAAGACTGTATGCCCTTGTCCCACCAGCCATTTAACTAAAGAATTTCCTGGTGATAAATCCAGAATATAATATTTCATTATCCATGCAGGCAATATGAGGATGGGTTCTTTAAAAACAGTTTCAGTTTGCGGTTCATATTGGATTAATTCTATTAAATGGTTAGTAAATACAATCTTGCCGGGAGTAATTGCAACATTCTTTCCTGGTTTGAACTTCCCTGCTCCTGGAGGTGGCATACCTGCTAATCTTCTCTGCGCATGCTCAATCGCAAGTTCCGTACCTTGAATTAAATTGGCACCACCAGAGTGGATTGTTTCATAAAAAAGATCCGGATTGGTCATGACAAAATTCGAAGGTGATAACGCATCAAGTAACTGACGAATACAAAAAGAAACCGTGCGTTCTGCACGACCGAAAAGACCAGGAACTTTTCGTGTGGCATATCCCCACCACTCTTCAATCTGAAGAAAAGTTTCAGCATAAAAACGCCATGGCATCAATTGCCAACTTTCTTTATGAAAACGGACGTCCTTTCCTTGCCCTGGTTGTTTCTCACACAGCAGACGAGCAACGAACTCATCGGCGTGTAGGCCTGGATAACAAGCCAATGCCAATAAGTGGCCTGGTGATTGGGCTAATTGCAAAAGCCACGCACAATAAGCAGTTCCTATTACTGCCGGACTCATTCCCATTGTAATTTTGCCAAGATTTGCCTGATACCACTTATTGATATAATAAAAAAATTCATCCAACTCATTCATATAATTTACATGCTGGGAATTATTGACCATCTCAGATGAAGTTTTAGGTTGGTTCTTTAAATCTAATCTTGATGCGGTTTTCTTTTTCTCTGTTCCTTTCATGGTCAATTTCCTTTTGATTCATCCTGCTAACACTTTGTTGGCAAAATTAAACGGTGTGCCGCAGTAAATTATAGTATTATTTTCAATATAATGCGTATGTTATAAAACAAATAAAGAGAAGAGGTCAGCTTGAGTTGCTCTAATATTGGAGTATGCTTAAAAGAGGATATAAACCAAATCGAACAGAGGGAAAAAATGAAAAATCTATTCCTTATTTTACTTAGTATCATTTGTACTTCAGTGCTTGCTGATGATTTGGGAAAAAACACCTATCAGGTCACCTGTCAAACCTGTCATGCGCCCCAATTTGCAACCGGGATAAAAGCTCCTGCTGCTTTTGATAAAAAAGCTTGGGAGAAACCCTTTAAAAATGCGGAACTAGAAGCCAAAAAAAATCCTGCAGAATATAAAACTGGGATGGATTACTTATTGTACAAAATGAAACTTGGTAAAGGATTAATGCCGCATAGTGGGTTGTGTAAGGAAGCAGATGTCCCCAAGAAAAATTGTTCGGATGAAGCCTTCATTAAGGCAATTCAGTACATGTCCCAAAGCAAAGAATAGTTCTTCAAGAACAATTTTTTAAAGACATCATGCGGTTTAACCGAAAGCAAGTAGCCTGGCTATAGCACAGTAGACCTCTGGTTAAAGGGGGTTTGGGATCCACTGTGCTATAGCCAGGCTACAAACAGAAGTTCAATAGAGCTCTTTTTTTAAAATCTTAATCAAGGCTTATCATGATACAAAACAATCAGTTCCTTACTGGAGGAGCACCCTAATGCCTCCATTGTCTTAGCCAAAGTACCTTCCACAGTTCGATAAGAAATATTCATATGACGTGCAATTTGTTTTGAACTTTTCCCTTGGGCAAGTAATTTAAGACAGAGTGCTTGTTGTTCTGATAAATGGACCGGAGTATGTAACACTTTATGAAACAGCACGATATCTTTCTCATTTAATTTGACTGACTTGGAATCACTTACTTGATTTCCTGCGACGAGCTCGAATGCACTTAATACATATTGTTCCAATGCATTACTATCTGTATCAAAAGATATACTTGCTACATTTTCAAACAGTTGATCGCGTTCCGCATGCAGCATATCAAAGAAGGTTTTAAGATCAGTAGTTAATAATGGTGACGGATTTCGCGCTATTCGCCCTATTTGTACTTCAGTACTGACTTGCAAAAATACTACAAACTCTGAAGATAAGATGTGCCGAATTGCCTCATTACAGATAATACTTGCTTCAGTGGCTACGACAATGTTCTCTTTAGTTTTGAGTGCGCTAAGTAGATCATATTGGCATTGGTAAAAGTCCTTTTGGCCTTCTTCGCTAAAAATTTTATTTAAGGTACGCCCAATATGATACTCAATTCCAAGATCCGCATCGATAAACTGCCAACCCAATTTTTCAGCCAATCGTTTTGCAAATATACCTTTACCTGCGCCAGGTAGGCCAACAATAAAAACACGTTTATATTGATTCATGCCTCTCTCTCCTACAGACTTTTTTAAAAGCCCTAATTTTGAATCTACTTATATTATAAAAAACACACTCAAATAGAATCAATACGTAAAAATACCCATCAAATAATACAGTATTTACACAGAAGGAGCTTCTAGCAACTTTTATCTATTAATAATTTTTTTGCCGTGACTAAATCAAAATATGCTTTTTTCTTATCGGCTGGGTTACGTAAAAGATAAGCAGGATGATAACTTACTATAAAGGGGATATTATGGTAGTGATGTAGTGTATTACGTAATTGTTTGAGAGGAAGAGGTTTATTAAGTAGAAACTGCCCTGCAAAACGGCCTAAAGCCAAAATCAAATGAGGCTGTACAATCTCAATTTGACGAGCCAGGTAGGAACTGCATTGAGCAATTTCATTCTCTTGAGGATCCCGGTTATTTGGTGGTCTACATTTTAAAACATTAGCGATGTAGACGTCTTCTTCAACCATCTCAATGCTGTGCAGCATTTGATTTAATAAACTCCCTGCTTTACCCACGAAGGGTTGGCCTTGTTGATCCTCATAAAAACCTGGCGCTTCGCCAATTATCATCAATTTAGCCTTTGAGCTGCCACGATAAAAGACCGTTTGCGTACGAGTTTTATGTAAAGAACATCGAGTACATGCAGCCACCTCTTGAGCTAATGCAGATAAATCCTGTTCACAAGAACGAGTAGGCTGGCGTAACACCCATAGATCGATTCCCATAGTCTGTAGGTAATAACGATTTAAAGTGTCTGACATAAAAGACTCATTTCAATACTGTAATGCTAGAGAAAAGTTGGAGTGTTATTTTCGTTTTTAATTTTTGATAAATCAATGTTTACTTTTATTAAAAATAAAATAGACAAGGCATTGCCGAAAACTGTCCGTTCCTGCGAAGGCGGGAACCCATTTCTAAAGAGACACGCTGCTTTTATAAAAATAGAGCCAGCCTTCGCGGTAATGACAAAAATTCTTAACGTTATAAGGGATTATTGTTAATTATTTAAAATTTAATTGCTTCCGCTATTACTACTTGACGAGAACGCTCAAATTGCACCTCACTCCAGATATTTTCTATCTGTAATGTTCCATTCTCGATGCATTCTTCATAAGCAGCTAATGCAATCAAAATATGAGAAAACTTGATTTTTCTAAACTTACTTAAGGCTTCAAGTAAGGTCATGGGTTCAATTACAGATCCGGAAATGTCATCGCCAAACTCTCCCTCAATCCCATTAAACTTTGCAGCAAACCAATCTTCTAAGGGGACCCCTCTCATGATGAAACTGTGAGAGAGTTGTGAACCACCTAATACTCGCGTATCCAAATATTGCTGTATATCAACACAAATAGTATTCCTCTTTATATACTCAAAAGCTTCGGCGAATAATGAAGTTAATTTAAAAGTTTGTACCTGCACTAGAGCGCGTAATTCAATTAGCGACTTAAGCAGATGCAGACTTTCCACATGTTCTTTTTTAGTATATTTCTCTAAAGAAACGAGCCCCTCCCTCTTCGTTATCTCGATTTGCCGATCAAGTTCAGAAACAATCTTTTGCAAGCAAACTGCATTACTTTGGTTCGTTAGAATTTGCTTTTGCAACCAACTGCGAAACTCTGAAGATAAAGATTGAGCTTGCTTACTTGAACAGGCTTTAGTTAATGCAGCTTTAAACTCCTCCGGTATTAATTGATCATATAATTCAGCCGCCTTTATATGAAGATTGGCATGTTCCTCTTCTATATGCTCTTCTAACATTTTGAATTGCAAAGCATCAATTTGGGTAACATTGGTAATTTCAATCATCCCACCACCAGGGAGAATATAAAATCCATAATGTTGCGCAAAACGAATGCGTCCATGCGCATCAATATTGATTCTATCTACTGCTTCATTCTTCAGTTTGCCTCCCATCTGAATTTGAATGGGATATAATTGATTCGCAGGAGGATGATAAATATCGAGCTGATCCAGATCAAAAAGATGGGTTTTGTGGGTTTTTTTCAGATGTGCTTTTTGAGCTGTGCGAAATTTTTCCCAAATCCCAGGCGTATATTCATCGAGTGGCTTTTTCAATCTCATTTGACCTGGAGTAGTACCAAACTCAAACCAGGAGCTTAATTCGGCCTCCATCTCCATCCCATAGAAATCTAATAAAACATCAAAATACCGCTGATTTTCTATACGTTGTATCACATCAGCATAGTTAATTAATGTCGCAGCATACGCTAAGGTTTTATAATGAGTCTTTGCTTGCTGCTTATGAGTCGCTTGCCCGGAAAGCTTTTTAACCTCTGTGATTTTCTCCTGCATCATGGTATGTCGACCTTCAGGAGTTGCTTCTCTATATTGAATCAACATTGGACCGACATCAGTATATAACTGCACCATGACTGCTCCTCATTTGACGTACAAGCCACTCGCGATTTACACCAGCAGTGCTGTTAATCTTGCAAGTGCTCGATGTATTGCTTGAATTAAATCAATTATCTAAGTTTTTGTTTCATTATAGTTAATGATTTTGAATTATTTTGCTAATATAGCTTTTGTTGTCATTTAATAAGAAAACGCTATGACATTAACAAAGAATCCAAATCCTTATTCTGCAGAAACAGCATTTCATGATGGCAGGCTACGCCAAGCTCAATTGAAGATGCTTGCGATGCTTGAAGTGGTGGATTCTATTTGTCTTAAATATGGTTTGGACTATTGGCTTGATGCAGGGACTCTTTTAGGAGCAGTTCGCCATCAAGGTTTTATTCCTTGGGATGACGATGTAGATATTGCCATGCCGCGCGCCAGTTATGAACAATTTTTACGTGTAGCGCCAGCAGAAATTCCAGACTGGATGTGGCTGCAAACAATTCATAGCGATCCCGGCTATTTTAATATGGCTACTCCTTTAAAAATCAGAGATCGCACCAGCCGGTTTATCGAAAAACACGAAAAAGGTAATGAGCCTTACATACAAGGTATATTTATTGACGTTTTTGTCTATGACACCATGCCTGTAAATCCAAAGCAACGTAAGCGATATAAATTCTACGCTAAAAAGCTTTCCCGTTTGTTAAGCTCTAAATACAGCAAAGTAAAAATAGGCCACTATCCCGCGCTATATAAGGTCATATCCTCATTTTTCCCTAAGAGCTTGCTTGAGTTTTGTTTGCAAAAAATTATTCGCCAAGCAAATACCAGTCAAAGCCCTTATATAGGACGTGGTTATAATTGTGTAGGAAGAAACTTAATTAAAAAGGAAGAAGTATATCCATTGCAACGCGTTGTCTTTGAAACGAAAGAACTTAATATTCCACAAAATGCCGAAACATTTCTTATTCAACAATATGGTGATTATTTGCAATTACCCCCAGAAGAGCAACGAGTCATGAGGCATTGCAAAGAACTTATCCCTCATCTGGAAGAAACCGTCTAAAATCTCTTTCTCTATTGATTTTCTCGATTATTGACAGATAATCATGCAATCGGTTATAATTGTACCCAATATCAAACAAGCACATCATCAAAGAGGCTTATACACATCATGGACATTATCTCTTAAGTACGCCCTAAGCGCCGGGCAATGACGAAAAGCAGCCGCACTAACTGCCCATTAAATTACTTAAGTGAGTTACATGATGCATCAGCCAATTCAATTTAAAAATCTTTGTCTTTCTTTTCCCCATAAAACATGTTTTGAGGACTTTAGCGGTCAAATTTCCTATGGCAATCGCATTGCGATCATTGGACGCAACGGCTCCGGAAAATCGACCCTATTAAAATTGCTTGCAAGATTACTTGAGCCAACTGATGGTGACATCCGCTTTCCTAAAGAACTAAACATAGGCTATGTCCCACAAGTTATTGAAGAATTCGATTCATTAAGTGGAGGGCAACGTTTTCATAAATTATTAACCCAAGCATTAGCATCGGATCCCGATCTCTTAATGCTCGATGAACCCAGCAATCATCTGGATCGTAACAATCGCGGCTCTTTGATGAGAATGCTTGCTGATTATAGAAAAACCTTAATTATAGTGACTCATGATATTGAATTACTGCAAACCACTGTAGATACGATTTGGCATATCGATCATGCCAAAATACATGTTTTTACAGGATGTTACGAAGACTACTTGCGAGAAATTAATATTCAACGTAGTGCAATTGAGGGGGAAATTACAGATCTTACTCGTCAGAAAAAACAAGTACACGCGGATATGATGAGGGAGCAGGCACGAGCCAAGAGCAGTAAAACTCAAGGAGAAAAACACATTCAGCAGAGAAAGTGGCCTACGATTGTTTCGCAGAGTAAAGCACGAAATGCGCAAGAAACTTCAGGTCGCAAAAAAAGCGCAATCAATCACAAAAAACAGGAGTTGACTCAGCGTTTATCAGATCTTTACTTACCTGAAGTCATTTACCCTAAATTTGCTATTCATGGAGTAGAAACAAATGAAGCTTTAGTCACAGTAAGCGATGGAGCTGTTGGCTATGATGAAAACAATCCGATTTTAAGTGAATTGAGGTTCTCAATAAAAGCACGAGAACGGATTGCAATTCATGGGGAGAATGGCTCGGGTAAATCCACTTTACTTAAAGCCATTTTGAAGACTCAGTCTGTAATAAAAAAAGGAACTTGGATAGTACCTAATGCCCATGAAATAGGCATCCTAGATCAGCACTACAATACATTATCTCCAAACAAGACGGTATGGGAGATTATAAGTTGTTTATTCAAGGATAAATCCTATTCCGAAATTAGGAAGTATCTGAATGATTTTTTATTTCGTAAAAATGAAGAGGTTGATGCCTTGGTTTCTACTTTATCCGGTGGAGAAAAAGCCCGACTCTCCTTGGCACAAATTGCCGCAATTACGCCCAAATTACTTATTTTGGATGAAATGACCAATAACCTGGATAGAGAAACACGAGCTCATGTAATCCAGGTACTCAAAGATTATCCAGGAGCAATGATTGTTATTTCCCACGATTCTGATTTTTTGAACGCGATTGACGTAACTTACGGGTATGAAATTAAGAATGGTTTATTAAATTCTTATAATTATACCTAAAACCGAGTAATAACATGAATAAAAAAGATATTTTGCTAAGAAAATTTTTCCTAAGTCTGATAAAGCCGTACACCGTGTATGTTATAGGATTATTATTTACCGCAGTGTATTGGGGAATTAACAACACGCTTTCACCCTATGTGTTAAAACTTATCATTGATAAGGTTGCTGCATTCTCAGGAGATAAATCCGCTGTATTTAGTGTGATAAAACCCTATGTGATTGTATACATTACCCTGTGGGTCCTGATCGCCCTTGATATGCGTCTTTCAGATTGGTTTCGATTAAAATTATTTCCCTACATACGTTATGACTTGGTAAATAATATGTTTGCCTATTTGAATCAGCATTCTCATCGCTTTTTCCAAAATAACTTTGCAGGGAGTTTGTCCAATAAAATCTCTGACATGACCGCAGGGACTATAGCAATTTTTACAACGCTTGATGATGCATCAGCCCAAGTTGTTGGGCTCATCATTGCAATCATCAGCATGCTACTTGTACATCCTGTATTTGCCTTAATTTTATTTATTTGGGCGATTGTCTTTTTGGGTATTGCGATGGTTTATTTCAAACCAGTTCAGGATCTTTCTAATTCATTTGCTACCAGTAAAACCACATTGGTAGGAAAAATTGTGGACAGCATCAGCAATATCACCAATCTACGATTGTTTTCCAGAGCAGCTTTTGAAAATCAACTAATTCGCAATACAGCCCAAGAAACCACAGATAAAGATCAGACCATGCAATGGACGATTTTGAAAATGCGTTCTTATTGGGACCTGAGTATTATTGTGCTGATTGCCACCAATTTATATATGCTGGTCGATATGTACAGTAAAAATCAAGTATCAATCGGTGATTTTAGTTTTATTATCTCCTTATCAATCAGCATTTTTTATAATTTATGGTACCTCGCAAGTCAATTTGTATTGTTTGCGGAGGAGTTAGGAAAATGTAAACAAGCCCTAACTTTGATTTCAGAGTCGCATGAGATTGCTGATAAACCCGATGCAAAAATACTCACCGTCTCTCAAGGTCGGATTGAATTTAAAAACGTGAGCTTTTATTATGATGAGGGAGCACATCTTTTTAAAAACAAATCCGTAGTCATTGAGCCCGGACAAAAAATTGGTCTTGTAGGCTTATCTGGTTCTGGAAAAAGTACTTTTGTTAATCTGATTCTTCGTTTGTTTGATGTGGAATCAGGACAAATCCTGATTGATGGAAAAAATATTCGCGATGTTACCCAGGAATCATTGCGCGAAAACATTGCGATGATTCCACAGGATGTGACTTTATTTCACCGCACCCTGATGGAGAATATTCGCTATGGTCGCATTGATGCAACCAATGCAGAAGTCATTTCTGCATCCCAAAAAGCACATTGTCATGAATTTATTTCCCTGCTTCCTGAAAAATACAATGCCTTAGTGGGTGAACGAGGGATTAAATTATCAGGTGGGCAACGACAGCGAATTGCCATTGCCAGAGCTATGCTAAAAAATGCACCCATTTTAATTCTGGACGAAGCGACTTCCGCTTTAGACTCCTTGACCGAGAAATTGATTCAGGATGGTTTACATTTGTTAATGCAAAATAGAACAACGATTGTGATTGCGCATCGTCTCTCTACCTTATCCGAAATGGATCGCATTCTGGTCTTTGATAAGGGTCGCATCATTGAAGATGGTTCGCATGAGGAACTAATTAAGATACCAAGTCATTACAGTCACATGTGGCAAATGCAAGCAGGAGGATTTTTACCGGATAAGATGTAAACGGGGCACTTGGGGTGCAGTAGTAGCCCAATGGACTCCTTTTTACTGCACCCAGACTACAATTAAAGAATGGAATTACTAAATGGAATTGGAGTACAACAATTATGGATTGGAATACCTTACGCAATCACATTAGTGGTACCGTGATTACCAAAAACGATGCAAACTTTCCTTCGATTAAAGCATCTATGGTATGGAATGGATTAAAACCAGACCGTTCGCCTGAAGTAATAGTCATCGTTAAAAATGATGATGATGTAGTTACAGCCATCAACTTTGCACAGAAAAATGGCTTGCGCGTGGTAGTTCATGGAGGTGGCCACACTTGGTGTGGATTGGCTGTGCGTCATGGTGGTATGGTGATTGATTTGTCTGAACTTAACGAATCAAAGATAGACAAACTATCTCAAAAAGCGGTCATTCAACCAGTAATCAGTAATCGCGAACTAGCCAGACGACTCGCAGCTTACGATCTGGCATTTCCAATTGGACACTGTCCAACAGTAAAAGCTAGTGGCTATCTTTTAAATGGCGGTATGTCGTGGAACTTAAGTGACTGGGGGCCTGCCTGCTTGAGTGTTGAGGCAATAGAATTGGTTACAGCAAATGGACAAAAAGTCATAGCAAGTTCTTCTGAACACTCCGATCTCTTCTGGGCTGCTCGCGGTTGTGGACCAGGGATGTTTGCTGTGGCCACCCGATTTCATCTTAAATGCTACCCTCTTCCTAAAACAATAATGACCAGTAACTATTACTATTCGCTGGATCAGCTCAAAGAAGTAGTGGAAGAAGTAACTACACTCGGTTGGACTATGCCTCGCTGCGTGGAACTCTCTATCTTTCTTATCCAGGCGCCTTCGGAACTAATTGATCAATGCAAAACAACTAATGAAAAAGTATGTATGATTACCGCTGTGGCTTTTGCTCATAATCAAAAAGAAGGCCTTGATGCCCTTAAAATTTTAGAGCAAGGAAGCATGGCAAAGAAATGCCTTGCCAAAAAATTAAATGAACCCAGCAGCTTTGAGAGTTTGTCTGAAATCTCTGGAATTACCTGGCCCGAACATCATAGAAACTTGTGTGAAAATCAATGTTCTAAAGCCAAGCCCGTAGACATTTTAATGGCCTTACGTGACAAAATTATCGATGCACCTTCGCGTAAGTCTGTTATTGTTTTTTGTCAAAGCACCGGTCAACACAATTTATTAGAAGCCCATACTGAAGTTGCTCTGTCCATGGAGGGTCAGTCTTATGGTGGATGTTGGGCCATTTGGGAGAAACCAGAAGATGATGCAGCCAATATTAAATGGCAAAATGAAGTATGTGCCATTCTTAAAAAATTTACGAATACCCACTATATTGGTGAAACAGATATTGTTCAAGATCCCACACGCATACAGAACTCTTATACTTCTGCTAAATGGAAAAAATTAGAGAAGATCCGAGCCAAGTATGATCCTCAAGGATTATTCTTTGGCTATTTGGGAGGTATATAATTGAAGCACCGGGTACAGCGACAGCGAAACCCGGGTTCCGGTCCTTCGGACCTGCACCTGAATCTTATACACATCTCTGAAAAACATGTCCAGCCCGATCTCGACGTCCCGCGGCTTTGTCCGCGGGATCCAGAAAATCTGCCTAAACCCCTGGAACCCCGCGGACAAAGCCGCGGGGCGTAGGCAGGGATGTGTATAAGAAACAGTGACCTGCATCCAGACTACAATTATGTTTTACATCGCAACTTGTTCTTTAACTACCCTTTTACTTTCTTCATACTGCTGGTGCAGTGCCGGAAGCGCATCGGGCGAGGCATCTTTTTTTGCATCAATTGGTTGCTCACTCCACTTAGGAACGCGAACTCCCTTAAAAAAATTATCTTCAGCTTGTTCATAGCGTTTGTTAAAATTGACCGTATAAATCTTGCTAAATCCACTGATTTCTCCTTTCTCATCAGTTTCTAATTCGAGAACGGCTTTTTGAATCGCTGTTGTGGCATCCTTTTTAGTACCCTTGACGCCATCTTCTAAGATCTTTTTAGCCTCTTCCAGCGTTTCTGAAAAAACAACTTCATGACCTAATGAATAACCACAAACATGTTCATAGGCTGCGGCATGAAACGGAGTAACCAAATAAGATGCTAAATCGGTAAAACTATCACCGGATTTGGTGTATGCAGGACTAACAATTGCGTATATTTTGCCCATTTTATTCCCTAAAATCTAAAATATATAAAATAAAAAGTCTGTTATTGGATAAACTGACTTCATCTCCATAAATCGTATAACTTGAAAAACGCAGAATTCAGCACAAAACTTGCAATAAAATTCACCAGTTCTCCGGATTAAATATTATCACATTTGCCTCGTTTGTATATAAGATAACCGACTACTGTCAGTTTGATTCTCTATGCATAGTTGGGGTTAATTCATTAGAAATGGTGACATTTTTGGTTCCTTCATTTCATTGTATAATCAAAGAATTAATGGTCAATTGAAAACAATGCTTGGGTTATGAATAAAAAATTTCTTATTTAATATTTTCTTAAGGAAAAAATATTAAAATATACCATTAATAATTATTCAATTATTCATCAGATAACTGAGAGTTGTCTGTACTGAATGGAGGACTGGTAAACTTAGTTAACTAAATCAATAAGCAGATTTTATGTTGAGATAGATATTTAAGTTAATCAGTGCTTTTTTTGTATCGGCTACTCCGAAATAGCAGTTGCATAAAACCCAATGAATACCTTCCAGTGGTTTCCATTTACTCTTACTACGTGAGCGTTGTAATTAGGATTATAGAAAACCATCAAATCTCATCTCAATGTGACATTAAACCAATTTAATTTTTATAAAGGTATAAAAAATGGCTATACGTTATTTATCGTTTGACTTTGATGGGTGTTTATTTAATTCAAATTACATCAAAGAACCCCATTTAGATTTTACAAAGCATCTGGGGAATGCCGTTCTCGTTCACAACAGACCATTCTTAGATCAAATCAAAATAGAAAATGCTGCATTTGATTCCGTCTATGCAATGATTGGCTCTAATAGGCAATCATTTGAACTTGATACTGCCAATATGGGCGGTCCAACTACATTTAAAGGCTCATGCTGTCCTGCAATACAAAAAGTGTGCTCAGATTTGAATGTTACATTCAATCCATTCCTTATAGCTGATGTTACTGGAATGCTTCCTCACGGAACTTCTTATAATTTAATTATGCAGGAAATTGCCGGGAATACTTATTTCGAGAATCCTCAACATACCCATGCTGACTGTACCATGGATGATACAAAAAGAACTTTGCTGTTTGCTCAGGTGCAAAAAGCAGCTGCAGATCATCCTAATGAAGAAATTATTTTTGATTTCTTTGACGACCGGAATGATATTTTGGAACGTCATTTACAAGAGTTTTTTACAAAATACCCGCATATGATTCCTAAAAATGTAACCTTGCGCCTGAATCAATATGCAGGTGAGGATGTTACTTTAGTAGCGTCTATCCAAGGAACCGGCGAGCCCTATCCTAATTATTGCGAGCTTGTTACTCATATGTTAGATAATTTGTGGGATCTAAATAAATTCGCTGAATCTTTAAAATCAGCAGCCCCAGTTATTGAACTTTCAATAGAGCAAATTGAGGATAACTTAGAAAATTCCAGTCCACTCATGCAACAAGCTACAGCTTTTGAGACAGAAATAAAGCAAAGTATCCCCGTTATTGAAAATACGCAAGCTATTGATGAGAGTGAACTTTCTACAGAAAAAGAATTAGAATCCAGTAACGATTCATTTGCACTTAGTTATTTTACCGATCGCTCCAGTGGTGAGCCTAGAGCAAAGCTTGCATTTAACAAAAGAAATCTTACTCAAAACGATATTAATAAATGGTTCAAAGGATATCAACCACCCGAGTATATGGAGGATGGCGATCAGATTATCCTATTCATCAATGTTCATCCTGATTCTCCTTTTAAAGATCCGTCTTTATTTCAAGCAATAGAGATATTACGCCACCAAAATATTGAACTTAGTGAACGTGCTATAGCGACGTTGGAAGGTGAATTTAATTCTGTAAAACTTGAATTTGAGACAGCTAAAGAAATTGCACATGGAACTGAATTGGAAACTGGGGAATTTGTTGATTTCAGGTTATTTCTCAATGGGTATAGTAATGCCTTTAGTGATATGCCTGTAGATTATATGGTTCAATACAAAAATCGTGCATTTGTTGAAGATGATGGTCGAGAAAAAGAGGCTAACATTGGTTATGAGATCTATTTTGACTTAGTAGAAGAATATAACGATGAACATGCTGAAGACAATGGTAGCGAAAAAGAAGCTGGGGCAGATATTGATGACCTTAGTGAGAGCTCTGTTGATTCCTCGGATGCAGACAACGATGAGTTTGCTGACGATGAGGCTCTAGAAAGAAAAACGAGTGCTGAGCAACCAGCTCTTGCGACTGAAACTACCACACCTCACCAACCAAAGGAGTTAGATCATCCACTCAATCCAGCAGGAAATCCTGGGCGAAATCTATATGCATTTCATAAGCCAGTTGCAGCTCAAAAAATAAACAGATCTCCTATTAGGTTACCCGAGGATAAGTTATGCAGTGCCAGTAGTTCTTGTTTAATATCTTAAAGATTTAATCTTTATCTCAATTAATGATGTTTCACAGTACTGTGAAACATCATTAAAATTCCATTAAATTCTGGTGGAATAATTTCAACACTCCTTCACGTACGCCGGTTTACCCATAATATAAGTGGCTTTAATATTATCTTCAGAACCCAAAGTCATCAAAATAAACAACAATTCAAAAATATCATTTACCTTTTCACGGCGATATTTAAGATAGGTGGTGGCATCCGGATCAATCACAATAAAATCAGCCTCCTTGCCTGGTTTGAACGTGCCAATTTTATCATCCAATTGTAATGCTTTTGCAGCCCCAAAAGTCGCCATATACCAACGAATCATACTGGGTAATTTCACACTATTTAACATGGAAACCTTATAAGCATCATCTAAAACAGCAAACATTGAAAGACAGTTTCCGGCCCCCCAATCAGTCCCTAAAGTAATTTTATTGGTATATTTAAGCGCTCGTGAAAAATTGAATAAACCGCTCCCTAAAAAATTATTGCTTAAAGGACACCAGGAAATAATTGCACCTGATTTTTTAAACAACTCCAGTTCCTCATCGGTTGTGTGAATGCAGTGGCCAAATACACTCTTATCCGTCACCAACCCAAAATGGTCATAAACATCCATATAATGTTTGCTCCAAGGATAAAGTTTTTTTACTGCAGCAATTTCATTCGGATTTTCATCCAGGTGCGTTTGAATATAACAATCAGGATGTTCTTTTTTTAGAGCGCCACACAACTCAAGCATTTGATCAGAACACGATAAAGCAAAACGTGGCGAGATACAGTAGGATAAACGACCTTTATTATGCCATTTTTCAATCAAGCGAACACAATTATCATAATTCTCCTGTGTAGATAATCTAAGTATATCCGGAGCATTTTCATCCATTAAAATATTACCGGTTACAAAACGCATGTTCCTTTCTTGCAGGGCTTCAAAAAATATATCAGAAGCCTCATAAAATAATGGACCGTAAGATACGGCTGTCGTGGTTCCATTTCTTAACAGTTGATCCAGAAAAAAATTCAAATCTTTTGACGCACTGGCTTTATCACTGTACACACTTTCCCCAGGAAATACGTAGTCTTCTAACCATTCCAAGAGTTTCTCACCATAGGCAGCAACAATTGCACTTTGCGAAGCATGTTGATGAGTATCAATAAATCCAGGAGTAATTATCTTATCTTTATAATTAACCAGTTTTATACCATTTATTTTGTGTTTTAAATCTGAATAACTCCCTACATCAACAATTTTCCCTGCTTCAATAACCAGTATGCCATCCTCGATGTACACATATTGACACTCTTGTTCTGACTGTTTTTCTTTCTTATTAACAGGAAGATTCTCAATGGTAGCCGTATCTTTAAAATAAAAAATCGCACCTCTATAAGCTGTTTTATCACTCATAACAACCTCCGTGTTATTCTGGGTTGGTGTCTTTAATAAAATAAATCAACAAAATTGAGAACAGCGTACAAAATGGTAATACCCATAAATAGGTAAAAAAATCTTTGGATACTGCAGTAATAAATAAATAAGGAATGAACAGTAAAAGGGTGTTAAATAAAAAAACTGCTGTATTTAATACGCTGATTGCTACACCACGGGAACTATCTGATGAAATTTCACTAACCATTGTATAAAAAAGCATGGAGCCTGAAAGTAAAAAGCCAATCAGAAATGAAACTATTTTTGTAATGATGTATGAATCCATACTGTAGTGAGGAAGATATATCCCCAGTAATAAAAGCATTGTTCCGGTAACCAAAGTAATATGTATTACCATAATTCTTGATTTGACTGCATTGGAAAACCAACCTAATAATGGAGTCCCAATACCTATCCCTGCAAAAATCAATCCGCTAATCATAATCGATTGCAGGCTATCAACTGAATAATAGTTTTGAATTTGCATGAACCATAAACTCGCATAAGCAAGCAAAACACCAAAAGACATTGCTGCAGCAAGAGAACACAGCAAAATTTGTTTGTTTTTAAACACAACCGCTAACGATTTTTTTAGTGAAATCGAGCTATCTCTTACAAAACCAGTAGGAGAACGAACAAGAATAGAAGATAAAACAAATAAAACCAGACCACAAACCGCGAGTCTTTGATACAGTTCATTCCATGTATGCGATTGCAATTCCACTTTAAAATAATAATGAATAACCCCAGCTAAAATGCATGAAAGTGTTTGGGTCAAACCAAATAATACAGGAAAAATTTGTGCGGAAAACCATTGAGAAATTAAAACTGCAGCGGCAACAAACGCAAAAGAAGCACCTATTCCTTGTATAAAATTCGCCAATGTAAAAATCGTCAAATTATCTGCAATAGAAATAAAAATATTCCCTAAGGCCAGTATTAAAATTCCCCCACTGACTACAATTCTTGGGTTAAATTTATCAAGCAAATAACCTACAGGAATTTGCATACAGGCAAAGCCCAAAATAAACGCACCTGTTGCAATGGATACGCCATAATCGCTCGCACTTAGCGTATTTTTTATGGGTTCGGAAAATACTGCTGCCGCAGTATTCAAACAAAAAGAATAAACAACAAATAATGTTGCAATCAACCAAACAATACCCCCATATAGTTTTTGCATGAATTATCCTTATTCTTAGGTTGATGTATTTTTTATGTTCTGCATGAAGAAAAGTATAGCAAAAAAAACTCGGTGATATTTTGGGGCCTAATCCATTTGAAAAATTCCAACCAAAACAATGAACATGAAGGGTAATTTTCATCCACTCATCTATACTCAAAATAACCCAGTCATATGTTTATCTTGCAGGATGCAACACTGGGCTGACAAAAAAGGAGTTTTTTTATGAAAGTTAATTACTTGGTTGCCCCTCTCATTTTAGTACCACTATCTGTTTTCAGCCAAACTCATAATAATGTTACCACTTTAACCATTTCACAAAATCCGGAAAATAAAAACACTCAGGTCCTCACCTATTCAAATGAAACAGACGATTTAAAACAAAAGAAGTCGTTCACTCGCAGCATTGATTATCCAACTCAAGTTATTCGCATGGAAAAAAATATAGAAAGTCAGCAACTCTCATGCGATGAGGTGAATACTCAAATTGATAAAATCTTAGTACAACATATAGTGAATGAACAATTTACTTATGCAATTTACATTAGTTGTTATTATAATCCACAAACTAAATTAGCAACTCAATTCATTATCAGCAGCTATTTTGATCCTGTAAGTGATGCAGCAATTACCTATTTAGAATCGTACCTTAATAAATATAATGGGACCAATTTATTAGGAACAGAGTACAAAATTGAATCTGCAAAAGGCCTCATCCTTTCCATAGATATTGCCGCAGGAATGAAAAAAAAACCCAATAGACCTCCTTTTACAGAATATAGAAAAGACCATAGTAGCTTTTATTTCAAAAGCAATTATGAAATGAAAAACAAATTATTTAGTGATGTTTATCAAAATTTCTTCACCCAGGATCCAGATAAAATATTTCCTTTTCTGGATAAATGGATTTCATCTCATGCAAGCTCCTTTTATAAAGCCGTTTTACGCGATTCAAATTATGTTGAACTTCAGCCTGAAAAAATTTTCCTCATGGAGAATGAAGAAATATTTGTATCCAACTTTAAACAGTATTTTGCACACTTCTGCGAACCTTATGAAAATCATAGGTGCTTGAATCCAGGAGGGAAAATTGATGGCGAGGATGTCGATTCAAAAATAGCTTCGTAACCCAGGTTTTCTTGGAGCAGTGTCCCGGGTTACGCTGCATTGCACCCGGGCTTCAGTGATTATAAAATATATACTTTTTAACCCAATTCAGGCTCATATGTAGAAACCTTTCGGGGCTTTAATTCCGCTTGCTCTTCAGCAATGGCTTTATCATTCACGATTTTGGTAACGCACGCATCAGACCAAACATTTAAAGCAGTTTCCAGCATATCAATTAAACCGTAGAAAGGTAAAATAACACCCATAAGCACGATAGGAACATTCATACTCGACAACAAACTAATACTTAAGAAGAAACATCCCATGGGTACACCGGCATTCCCAATGGCAGCTACTGTAGCAACAAATATCCATAAAACCATTGTGCCATAAGAAATTGGCATTCCGTGATTCTGCATTAAATAAATTACCGTAGCAAAAATAAAGGCTGCGCATCCATTCATATTAATGCTGGTGCATAAAGGTAAAACAAAACGGCTTACCGATGGTTTTACTTGCAGATTATTTTCTATAGTATTCATGGTGACAGGTAATGTCCCTACTGAAGACTTGGAGAAAAAAGCGACCGATAATGCAGGAAGCATAGAACGCATTGCTGCAAAAGGCTTAATCTTATTCGCTTTTAACCACAATGGTAATATTACAAAACCTTGAATGATGTTCGCTAATACAACAATCAATAAATACTCCCCTATTCCCTTAATATCCATACCTGAGCGCAATTGAACGACTGTTGAAGTAATAAAACCAAATAATCCCAAGGGAATAATGGTAATAATCCAACGAGTCATCACTAAGAACATTCCATGTGCACCACGGAAAAATCGCGTAATTGTTTCGCGAGATTCATCCTCAGGAATTTGACGTACCGCAATACCGATAATAATGCTTAAGAACAGTACTCCTATAACTTGCTGTTCAAGAAAAGGAGATAATAAATTGGTAGGAATAATATTTGCCAAGTATCCTAAGTAACCTAAACTACTTGCCGATTTGACGGTTTGTGCATCCAAACTAACCTGCACGGTGCTGGGTTGGATTAAAATATAAAGCAAGCAACTAATCACTGCAGCCACTATGGTTGTAGAAAAAGTATACTTAAGTGTTCGCTGCCAAATCTTCTTCATGAATCCATCGGTCTTGTAATTGGCCAGAGTAACAATGATGGATAAAGAAATAATGGGCAAACTAATGCATTTAAACAGCTTAATAAATAAATCAGAAATTAATAACCCTATCTCTTTTAAAACAACAATATTGGACATCCCACTAACGATACCTAAACCAATCATTAAAGCATAAAGCAAGGGAGTGCTGAGTATGAGTTTTTTTTGTTGATGCGCTGCACACATGTTAATAATCCTTAAAAATCAATAAATTAAAAAATGAAAAGATTAAATTAACAGCAACAACAAGAAACGAGTTTAAAGTGAGCAAGGGTAGAGCGATGATTCGTTTGATTCGAGTGAGTTACCATAAAAACCTTATATTTTCTGATCAAAAAATGCGCAATTAGGAGTATTCTAACACATTATGCATGTGCGTCAAGAGATTTTAAAATCTGCTGATCTATCAGTCAACCAATTCAAGACAATTGATTTGCTGCTTTAAACGGATGATTCGACGATAAGCATCCTCTATACGTTTAGGAGTTATTTTTTTCTCGAAAATCAAACGTTCAATCTTCTCAATCAATTCTGGCGCCGTAATTTTTGCTAATTGATTTGCAAAGATCAGCATATCAGCACCCGCATTGATTGTCAGGCATAAAGCCTCCTCAAGTGAGTAATGATCGGTGATTGCTTGCATTTGTAAGTCATCTGCAATAATTACTCCATCATAGCCCATCGTTTGGCGCAATAAGCCGGTTAAAATATCATGGGATAACGTTGCAGGTCCCCCCTGTTTATCCAATTGATTATTGATCACATGCGCGGTCATGATCAGAGTTGGTTGGTAAACATCTCGCACGAGCTGATAATAAGGCACCAATTCATCTTCATTGAAGGTATTGGTAACATCTACAAACCCTTTATGGGTATCACCTAATGCACTACCATGGCCTGGGAAATGCTTATAGCAGCATGCAATACCATAATGCTGGAAAACATCAACAAATGCTCTGGCCAGACGCACTACCTCATCAGGATCAGTTGAAAAACTACGTTGTAAGCTTCCAATAATTCCCTGCTGATCTTGTAAATGCAAATCCACAATCGGAGCAAAATTAAGATTAAAACCCAAAGATTTTAATGTAAATGCCATTTGCGTCAACTCGGCCTGCAAATCCTCATGGGATAAGTGTGCCATGTTGTATGCATCCATAGTTGGCATACATCCCTCAATCCGAGACAAGCGGTCGATGCTTCCTCCTTCATAATCAATGGCAATTAATAAGGGCAAACCGTTATTTTTGAACTCTTCTGAGGAATGGTAATAATAATTGAGTTGATGCGTTAAATTTTTAATTTGCGTCTGATTTTTTAAATTCTTACCATATAAATTGGTAGAAGCATCCTGATCGAATAACAAAACACCGCCTAATCCATCTGAAGACAGCCATTCAGCTATAGGGCTTTTGTCGTGTATATCACAACCATCAAACCCCATAACCAACATCTGACCAATTTTATTTCTAAGAGTAATCATCAGTCGCTCCGTCAACAAAATAAGGAAAAAATTCCCTAAAGAATAGTTGATGTTATAGTAAGTGAATCATACACAAAGATAAAAATTAATGCCATTTATATCTTTTTTGGCGGTATTGCTGGAATATCATTAAAATCACAACTGCAATTGCCTGGTGCATTAGGTGGAAGGGGAACTAATGAAAAATCACTTGAGTAGCAAACTGTCACGTTCCAAGCTGAATCCCCAGGATTTATTGTATTAGGTAAGGACCAATAATTTTTAGCAGTATAGGTTTTACCTTCATCACTTTGCCAAAAAATTGGAGAAAATCGAGCTCGATACATTAATTTTTGGCCAGGTTCACAAGGGAACGTTTGGCGAATCCAAGATTTTCCAACAGGTACAGTAACTGTTGTTAAAATTTTGGCGCTTTCGGCATCCATTACATCTACTGATACATCATATTTAATCCAACAATTATCTTTAACTAAAGTGTAATAACAAGTAATCTCAGCCCAAAGCGCACTTGAAGAGATGAGGCTGAAAATGAAAATAAAAGTTCGTGCTAACATAATTCAATCCTTTTATTCACTGAACGTGTTCACAATTTTTGTTTCAAAGTAAAAACACCCATAAAACTAAATAGTAACAGTCTTTAGGGCTTATCTATTCATAGTATATACAATAACGATCATAAGTTACGAATAAGTTATAAATTTAGGTCAATACAGGGTTGATTTTATTATCCGACCTGTATAAGCTTGCCCGAATTGGAGAGATGGCCGAGCGGTCGAAGGCGCACGCCTGGAAAGTGTGTATACGGCAACGTATCGAGGGTTCGAATCCCTCTCTCTCCGCCAAATTTGATAAAAAGGCGGTCAACTCACCATTGAATTGCTTGTCGCTTTTTTATATTTAATATTCCCATAGGTGCTTTTGCAGTGATGGAACTGAAAATCCTGATTTGTGGGTATGCAAAGGTATGATTATGAACAATTCATTTAGGGATATGGCATATGAAATTAATTGTAATAGGAATTTTATTATCATTTAATGCGATCGCTGGCGATTATTTCCCTAAATTAACATCACAAGATCAGCCTTGGTCTGTTACTGCGAGTGCTGGCACAGGAACTTATCATATAACCTCCTCAAGAGATAAAAATGCTCCCATAGGACGATTAGCGCTGGCCAATGAAATGATGCTTGCTGGCAATATTGCTTTAGGCTTGGAATTAGGGCTGCAAACAGGTACACGAATCAAACTCAATATGCCTCAAGAAGCATTCCATGCTCTGAAAAAATGGATTCCTATGCAAACGACCCTTGCCCCTACCTTGGATTTATTAATTACGTCCAAAAGCGATCCTCTGGGGAATAGTTCATTTTTTGCTCAACTAAAAGGTGGACTTGCCTACAGGCATTGGCGAGACGAGCGCGTACCCCTTAATGATATTTCCCAATTAGCAGGCGAAATACAAGCAGGCTTTGGTTATCCAATTAGTGCTTTGGCCAACCTGAGCTTATTATATCAAGGAATATTCAGCGGCAATGGACCGAATTTTCATTTTGAAACCTATTCCAAAAGAGAACAACTATCTAACATTCCTACCTTACATGCTGTACTTTTAGGATTGTCAGTTAATCTATAAAAATAATTGTACCCTAGAGGCAGATGCGCCGAAGCTACAATAGACTATAATGTAACAAAACGGATCTACTTCTCTATTGAACAGTAGCAGGGAGTACTATCATGAAAGAACAACATTACGCCTATAAAATAACGCACGGCAAGTCCAGTTTGAATTGCCCTCATTCCGCCTTGCAAAACGATAAAATGGTGGACTTATTAAAAGAAATAGAAAAACAACATAGTGACGGGATATTCTGGATATTTAAACAATTTGGTGATCATCCTCAAGAACCATTATGCATTATAGACTGTTCAAAACAACGAATTTACTTCCATTATTCCGGCGAAGTCGAAAACTTAAAGGATGCTATCGCTTATTTGAGTCATTAATACCCAAAATAGAAAAGAAATATTTCAAAACAAATAGGTTATTATTTTTTTATTTTGAATTTATCTGATACAAATCAACTCTAGACAAATGACAGTTTTTTAGTCACTATTCCATTCGATTTTTACATGAAAAGAGAATAGTTATGTCTTTAAAAACCAAAATAGTTATTTTAAGTTTGATTGTTTTTAACTTATTGCCCAATGCTTATGCCGCTTCTCCAACAAAACATGTTGAAAGTGACACCGCCATCCAAAATGCTGTTTTATTCTATATTAACAAATACCGTCAGCAACATGGCTTATCCAAACTTACAATGGATAACAAGATTGTAATTCAAGCCAAACAACACTCTCAAGATATGGCCAACCATCGTATGTCTTTTGGTCATCAAGATTTTGGAAAACGCATTAAGAAACTGCGTTCACAGATTAAAAATACTGGTGGTGGTGCGGAGAATGTTGCATACAACTATAAAACCGCTGAAATTGTAGTCAGTCAATGGGTCAAAAGCCCAGGCCACAGAAGAAATATTGTAGGAAATTATAACTTGACTGGCATAGGGGTTGCCCGTGATAAACAAGGCAAACTTTACTATACCCAAATATTCCTGCAAACAGGAAAAAGTCCTCGAAGTTACACAGCAAGAAGACCCTACATTGGCGTTCCATTCTTTGGTATTAAACGACATAGCTAGATTAGAAACATGCAATCTGGGTGCAGCGCAGCGAAACCATGGTTCCAGCGGCGTCAAACCCAGGCGCATGAGTAATAATAAAATACCCGTTTCATTTTCCTTATTAATTCAACAACCTAATTAAACCGTTTTTGACTTTAACGAAATCTTTGCAAAAAACCAGCGAAATCATGTGGCATTAAAACTCAGAGTGGCCTATCATAAAACCATAGACAGTACACATTGTTCAGCCAACATTATTACTTTGGGAGCCAGATTGAGAGTGCGGTGAGCAAGCTTAGCAAGTACTAAGAAGCCTAAAACACTCCAGAGGAGTCCACCTTGGTAAAAAGGACTGTACTCAATCTTACTGTCTATCCCAAATTCCATAAAAAGGCGTATTAAAAAACCATAATACGCTTTTTTTATTTTCCTCTTTAATTGTGCAAATCATAATAAACTTTAGCCTGGGTGCTGGTCAGTAGATGCAGTTGTTACCAGTTAATCTAATTATTCACTGTCAGTTTGACTGTTTTTTTAATGCATAATTACTATAATCAAACACTTAAAGCTTAAGTTCGTATTATAATTAAGGACACACTTATAAATTGGACTTCGCTTAAATGGATCTTTTATTAATTTTGCTTGTCCTATTATTTTTCAGCTTGTCCTTTGGACTAATTAGATTCTATGATTATTTATCAAGGAGTGAATCATGAGCTTGTATTTAATCTGTGGAATAATTGCTTTCGGGTTATTAGTCTTTTTGTTAGTTGTACTATTCAAACCCGAATTATTTTAAGCCATGGATTAATTTAAACCCGGGATGGACCCCTTATGACAAAACCTGGTTTGCTGCAAATTGCATTTTATCTGCTCTTTTTGTTGCTACTTGTAAAACCTTTAGGTTGGTACATGGCACGAGTGTACCAGGGCCGCCCTTGTTTCTTAGACCGAATATTAAGACCGTTCGAACACTTAATCTATAAGATTTGCGGTATTCAGACTCAAGAAGAAATGGGATGGAAAACCTATCTCACAAGCATGCTCTTCCTAAACTTAGCGGGCTTACTGGTTATTTATCTTGTGCAACGTATTCAATTTTATTTACCATTAAATCCCCAAGAATTTTCCTCTCCCTCCCCTGCTCTTGCATTGAATACGGCCATAAGTTTTACAACTAATACAAATTGGCAAGCTTATAGTGGGGAAACAACAATGAGTTATTTAACGCAAATGCTTGCACTTACGGTACAAAACTTTATTTCTGCAGCAACAGGTATGTCATTATTAGTTGCATTGATCCGCGGGATCATAAAACATGAAAGTCATAGTTTAGGAAATTTCTGGGTAGATGCCGTACGCGGAATACTCTATATCTTATTGCCTATGTCGCTGATTTTTGCACTTGTTCTATGCTCACAAGGGGTCATTCAAAATTTTAAACCTTTTCAAAAAATTAGCCTCAGCCACCCTTTTACTTACCAACAACCTGTAACCGATGCGACAGGACAAACGGTATTAGATAGCCAAGGCAATCCTAAAACAACACCGGTAACAATAACTGAACAAATCATTCCCATGGGACCAGTAGCATCACAAATTGCCATCAAGCAACTCGGTACTAATGGTGGTGGTTTTTTTAATGTCAATTCAGCACATCCCTTCGAAAACCCCACTCCATTGAGTAATTTTCTGGAAATGGTAGCGATCTTACTTATTCCTGCAGCTTTTTGTTTTACATTTGGCACCATGGTTCATGATAAAAGGCAAGGCTGGGCCATATTAATAGCCATGTCCATTTTGTTTGTTCCATGTTTACTATTTGAAGTTGTAGTCGAACAATCAGGGAATCCAGCATTTCACCGCATGGGGATTGATGCTACTGCTCAATCTGAATTTTACCCAGCCGGCAATATGGAGGGCAAAGAGAGTCGCTTTGGTATTGTTAACTCTGCAATTTGGGCAACAGCTACAACCGCCACCTCTAACGGTTCCGTCAATTCCATGCTGGATTCATTTACTCCTCTAGGCGGGATGGTTCCTTTATGGATGATGCATTTAGGTGAAGTAAGTTTTGGAGGAGTTGGCACTGGATTATCGGGGATGCTCATGCTAGTCATCCTCACGGTATTTGTTGCGGGGCTTATGGTAGGCAGAACTCCTGAATACCTAGGTAAAAAAATTGAACCTTATGAAATGAAAATGGCATCAATTGCTGTATTAATTATGCCTCTAATTGTACTCATCACGACCGCATATGCTTCTGTAACTCAGGTGGGAATAAACTCTATAGCAAATCCTGGTGCCCATGGTTTTACTGAAATACTCTATACTTTTACTTCCATAGGGAATAATAATGGCAGTTCTTTTGCAGGCTTAAATGCTAATA
This sequence comes from Legionella stuttgartensis, assembly GCF_977063405.2. Lineage (NCBI taxonomy): Bacteria > Pseudomonadati > Pseudomonadota > Gammaproteobacteria > Legionellales > Legionellaceae > Legionella > Legionella stuttgartensis. Next base: position 257,071 of record NZ_CDRUHA020000044.1, read on the forward strand.
CCCCCTTTTATAATATTGTTGGTGGCGTACTGATGTTGATTAGCCGATATTGGCTTGCTATTCCAATTCTTGCCATGGCTGGCTCACTTGTTAAGAAAAAACGGATTCCCAACAGTTTAGGTACCTTAGCTACTCATACACCACTTTTTATTACTTTATTAATTTATATTGCTATCATTCTGGGAGCACTGTCCTTTTTACCAGCTCTTGCTCTTGGTCCTATTGTGGAGCATTTGATGCTTTGGGGGAAATATGGCTACTAAATCACATTCTATTTGGGATTTTAGTATTATAAAAAGTGCCCTAATTGACGCATTTTTCAAATTAGCACCCCATGTTCAAATAAAAAATCCGGTAATGTTTACCGTTTATGCTAGTTCAATTATTACAACGATTCTCTTTATCCAAGCCTGTCTAGGCAAAGGTGAAGCACCACCACTTTTTATTCTCGCTATTAGTTTGTGGCTTTGGTTTACACTCTTATTTGCCAATTTTGCGGAAGCCATGGCAGAAGGTCGTGGCAAGGCACAGGCGCAAGAGCTACGACGAGCACGTCGTGAAATTCAAGCTAAAAAATTGGCAAAAGCATCTAAAAATGCAAAATTCACGGTTATTCCATCCGTGCAATTACGTGCAGGGGATCTGGTCTTGGTTGAAGCAGGTGATTTCATACCCAGTGATGGGGAGATTATCGAAGGAATTGCCTCAGTAAATGAAAGTGCCATCACTGGCGAAAGCGCCCCCGTCATTCGTGAAAGTGGCGGAGATCGTAGCGCAGTAACTGGAGGAACGCAGATCATTTCCGATTGGCTTATCATCCGCATCACATCTAACCCGGGCGAGACATTTCTGGATCGGATGATTACCCTGGTAGAAGGGGCAAAAAGACAAAAAACGCCTAATGAGCTGGCATTAACCATTTTACTTGCTGCCTTAACCATTGTGTTTTTAGTGGTTTGTAGCACCCTACTCTCTTTTTCGATTTATAGTGTCTCTGTAACTAAAGCGGGTTCAACAATTTCAATCACGGTGCTTGTTGCCCTTTTTGTTTGCCTTGCCCCAACTACAATTGGCGGACTACTTTCTGCAATTGGTATTTCAGGTATGGATCGAATGATTCAAGCCAATGTCATAGCCCTATCAGGGCGAGCAGTTGAGGCTGCAGGTGATATCGATGTTTTAATACTTGATAAAACAGGAACAATTACTTTAGGTAATCGGCAGGCAACAGAGTTTGTTCCCGCAGAAGGGGTCGATATCAACGATCTAGCCGATGCAGCTCAATTAGCCTCACTTGCTGATGAAACCCCTGAAGGTCGAAGCATCGTGATTCTTGCTAAAAGGAAATATAAGTTACGTGGAAGAACTCTTGCCCCATTACAGGCAACATTTATTCCATTCACCGCACAAACACGTATGAGTGGCGCAAATCTCGGTGATCGACAAATACGTAAAGGATCAGCTGAAGCAATCGAAGAATATATCAATCAGTTAGGTGGTCATGTTCCCGAAAATGTGAAAAATAATGTGGAAATTATTTCACGCCAAGGTGGAACTGCACTGGTGGTTACAGAAGGCCCAAAAGTTCTGGGCATTATCCGTCTTAAAGACGTAATTAAAGGGGGAATTCGAGAGCGTTTTGCCCAACTCAGACAAATGGGCATTAAAACCATTATGGTAACTGGAGATAATCCCCTAACGGCTGCTTCTATTGCTGGTGAAGCGGGAGTAGATGATTTTCTAGCCAATGCAAAACCCGAAGACAAACTTAAATTGATTCGTGACCTACAAGCTCAAGGTCATTTAGTTGCAATGACTGGTGATGGAACAAATGATGCGCCAGCACTTGCTCAGGCTGATGTTGCTGTTGCAATGAATACGGGAACACAAGCAGCAAAAGAAGCGGGTAACTTGGTCGATCTGGATTCAAACCCCACTAAATTAATTGAAGTAGTAGAAATAGGTAAGCAGTTATTGATGACGCGCGGCGCTTTGACTACGTTTAGTATTGCCAATGATATCGCTAAATATTTTGCCATTTTACCAGCTGCCTTTGTAAGCACCTACCCTGCGCTCAATGTATTCAATATCATGCACCTGGCAACCCCACATACTGCAGTGCTTTCCGCAGTAATTTTTAATGCAATTATTATAGTTCTTCTTATACCTTTAGCTTTGCGTGGAATTAAATATCGACGTCTTCCTGCAGCAGAACTGCTCCGAAATAACGTAATTATCTATGGGTTAGGGGGATTTATAGTTCCTTTTGTTGGAATCAAAATGATCGATCTGCTCTTAGTAGCCTTAGGTTTAACAGGATAAAAAAAATGATTAGAGAAGCTCTCAAACAAATCAAAACAGCTTTAATATTCCTGCTCCTTTTTTCTATATTAACCGGTTTAATTTATCCTGCTGTAGTTACTGCAATAGCTCAAATATTTTTTCCTTATCGAGCAAATGGTAGTTTATTACTCGTTAACGACAAACCGATCGGTTCCGCATTAATTGGACAATACTTTGATGCACCCGATTATTTTTGGGGACGCCCTTCTGCCACCCCTCCATTTCCTTATAATGGAGCACATTCTTCTGGATCTAATATGGGGCCTTCAAACCCAAACCTTTTGGCAATCGTACAACAACGCGTTGATAAACTGCAGCAATACAATTTGGAAGATCCAACTAAGATGAACAAGCAATTAATTCCAGTTGATTTAGTTACTGCATCTGCTAGTGGTCTGGATCCTGAAATAAGTCCGCTGGCAGCCTACTATCAAATACCACGGATCGCTAAAGCACGTCATATTTCAGAACAAGAAATTCAACAATTAGTGAATCAATTAATAAAAAAACGGACCTTACATCTTTTAGGAGAACCACGAATTAGTGTATTGGAGCTGAATTTAGCTCTGGATCATATAAGGACAAATCGATGACAGACAAACGCCCCGATCCCAATGCATTATTACAACAAGTTATCGAGGAAGAGCAACAAAAGCAACGTGGCAAACTCAAAATCTACCTCGGAGCCGCTCCAGGAGTAGGGAAAACTTATTCTATGCTTCATGAGGCGATGGGGGAGCAAGCTAAAGGATTAGATGTAGTAATAGGCATTGTCGAATCTCATGGACGATTTGAAATTGAAGAAATACTTAAAGACTTCGTCGTTTTGCCTAAAATAACAATTGAATATCACGGTAAACAATTACAAGAATTTGATTTGGATGCTTCTTTAAAAAGAAATCCTGGATTGATTCTCATTGATGAAATGGCACATACCAATGTAAGCGGGGTACGGCATAAAAAACGCTGGCAAGATATTAAAGAATTGCTCGACCGTGGGATTAATGTCTATACCACACTCAATGTTCAACATATAGAAAGTCTCAATGATGACGTCTCCCAAATCATCCACGCACCCGTCCAAGAAACTGTTCCAGATGTCATGATAGAACGAGCAAATACCATTGAGTTAGTCGACTTAGCTCCCGAAGATTTATTAAAACGCCTTTCCGAGGGCAAAGTCTACCTCCCCAGACAAGCCCGGCTTGCAGCTGAATTTTATTTCCGTAAAGGCAATTTAATGGCCTTACGCGAGCTAGCATTACGTACTCTGGCAAAACGGGTAAATACACAGGTACTTTTATACAGACAAGGTCAAGGTATCAAACATATCTGGCCCATCATGGAAAAAATACTCGTTTGCGTTGGTCCAGGCCCAGAATCACATAAATTAATTCGCGCAGCCAAAAGAATGGCCTCCAGTTTGCAAGCGGATTGGATTGCAGTATATGTAGACTCTACACGAACTCAAATATCCAGAACGCAACGAAATCAAGTCTTAAAAAATTTATTTTTTGCTGAGCAGTTGGGTGCTGAAACTCATATTTTAATGGGGTATGACCTTGTCAAAGAAATTATTAATTTTTCCCGTGAGCAAAATGTCACGCTGATTATGATCTGCAAACAGATTCGTACTCGTTGGAGAAATTTTTTCTTTCGCAGTCTGGCAGATGAAATTTTGCGTTACAGTGGTGAAATTGATGTTTACACCATGACCGAAGGAGCAAAGAAATCAAGAAAAAAATCGCCGACGAAACCCATGACGCCATGGCTCTATTACTTTTTATCAACCTGTATTGTTGGAGTCACAACCCTCATTAATTATTTAATTTATCCTTTGGTTAATGATACAAGTTTAACTCTAACATATTTAATTGGAATGACGTGTATTGCTTTATTAGGACGCGCAGGACCTGCGATTTCAGGAATTTTTCTTAGTATTTTAGCGTATAGTTATTTCTTTATCCCACCCTATTATAGTTTTTTTACTCTCCAGTCAGATTATTTTTTTACCTTGGTTATGATGCTTATTATGGCATTAATTATTTGTCAATTAACCTTAGTCACTCGGCGCCAATCAGAAATTGCCCGTCTTGCAGAATATCAAACTTCGTCCTTGTATACGTTAAGTCGAAGGTTATCAAGAACACGGGGAATCGTCAGATTGCTTCGTACCGGGATTAATTATATTTCAGAAATTCTTCACTGTGAGATCATCGCCCTATTACCCAAAAATGGGCGTCTTGTTGTGCGGGCAAGAGCAAAATCACATCAAGATTTGGATGAAAAAGAATACAGTATTGCCCAGTGGGTGTTCGAGTTAGGGCAAAAAGCAGGATGGGGAACGGATACGCTCTCCTTTTCTAATGCACTTTTTATTCCATTACTCGGAGCACGAGGTACCATGGGGGTTTTAAGAGTTCAACCTTCTAAGGATAATGATTTAACTACACCCGAAAAAATACAGCTTTTAGAATCTTGTGCCAATCAAATTGCCTTGGCGTTGGAAGTAGACAGTTTGCAAGAGGAACAAAATAAACCAACTAATCCCTCAACCTGAACTCAATTTCTTTGATACTCATATTACGCTGGAAAATCATTCTAAATTACAATAGGATAATGAATATTTAGGTAAAAAGGATTTACCCATGATGATCGCAACCTTACTGGCACCAGACAATGAAACTCGGGTGGCTATTACTCCTAACTCAGCAAAGCACTTAATTAAATCAGGCTTTGATGTCGCCATAGAAAAAAACGCAGGACTCGCTGCTGGTTTCAAAGACCAGGATTACGAACAGGTTGGCGTCCAGATTCGAGATAAAAAAACAATACTCGAGACGGCCAATATTCTTCTTTGTATCAATGAACCAGCTCCCAAGGATTTAGAAGGTCTGTCTCAAAACGCGTTGGTAATCGGTCATATCGATAATGAGCCGGAAAGCAAATTAATTACTTGGTGCAAGGAAAAACAAGTTACATTGCTTTCAATGAATCTTATACCGCGCATCAGTCGAGCACAAAGTATGGATAGCCTATCGTCACAAGCTAATTTGGCAGGCTATAGAGCTGTTTTAGAAGCATGTGCTGAATTTCATCGAGCCATCCCCATGATGATGACCGCGGCAGGGATGATTCAACCTGCAAAAGTACTTGTTCTTGGTGCTGGAGTCGCTGGTTTACAGGCCATCGCAACGGCGAAACGCTTAGGTGCTGTAGTGTACGCATTCGATGTACGGCGAGCAGCCAAAGAACAAGTAGAAAGTTTAGGCGCCGAATTTATTGAAGTAAGCCAAGATCAAGACAGTGAAACTAAAGGGGGGTATGCTTCGGAAGTTAGTGAAGAGTATAAAAAACTTCAAGCAGAACTTATTGATGAATATGCTAAATTATCCGATATCGTCATTTCTACAGCCTTAATTCCTGGTCGAAAAGCTCCGATTTTAGTGTATAAAAAAACTGTAGAACAAATGAAACCTGGATCAGTTGTTGTCGATCTCGCGACTGCACGAGGAGGAAATTGTGAAGTCAGCGTTCTTGATAAAACGATAAAGCATGGGGAAGTTACCATTATCGGTCTCAGTAACCTGGCCGGACTCGTTCCAGCGACAGCGAGCGAACTTTATGCCAATAATCTGGTCCATCTTATTAATCTCTTGGCGCCGACTCCCCCAGAAGTCACATTAAATCCCGATGATGAAATTATTCAACAAGCAGTACTTTGTCATCAAAATCAATACCTACCATTTCAGGCAAAAAAGGAGACCCAAAATGCATGAGATTAACACTCTAGGTGATCCATACATTACCATACTCACTATTTTCGTTTTGGCCTGCTTTGTTGGATATTATGTGGTATGGAAGGTCACCCCAGCATTGCATACTCCATTAATGTCCGTAACCAATGCAATATCCAGTATTATTGTTTTAGGAGCACTTATTGCTGCAGGAAGTCAGTTCATTGGAGACATCACCTGGATCGGTGGTTTAGCAATATTTATTACCTCAATTAATATTTTTGGTGGATTTGTGGTAACCCAACGCATGTTGCGTATGTATAAAAAATAGGTAATTGCTCCTCAAGGTGTCAACTAGGGAAGTTTATTCAGAACGGCGCTAGAATCCGGACTGGTGCAGCTAAGCTTGGATTTCAGGCTGCATTTCCTTAAGTTGGTTTATATAGAGTCATTACACATCAAATAGTTAAGGATGATTTCTCATGACAACCCTGGTTCCTTTATTTTATCTCTTATCGGCTGTCTGCTTTATACTGGCGCTAAAAGGCTTAGCCAGCCCTGCGTCTGCAAGACGAGGAAATCTGTTAGGGATTGCCGGTATGATCCTTGCAGTAGGTTCAACTTTGATGATGCCAACAACTTATCATCAACCCATTCTCATTAGTTTAATGATTGCAGGAGGCATCATTGGAACTTTTATTGCCTATAAAATTAATATGACGGCAATCCCCCAACTCGTTGCGGCATTTCACTCATTGGTGGGGATGGCAGCAGTTCTAGTTGCTTTTTGTGCCTTTCTCTCCCCTACTTCGTTTCATATTGGTGTCCCTGGTGCAATTGCCAAAGCAAGTCTAATTGAAATGAGTCTGGGTCTGATTATAGGGGCCATTACTTTTTCAGGCTCAGTGATCGCCTTTCTTAAATTGCAAGGGATTATGTCGGGAAAACCTATTAAACTCATAGGCCATAACTTAATTAATCTGATTATAGCCCTAGCCATCCTTGTTTTATTAGTCTTGTTTTTTATTAACCAAACCTTCACGCTGTTCAGTATCATGGCCGGTTTGGCTTTTTTAATTGGTGTATTGCTCATTATCCCTATTGGCGGCGCCGACATGCCAGTAGTTATATCAATGCTTAACTCCTATTCAGGATGGGCTGCAGCAGGTATCGGATTTACCCTCAGCAATCACTTACTTGTTATTACAGGTGCTTTAGTAGGTGCTAGCGGGGCGATTCTAAGTTATATCATGTGTGTTGGAATGAACCGTTCGATTTTTAATGTAATCTTTGGAGGCATTCAATCATCAGCAGCTAGTTCTCAAATTAACGGTACAAATGAATCACGAACTGTACGCCAGGGTAATGGTGAAGACGCAGCATTCCTCTTAAGTAACGCTAAAGATGTAATTATTGTTCCTGGATATGGTATGGCGGTAGCACATGCTCAACATGCAGTCAAAGAATTAGTTGATGCCCTAGAACACCGCAATATTAAAGTTCGCTTTGCAATTCATCCGGTCGCCGGCCGCATGCCTGGCCATATGAATGTCTTACTTGCAGAAGCCAATATTCCTTATGATAGAGTTTTTGAACAAAGTGAAATTAACCGTGATTTTGCAAGCTGTGATGTAGCTTATGTAATTGGGGCAAATGATATAACGAACCCTGCAGCAAAAACAGATCCCGGCTCACCAATTTATGGAATGCCCGTTTTAGAAGTAGAAAAAGCCAGAAACGTATTGTTTGTTAAACGAAGCTTAGCACCAGGCTATGCCGGTGTGGAGAATGATCTGTTTTACCATGATAATACCTACATGCTTTTTGGCGATGCCAAAGCAATGACTGAATCTATTGCTAAAGCTCTTGAAACATTATAAGCCAAATATGAGGTTGGGTCATTTTGACCCAACCTACATGCATACAAATCTAATTCGAAGACCAATTAAATTTGGAGCTTAAATGGTACTTGAGTTGTCCCAAGCGATGAATAAATTCCCTGGTCTAAGTCACTTGTTTTATCATGATGGAATATTGAGAAACCACTTACTTTTCCATCACATTGTTTGGTAGGTGTTGGATTTTGTAAGGACTCATAGATATCTTCATTCATCGCTATAAAACGCATCCCGCTTACATTAAATCCAGAGTTGACTATAATCTCTGGTTCCTCATCAGTATCATTAGAAGGGTTAATCATATTTTTATTTGAGAGAATCTTCTGCTTGACATCCTCTGAATGTAAATATATTTCAAACAATGCTGAATATTTGGATGTATTGCAAACAGTCTTGAATCCTGATTCAGGCAGTTTTCTTGCTCTTTGCTATTTACATATAAATATAAAAATTTAAAATTTAATGTTTTGTAAAATAATCATATTTATTAAATAATATCATGCCTAGATTTTTTGTTAATTTTGGAGAGAAAATTGTGAAAAGTAACATTATAAATAAAACAAGTTTAAAGTGTTGGTTAAGCACCATTGCTTATCTTACAGTGCTGACATTAGTAAGCCATAGTGCAGCAGCAAACACTGCAATGTCTTTGGGAGAAATGGCAGAAACAATTACTAGTTCATTTACAAATCTATCTAAGTTGATTACGGCTGGCTCTTATTTGGCTGGTTTGGGATTTTCTATTGGGGCAATTATGAAGTTTAAACAGCACAAAGATAACCCAACTCAAATTCCAATTGGAACGCCAATTGCTCTAGTCTTTATTTCTGCCGCTTTATTGTTTCTACCTTCAATGTTAGGTGTAACAGGAACAACAATGTTTGGAGCTTCTGGCGGTCAAACTGCAGGACCTGAGGGGATTGTCTTTGCAAGCAATCAATAATAAGTAGTAGTGCTGGCTCTACGCCTTTTTGCGAGCATCGTCGCTCGGGATTCTAAGAATACCTGGTGTGCGGTGCATCGCAAAATGCAATCTTTAAACAAAGAGATTCGAATAATTAATATGTTTGATCTCATGGCCGAGAATAAACCCTGCCCAGCATCACAGCTTTCGGCAGGTTCATTTGCAGCAGCCTCTTTATGCCCAACTATTTTTCATCGTGTACTTGCAAATAAAGAGAGGGCAAACATACGATTTCTTTCTGTGGGTGGTGTATTTGTTTTTGTCACTTTTTTTGCGAGAAAATCAACTTGATAAGCTCATGAGATACTTCTTGCTATTTACCACACTTAACCTCTCCATAAGAATTAAGTTCACAACTCTCATCTTCGCCTCCGCAAACAACCTTACCATTTCGGTCTTTAACACATTGTCCTGCGCCACATATCACTTCACCGTATTGATCCTTAGCACAACCACCCTCTGGATAGGGGGAACAAACTACAGTGCCGTCACGATTTCGTAAACATTGCCCAGGACCACAAATAACTTTCCCATAATAATCTTTTTCACATTCGCCATTCTTATAAGGTGAGCAAACCACCTTGAGCTTACTGTCTATAAGGCAAGCACCCTTCCCACAAACTACTTCTCCATATTGGTCTTGGATACACTGTGCTGAAACGACAGTAGAAAAAGCCATAAAGATGAAGGCTAAAATTTGATGATGCATTTGAATAAAAAATTAAAATATTTACACTAATAATAGTATAGAACTCAAATCATAAGATCGAAGAGAGCTTAAGCACATAGCCCGTAAGGAACGCAGCGGATTACGGGATTCCTTAATTGAACTTTCTTACGAGTCCTTTTGATATGTGATGGTAGTCGATATCACAATAAAAAATTCATTCGATGGAGCCACTTCATTTCAAAATTTGATCTATATTAACAAGTAGTAACATTATAGATTTCATTTAAGGAACTATCGTGAAAAATATCAATTGGATTTGGCAAGGCGCAATAGCAGGAATTATTGCTGGAATTGTTTTTGCTTTTTTTTTAGCCCATGCAGGAATGCTTGAAACATTAGGCAAGATTATTAACATGCCTACAGTAACAGGTGGCTTGTTAGTTCATACTGTAGTGAGCATAGGAAGCGGTATTGGTTTTGCTCTGGTGTTAGGATGGTTCATTAATTCCTGGTTAGTAGCTCTAGTTCTGGGGGTTTTATTTGGTTTTGCGATGTGGGTGGGTGGACCTATGACTTTCTTACCCGTTCTTTCTTCTGGCGATCCTTTATTTGCTAAATGGACTATTGAAGGCATAAAACAAAATATACCTGCTTTAGTAGGCCATATTGTATATGGTGCGGTATTAGGTATTAGCTACTTTATACTGAAGGGTAAAACGCGGTAAATCCACAGCTTTAGTTAAGGATTATAGACATAGAGCGCTTTATCTCAAATTTAGAAGTTAAGGATACCAAAATGAGTAAAGAACCACATCATATTGTAGTTGTGGGTGGCGGAGCCGGTGGAATTGAGTTAGTTACACGGTTGGGTAAAGATTTGGGAAAGAAAAAATTAGCCAAGATTACCCTTTTGGATAAACAAGAAATCCATATATGGAAACCTCTATTGCATGAAGTTGCTGCCGGATCTCTCGATTCAAATATGGATCAGCTCAATTTTTACTCTCACTCGATATCCCATTATTATAATTACCAGCCAGGAACTATGATTGGTATAAATCGCAAAGAAAAGGTCATCCATATTGCTGCTATAAAGGATGAAGAACAAAATCTTATAGTCCCAGAACGAACTTTAACATACGACACATTAATTATTGCTGTAGGAAGTCAAAGTAACGATTTTAATACTCCAGGGGTTAAGGAGCATTGTTTGAGTATTGATAATCTTGATCAAGCAAACCATTTTCAAAGAAAATATGTAGACAGACTATTATGTCTACAGTATGCGCTTGAGGAAGAAACACACCAGAACTTTAATATTGTCATTGTTGGAGGTGGCGCTACAGGCATTGAACTGGGTGCAGAATTACTCCATACCCTCAATCAGACGGAAAAATATCAATTTAATAATGCCATTAAAAAATTAGCTAAAATTACAGTAGTTGAAGGAGCTCCTCGGATATTACCTGTTCTTCCCGAATTGCTTTCAACTTTAACAACTAAAAAATTACAAGAGTTAGGGATTGAAATTCTAACCAATGAAATTGTAAGTCAAATTGACAGTGAAGGAGTTCATACTAAAAGTGGGAAAATTCTGCCTGCAAGTATGTGTATCTGGGCAGCTGGTGTTAAAGCGCCGAACTTTTTGTCAACTCTTGATGGGTTAGCTGTAGATAATTTAAATCGGTTAATGGTTAATTCAACATTACAAACTACAGATGATGAACATATTTTTGCTATAGGGGATTGTGCAAATGTGATGGATCTAGCTACAGGAAAACCTGTCCCACCCCGTGCTCAATCAGCTCACCAGCAAGCATATTTATTAGCAAAATCCTTAAAAAATAGATTAAATAACAAAGAGCTGCTTGATTTTAAATATGAAGATAAAGGATCTTTAATCGCATTAAGTTGCTACGGTACTTATGGAGATATTACAGGAATGGGAAAAATCCGCTATTTTGTTGGCGGCAAAGTGGCTCAACTGGCTTATCGTTCTTTATATTTGATGCATTTATCCGTATTGTATGGAATATGGTGTTCTTTTTTACTTCGAGTCGCGAATAAAATGTTGGGACGTAGTCGACCGAAAATTAAATTGCACATTAATAGACATTAAACAAAAAAAGCGATATATCACTTATGACATAATATGGTTATCAGCAAATCGTTTCAAATTCAGAAAACATACTAAATCCTTGTCTTTGGGGACAGTTAATATTATTCATTATGATATTTTTGATACAATGCATTTTTTAAATGAAGATAAACTCTATGGATACACCCGAAAAAAAAGCTGCTTCTGTGTCAGCCACTCAAGAACTAAGAGCCCTATTTGAGATAGACAATTCCAACAGAAAAGCTGCTTGGTATAATCGTCTCATAATGTGCCTTCCCCACGCTCTCTTTACTAGTGGTGAACCTGAAATTATCTTCAATCCCGAAGGTCTCACCTACTATAATCTTGAACTTACTGCAACCATTCCTGATGACAACAGCACCATAACAAGCTATAACATTCCTGAGCTTATCGATTCGTTCTTAATTAATGAAGGGGTTGGCATCGCCATCGAGGCACGTAATCCCAAACAAGCTATCGATCTCAGCTATGGCGATGTCCTTGGTTTTTATCTCTACCGGACGTTTGCTGAGCCAGAAGATCATTCCTTCAAAACAGATAAACCACGAGCCCAGCTTATTCGAGAAGGATCTGATATCCTTATCAACGATGTGCCAGCGCAGATCCTACCCAATACCTCAATAAAATTACTTGAAGCGATCATGCAACATTTCGGTATCAACGACGCCAAAATCAAACTCGTTTATCTACCAGAAACGGAGCAACATGAGTTAGTCTTCTCGATTAACAAGAATCAATTGGCACCTAGCAAGATACAAGCACTGCTCCAAAAACTAGGCTGGTTTTTACCAAGGTATTACTCCTATTTGGTTTGTGATCTGAACAACGTGTCCCCTATAGTTGGAACACATTAAAACCACGTCAGCATAGGTGGAAAACTACTTCCTTGTTTGCAATGTATCGTTGAAATTTGCTTAAGATTATCATTAAATAGCTCTCTCGCATTACCGCAGATTTTTTTGCATGCAAGATTGCATTGGCGCACGCGGACTCGCTCAGCGTTATCTTAGAGTCAATTCGTAAAATAAGGATGTATATCACATAAAGTTCAGAAAATTAAACTACGCGCAATTCAAACTTGAAAAAAAACCTATTATCTCTCGTACGTAAGGCAAAAAACAGACAATGAATTTTTTTATCAAAATTACTCTAAACAATATAACTCAGATTTACACCACTTTTGGTGTGAATCGGTGCAAGATATGATAAATTTTTTGGAAAAGGATATTTCAGAAGAAGAGAACAGTAATTTTGAAAAAAATGAATTCGCTTTTTTTATCGCTGAGGATGAGGGTATTGCATTAGGATATGGGCCATCCACCTATAGAAGTTACTCCAACGAATTCTTTGGAATCAGTGGCACATTTTTTTTAAATAAAGGATATGATGATCTCCCCAACATCGATGATTTCGCGATGTTATTCGATAAAAGAGGATGCACCTCATAAAAAAGTGGAAAAGGATTGCTAAAAGCAGTAGTGGATCACGTTAATACTCTAGATAGAGCATACCCTATTTCAGCAAGACCGCATTAAATAATCAAACTGCAAAGGATTTCTTTGAAAAAAATCTATTTGCGTTAGGATGCGGTTCTATGGGACATAGCTATACCTTAAAAATAGCCAATTTTGTACATCGAGGACTATCAACCCCTATTATTTACTCGTTAAACTGACTCAAAAAAGCAGATGCAACGTAGCTCGTAAGAAGCAAAATGTACCTAAAACTCCGTGAACCTTGATGAATAATCCTGTAATCCGCTTTGCTTCTTACGGGCTATTGCTTGCCTCGAATAAATAACGAGCATTGAACTAAAGAGTCCATGACTGAAAAATGGCTAACTCAGTGTCTATATTTTGGGGGGATTTTTGCTCTAAACGATATAAATAAGTAAATATTAAATAACGAGGTTCTGAAGGACGTTGGATAAGAAGATTAGCGAATTGTACGTTATGGTTATACATCGTTGCTTCCATAATAAAAAAATATCCTTTTAAAGGACCATTAACACTAGGCTTTGTTAACATCCCTTCCTTGATCAATTTATAACTAGGCGCTGAACTACCTACAATCTCTTGGATAAAAGCCGCTTTTTCAGGACTATAATGATTAAATAAATCATCTAATTTTTGCTTAGTCCCAGAAGGCTCAGTGTCATTAATAGCAACGATAAAAATCATAGGCATTTTTTCAGCATCAAAAATTTGTAAATCTTGATTATTTCTTTTATAACTCCAACCAGCAGGAATCTTCAGGCTATAATGAAGCGCTTCATTAGTTATTGTTTGAGTTAAAGGTAAACTGTTGTTTCCAGGAGTTGTAGAGATCACAGATGTTGGTAACTGGCCTATATTTTGAAAGAGTGATTTATTCGCAGCATAAATATCTGGAGTAAAGAGTGTTGATGATAAACCTATGAAACTTAAAAAAAACGATTTAAATTTACTCCAATTAATCATAAAAAATCCTTATTCACATTAATACCAGAAACTTACCTATTCAGATTATAGGTTAGAATTTTCTTCTTATTAAAGTATCTGCACTTGCTGACTACTTAGAGAGAAAGCGCTCCATTCGGTGAGTTTCTTCAACTGAATTGAATGAACATACTCTCTTGCAAAGAAAAATCCCGATATATTCTCTTTTTTGACGAAATATTTCCTGTACCAAGCCTATCAGGCCAAGATGCTCAACCATCATTTCAGAAGTCGAGTGCAGGACACTCACCCCCTATCTTCAGTATGGAAATTTCCAATTTGGAAAAATTAAGATTCCAAAAAATGGCATTCTCAACACATACAACAAGAGTTAAAATCAAACAAAGTGGCCAATTACTAATTCATTGAATTTTAAGAGTTATTGAAACATCATAAGGCACAATAATGACAGCTACTTTTACTCGCTCATCCCCCCTTTTAGCACAGTTTTTAACCGATCCAATACAAATTACTCAGGAACAATTAGATCAATTGGCAAAAAACACACACCTCTCCGATCAAGCTTTGATATATAACTTTCTAACTGTCTTGAGCACATTGGGGTATGTGAAAGGGTTAATCTATCTCGCAAAAAACACTCCTCAACTATTGCAGGAGATGATTGCTCTCGATAACTATGAGGCATTCAGATGTGCAGCAGAAGAAGGAAATCTTGAGGTATTGCAATTTTTTGCAGAAAAAGCTCCTAACAAACTGCAAAAAATGATTGCCGCTTTACGCTTTTATGCTTTTCGTAGGGCAGCAGAAAAGGGTCAGCTCAAGGTGCTGCAATTCCTTGCAGAAAAAGCTCCTGACAAACTGCAAGAGATGATTGCCGCAGAGGATTATTATGCTTTTCGTATGGCTGCAAAAAACGGCCATCTTGAGGTCTTACGCTTTCTTGCAGAAAAAGCTCCAGGTAAGGTTGAAGAGATGATTGCTGCAGAGAGTTATTTTGCTTTTCAAGGAGCAGAACGTCTTAAGATATTGCAATTTCTAGTAGAAAAAGCTCCAAGTAAGATTGAAGAGATGGTTGCTGCAGGACGCTATTGGGCTTTTCGCAGGGCAGCAGAAAAGGGCCAAATTGAATTACTCCGCTTTCTTGCAGAAAAAGCCCCTGGCAAGATCGAAGAGATGATAGCTGCAAAGGATTATTATGCTTTTCGCATGGCAGCAAAGCACGGTCATCTTGAGGTACTGCACTTTCTTGCAGAAAAAGCCTCTGAAAAACTACAAGAAATGATTGCTGCCGAGGATTATTTTGCTTTTCGCATGGCAGCAGAAGAGGGAAATATTGAGGTATTGCAATTTCTTGCAGAAAAAGCGCCTCACAAACTGCAAGAGATGATTGCCGCAGAGGATTATTATGCTTTTCGTATGGCTGCAAAAAACGGTCATCTTAAGGTATTGCAATTTCTTGCAGAAAAAGCTCCTGACAAACTGCTCAAGATGATTGCCGCAAAGGATTTTAATGCGTTTCGCTGGGCAGCGATGAATGGTCGTATAGATGTACTACACTTTCTTGCAGAAAAAGCCCCTGACATGGTCCAACAAATGATTGCTGCAGAGAATTATTTTGCTTTTCGAAAGGCTGCAGAGAAGGGCAACCTTGAGGTACTTCGCTTTCTTGCAAAAAAGGCTCCGGACAAACTACAAGAAATGATTGCAGCAGAGAATGGTTTTGCTTTTCAAGTTGCTGGAATGAATGGTTCTCTCGAGTTACTCAAGTTTCTTGTAACAAATGCCCCTTTTAAGCTGCAGGAAGTAATGCCTGTAACAAATTCTTGGGAGCTTAAATCGGCAGCAGTGTATTTTGGCGTTATTACACGACACATAGACAAAGACAAAACTCCGCGTAAACTCATTCAAGATGTTTTTTATTATGCCATACAACAAAATCATTATCACATCATTGATTTTTTGCTAGAAAAAGACAAAACACTACTCAAGCTTCTTCCACCGCAGCAGAAATACGAATTAAACAATATGCGCTATCAGGCAAGCAGCGCGGATTATTTGTTACACCATAAAATAAATGCATCCGATATAGCCTTGAATATTTTCAAGCTATCTAAGTTTCATCCCTTTTTTAAATCAGCAAAAACCATTGTAGAGGAGTATCGTGACAGCAAGCAGCTAAGAAGTAAGCCAATATAAATATACAGCCAGCGTACCTGGCTGTATCAAAGGTTTTTTTCTTTTTCTTTTACTTTGGGAGCAAAAACTTGATTCAATTCAGTGAATTTTTTATAAATAAAAAATTCTGATAGAACCATATTTGTAACCTCAAACTCTGGAAGCTCTTTTATATTGCCGTCTGGCTTAATATGATCCCCAAAAGATACCGCTATATCATCTTCGATTTAGAAGTATAACATCTTGGCATCAGGCTCAACGCCAATTGTAAGAATACTGCGCCCTCGCCAACGTACAATCTGACCAAATTTAAGACCAAAAAGATTAATTGCTTCATTAGAAGTATCCAAATTAACTATCTTTTTTTATCGGGTAGTAAAACTTTTCAACTCAGTTTGCTCAAGCTTATTTTGATTAATAGGCCAAATACAATAGGAAGCTTAAGGAAGTATACAAATTCATAAAAGGTAACCGATTGTTTTTATTTACATTGTCCTTTATTTAAAAGAGCGAGGAACGAAAGACTGCTCTTCTGTTCTTGAATCAAAATGCAAATCATCCTCTTGAATAAGCATTAGTGGCAAAGTCATTTGTACACATTCAGCTACTTTTTGTGTTTCTAAATTTTGTTCTGGATCTTCTTCTGATTGTACAGGCCTAAAATTAGGTACTGGTACACTTAAACAGCCAATAACCTCATTATTCTCATCACGAATTATACGTGTATCTGTTCCATAGGGCCCTAATAACTTAAGAATCAAATCATATGAAGATAGGTCTTGACCTTTTTCTCGAGGTACATCACATTTTTCTTTTTTATAATACCCTTCCATTTTTCGATGCATTGGTTTTTCTCCAGTTTTTTTCATTAATTCTACTTTAAAGCTATGTTTAAGAGTGATTTCGGGATTTTTCGATGCATCGGCAGGAAGCCAGACTTTGGCCGCGAGTTTGCATCTATCTGGTAATTGGATTCAATGACTACTATTTTTGATAATTGCTCTTTAGGCATATTCAAAATCCTCTATGTACTACGGTGTTCAATTTAATCTGTAATAGTTTTTAGACACACTTTCTAACCTTAGTACAACAGGTTGAATGCTATCATATATCTAATATTTATCAGTAAGATAAGGTATATTTTAGTTTAAGAAGTGTATGTTCTGAAGAGTACCATAATGCGTGACCAATAAGGCTTATCAGATTCGAAGCCCCTCCTCTATATAATTATTAACTCAATAAAAAGCATTCTTCCCCAGAAGGAATAATTGCCTAAGACCTTATTTCAATGAACTGATTAAAAAAACACATACAAATAAGTCAAGACTTGTTATTATACTTTTCTGTTTATAAATAATACAAATAAATATGACTGATATTATTTTTATTGGCTCAGGACCTATTGGTCTTTTAGGGGCTATACAATTAAAACTACAATGTCCAGAAAAAGAAATTCTTATGTTTGAAAAATATGAGATTCCTACACGCAATCATGCGATGTATGTTGAACAAAGTTCCTTTGCAGAAATGGATAGAAGTAAAGGCTTTGGAGAAGTGCTGGATAGCATCCCCTCCAAAGTGATAATAAGCGACTTGGAAAAAAAACTTAGAGAATATGCCACATCCATTGGAATTAAAATTCAATATCAGGAAGTAAAAGACTTTGATGAATTACAAAAACAATACCCTGATACTAATTATTTTGTAGGGAGCGGCGGTTTACGGGGTATTATTCATCCTCAAGTATTTAATGGCGAAGATCAGATCAATGAACCCTTGCGGTATGCGGTTGAAGTTAAATATAAAGCAGTGGGTGCAACGCGTTCTCTTAATAAAATCACAGAAGTTCCAGGAGTCCTTGCTTATACGAAAAATCTTGTTTCTGAATATGTAGGTCATCTAAAGGATGGACAGACTCCCATTTCGTTAAGGATTTTTATTGATGAGCCTACTTATCAAGCCATGAAGGAGGCTACGTTCAAAGCACCATACACTCTCGCAGATAAGGGAAAAATTCCCCGTAATTTATTTGAGACCATAAACACCTATTTGAAAGGCAGACACCATCTAGCGGGGGAAACAATTGAAGACAACAGTTTGAAAATTTCTACCATTACATTGTCTCTTTATGCGAGTAAAGATTTTTGTAAGCAAATTGATGGAAAAACGATCTTTCAAATTGGAGAAGAAGGTTTTGCTTGCCCATTTTATCGAAGCTTTAATGATAATGCAGCATGCATCCCATTTTTTACTAAAGCAATGCGTGCGCTGCTCAACAACAATAATGTGGAGTCAAATAAAATAGCCTCCAGCTCATTTTTTAGTGTTTCTACTGTTGAAGAAGACCCGCTTGAATACTATCAACATAGCGTGCAAGGATTGGTAAATAGTGAGATTCGAACCATTCATTACCTAAACTTTGGTATTGAAATGCTTGAAACTTCAGTCGCCTCAGCACAATCTGCTCCTCAATTTTCAGGCGCTAAATTAAACTTAAAAAGAGGAGGAAAAATCTTCCTCGATGAAGCCAAAAGAGAGCAGCATAACGACAAGAAAAAAACCGCCTCCTCTTCTTCATGTATTTTAATTTAAGTATTTAATTTGTAGGAATCACTCCTCGTTAGCCTGTACTCATCAGGCTAAGGGAGCGATTTTATACTTTACTCAGAACCCAAGTGAAACACTCTATTTTAATTAATTATATTTAGGTACTTCAACAACGTCATTATCCAACTTTCGAACCTGATGCTGCATATTCTTTATGTAATACATTCGACGTGCCAGAGAACCTGTGGGATTGAAATCTTTTTGCATCTCGATCGCTTTAAGTCTTCCCAATAGGTCTTCTATATTGGTACTTTCTTGCAGTATTTTATTCACTTGATCCACATAATGCCGATTCCAGTGAAACGTAGCAAAAAGAGCGAATCCAGGACACCAACTAGCACTCTTTGTATAATCATTTAAAAGATTTTTTGCCTTTTGAAATAAATCTTCTGAAACCGAATCAGTAAGATCATCATAGCTTTGAGGAAAGTACTCTTTTTTTCTGTATTCATCCAGATTTATTTTTCTTTCTGTAGCAAGGTTGAAAATGCTTAAATCATCCCTAGGAACAGTAAGTGTTTTAACAGAAAGAGGTAATCTTATTATCAAATCACGTAATACTTTATCATCAAAAGCCAGTATTTTAGTATCGTTGCCTAATAGAGAAATTTCTTTTATCTGGCTAGGGAAACTACTAAAAAATGGAATTAGCTCTTCGTACGTACAATTTTCAATAACGTCCGCATTAATAGTAAAATGAGTCACGTTTTTGGGTATAACCTTTATTACTTCTTCTGGACGACTCCATTTATAATAGAGGTTTAGCTCAACCTTAGTAACACAATCAGGAAGCTGTTTTAGATAGTTAATGCAATCCTCTTTCGATTGCTCAGCTGGTTTGGATATTGAACCAGGATAGGTAAAGAGTCGGTTAAAAAACACAACTGAAGTGAATCTCTTGGGCAGCAAATCTATTCTTTTAGCCATTTCCTGGGTAACGAGGATAATCTCAGCTTTTTCGCGCTCAATCTCCATCATATCAAACGCTTCTTCCAACAACTCTTTTGTTATTGGCCCCTCTTCTTTTTTAATGCAATCAAACCAATTTCTACCCCAACCGTCTGCTTGCAGAATTATATTTGATGATTCTTTTCTCAAAGTACTTTTAGTACCCCTAAATTTAAATAATCCTAAAGCCATAATCTCTTCAATAAGTGGTAATTGGTTCCCCTTATTTTAGAGTCGGTACGTTATAAGGTACTTAATGAATATACGTAAATTGTGCATTTCAGTGTAGATAATGAAGTGGTTTGTTGATCTTTGAAGTCGGGAACACAGACTTTGTCGATGACTTCATATTTATTACTCATTAAAAACTTGAATGAGATTAATTTGCCATACCTATAAAATAAATGTATCTTAGCTCAGTTATTATCATTATGGAGTTATATAATGTTACGAAAATTTGGACTTGGCTTATTATGTATTGCTGCATCTTTAAGCACAAGCGCATATTCAACCGAAAGTCATTTACTCCAGCGTGGAGTTACGATTGAATATGAATTGCCTAGCAATGATCCGCAAATATTTCTTAATTATCTTTTCTGGCCAGTAGAAGCCAATTGTAAAATTACTACCGAAGATGACGGAGATGAATTTTTAGTTGTAGCATTAGCTAAAAAAGGAAAAGTTAATGACATCACTCTATCAGCAGGAGAGTCGTTACGAATCACTGTTCATCAAAATGAAAATCTGAAATTAAGTGCTGAATCTGGCGCAAAAGTTGAAATTACTAATTTCGGTGCACACACAGTAAAAGCAACTTGTACTGCTTAATACACCATCTATTTAGAAAATCCCTTTAGACATACTTAGTCGAGATGCAGCGAAGAGAGCAGGAATTCTGATCGCTGCAAGCCCGGGTTTTGCTTCGGGACACCCGGGCTACTAAGACACTTTCGTTCTAATGTTCCCGCGTCGCATGGAATTTAATTTTAGGATATCGCTCTTCAGCCATGGTCAAATTAACCCGAGTCGGGGCAAGATACATCAACGCATCACTTCCATCCAAAGCTAAATAGTCATACGCTTTTGTTCGAAACTCACTCATTGCCTTATCATCATCTGAATAAACCCAACGAGCACACGCAACGCTTACTGTTTCATAAATACAATCCACTTTATATTCATGTTTCAAACGATGAGCTACGACATCAAACTGTAACACACCAACCGCCCCCAAGATTAATTGGTTGCTGTTTAATGGTCGAAATACCTGTGTTGCTCCTTCTTCAGATAATTCAATCAAACCTTTTAATAAAGCTTTACTCTTTAATGGATCTTTCAAACGTACCAATCGAAACAATTCAGGAGCAAAATTGGGAATACCCGTAAATTTTAATTGCTCACCTTGAGTAAAAGTGTCCCCTATGCGAATCGTTCCATGATTATGTAAACCAATAATATCGCCAGGTAAAGCAATTTCTGTATGGGAACGATCACCAGCCATAAAGGTTAACGCATTAGAAATTTGCACTTCTTTTCCAATACGCAGATGATTGATTTTCATTCCTTTTCTGTAAGCTCCTGAACAGATACGTAAAAATGCAATCCGGTCTCTATGCTTCGGATCCATATTAGCCTGGATTTTAAACACAAACCCAGAAAAATTTTGTTCATCTGCTGATACAGTTCGCTCTTGAGCTGTTCGAGATTGCGGGCCTGGAGCATAACGCACATAATCATCCAGTAACTCTTTGATACCAAAATTATTAATTGCAGAACCAAAATAAACCGGTGTCATTTTTCCCGCTAAATAATCGTCCAAATTGAATTCATGGGAAGCCCCCTTAACTAACTCAATTTCGTCGCGTAACTCCTGGGCACTATCACCTAATAGTTCATCCAATTGAGGGTTATCCAATCCTTTGATTTGCACAGCATCTTGCTTTTGTGCATTCTTACCCGGTTGATATAAATACACTGTATCTTCATAGCGATGATAAATACCTTTAAAGCGCTTTCCCATACCAACAGGCCAGGTAACGGGAGCACATTGGATCCCTAAAACAGACTCTACCTCATCAAGTAAATCAATGGGATCACGGCCTTCACGATCCAGTTTATTTATAAAAGTCATAATCGGCGTATCACGCAAACGACATACTTCCATCAATTTAACGGTTCGTTCCTCTACCCCTTTGGCCACGTCAATAACCATTAAGGCTGAGTCCACTGCTGTCAAGGTACGATAAGTATCTTCAGAAAAATCCTCATGTCCTGGGGTATCTAACAAATTCATGACATGCTGATTATGAACAAACTGCATTACCGAAGTTGTAATAGAAATCCCACGTTCTTTTTCCATTTCCATCCAATCTGAAGTCGCATGTCGATCGGCTTTACGTCCTTTAACGGTTCCTGCCAATTGAATTGCGCCTCCGAACAATAGTAACTTTTCGGTTACGGTCGTTTTACCGGCATCAGGGTGAGAAATAATTGCAAAAGTTCGTCTTGTATTAAAATCCTGATAAAAATCGGACATGAAGCTCTCTAAATAAATATAAAGTTATCGTATGTAGTGAATTTTAAGGCATTCCAGAACAAATACAAGCCGAAGCAATTGTTTATCAGGCAAACAAGCGAGCAAAACGCGAATTAAAATAGTCTTTACACCTTAAAAACGTTATGATTAAAAAATAAATTATAAACATCACCACACCTACACAAATCCGGATCATATAGGAGAAATTGCTCATCATGAAACGTTGCACCTGGGTTGGAGTTGGTAAGCCTCATTATGAACAGTATCATGATATAGAGTGGGGAGTTCCTGTACACAATGATCAAAAGCACTTTGAAATGCTCTTGCTTGAAGGAGCACAAGCCGGATTAAGCTGGGAAACAATTCTCAAACGTCGAGAAGGATACCGCAAGGCATTCAAACAATTTGATCCTCATAGTGTAGCCAAAATGACTGATAAGGAATTAAATACCCTACTGACTGATTCAGGAATTATTCGCAATCGTCTTAAAGTGTTCTCGGCTCGCAAAAATGCCTTAGCATTCCTTAAAATTGCACAGGAATTTGGATCCTTCGACAAGTACGTCTGGGGATTTGTGGGTGGAAAACCTAAAATAAATTATCCTAAAACACTCCAAGAAGTTCCTGCGAGTACATCAGAATCAGATGCCTTATCTAAAGATTTGAAAAAAAGAGGAATGAGTTTTGTCGGGTCAACAATCATGTATGCCTATATGCAAGCCGTTGGCATGGTCGATGATCATTTAGTGGATTGTTTTTGTAAAAATCGAAGATGAAACGTTAACCTGGATTTCCGCTAGGCTGAACAGGCTACAAATCTTTATGAAAGAAAATCATACCGTTCTAGCCTGGGTAAAGGCAAAGTGATTAAGCAGGTTCTTGCTTCTTAAGTTCTGTATAAAAATCCTGTGCCTTTTGTTCAATATATTTTTTACAACCTGCGGGATCAACAAAGGGGTTATTTTTCCCTTTTTGCAATAATGTATACTTATTCTTCAGATCAAACATTCCAGCATGGGCTCCTAGAAAAATATCACAACGCAGTGATTCCAGTACCTTTATGGAGTGCTTATAATCCTGAGTTATATTTGGATAAGTTATGTTATCGACCAATTTATAGCCAGGATTCACGCCCATACTTCCTATAATGACCGCCTGATATTGTTTCCCGTGATCCTTTAGTTTTAGTGTCCAAGTGGTACAGCCTTTAGTATGCCCCGGTGTCAAATGAGCAGTTAATACGGTCCCACCTAATTCCACCCGTTCTCCGTCGTGAAGTACCTTATCAACAGTACTTTGAGGAAAATAAGTACTGGTATCATTTGCATAATGAAAATCAGATTTGCCACCAGATAGGATCAAAGAAACATCTTCATCCATAACCATATATTTTGCTTTTGTCTGTTGCTTAATTAATTCACTGCCGGCAGCATGATCAAAATGAGCATGACTAATGAGCAAAATTTTCGTATCACTGAATTTAAAACCTAGTTTTTCTATGCTGGCTTTAATCATGGGAACATTCGCTTCAAGATCACTATTGATTAATATATTCCCTCTTGGAGTGACTATCAGATAACTAGCAAGATCATCAGTGCCTACATAGTACAAGTTTCCAGCAATACGAAATGGGGGAAAAGGATTTGGCAGTGGATATGCAAAGCTTGAATGGTTCAATACCATCATCAGTGCAGATAAACATAATACTTTTTTCATGACAATAAAACCTAAAAAAATCAGCAACTCACCTGGAAAGATAATACTTCATTACGAGGAAATAGGATACAAATTGTTTAATTTTCTCAAAGATAATGAGTCGTTCGATGCTCCACTCCCAAAATCCGATTTGCCAACTGAAAGGCTTACTTTATAAAAAATCCTCTGTTGACAAGTATTTTTTGATTGGCTTTATTAATGATTTTCATACAATATTGATGCATGAAAACGTAAATGATCCTCAATAAAGCTTGCGATAAAATAATAGCTATGATCATAGCCTTCATGCATACGTAAATTAAGCGCAACCTTTGCCCTTACACATGCTGCCTGAAATAATCCGGGTTTGAGTTGCTCTTTTAAATAAGGATCCTGAACACCCTGATCGATCAAAATGCATTGATGCGGCCACCCCCTCTCCGCAATGAGTTCGCACGCATCATACTCCTTCCACTGTTTCTTATCCGGCCCCAAATAACCAGTGAATACTTTTTGCCCCCATTGGGATTGAGATGGGGCACAAATAGGAGCAAACGCGGAAACAGAGCGATATTGCTGAGGATATTTCAATGCCAAAGTAAGCGCTCCATGGCCTCCCATTGAGTGGCCAAAGATACCACAAGCATGATGATTCAGTGGCGCATATTGCAGTAGCAAATCAGGCAATTCCTCATGTACATAAGTGGCCATATTATAATATTTTGACCAAGGTGCCTGCGTGGCATCCAAGTAAAATCCAGCACCAACACCAAAATCATAACTATCTCGATCACCAGGCAAATCAATTCCTCGGGGGCTGGTATCGGGTACAACAAGGGCGATACCTAAAAGAGCAGCGATTCGTTGGGCTCCAGCCTTAGTAATAAAATTCTGCTCTGTACAGGTTAATCCTGAAAGCCAATATAAAACAGGAACGCTTTGTTTCTGCGCCTGAGGAGGCAAAAAAAGGCCAAAACGCATAGTACAATGGGTCACATTGGATTGATGTGAATAAACTCGTTGAATACCATCAAAACAGTAATGCTCTTCTAGAAGCTCAATAGCCATTAATTATCCCTTAATAAGTGAGCACTGTACGAATTGACTTTCTTTGTTTCATTAAGTTAAAGGCGTGATTAATCTGTTCAAAAGGAAAAACCTCAGTAATTAAATCATCGATATTGATTTTGCCCTCCATGTACCAATCAACAATGTTAGGTACATCCGTACGGCCACGGGCTCCACCAAATGCCGAGCCCTTCCATACTCGACCGGTAACCAGTTGGAACGGTCTGGTGGCTATCTCCTTTCCAGCACCTGCAACGCCAATGATCGTACAAACGCCCCAACCTTTATGGCAACATTCCAATGCCTGACGCATTAATTTGACATCACCTACACATTCAAAACTATAATCTGCGCCGCCTTTAGTCAGTTCAACGAGATGCGCTACCAAATCATTA
Source organism: Legionella stuttgartensis (assembly GCF_977063405.2). NCBI lineage: Bacteria > Pseudomonadati > Pseudomonadota > Gammaproteobacteria > Legionellales > Legionellaceae > Legionella > Legionella stuttgartensis. The sequence continues at coordinate 282,685 of NZ_CDRUHA020000044.1, forward strand.
TCCACTTCCATAGGATTAACAAAGTCCGTCATCCCCATTTTTTCAGCTAAAGCTCTTCGGTCTGGATTAATATCCACACCCACAATCTGATCGGCTCCAACCATACGAGCAGCTTGAATTACATTAAGCCCAATGCCACCTAAGCCAAAAACAACAACGCGGGAACCTGGGGTCACTTTTGCGGTATAAATTACAGCCCCTATCCCTGTAGTAACGCCGCAGCCGATGTAACATACTTTATCAAAAGGAGCATCCTTGCGAATTTTCGCAACTGCAATTTCAGGTAATACAATATAATTTGCAAAAGTCGATGTCCCCATATAGTGGAATATTTTTTTTCCATTAAGGCTGAAACGACTTGTTCCATCAGGCATCACCCCCTGTCCTTGTGTTGCTCGAATGGCCTGACAAAGATTGGTTTTCTGAGAAAGACAATAGTCACACTGACGACATTCGGGTGTATATAAGGGAATTACATGATCACCAGGTTCGAGGGAGGTTACTTCTGGACCAACATCGACAATAATACCAGCTCCTTCATGCCCTAAAATAACTGGGAAAATACCTTCAGGATCATCACCAGATAATGTAAATGCGTCGGTATGACACACACCTGTCGCCTTAATTTCAACCAGTACTTCTCCCTTTTTAGGACCTTCCAAATCAACTGTTTCAATCACCAATGGTTTCCCTGCCTCGTATGCTACCGCTGCCTTGACTTGCATCAAACCTCCCTTTATAGAAAAACTCACCGTCAATAATCTTAACCACTGAATTTATTGAAAAAATGTTACTCTCAATGAGATAATTTAAATGCAGATGAATACTTTAGCAATGAAAATTCAACGTAAACTACACTTTAGTACTCCATTTATTTCTTCCTAGTAGTATTTTATACTTATAGGTTAAGACAACACTAAACAGATTAAATAAAATCCAATTCATAGGTAACAGAGTATGATCATTCATAGTGAATTTAAGCCGCTTTGGTGGCTTACCAATAATCATGGACAAACTCTGTATCGAACGTTCACCCATCGAACAAATACTGCTGTAGATTCTTGTGAACGTTTAGAGTTACCTGATGGAGATTTTATTGATTTATCGTGGAAAACAAATGGATTAGACAATAATGCTCCTTTAATTATCTTACTTCATGGATTAGGTGGAAATATCAATTCGGCTTATGTTTCGACATTATTCCATGCATTCAATAAATCAGGTTATCGAGCAGTTTTAATGAATTTCCGTGGCGCAAGTGGAGAACCCAATCGTCTGCCGCGCGCTTATTACGGAGGCGATACCGATGATTTGGCTTATTTTCTCAATGTACTAAACCTTAGAGAACCCACAACCAAAAAAGCGGTAGTAGGTATTTCATTAGGCGGCAATATACTCCTCAAATGGTTAGGAGAAAATAGCTCCCAATCCCTAATTGATGCAGCAGTCGCGGTTTCTGTACCGTTTCAATTGCATAATGTGGTTCAAAAGATAAACAAAGGATTTTCTCGGGTATATCAAGCACATCTGCTCGAAAAATTACGGACCGTCTTTTTACAAAAATTGGATATTATCAATTGCCAATTACCACTTTCCAAACAAAAATTGTATTCAATAAAAACCCTGCATGAATTTGACGAACAAATAACTGCTCCATTACATGGATTTGTTAATGCCCATGAGTATTATCAAAAATCCAGTTCGAGGCAGTACTTATCTCAAATCACGACACCTACGTTAATTATTCATGCATTGGACGATCCTTTTATGACCCCGGATGTCCTTCCTACAGTTGATGAATTATCCCCAGATATCCTTCTAGAGTTGAGCCAGCATGGAGGTCATGTAGGATTTATTGCTGAGAAAAAACAATTTTGGTTGGAGCAACGTATCCCTAATTTTTTAAGGGATTATTTGTTAACTCCACCTACTGTCCCGAAATTCACGCAAATTAATTAATAAGTTACTGACTTAGGAATGCGGGATCCAGAGCTATGCCACATTGTAATCGATTGTATTTTTAGCAAAGACTCATTAATCGATTTTTGGTTTATGAGGATTCCTCCTTCATACCATCTGGGCAAAAAAATCCCAATATGTTCTATAATTGGGAAATAGGGTTTTTTTGAGCCAGGATGATGATTAAAACAAAAATAATTAAAAATGATAGTTTACTTAAAATCTATGAAACCAATTATTCATCATTGGCCCATAATCGTGCAGATATAGAATATTTTAAAAGCTCTAAAGTACGTATTTTTTTTAAAGATTCAGAGGAAAAAATGATAGGAGGCTTTTGTATCAACTCAGGCCCTAATTATCGAACTTTTCTTCCTTTAAATCCATTGCAATTACAAAAACTCTATAGTAATCATCACTTTGATCGCCAACATCCTCATGAAATTTCGTGCCTTTGGATCGAAAAAAATTCGCAACATTCCGCATGGGTAGTATTTCTTTATTTTATATTATTTATGGATGTGCTTTGTTTGCGTCCCGGCCCCCTAATTTTTGGAACTCATGGAAAAAATATCAATAATTTTTTTTCTATCCCTTTCCCCAAAATTATTTTCTATGAAAAATTATTTGTACCTACAAAAGGAAAAGAATGTGACTTTTGGATTAGGAAGGGCTCTAAATTTCAATTTCTAAAAGGTTTTATTGTACTTGCAACAATCAGGCTATTTATGGGGAATAAATCATTAGCCCGCTTTCGCTTGTGGCTTGATAAAAAAAAAACAAATAAAGAACTACAAACCTGAGTGGTAATACGGAGACAGGTAGTATGAGTAGTAGAAAAAAAGAATGCCCTTCTTTTGAAAAATTAGCATTAGATGGTGGGAGCCCAGTTCGAGCCAAACCTTGGCCCACCTATGACAAAGGAAATGTCATTATTGATGAAGAAGATCTGGAGCTTGTTCTGGATGTGATTAAAAGTAAGCGATTATTTCGTTATGATAATCGTGACATTAAGGATACAAAAGTAGGTCAATTTGAAGAAGAACTAAAAGACTACTTCAACTCTGAATATGCTCTTGCTGTAAGTTCTGGTACTGCAGCAATTTCATTACCCCTTATGGCTCTGAATTTACCTAACGATGCATTGGTGGGTTGTCCCGCATATTCATTTACTGCAACACCCAGTGCCATTATCCAAGCTCAATTGAAACCTGTCCTTATCGAAGTGGATCGTGATCTCCACATTGATTTAACAGATCTTGAGAAAAAAATTCCTCATATGAGTGCATTAGTTGTGGTGCATATGAGAGGGTTTCCTGCTCCTCTCCCACAAATTATGGAGCTTGCGAGCAAACATGGTGTGCCTATTATTGAGGATGCTGTTCCCAGTCTTGGATGTAAATTGAAGAATAAATATTTAGGAACCTATGGTCTAGCAGGCGCATTCAGCACTCAATCTGATAAATCATTAAACACTGGAGAAGGCGGATTTATTTTAACAAATGATAGAGAACTCTACCTAAAATGCGTTATTTTATCTGGAGCTTATGAGCGTCTTTATGAAAAACATTTTTGCGGGCAACAGTGTGCCATTGATTTTACCTCATTACCCATATTTAATTTTCGCTTAGATGAAATTCGCGGGGCACTTGGATTATCCCAATTAAAAAAACTCAATAAGCGACTCAATTTGTTGTCACAAAATTATCATTATGCCATTCAAGGTATGACCCATTTAAAACACCTAAGGCCGCGCAGCACCTGGCATGAGGAGGTATTACCTCTTGGTGATAACTTACTTTTGGAATTAGATGGTTCGATTAAAGAGTGCTGTTGGTTTGCAGATGCGCTAACTGCAGAAGGTATAGACACAAAAGCCCTCGGAGATCTCAATAAAATCAATGTACGCCGATTTTGGGATTGGAGCTATTTATTCAAGGATATAGCAAGACACGAAATTCCCAATCTTTACCCTAATAGTTTTAAACACATCCGCTCCTATATTGATATTGCACTTTCACCTACATTGAAAAAAGAAGATCTAGATGAATTTTTAACTGCAATTAATAAGGTACATTATCACTATGAACTCAAAGACCCCATTGAATAATTGCGTTGCTTTAGTCACAGGCGGAAATGGAGGGCTAGGTCTTGCTATGGCAATCGCCTTGCGGCAAGCTGGGGCACAAGTCATCGTGAGTGGTCGAGATCAGGAAAAGCTAGAACATGCCAAAACATATGGGCTAATTCCAATCACTATGAATGTACGAAGCAAAGAAAGTATTCACAATGGTTTTAAAATCATTTCAGACCAATTTGAACAATTAGATATATTAATTAATAATGCAGGTATCTACGAAGATCAGCATCTTTTAGATCTCTCACTTGAAGGATGGGAGCAACTCATCAGCACTAATCTTACCTCGGTTTTTCTTTGTTCACAAAGCGCGGCTCGTCTCATGAAAATCCATCATCGGGGAAAAATTATTAATGTAGGATCCATGTATTCTCTTTATGGACATCCTCATTCAATTGGATATGCGACAACAAAAACAGGAATATTAGGCCTAACACGCTCGCTTGCATTAGAACTGGGTGTCTGGAACATACAAGTCAATGCTATTTTGCCAGGTTGGTTTGAAACCGCAATTAACGGTTCTTTACCTCAAACCGATAGAGGTGAGGAAATCCGGAAAAGAACGCCTCTAGGTAGATGGGGTCAGCCTCAAGATATTGGACCTTTGGCTGTTTTTCTCTCTTCAAGTGGTTCAGATTTCATAACCGGTTCAATTATTCCCATCGACGGAGGATATTCTGTCTCCGATCGTAGTATTTGGTCATAGCTCTTATGCATCAACACCAAATCCGAACAATTACTTTATAAAAGAGATAATTGTTTTTTTGAACGAATTAAGCACCGCTAATTTCCCTATATCAACTATTTGCCGCATCACGTTCCCACTCCAATGTTTTCGTGCGGCATTCCAACCTATAAAGAATGCAGAAATTAGCATCATCCAGGTTGCTAAGTGATAACGAGTAATCCCACTTACACTAAAATACTTTTCATGTTCCCTAACCCTGCTTTTCTGGGATTGGAGTATATTACTCATCAATTCAATTTGCGCTATTATCTGCTTTCTCGAGTTTTTCATGTTCTACGCTCTTTTGTGAAAAAAATTCTCTTGTCTTTGGAAAACTCATACTATTTAAATTAAAGGATAAGTACTTAAGTAATCCCAGTAATAATCCTCCATTAAGTAGAAAAACAAGAGAAATAGAAACCAGGAAACGATGGGGAATCAAAAGCTCCCAATATCCTAAAACCAGGAACACAAGATACCCTGTTAAGAACATCGCCGTTAACCATGCTGTAATTAACACAACGAACAGCATGCATATATTTAATAATAAAGGAAAAAGGCTAAGCCCAGCTAATCGTGCTTCAAGACGGATTAAAGAGCAAACCGTTTTAAAAACAGATATTTTTGCAGCGATAAGACCTTCTAACTGTTTTAAGACTTCCATTATTTCTTCATTAATCGAGATAACAAAAAGCCTATTCCTCCAGCAATTAAAATAGAAGTTAATGGATTTTCCTGTACTTTCTTCACTAAATGATCAGAATATTCCTTGACGTTCTCTTCTACTTCGTTCACCTTGTGTACCCCTTCTTCGTACAACTGATTCGCCTTTCTTTTGCCTTCGTTTAATAATTGGCTTGCAGCCGCTTCAAGATGATCTTTAGGAGTATATGCTCTATTTTCACCGGAACTTTTCATGTTAATACCCTCCTTAGTAACAACGCAATAGTAAGAAAATGTAACGAAAATAATATTAAATATAGTTATTGAGTGAAATAAATCAATAAATTTACCACCATTTATTATGACTTATTTTCAAAATTTTTTATAAAAATTTTTTTTTATCAATTAGTTAATTTATTGTTATGAAATTGTCATAATTGACCGCATTTAAAAATAATGTACAATAAGTTTTCATTAATAATACTAATAATAAATAATTATGATACCGTCCACCCTCCTCATAGATTTAGATCTGCTAGAAGAAACGTCAAAAGTTTATATTTATGGTAAAACCCATTACCTGGGCCAACCCAAAGCATTTAATTTTTCGTTACTTAAAAGCGTTCTCAGTTCAATTCAATTATTGCCTTTAGACAAAGAAACAGTAGAAGTAATGAAGCGTTATCGAAATGTCTTAACACAACTTGCAAGTTTTCATCCTAAATTAGTGTACTTGTACGATTTTGATAATGAAATCAATATATATCGACAACTAGATTCGCTACAAGAACAGGCGGTGAACTATTTCAAGAGGTATTTTGAGGTCAATAAACCAACTTTTGATTGGGAAGGATTAAGCGACCTCCGCAAACAAATTTCTAAGGTGCAAAATTCTTCATATAGAATAGACCTCATGAAGGCATTTGAATATGGAGTCTTAAACACCGTTTCACAGGTAAAACCTAGAACTTATTCTGATTTAACTTTTCACGATGAGTTAGAAGAAATAAATCCAAAAGACTCCTCTACTCATTCTAAAACTCGTTAGTAAATTATATAGAACTCATACGAGTTCTATATTTTCTCATATGAGTAAGCTCACTAAGAATACCTACATACCCATAAATAAACTATCCGCTTGAGGATCCTAATTAATAAACTATATTTTATTTAAGCGATTATTTATTGACATAGGAATAAGGAGATGAATATGTTGAATCTTGATAGTGAAACAATTGGTGATCTTCTTTATAAAGCCCGACAATTTCAAGCCAAGGAAGACGTTAGTTTTCCGGAAGTCACCGACGAAATGGATTCACTATATGTGTTAGCCGATTACCAAGACGATCCGGTTTATCAAGAGATCACCGAATTCGTTGATAATTTACGACCTGATCAACAAGCTACCTTAGTTGCATTAATGTATTTAGGTCGAGGAGACTATACTCAGGATGAGTGGGAAGAGGCATTAAATTTTGCTCAAGAGGAACTGACTGACCATACTGGAGAATATTTATTATCCAGACCAATGGTCGCAGATGATATTGAACGAGGCCTAAACATTCTAGGTATTTCCTACCAAGAATAGCTTCCCAAAGAGACCTTTTCCTCAAGTACGGCTGAAGCAGTTTATTAAAACTACTACCTGAATCGTTTCATTAAACATGAAATTAGAAGTACGTGTTACAACGCCTGCTACGATTGACATTTAACAAGCCTGATAGATAATCATAATTTCAATCGGCACATTTTGCGTATTTATTAGGGATGACGAATGAGCTTTGATAAACAATACCAACGAAAATTACATTCCCCAGATGAAGCTGTCAATCTGATTCCCCCCACGGCCGTAATTTCCATGGGTATGCGTGTCGCTACTCCCCCAGCTCTTTGCCATGCTCTTGCTGCGCGTGCGAAGGCAGGTGATTTAAAAGAAGTGAAAGTTTATTATCTTCGCTGTGGTCCTGTTGCTCTACAGACAATTTTTCAAGAAGAATTACTCCATATTATTAGGCCCTACACTTCAATGATGTCACAAGGAGAAGTTGAATTAGCCGAGCGTGGATATACCTTAGGAAAGAAATACATCAATTTTGTACCCATAAGTTTTAGTCGCTACCCTGATACCATTAAGTCCATCACAAAATTGGATGCTTTTATTGTCACCGTGGCTCCTATGGATAAATTTGGCTTTTTCAATTTGGGCCCCAATGGCGATTATGCGATTGAACTGGCACGCTATGCCAATAAATTGATCGTAGAAGTAAACGAAAATATGCCCAGAACTGCAGGATCTACTTTAATTCATGTGAGTGAGGTTGATGCCATTGTCGAAAACACCGTCGACTTGCTCGAAGGAGCATCAAAGCCCGCAAGTGAATTGGATCGTCAAATAGGCCAACACATCACCGCTCTAATCCCAGATGGTGCAACCATTCAAATGGGGATAGGAGGAGTGCCTAATGCAGTATGTGAACAACTCGCTCATCATAAAAATCTAGGGATTCACACTGAGGTGATGACGGATGGCTTAATTGATCTCATCAAAAAAGGAGTGGTTACAAATACAAATAAAACATTACACCCTTATGTTAATGTGTTTACTTTTGCGATTGGAGATAAGCAATTATATGATTTTATTGACAATAATCCATCCATGTTTTGTCTTCCAGTTTCCTATGTTAATGAACCCAATGTGATTGCGAAAAACAATCTCATGACCTCCGTCAACGCCTTCATTGAGATTGATTTTAGTGGACAAGTGAATGCAGAATTTATTGGGCATCAATTTTCTGGTCCAGGAGGACAATTGGATTTTATCCGTGGCGTTCATTATTCAGAAGGCGGAAAAACGATCATTGCCAGTAGTTCCACTGCAAGGAGGGAAACCTTATCCCGTATTGTGCCTCGACTTTCTTCCATAGCCACAGATACCCGACTTGATATTGATTATGTGGTCACTGAATATGGAGTAGCACAATTGAAAGGACGCTCCACCACAGAAAGAACACATCAATTAATTAAAATTGCTCATCCAAAATTTCGTGAACAATTAGAGCAACAAGCGAAACAACAAGGATTTATTTAAAATGGACTTATCAATTTCCCCTGCCCTGTTATTTACCCCAGGTAACAAACCAGAGCTTTTTGCAAAAGCATTGGCTTCTGGAGCAAACGGCTTTATATTGGAGTTGGAAGATGCTGTTCCACCTGACGAAAAAGACAGCGCCCGCAACCATGTTATTCAGTTTTTGCGAAGCAAACATCCTGAGCTACTCATAATTGTACGCATCAATCATATAACCACTGATGCCGGGTTGTCTGACTTGCTCGCATTCAAACAAGAACATATATATTGTGATGCCATTTTATATCCTAAAACAGAAAGTGCTGAAGAATTAAACATTATTTATAAAGTACTTAATTTGGAAGCACGCAACATTAAACTTTTAGCATTAATTGAGACCGCCAAGGGATTATTGAACCTAAATTCAATTGTTACTGATTCCCCAGTAAGCGGTCTGGTCTTTGGGGCAGCAGATTTTGCCGTCGATGTAGGTTGTGATATGAACTGGGATGTTCTTTTATACGCGCGTCAGCAAATCATCCAGGCGGCCGCTCTGACTCATATTCCTGCCATTGACTCCCCTTTTTTCGATTTTACGAATGAAGAACAATTAATTTCCGAAGTAATTCGAGTTAAGGAGCTTGGTTTTAAAGGAAAACTTGCTATTCATCCCAGACAAATCACCCCGATAAAACACAATTTCGCACCGGATAAAAAAGAGATTGAACGTGCCAAAAAAATTGTTGCACTCTACGAACAAGCTGGAGGGAAAGCCTGTCAATATGAAGGTCAAATGATTGATGTCCCTATCTACCAACATGCTCAAGAGGTGCTTAAATTATCAGAACATTTAAAAAGGTAATGAATATGTCTCAGCAAAGTTACAAATCTGTTGGAAACAATCGCTTGCGTGAAGATTTTGGCTTTTATTTTGAAGATTTTGAAATAGGACAAATTATTGAGCACCGACCTGGTAGGACCATTACTCAAAATGACAATATTTGGTTTACGTTACTGACGATGAATACAGCTCAATTGCATTTCGATGCTCATTATGCCGAACAAACGGAATGGAAGAAACCTTTAGTTGATAGCACATTTACACTAGCGATTATCACAGGAATGACTGTCAATACGATCTCTAAGAAAGTGGTCGCTAATTTGGAATGGGATAAAGTCAAATTACTAAAACCCGTATTTGAAGGAGATACCATTTATGCCGAAAGCGAAATAAAAGCAAAACGCGAATCAAAATCAAGGCCCAATCAAGGAATTGTTACCGTAGAAACAAGAGGAATTAACCAACATAAAGAACTATTTATGTCATTTGAACGAACCGTCTTGGTTTATAAGAAAGGTGCAGCACCAGAATATAAAATTTAATTTGCCTTGGCCTAGGTGTTGGTAACCAAAACCGACTACCTTTGAATGTTTTCCCTCTACGATATACGCCTAAGAGCCCCAAGAATGTTTCCCCTACGTACCGCGCTCATGCGCGGTATCAAGACTGGGACCTGTTTTAACCACTAAGGGAAAACGGCAATCGAAAAAAACACAACCAATCTCTAGCGAAGCCTGGAAGATTTAACTAGAATGATAGGCTTAACTGCTGATAAATAAAAACTTTTTGCACAGGTATTAATTCATGAATATCCAAACTGTTGTTGAAAAGCAGAGAACATTTGCTGCTGGCGGACAGGCTAAAAAGATTGATTTTCGTAAACAGCAACTTCAGAAATTAAAAACCATTCTCAAGCAAAATGAGCCACTTCTCTATGAAGCGCTTTATGCAGATATAAAAAAATCTAAATTTGAAACCTATTTAACTGAACTTGGCATGATATATCATGAGCTTGATCAGGCAATTAAATGGGTACATAAATGGGCTAAGCCCAGATCGAAAAGAACAGAGTTGATTGTTCAACCGGCAAAAAGTTTTATCTTACCTGAACCTTATGGCACGACTCTAATTATTGGCGCCTGGAATTACCCTTATCAATTAACATTAATTCCGTTAATCTCGGCTATGGCAGCAGGGAACACCAGCATCATCAAACCAAGTGAACTACCCCAAAATACCTCAACAGTCTTGGCACAAATAATAAATCAAAATTTTGATCCAGCTTATCTTTATGTTGCTGAAGGAGGCCCTGAAATAACTCAGGAGCTTCTTAGTTTTCGTTTTGATAAACTATTTTTTACAGGCAGCACTACCGTAGGGAAAATTGTGGCAAAAGCTGCAGCAGAACACTTAACTCCTGTAACTCTCGAATTAGGTGGAAAAAGTCCGTGCTTTGTTTTTGCTGATGCAGATCTCAAAATCTCAGCCCAGCGAATTGTCTGGGGTAAATTTTTAAATGCAGGCCAAACCTGTATTGCCCCTGATTATCTTTTAGTTGAACAATCAATTTATCAACCGCTACTGGAAGAACTTAAAAAACAAATCCACAAAATTATTGGCCCCAACCCGCTTGAAAGTGAAAGCTATGTACGGATTATCGATCAAAAACATGTACAGCGTTTAAAAAAACTCATCGATCCGCAAAAAATATTCACCGGAGGCCTCGTCATTGAAGCAGAAAAATACATTGAGCCCACGATTCTTAAGGATGTAAATTTTGCCGATGAAATCATGAAAGAAGAAATTTTTGGGCCGATTTTACCTGTTATCCCTTTTAGCGATCTGCAACCTGTTTTGCAGGAAATAAAAATGCGACCCCACCCTTTATCACTTTATGTTTTTGGAAAAAATTCCGATCTGCAAACTCGAGTTTTAAATGAGATTTCTTTTGGAGGAGGCTGTATTAATGATGTGATTATGCATATTTGTAACGCTCATCTTCCTTTTGGTGGTGTTGGAGAAAGTGGTATGGGAAGTTACCATGGCGAAGCAGGATTTAAATCCTTCAGTCATTTCAAAAGCATTTTGAAAAGACCTTTTTGGTTTGAGCTACCTATTAAATACAAGCCCTATAATCAATGGAAATTAAAGATAATTCGCACACTCTTCGGATAAATTAATACAATAAACTACTAAAATGAATAATAGAAATTTACATTCATACGGAATCAATCCTTTAAAGGTATCATGAATTCGCTTGCAAACCATCTAAGGATTAGGCTTTTCTAGTATTTCTTTTCCAGCAAGACGCTGTGCTCGTTTGGCAATTGCTTCTTGTAATTCCAGAAAAAAAGGAGAAGGCCCTATAGAATGGTTCGCTTCGGATTCCTGTTTCTTTCCCCATGACGCATCTAATTCGGATTTAATATTTAACTTCGTATCCAACATTGAATCTAAAGTATGCGTTTTTTGTTGGTAAGAGATTAAAAATGTTCTACATACTTTCGCAAAACAAGGATTTTCTTCAAGAATCAATGCCGAAGCACTAAGAAAACCAATTATTCGTTCGTCTTTGTGATTTTTTTGGTGCTGAACTACTAGAAATGAAAATTCTTTTAATAAAGAGTATACAAAGGAATAATCCCTATCTTCCTTCCCTTCTAACCTATATCCATCCACTAAATTTTGTAATAGTATAATGCATTCTTTACTAACTGGCATTCCTTGCTCCAAGTAAATAAACACTTCTTAATTAAAAACTCTGATAGGTAATTTAGCAAGAAAAAAATAGTAATACTTTTATAAATCCTTATCTTGTATGTAGTCGATATTGGGTCTATAACTTTAAGAATAAAAGAGAACAGCTTATGTCAGAAAAGAAACCTAAAGTTAAAACCAGTTATATAAAGGAGGCTCCCACTCCTCCCGTCGAAGCCAATTCTTCTATTCTTGCAAGCATATTTAAAGCATTACCCGGAAGTATTTATTGGAAGGACCAAAATGGAGTGTACTTGGGTTGTAATGACAACATGTTGGAACTGACTGGCATGGAATCCATCATTGGAAAAACAGATTTTGAAATGCCATGGGCGGCTTCTGCAGAAACAATTCGGAATAATGATTTAAAAGTAATGGCGCTTAATACATCCTTAGAATTGGAAGAAGCCGGAACCATAGCAAACGGACAACAAGTAGTAGTATTAACCAGAAAAACTCCTCTCCGCGACGAAAAAGGTAATGTCATCGGGATTGTAGGTGTTTCGTTAAATATAACCAACCGTAAAAAACAAGAAGCCGATCTCCGTTTAAGCCAAGAAAAAACACAATCCACTTTGGAAAACATTCTTGCTCATATGCCAGGCCATGTATATTGGAAAGACAAGAATGGAGTGTATTTAGGTTGCAACAACCGACAGGCTCAGAATTTAGGATTTCAATTTGGTTATGAAATTGTAGGAAAAACTGATTTTGATTTACCTTGGGGTGAGAATCAAGCCGAATTATTTCGCCAAAATGATCTTCATATCATGCAGACTGGTGAAACTGAAATCATTGAGGAAAAAGCCCAAATCGATGGTAAAAAAGCCATTGTCTTAAGTCATAAATCACCGATGCGCAATAAAAAAGGGGAAATTACAGGAGTATTAGGTATTTCAATTAATATAACTGACAGAAAAAAAATTGAAGCAGAACTCAATATTGCAAAAGAAAAAGCTGAAGCAGCGAGTCTTGCAAAAACAGAATTTCTTGAAAATATGCGTCACGACCTCCGTACCCCTCTTACTGGCATTGTTGGATTTGCAGATCTTATCAAATACGAGGCCCAAACCCCTCGAATTAACGAATATGCAGATAATCTGGTTGCATCAAGCCATGCCCTTCTTGATTTTATGGATGATGTGCTTGAAGCCATTCATGTAAGTTCTGGCGAAGTGCCCAAAGTGAGAAAAAAATTCGTTCTGCAAAAAGTGGCTCAACACATTATTGATCTTAACAAGGCCAAAGCATCTGCAAAACTCCTGGATTTATCGCTGGATTTTGATACCAATATCCCCCAATATCTCATCGGCGATCCCGTCCGCATCCATCGAATTCTACTTGAATTAATTGCCAATTCGCTAAATTTTACCGACTCGGGTTTTGTGACGTTAACAGCTAAATTAGCCAAACAGGAAAACCGTGAGGTCGTCATTAAATTCATTGTAGAAGATAGCGGTATAGGTATCCCCAAGGATAAACAACAGGAAATTTTTCTCCAATTTAAACGTCTAACACCTTCCTACAAGGGAATTTATAAAGGAGCGGGTCTAGGGCTTGCTGTAATCAAACAATTTATTGATGAATTAGATGGTGAGATATATGTTGAAAGTACAGTTGCAAAAGGAACCTCATTTACTTGTGTCATTCCCTTAAAAACAGCTCTTCTTGAGGATGAAACCGGTATTGATAAAGATTTTATTGATTCTACTATTCCAAGATTGGAGCAAAATACTCCCATCACCAATAAACATCCAGCTCAATTGGAAAAACCATTTAAACACCGTATCTTACTGGTTGAAGACAATACCATTGCACAAACCATCGCCAAAGAAATGCTTCATCAGTGTGACTGTCAGGTTGATGTAGCCGCTGATGGGCAAACGGCTTTAGGGCTCTGGAAGAAAAATAAATATGATTTAATTTTTATGGATATCGGTTTACCCGATATGGATGGATATCAAGTAACGCGCCATATTCGAGTGCAAGAAATCGCTAAAAATCATCATACTCCCATCATTGCGTTAACAGCTCATATAGGGGAAGAAAACAAACAACGATGTATTGAATCCGGGATAAATGCTGTACTTAGCAAACCACTCACTCAAAAAAATTGTTGTGATATTTTAAATTCATTTATCCCCTCTATAGAAAAAGGGACTTCTCCCGAACATGGTCTCTTTGATTTACCAACAAAAGAAGAACAATTTTTTCAACTCGCTGAATTTCCAATACTTGATGTTGAAGAAGGAATTAAAACTACTGGCACAGAAGCAACGCTTTGCGGAATGCTCAACCTGATGTTGAGTCACTCTTTTGTGGAAGATGTTGTCCTGCTCAAAAGAGCTCATGAGCAAGGTGACTGGGAAAAAATTCAAAAACTTGCTCATAAAATAAAAGGGGGAGTGGTATATGTTGGAGCCATTCGTTTAAAAATAGCCTGCCAATACTTTGAGTGTTATTGGAAATCAGGTCAACGCGCTTTATCAGAACAGTTATATCAGCAAATCCTACGCGTCATTGAGGAAACAACCTCTGAAATTAGAAAATGGATAAAAACAAAATCACCTTATTAATCAAGCATATAGCCTGAGTGTGGTGCCAGCGGAGACTGGAATTGAGAGGCCTGATTCATGCCCCAAAAATCCCGTTCCGCTGCGTTGCACTAAGGCAGAATTAAAACTCGAAACTGCCAATTACCGACTCATTTTCAGGAACAACTTCTTGAATCACTTCCAAACTCTCTACTGGTGTTTTTGCAGGATATTTTTTAAATCGCAGTGCAACAGGCCTTAAGTAGTCTGGATAATAAGGCTTTATCAAATGCTCATAAGTGGCAGCCATCGCCTTATTTCTTCCACTGGGATAAACTTCGAAATCATAAGCTTTTTCTGTCCACAAGCACATCACTGAACACTCTTCAATCAAATAATCAAGACAGAGGCTAAATGCTCGTTCATGATCAACATCCACAGCAGAAAATCGGCTCAAGTATCGGGTTAAAAACTCGTCAATATTAGCATTAATTGCATCACGAAATGATTCATTGGCATTATATTCCTTTTGCACACGAATATGATTGTTAATGTAGTTTTGACTGTTATACCAATCATCCCAGCGCATAATCTCAAAAGGAATGGTTAATTCATTATAAGCCATTTCATTTCGTTTCAACCAATCATCCCCTTCTTGTACAGCTAACTGATATAATTCATCCGGGGCTGCATAATTCATAATACCTATAGTGTGACGTTGAACACTATCATCAACAAGAATGGTACACTGTTTAAATGAGGCGTTAATTAATTTAATAACCGCTGCGAATTTTTCGCCCTCATGAATCGCTTGTCCAACACTAATTGGCATAAGACAAGAAGATTGAGGAAAGAGTTTTCGTTCTTCTACTGGGTTTTCTCTAAAGGAGGCCTTTATAATCCTATTATCAATTAAGCTCATGCTTTCAAACCTCCTTTGATTCGCTTGTTACTACTTTCTGCATAAAAATAAACCATATTTTATTTGATAAAAATCATTTTGTCTATTAATGTATCATCCACGAAGCATCAATTACATAATAATTACTTAATGTTAATATTGTATAATTTGTGTAATATATGTAAATATAAATCCTAAAAGTGAGCATAAAATGTCTTATAGAATAGATAATTCTGGTGGCGGTGACTGTGGATTTTATGCTTTTGCAATAGGATTAATCAACACCATTCAAAACGAGCACGCCCTCGACGGAACAAGTAAAACCTATGATCGTTGGAAAACCGAGGGGCTTCGCAACGTCGATTTGCAAGAAATTCTAGAAGTTGACTTAAATCAATTGTATCACTCACCTAGAAATTACAAAAATCAACTCTTATTCATGTTACAAATGTCCTTAAGAAATATCGCTTTTAATATATACAAGGACGAAGTGATTAATAGAAAAAGAGGGGAAGAGGTATTAAAAGACAACCGAGCTCAAATTGAATCAACCCCAATATTTGGCAAATTTAAAGAACTGGTTCAATTTTATTTAGATAATAAAGGTTCTCTTGCTAGTATAAGTCAATTTAATGAATTAGCTTTATCTCCTGAAGTTCTACTCTTAGCAAAACAAACCGCTCAGACCTTACGTGAAACACTTGAAAAACCATCTCCTGTTTCACCAGAGACAATTGTGCTCAACCATATTCGAGATGTAGTGATACATGACGTAATATCTGAAGACAAAGAAAATCCACACTCTGTGATTTTAAAGGGCGTAGAAAAAATCAAGGAACAAGGGCGATGGGCTACACATGATGATTTAAAAGAAATCGCCGCACATCTTGATGTAAATCTTCACGTGGTGGGTAAAGAAAATGGAGTAGCTAGACCTCATCTTCCAACTGTTACTCTAAATAATGAGGGTAATGCACATTGGACAACGAGTGTCGAACAATTAACTCAGCCACAGATTAAACCCTCTAAAGAAGAGTATATTGAAAAATCCCCTGTACCCCATAAACGCCAAAAACGAGCAGAAAAAGACGGATCCTTTTCTAAAAAAGAAGAGGAAGTGATTGTCGCAACTGTAAGCACTCAAAGCGAAAAAGATAAAGTTGACCTTTATCGAAAAAATGTAAAAGAACTCATTCAAGCTGCATCGGCTCAAGGTATGTTTGCTCAAGTTAAAAATAAGATTGATGTTGATAAGATTGATAAAGCAGAGGCTCTTACAAATGAAAAAGGTGAGCAAATAGAATCCGATGAGGCTTTTGCCGAACGCTTACAAGAAGCTGAAATACGACGCGTTCTTGGGTAAGAGTCCTAAAACTGTTCTCCATACAAAAGTATAAATTCCACTTGTCATATTGCTCTATCTTAACTATTTTTATAAAAATTACCTGGCTAATTAAGGCATATTCGTGATGAGCAACATTCAACGCTTTATCAAAGCCCAACAAGGCCAAGATATGTATGTTTCATTCCAAGAAGCTTATGCTGAACTTGAAGCTGGAAGCAAACAAAGCCATTGGATATGGTATATATTTCCTCAATTGAAAGAACTTGGATTTAGTTCAATGTCGCAACATTTTGGTGTGGTTGATTTCAAAGAAGCCTGTGACTATTTGCAAAATGAAGTATTGTTCGGTAATTATTATGCAATTGCTCAATTGGTAGAGCAACAATTAAAAAGAAAAATTCCGGTTCTTATGCTCATGCATGGAGAGGTTGATACCAAAAAACTGGTCTCCAGCCTCACCCTATTTCGAGAAGCAGCGTCTTTTCTCTCGCATCAAGGAGAGACATCTCAGAACTTTGATGCACTTGTAAATTGCTGCGACCAAATTCTTAAAGAAACCTCAAAACAAGGTTATACTTCCTGTGAACGAACACTTAGTTCGTGCGGCAGCAAATAAATCCCCCTAATTAGAATAAATTAAACGTCTTAACTGAGTTTTTTCTTTTTTGCAAAAGTGTATGATTGCTGCATAAACAAATTAGTTTTTGGAACCAAAAATATAATGAAAAAGTTCGCTGGCACTTTTTTTCTTTTCTTAAATCTGAGCGTTCAAATTTCAAACGCGAACAATCTCACTCCAGTAGAAAATCAAATAACTCAGTACATTACAACTCAATCTCAAGCGCAACTTTTATTACTGGAACAATTAGTCAATATCAACAGCGGCACTACCAATCATAAAGGCATTCATAAAGTTGGAAATATTATACGTCCCCAATTAGAGAAACTTGGATTTAAAACATCTTGGGTTGCTGAGCCACCAGCCCTTCAACGGGCGGGAACATTGGTTGCCCAGCATACCGGTAATAAAGGCAAGAAACTGCTTTTAATTGGCCATCTGGATACCGTGTTTCCTGCAAATAGTCCATTTCAACATTTTGTACGTAAAGGAAATGTGGCAACAGGTCCAGGAATCATCGATGACAAAGGTGGCGTGATTGTTATCCTTTATGCATTGAAAGCATTGCAAGAAACACATGCTCTAGATAATGCAAATATAACGATTATTTTAACAGGTGATGAAGAAGACTCGGGAAAACCGATCTCAATTTCGAGAAAACCTTTAATTGATGCGGCAAAAAACAGTGATATTGCCCTGGATTTTGAATGGTCAATTACATCAGATACAGTCACCGTTGCACGTAGAGGCATAGCACACTGGGAAGTGGTGGCATACGGCAATGAGGCCCACTCCTCTGAAATTTTTCAACAACAAGCAGGTTATGGCGCTACATTCGAGCTAGTAAGAATCCTAAATACAATGCGCACTAAACTGAGTCGGGAGCACTTTTTATCATTTAATCCAGGTCTTATTTTAGGAGGGACCACGATTAACAATAGAAATAGCATTCAAGGTGCTGCTTTTGGTAAAGACAATGTGATTGCAAAAATTGCTATGGCAAATGGCGACTTACGTTTTATTACTGAAGATCAAAAAAATGAGGCCGAGAAAAAAATAAATGATATTGTTGCGGATCATTTGCCAGGAACCACGGCCTCTATTAAATTTCAAGATGGAATACCGAGTATGCCTCCTACTGCTGCTAACGAGGAATTATTACGACAATACAGCCAAGTAAGTGAGGACTTAGAACAAGGAATGGTCCTACCTCTTGATCCAGCAGCCAGGGGTGCAGGTGATATCTCCCACATTGCTTTCCTCGTCGATGGAGCATTAGCAGGGTTAGGCCCTGTGGGTACTGGAGCACATTCTGAGAAAGAAACTTTAGAAATCTCTTCGCTTCTAACACAAACTCAACGTGCATCCCTATTGATTTACCGATTAATTAACTCTTAAAGATAAACAGAGCATAAGCTATATTCGAGGTATTTTATGCAAGTCACAATTAAAAATTTATTATTTCTTATTTCTCAATTTTAACTGTGTTTCTAACAAAGACACTATAATATGATTAAGGGGTTCCTTTAATTAGTTCAGGACTAACTCTCACTAATTGGGCATAGAGCTAAATTGAGGGGTTCCGTTAAATATTTAACATGCACTTTTTTATGGGTGGCTGATTTGATTCCTTATATTCGTCGTAGTTCTTACTTTAAATTACCTCCTAATTTTTATGAAGTGATTGAACCCACACCGATTGTAGAGCCTTATTTGGTTAAATTTAATCAAGAATTAGCTTCTTATCTTTGTGCACCCCATTCCTTTTCGTCAACTGAATCAGACATCGTTCCTTTTTATGCAGGCAACGTGGTTCCCCCGCATCTTGAAAGTATCGCATTGGCCTACGCAGGACATCAATTTGGATACTATGTACCTCTTTTAGGAGATGGCCGTGCTGTATTACTTGGTGAAATACGTAGCCAAGATGGAATTTTATGGGATATTCAGCTCAAGGGTTCTGGGAGAACAATGTTTTCACGAACCGGTGATGGCAGAGCACCACTTTCTGCGGTATTAAGAGAATATCTGATTAGCGAAGCAATGCATGGATTAAATATTCCAACCACTCGATGTTTGGCTGCGATCGCAAGCAAAGAACAAATTTATCGCCAAAATGGTCCTGTACCCTTAGGGGTTTTAACCCGAGTGGCATCAAGTAGTTTACGAGTAGGCTCGTTTGAATATGCTGCGGCTCAAAAAGATGATCAGTTACTTAGAGCGTTAGCTAATTACGCTCTTGAAAGACACTACCCTGAACTTTTACCCAGCGCAAACCCTTATCTTGAATTATTTACAAAGGTTGTTGATCGCCAAGCACATCTTATCGCTGAGTGGATGGGGGTAGGCTTTATTCATGGAGTCATGAATACGGATAATATGACTATATCGGGGGAAACGATTGATTATGGTCCCTGTGCTTTTATGGATGAATTTGATTTTAATACGGTATTTAGCTCTATTGATCTTGCCGGACGTTATGCTTTTGGAAATCAAGCCTCCATCGCCAAATGGAATTTAGCGCAATTGAGTCTGACTCTACTGCCGTTATTTAAAGACGGGCACACACAGCAGCAAATGCAAGAAGTGCTTCACTCATTTACAGAGCGCTTCTCTCTATATTGGAATAGAAAAATAAGAGAAAAGTTAGGTTTTTTTGATGAAGAAATTCAAGCGGTGGAACTTATTAAAAAGTTCTTCGGACTATTACAACAATATAAACCCGATTTTACAAATACTTTTCGCCTAATGAGTCAAGCCATTGATTGTGAACGCTATCAGAACAATTTAATAGAGACTTTGGGGAATCAACCCGCCAGTGAACAGTGGGTTAATGACTGGTTAAGTTGTATCAAACAACAAAAAATTAAAAGCTCTGAATTAAAGACTAAGATGAATCGAGTTAACCCCGCCTATATTCCCAGAAACCACTTAGTTGAAAACGCAATTCGAGATTTCATTGAGCACAATGACAGCACTCTAATGGATAATCTTTTATCAGTCCTGAAAAATCCCTATCATCAACAAGAAGGAACTGAACATTTACAATGTTTACCATTGCCTCATGAGCGAGTTTACCAAACATTTTGTGGGACCTAAATTGTAGATACAAGGCCTTTACGACATGTCATCTTGAGGAGTTTACGACGAAGGAGTTCGTCTTCCAATTCAACTTAAGCTTTATGACTTATAACAATACCCCCACATCCCGCGGCTTGGCCGCGGGATCCAGGGATTGGGGCACTAAACTCACTTTTTCCTGAATGCTGCGACCAAGTCGCAGCATATAGCCCTCAGTGACTGTCAAGTAAAACTAAAGGTGAATTGGAAGCACCGCGTTCGGTATAACGTCTCTTCTGCTTTTTTAGCTTGGATGCAGCGTAGCGGAACCCGGAAGTTAGAGATCTTATTTCTGAATAGAAATCTCAGGCTTCGCTTTGCTATACCTAGGCTTCAAGAACAAATTAAAGTATTTTTTGATAAAGAACTTCTTTTAATAAAGCGCCATCCTCGTAAAACTCGG
Source organism: Legionella stuttgartensis (assembly GCF_977063405.2). Classification (NCBI taxonomy): domain Bacteria; kingdom Pseudomonadati; phylum Pseudomonadota; class Gammaproteobacteria; order Legionellales; family Legionellaceae; genus Legionella; species Legionella stuttgartensis. The sequence continues at coordinate 303,758 of NZ_CDRUHA020000044.1, forward strand.
CTAATTTAGTTGAGTTCGTGGCTTCAAAACCTAAAGCATCATAGAATTTTCGGGCTTGAATATTGTCTTCGAATATCCATAGCAGTATTTTTTTGTACCCCTGGTTTGCAAGTTCAGAAATTGCTGCCATACATAATTGGGTACCCAATCCCATACGCCAGTACTCAGGATGCAAATAAATTGCACTGATTTCCCCCATTGAATCATCTGCACTAAAATCACGAAAAGGACAAATACTCGCAAAACCAATAATTTGATTATGAACTTCCATAACTAATACTTTAACTTCCTGCTCTATCAAGTCATGCCACTGCCGTGTTCGTTCCCTTAAGGATAAATTTTGTAATATAATTTCAGGAATGAAATCTCGATACATCTTTTGCCAGGAACAAATATGAATTTTTGCTATGGCCTCGGCATCATCTAATGTGGCTGTTCTAATATTGGGTGTTACATTTTTAATCATAATAAAAACCTTAAAGACGTAATTAATTTCTATTTGCAAATAAATTATTCACGTTTTTTAAAATTCACTTTTAGATAACCTAATATGTACTATGCTATGTTAGAATGGCGAAATTGTCACTAAAAAGGATTTAGCCATGCATAAAATCAAAAAGAAAGAACAAATATTCATCGGCGCTTTGGCCTTATTTTTTTCATCGATAATTACTGCAGAAACAGTGACTAGTGAGATTTCTACCACAGATGGAGCTTCAATAGGAAAAGTCGTGTTTGAAGACGGTAAGTATGGATTACTTATTACCCCCCACCTTACTGGACTTTCTGCTGGCGTTCACGGTTTTCACATCCATCAACACCCTGATTGCGGCGACCACGCCAAAAACGCTGGTTCACACCTAGATCCAGCGAACACTCAAAAACATCTTGGTCCCTATGGCCAAGGTCATTTAGGTGATTTACCAGTCTTGATTGTTGACAGCAATGGATCAGCGAATGTGCCCACATTAGCACCTCGTTTAACAACCAAAGATATTAAAGGACACGCCATTATGGTTCATGCAGGCGGAGATAATTACAGTGATAATCCTCCTTTAGGAGGTGGTGGTGATCGTATTGCATGTGGAAAAATCCCTTCATAATACAAAAATAACGTTTTTCATCCGGATTCAGATACCGTCTAAATCCGGACTATCCCAGTCGAAGTAACCGGTGAGCAAATTTTTTAATTAAAGTATTTCATTTATTTTTATTAATTGGCATGATACGCCCCAAAATAATAATAAGGGAAATGTGATGTCTAGTTTTTTTTCAAAAATCGGATCAACTTGGCGAGAATACTCTGGTTTGAGAGCTAAATACTCTAATTTAATTCCTATACCTAATCCCTCCTATTTTCGTCCAATTGATGATATAGCTGACTTTACTAGCTTACTTATCAACCCTATCCACAACCCTATCTGGCTAGGTGTCAATGCGCTATTACTCTTTTTGAAAAGCTTTATTTATTTAGCAGCTACAGCATTATTACTTATACCCGCTTTATTGTTAGCAGTTTGTGCACCCAAAACAAACGCTTGTTCTTCATTTCAAAAAGCCGCAGCGCATACAATTGTGGATGCAACCATGGGTATTATTGCAACATGCGCAGCAATCGCTGCTATTGTTTTTAATCCAATATATCTACTTACTCGATGTCTAAGCACTGTGGTTGATCACTTAAATGACATCACTGAATCGTGTTGTAATTTAACTATTGCTCATTTTTAATCGAGTAATAATTTAAATAAAAACCAGGGTGGAGCGAAAGCGAAGCCCAGGTCTCATTAAACTCCTTTTCAGCTTACTCAAACTACAGCTCTCTGTTTAAGACGATTGACTGTATTTACCAATTAATTCGGTCTGCTCAATAATATGATTCTGCATGGCAGTTTCTATTTCTTTTTTTGTCGCATGTTCTCCAAGAGTTAATGAGGTATCCAAAGCATAAAGTTTGAAGAAATAACGATGAGTACCGGTTGGGGGACAAGGTCCACCATATCCTGTTTTACCCCAACTATTTCTTGCACTTATTGCTTCCGATGGAACCCCAGTTTCCAATTTAAGCTCATGACAATCTGCAGGTAAATTAAATAATATCCAATGTATCCATAAACCCATTGGAGCGTCTGGATCATCCATGATTAAAACAAAAGATTGGGTATTTTTAGGTGCATTATCCCATACTAATGGTGGCGAATGATCAGAACCATTACAAGTATATTCTCTAGGAATAAATTCATTATGAGCAAATGCAGGGCTTTCTAGTTTCATTGCATACTCCTTTTAATGAAACATTTAATTGCAATTTAGACTATTTTTGAACAAAAATACAGGGGTATTAAGGTAGAATCATCAAATTAGATTTTTAATTTTCCCCTTAAAATCTGCCAAAGCATGACAAAATCCCCCATCAGGCTATATAAAGGATAATGAAATGTAGCCGGTTTATTTTTTTCATAAACGAAATGCCCAATCCAGGCAAATCCGTAACCAACTACAAGCATCAGAACAAGCCATAAACCATGCCAAGTCCAAAGGAAGAACATCAAACTTAGACAGGCTAAAGAAGTCCCAAGAGCATGCAAGCGTCGACACATCACTGTTTTATGCTCATTTAGATAAAAAGAATAAAACTCATCAAAGTTTTTAAATTTCTTATAATTATTCATAAGAAGTTAGGAAGTCCTGCTAATTTTTTAAATTATAGTTTAAAAGCGCATTTAAATGTTATTATTAAAGATAAGGATGTTTTTTCTTAATCACCGTGGTGCCTTATACATAATGAATGAGATCAATGTAGAACAATTAAAAAATCTACTGGATGAAGCAACCAAGAGTATTAAATCATCAGAACGTCTTCTTGATGAATTAAATAAAGAGCCGGTAGACGAATCATCTTCCACAGAGGATACAATTTGTTCCATCCAATTAGTTTTACAATATCGTTTAAGTAATCAAGATACCCTGGCTATACTCCTAAGCATTGATCAAAACTTGCTTTATCTCTTAGATATTCAGCCACGAAATTCGTCTAAAATGAATATGGATCGCCTTGCCTATGCTTTAGGTAATGAAGATTTAAAACAAGTCATTCATGCGCTGACGTTACTCGTTAATTCTCTATTAAGAATTACACACCGCTATCAAAAAGATCACTTAAGTTTTGAATTAAAAGCGCATCAAAGTAGACACATCAGACAAAACACATTCATCAAAGGAATGCAAAAACTGATTTTGCTACAGGATCATTTTTTAAGTTTGATGCGTAAACTTGCAGAAAATGTGACCTTACTTTTAGAGTATCAATCCGTAGGACCGCTTTTTGATCATATAGCCGCGCTGAGAGGCCCAATATCCCAATATTATCAAGCCACATTACATGGTCTTGGGGTCGCTAAAGAACTTTATGAAAAAATTAATAAGAACGAGTTGCTGAATCAAAAACTCGATCTTCTCTTAAAGCAAGCAGAAGAAGTGCTCACTATCATGCCTTCAATTTATAAACCGCAGCCTCATTATAATTTGACCCCACCAAGTAATACCTTAACTCAACCAAGCAATACTTTGACACTACCAAAAACACTCTCTTCCGAGCAGTTAGAGCAACGTGCAGCAGCCAAGCGATTACGCCCCTTTTTCAATTAGAGATTTTTAAAAGTAGAGGATACGTCACCCCAAACGTAGTGAGGGATCTCCTGAAGATGGGTATGAGTAAAAATCAGGAGATCCTTCGTCGTTCACTTCCCAGAATGACATGGTTGTGAATGTCTCTTAGAGAGACAAACTTAAGTTGTCACTCTGGTTGTGGCCGGAGCTGAATTACAAATAACAACCAATGCCATCGTAACCAATTATATGACATGACTTGTAACCACTTTGTTCGAGTCGATAACTTACAGAACCATAATAGGCAACAATGTTTCCATCTTTAGTTTGCTCTACATGAGGTTTTTGAAAGTTCTCTGCACTCTCACAGGTAGCACGGTTTTGTATCCAGACTCCCCCCTCGGAAACAATACGCCTGGTACTTGGAGTCAGTGCGTTACTTCCACAATCCTTAATGGCCAAATGTTCTATTTTGGGGGCAGAAAAGATTAGATCATAACCTGCTGCTGCCGCTTTTACTGCATTTTCAGCATCCAAAATACCATGTCCACAAGGTTTTTTACCTACACATGATTTATTCGCATCAGCACTGACTCCAAAATCATGTGTTGTTGAATACAGTAATTGTTCTATTTGTTCCGGACTAAGTACTTTCTCACTTGCAGCAAAAATTAATCCGGCAACGCCAGCAACATGAGGGGTAGCCATACTGGTTCCCTGATAAAAATCGAAGCCAGATCCATTATATCCCCCGCCAGGATTCACTGTGGATAAAATTCCTCCCCAAATACCATAACGCTTGTCTCCCCCCGGAGCGGCTAAAGTAACACTTGGGCCGTAGTTCGAAAAATAGGATCTAAGGCCTTCAGGTCCAGTAGAGGCCACTTTAATGGTTCCATTGCAAATCGCAGGTGCATTAAAATGTTCCCAAACGTTATCATTTCCCGCTGCGACCGCCAATACCGCGCCTTTTTTGCGTGCAAAAAAGACTGCTTCTTGTAGTGCTTGATCACAATAATCTATTTCATCTTTAGGACCTCTATCGACCCCAAAACTCATGTTTAATACTTTTGCAGGGTGAATGTTTTGTGGTATCCCAGGAACATCGCCTCCTACTGCCCAATATATTGCATTAATAACGTAGCTCTCATAAAACATCCCATTAGCTCCAGGAATTTTTAAAGGAAGAATTTTTAAATCCTCCCCCATTCCACTCATGACGCTGCCATAACCGGCAATGGTCCCGGCAACATGAGTACCATGGTACGATCGGGTTTCATCAACCAAATTATTATTATTTCCAGCAAAATTCCAACCCCATAAGTTACCGGAACTATCCTTTACTAGGTTATTTATTAAACTGTCATTTAAAGCAATTCCAGTATCTAATACTGCAACCACTATTGGCTTTTTAGAAAGCCCAGTGGTATATGCCCAAGCTCCATCTCTAAATCCAGGCTTGGACTCCAACATAATTCCTGCAGGGCGAGAAAACTCATCCCACTGACTTTCGTGTGTTAATATATCACCTGTGCCCAGAATCTCTGGATCAGGAACAGGTTTAAAATAACTTACTCTGTCTTTAACTGCATATAAAACTTGAGGATTTTTACGCAAACGCTCTAAAACCAAGGATGTAGGATCCTCATTATCGCCTTTAGCTAAAGTGCTGTTTGTTGAGTCTAAAATTAATAAAAAGGCACCATTGGCCATAGGATTTAATTCTTTTACGGGTAATTGGGTTATCTGTTTTATTTGTGACTTTAAAGAAGAAACGCTGGTCATTTGTTCTTTATATTTGATTATTACTCGCACTGTATCTTCACCAGTGGAGGCAAAAATACCTTGCGCCATAGTTAAAAGACCTAAACCTAAAATCCCTGATTTAAACATGCAACAATCTCCTTATAAGAATACATCGAAATCAGTATGCTATAAGAAAAAGGGCAAAACAAGATGAGCCCTATCCCAAAAATGCTACCCTCCTATCCTTAATGTAGTAAGCTTAAAAATAGATGATTGAAATTCTTAAGACGCTCTATATACTCCATCTATGGGCCTTTATTTCTATTTATAAAAACTGATCATGGAGCTACGATATTTTTTTTATAAAACAGCCACTCGTTGCATACGAAAAGTGCAATCCCTGCTTGGAATAACAACTGTAGGAGCACGCGCTATTATTTTAAATCATGAGAACAAGGTCCTTTTGGTAAAACACACATATCAACCCCATTGGTATCTTCCAGGCGGTGGTGCAAAGAAAGGTGAGTCGGCTAAAGAGACCCTTATACGTGAATTAAAAGAAGAGGTAGGAATAATCCCCATTGAAGAACCACAATTATTTGGGATTTATTTTCATATGTATATGGGGGTAAGTGACTATCCGATTGTTTTTATTATTAAAAGTTTTACTTCTACTCAAACTTATTCGTTCGAAATTGAACAAATGGCCTGGTATGATTACTATCAATTGCCTGAATTAGTTAGCCCTGGAACGAAACGAAGGCTTGATGAATATTTTGTGCAAAAGGCGCAATCAGATAGATGGTAAAATTAAACCATGTTCATGTTTACTCAAGCGGTTGGATTTGAGTGCAGGTTTGTGAGAAATTTTTTACTAAACAAGCGTGGCCTATAGCCTGAGTGAAAGCACAAACCTTAACTAGGGAAATCTGAGCGAGGAAAACCTGGGTTCCGCTGTGCTTCACCCAGGCTACGAATTTACAAATCAATATCGATATTGCTCCGGCTTATAAGGACCACTGATTGCCACGCCTAAATAGTCGGCTTGTTCTTTCGTGAGTTGGGTTAATTTCGCGCCAATTCTCCCCAAATGCAAGCGAGCTACTTTTTCATCCAATAACTTTGGCAGAACATACACTTCTAGGTCATATTGAGCAGCATTTTTAAATAATTCGATTTGTGCCAAAATTTGATTGGAAAAAGAGGCTGACATCACAAAACTTGGATGGCCTGTAGCACATCCTAAATTAACCAATCGTCCCTCAGCTAAAAGAATTAAGCGCTTACCATCTGGAAAAATAATATGATCCACTTGGGGCTTGATATTTTCCCATTGATATTTCTTCAAACTGTGAACATCGATTTCAGAATCAAAATGACCAATATTGCATAAAATAGCCTGGTGACGCATACGTTTCATATGATCGTGAGTCACTACATGGTAATTACCCGTGGCAGTCACAACGATGTCTACCTGCTCGGCTACATCATCCAAAGTCACAACACGATATCCTTCCATTGCAGCTTGTAGCGCGCAAATAGGATCAATTTCTGCGATTAAAACATTCGCACCTTGACCACGTAATGCTTGAGCACATCCTTTACCTACATCACCATAACCTAAAATTAAAGCGACCTTTCCAGCAATCATTACATCCGTCGCGCGTTTTATTCCATCCAGTAACGATTCGCGACAACCGTACATGTTATCAAATTTGGATTTAGTTACGGAATCATTCACATTAATCGCTGGGATTTTTAAATCACCCTTTCTAGCCATTTCATATAACCGCGCAACACCCGTGGTTGTTTCCTCAGAAACGCCTTTAATTCCAGCTAACAGTTCCGGGAATTTTTGGTGAACCATTTGTGTCAAATCACCACCGTCATCCAGTAGTAAATTAGGAGTCCATTGATTCGGTCCAATAAGAGTTTGTTCTACACACCACCAATATTCTTCTTCAGTTTCACCTTTCCAGGCAAAGACAGGAATACCTTTTGCGGCAATTGCTGCAGCAGCATGGTCCTGTGTAGAAAATATATTACAGGAAGACCAACGAACTTCAGCGCCTAAAGCGATCAACGTTTCAATAAGCACTGCAGTTTGAATTGTCATATGCAAACAACCTGCAACGCGAGCACCTTTTAATGGTTTCGTTGCAGCAAACTCTTCACGCAAAGCCATTAATCCTGGCATTTCAGTCTCGGCTATCGCAATCTCTTTGCGTCCCCAAGAAGCCAGTGACATATCAGCTACTTTATAATCTTTTGTCATATTGCTCCCTGCCTCTACCTTATTGACTAGTTCCATTAGCTCTCCTTATAAAGCTTTGCTTAACTCCGTAACCTTATCCAAACGTTCCCAAGGTAAATTCTCGCGTCCATAATGGCCATAAGTAGCTGTTTGCTTATAGATTGGACGAAGTAAATCATGATATTCGATAATACCTTGTGGCGTTAAATCGAAATTAGAGTGAATTAATTCAATTATTTCACCATCTGATAAACGACCTGTACCAAAGGTTTCAACAAAAATAGACGTGGGTTCTGCAACCCCAATTGCGTAAGAAACTTGAAGTTCACATTTATCAGCCAGTCCAGCCGCTACTATGTTTTTTGCTACATGTCGTGCTGCATAAGCGGCAGAACGATCTACTTTAGAGGGATCCTTACCCGAAAAACATCCCCCACCATGTCGCGCCATACCACCATAAGTATCTACGATAATCTTACGACCAGTTAGTCCACAATCCCCTAAGGGGCCGCCAATCACAAAACGCCCTGTCGGGTTAATGAAATAACGTGTTTTATGGGTCAACCATTCGCCAGGTAATGTGGTTTTAATAATTTCTTCACGTACTGCTTCAACTAAATCATTATATCCAATTTCAGCTGCATGTTGTGTTGAAAAAACAACTGTATCAACCTCAACAGGTATACCTCTTTCATATTTTAAGGTTATTTGACATTTAGCATCAGGTCGCAACCAGGGTAATGCTCCTGATTTACGTAAATGAGCTTGTTTTTCCATCAAACGATGTGCATAAGCAATGGGAGCAGGCATATATACATCGGTCTCACGGCTGGCATAACCAAACATTAAACCTTGATCTCCCGCACCAAGCATTTTTGTTTCTTTATTATCTACGCCTTGAGCAATATCAGGAGATTGCTTACCAATGGCAGAGAGTACTGCACAAGACTCCCAATCAAAACCCATTTGTGAGCTGTTATAACCTATATCTTTAACAACTTGTCGCGTTACGGCCTCCACATCAACCCATGCTTTAGTAGTAATTTCTCCACCTACTAAGACCATACCTGTTTTAACAAATACCTCGCAAGCAACACGCGCAGCAGGATCTTGCATTAAAATAGCATCTAAAATTGCATCAGAAATCTGATCTGCGATTTTGTCCGGATGTCCTTCAGAAACCGATTCAGAAGTAAAAACGTGACTTTCATTCATTAGTTAATCCTCTAATTATATGTGTATATCCTATTTCATCAATTTTATAAATTCATCAAATATTATTTCTATATCATGTGGTCCAGGACTTGCTTCCGGGTGACCTTGAAAACCCAATGCCGGTTTTTCCTTATGTCTAATGCCCTGAAGAGTATTATCAAATAATGAACGGTGAGTGATAGAAAGACAGTCAGGTAAGCTCTCTTCATCCACTGCAAAACCGTGGTTCTGACTGGTTATAAAAACACGTTTTTTCCCTTCAGTTTCAATGACAGGATGATTGGCGCCATGATGACCAAATTTCATTTTTTTGGTTATTCCACCACACGCTAAAGCCAAAATTTGAAAACCTAGGCAAATGCCAAATAAGGGAATATTCTGCGCCAAAAACTCTCGGGTAGCCTGAATTGCATAATCACAAGCCTGTGGATCTCCAGGACCATTAGATAAAAATACACCATCAGGATTCATTGCCAAAACTTCTGCTGCCGAAGTTTTTGCCGGAACTAAAGTTAAATGGCAACCTTTGTCATGTAAAATACGTAAAATATTGTGCTTTACTCCAAAATCATAAGCAACTACATGAAATTTTTGGGGCTGTGAGTCTTTCCCCCACTCGCCTTGGCCATCATGCCAACGTTCTATAGTTTTTCTAGAAACTTCTAGGGCTAAATCAACACCCTGCAATCCAGCAAACGATTTTGCTTTTGCTAAAACCGCTTTAGGGTTTTCTACATCGGTACTGATGCAAGCACCTATGGCACCGTGTTCTCGTAAACGCAAGGTCAAATCTCGAGTATCAATTCCAGCAATCGCAACCACGCCATTTTTTTTGAGCCAATCTGGAAGAGATTGTTCAGCGCGATAATTACTATGGATTATTGAAGAATTACGAAGTACTAGTCCTGCAGCCCAAACTTTATTTGACTCCATATCTTCATGCGTACATCCAGTATTTCCTACATGTGCTGTAGTCAAAGTAATGATTTGTCGTGTATAAGAAGGGTCAGTGAGCATTTCCTGATAACCCGTCATAGAGGTATTAAAAACCAACTCTCCGACACAATCGCCTGTTGCTCCTACTGAAATACCTTCATAAACAGTTCCATCGGCTAATACTAAAATTGCTGGTTGGTTCATCATGGATCTACTCTATTAGTCTGGTTATTCAATGTGTTTTTTAGTAGCCTTAATGAATCTGTAGCCTGGAGGAAGCGAAGGAGCCCAGAATGTTCAGATCAATTCGGGCTAGGTTCGCTTCACTCGGGCTACGATGACTCCTTTTTATAAGAGTCATAACGATAACAAATCCCTTGGTCATCAAGCTCAAAAAATACACATTTAGATAAATGTGAGCATTGTAACTTACTTAGTTCAAAATTTCATGTCTTCAAAGAATTTTTTCACACCTGCAAACCAGGAATTTGAGCGTGGAGAGTGTTTTCCTTTGGCATTTTCCAATGATTCTTGGAATTTAGTTAATAATTCTTTTTGCTCTCGTGATAAATTCACGGGAGTTTCTACCACGACTTTACATAATAAATCGCCCTGACCATGCCCCCGTACCGACTTCATCCCCTTGCCTCTTAAACGAAACACTTTACCGGTTTGCGTTTCTTCAGGGATTTTTAAAGTAACTCGTCCTTCAAGGGTTGGTACTTCAATGGAACCACCCATTGCAGCGATTATAAAGCTTATGGGTACTTCACAATGTAAATCATTTTCATGACGTTCAAAAATGGTATGTTTTTTTACGTTGATTTGTACATACAGATCACCAGGGCCACCACCATGCATGCCGGCTTCCCCTTCGCCGCTTAAACGAACGCGATCACCGTTATCTACACCAGCAGGAATTTTAACAGTTAGTTTTTTACTTTCACGAACTCGACCTTGACCATGACAATCTGGACAAGGATCAGAAATAATTTTTCCTTCACCATGACAACTAGGGCAGGTTTGCTGAATAGAGAAAAAACCTTGTTGAATTCTGACTTGTCCCATACCATTACAGGTTTCACACGTTTTAGGTTGGGTTCCTTTTTTAGCGCCACTACCACTGCAGGTAGAACAAGCGCCATGTCTAGGAACTGTAATTTGCACCTCTTTACCTAAAGCCGCTTCCTCGAGCGTTAATTGCACATTAAATTGCAAGTCAGCGCCTCGTTGACCACGAGATTGCCTTCCAGCACCCCGTCCCCCAGAAAAGATATTTTCAAAAATATCCTCAAAAACATCACCAAAACCGCCAAAACCACCACCAAAACCTTGTCCGCCTCTCATAGAAGGATCAACACCTGCATGACCAAATTGATCATAGGCAGCACGTTTTTGTGGATCAGAGAGAATACTGTAAGCATTTTGAATTTCTTTAAATTTTTCTTCTGCAGCAGAATCACCAGCATTGCGATCTGGGTGATACTTCATTGCCAACTTGCGATATGCTTTTTTAATTTCGGCATCACTTGCAGTTCGACTTACTTCTAAAAGTTCATAATAATCCTGCTGTTCCATAACTACTCACAATATTAAAAATATAAAACTGACAATGTAGCCTAAGCATAGCGAAGCGGAACCGGGGATTTCTAGAATAAACTTTAATCCCGGGCCCCGCTTCATTATGCCCAGGCTACAAAGCACCTAGGCGACTAAGTCACGATAACAATTATTTTTTATCGTCTTTAACCTCTTCAAACTCAGCATCAACAACTCCTTCATCAGTTTTAGCTGACTCTTGAGTATTCGCTTGTTCTTGCTGAGGAGCCTCACCTTGTCCTGATTGTCCTTCAGATGCTTTTTTAGCATAAACTCGTTCAGCCATTTTACCAGAAGCATCGTTTAACACTTTTAATTTCTCTTCAATTTGTGCTTTGTCAGTGCCCTGAATCGCTTCTTTTAATTCAGCAATTGCTGTTTCTATGCCTTTCTTCTCATCTTCCGCAAGTTCAGCCTCCAAATCTTTCATTGATTTTTCACAACTATGAATCAAACTGTCTGCCTGATTACGTAACTCTGCCATTTCTTTAAATTTCTTGTCTTCTTCGGCGTGCGATTTAGCATCTTTTATCATTGCATCTACTTCTTCGTCACTCAAACCACTTGATGCTTTAATAACGATGGATTGTGCCTTACCAGTAGCTTTATCTTTGGCAGAAACATTCAGGATACCATTAGCATCGATATCAAAAGTTACTTCAATTTGTGGTACGCCACGTGGAGCAGGAGGAATATCACCTAAATCGAATCGACCTAAAGATTTATTCGCTGATGCTTGCTCTCTTTCTCCTTGGAGTACATGCACAGTCACGGCTGTTTGGTTATCATCTGCAGTAGAGAACACTTGATTGGCCTTAGTCGGAATTGTGGTATTTTTCTCAATGAGTTTGGTCATTACACCACCCATAGTTTCAATACCTAAAGACAAAGGAGTTACGTCAAGTAACAGAATATCTTTTACTTCACCAGATAAAACTGCAGCTTGAATAGCAGCCCCCACAGCAACGGCTTCATCGGGGTTAACGTCTTTACGTGGTTCTTTACCAAAAAACTCTTCTACTGTTTTTTGTACTAAAGGCATACGTGTTTGACCACCAACCAAAATGACTTCGTTAATTTGTGATACGTTCAATCCAGCATCTTTCAATGCGATTTTGCAAGGCTCTACTGTACGCTCAACCAATTTCTCAACTAAAGACTCAAGTTTAGCGCGAGTTAATTTAATGTTTAGATGTTTAGGTCCAGAAGCATCAGCGGTAATGTAAGGCAGATTAACATCTGTTTGTTGTGCTGAAGAAAGTTCAATTTTTGCTTTTTCAGCAGCATCTTTCAATCGTTGTAATGCTAATGGATCATTGTGCAAATCAATACCTGTGTCTTTTTTGAATTCAGAAGCAAGGTACTCAATCAACGCCAAGTCAAAGTCTTCTCCGCCTAAGAACGTATCACCATTTGTTGCGAGTACTTCAAACTGATGTTCTCCATCAACTTCTGCAATTTCAATGATCGAGATATCAAAAGTACCACCACCAAGGTCATATACAGCAATGATTGAATCACCGCGTTTTTTATCCATACCATAAGCAAGAGCTGCAGCAGTAGGTTCGTTAATGATACGTTTTACTTCAAGACCAGCAATACGACCCGCATCTTTAGTTGCCTGGCGTTGAGAATCATTGAAGTAAGCAGGTACAGTAATTACCGCTTCTTTCACTTCTTCACCAAGGTAATCTTCTGCAGTTTTTTTCATTTTACGTAATACTTCAGCAGAAACTTGTGGTGGTGCTTTGTCCTGACCTTTCACACGAACCCAAGCATCGCCATTGTCTGCTTTAACGATCTTGTAAGGAACCATTTTGATATCTTTTTGCACAACCGCATCTTCGAAACGACGACCGATCAATCGCTTAATCGCAAATAAAGTATTATCTGGATTGGTTACTGCTTGACGTTTTGCAGCTTGTCCCACCAATACTTCACCATCATCAGTAAAAGCGACGATGGAAGGCGTTGTGCGGTGACCTTCACTGTTTTCGATTACCTTAGGTTTATCCCCTTCCATCACCGCAACACATGAGTTGGTGGTACCTAAGTCGATTCCTATAATTTTAGCCATTCTATTCTTGCTCCAAAGTAGTAGTTTTCTAATGCAATGATTCTTATATGGGGCATAGCCTGCCAATTTCAACCCACAGAACTTACATTTTTATTTTTTTGACACAACCACACGTGCAGGTCTAATCACTCGATCACTTAGTTTGTATCCCTTTTGGAATACTGCTAATACTGTATTAGGTTCTGCACCGGGTACATCTTGCATCGACATTGCTTCATGAATCTGTGGGTCAAAAGGCATACCCATGGGATCAATTTGCTGAACCTCAAATTTTTTCAATACATCCATAAAAAGTTTCAGAGTTAATTCTAAGCCTTCACGCATTGCTGCATCTTCTTCTTTAACAGCCAGTTGTAAAGCTTGTTCTAGACTATCGATTACCGGTAATAAATCCGTAATTATCTTCTCAACACCATAGCGATGAGCATTGCTTACTTCGCGATCAGCACGACGACGAACATTGTCCAATTCAGCCTGAGCACGAACTGCTTTTTCCCAATTTTCATGAGATTGCTGTTCCGCAAGAGTCAGCTTTTCACTCAACTCAATGTAACTTGGATGAGCTAAAGAGGGTTCTGAGTGGTCTATTTCTTCAGATAAGTCTACAGTGTCTTCTGAATTTTCAACATGTTTTGATTCATTCTCTTCTTTAAATTGATGCCAATTTTTATCTTGTTTTTTACTCATGCAATTACTCCTTTTCAACAGCTTAGCTATGTGAAAACCAGAGATGGGGGCACCTAATAAGATTTCAAGGGTTATTAAATTTTTATTGCAACAAATTAATGTAAATCACAGCGATACAAACCTAAAAAGTATTTCCCCCCCTGATTTTATTAATAAATAACCAGGTACTTTATTCCGAATCGCTGATTAATGCACAGATTACGCAACTAAAAGCGCTTCAATAATGCATTTGATTTTATTATTTTTATCCCGAATGGAATTTAATAATTCATTAAGGTTAATTATTGTACAATATTAGCATCAAGTATTGAATTTAATTTGGACTGAGTTCCAGTTGTATCGAGGAAACCAAAATGCCAAAAAATCATAAAAATTCGAAAAAAAAACCTGAATATATTGCACAGGATCAAACAATTGTTTCATTAAAGTCTAAAGATGAACTTTTAACAAAACAAGAAAAAGAAACACTTAATCAAATTTATAATGAATCCGTAATGAGGCTGGAAAGAACTCTATACTTATTAACTCAACTCCAAGATTATTTAAATAACTGTGATCAAGGGATTAAACATCAAAAAAATATAAATATTAAACAGATGTTCATTGATGATCATGCCCCTCCTAAAGTTTTACATGCTTTAAGAATGTTAAAAAGACATTTTTATGTTCCCATTACTGGTGGTCATTCTATAAATAATATTCTTGAAAACATTGAATCAATTAAAAATAACCTACTCAAAACTTATAAAGGATTAAACAGGCAATTAAACATCTCTCTTGAAATAATGGATCACAAGCCCTTGCAGCATGAAATCGCGGCATTCGAAGAAAAGACTTATGTACTGGTAAGAGCAAATAATCAGTGGTATCTATTTTATTTTGAAAATAAGAACGATAACCCAGTAGAACACAATATTGATGAGCTAATTCCTCAAATTAACACACAATCAACGGTTGATGGCGCAAAACTGAATTATCATTTATTACTTAGAGACTTAATGCTTTATCATGCCAAAAATGTGGAGTCTAAGCCTAATAAGGTGTATATCAGTAATATCAGACAGTCCTTATTAAATAATCCTAAAAATACAGTCGTTGGATATGTTTTTGGTCATGAGGTAAAGAGTGATTTGGGAGAGGTATTATTCGTAAGAGACTATTTTGGTCCAATCCATATTGATTATCGAATGCTTACAAACCATCCTTCCAAGGCTTTAGCAACATTGCTCCATGAGTCTTCACATCGATATGGTTTTGTGAATGATAGAGGATATTATCATGGTCAAAAAAAAGTAAAAAACAGTACTGAGGAACGCCCTTATCCGGAGGATTTTCGATTGTTACCCAGAACGACTCAAGTAGAATGTTCTAGAGTTACAGCAAGGGCAATTAATAATGCAGATACCTATTCCTTTTTTGTATTAGATAATACTGACTCTCATGAGCTATATGACAGAGATAACTTACCAGATTGGTATGATACCAAAAAAGAAATTGCTTTACCTGAAGAGAAAAAACCCTTTTTTTCTAAGAGCTCTTTGATAAAATTTTCCATCTTTGCCGTAGGTACTCTCTTTTTGGGCGGTGTCGCGTATGCCAAACGAGATACAATAGTGTCTATGGTGAAGGATACAATGGAAAGTCTTAGTGATTTTACCCCGAGCAAAAGTTAGTAATGACTTCAAGAACCTCATGACAACAGAGGTTGTCATGTGCTTTGCTCCATTATCAAGTATACTCCCTCTCCCATATGCCCCTCAAAGCTCCTAAAGTTTCTATGCATATAGACAAGATGGATAAAAGCTTTATCATTTAAGGTCAGGTTCGCTTGCAGTATGTGTTCATTTATTCCATACTTAGACTCAAAAAAGTTACATAGGTTTTTTTATGCAAAAATGGTCGCCTACGTCTTGGCTCCAGTACTCGTATTTACAAGCTGCAACTTATTCTGATGAAGAGCAGTTAAATAAAATTGTAGAACAACTGAGCCTTTTACCTCCTCTGGTTACCAGTAGTGAGGTAAAAAATTTAAAAAAAGAAATTGCACGTGCTGGACGTGGGGAAGCGTTTATTCTTCAAGGCGGCGACTGCGCCGAATCATTTAATGATTGTCGTTCAGAAATTATTAGCAATAAATTAAAAATCATTTTACAAATGAGCTTGATTTTATTGCACGGGTTACGCAAACCCATTATTCGGGTTGGGCGAATTGCTGGACAATATGCAAAACCCCGATCTTCCGATTATGAAACACTTGAGGGAGTTACTTTACCAAGCTATAGAGGTGATTTGGTTAACTCCCCTGAATTTACTCAGGAAGCACGGGAACCCAATCCTAAATTATTATTGCAGGCTTACAACTGCTCAGCCATCACTTTAAATTTTATTCGTAGCTTGCTCGACAGTGGTTTTGCCAGTCTTAATCATCCTCAGCAATGGGACTTGGGTTTTGTTGAACATTCAAAACAAAAAGATGAGTATCAAACCCTGGTTAAATCAATTGGTGATACCTTGGACTTTTTAGATACCATTGGTGGAATACAAGCCAGTAATTTAGCTAAAGTAGATTTTTACACTTCTCATGAAGCCTTGCATTTACATTACGAACAAGCATTGACCCGTCAAATGGAAGATGGCTTATGGTATAACCTCTCTACGCACTTACCCTGGATTGGTATGCGCACCGCACAAGCTGACAGTGCACATTTGGAGTTTTTGCGTGGTGTCGAAAATCCCATTGGGATCAAAATTGGCCCAGGAGCTACTCCCGAATGGTTAGAAGAAGTATTAAATCGCGCAAACCCTCAGCGTGAAGAGGGACGGCTTTTGTTGTTCACTCGACTGGGAGCACGACACATAGATAAACTGCTTCCTCCACTGATTGAGGCCGTGAAAAAAACAAAAATTCCAGTGACCTGGTCTTGTGATCCTATGCATGGAAATACAGAAACTACAGTGGATGGTATTAAGACCCGTCACTTTGATAACATTCTCTTAGAGCTCAAACAAGCGTTGGAAATTCATCGCAATATGGGTAGTTATCTAGGTGGCGTTCATTTTGAACTGACTGGTGATAACGTTACGGAGTGTATTGGTGGCGCTCGCGGATTATCAGCGGATGATCTGAAAAAAGCCTATCATAGTTTGGTTGATCCACGGCTTAATTACGAACAATCAATAGAAATGGCCATTCAATTGAGTAGACAGTTTAGAAATGAATAACGCTAAACGCCCTCAAGTAATACATCAAGATCAAGAGAAGAACGTTTGCCAAGGTCATTCGCATGTTCTGAGAGAAAAGCGTCAGCAGCTTGACGTCCCTCATCTCGCAGCATAAGTAAAAAGTCCCATTCTGCATTGAGTTTGGAGGAATAACCAAGCTCAAGCATAATATCGCTGCTCACCCGATGTATCCGCATACCAGCCCATTTTGCCCCTTCAGAATCTTGTGGATGCGCCAGCTGCCGTAATAAAGCAATCATACGAAGTTCCTTAAGTAACACAGCATTAAACGAAACTTCATTCAGACGATTAAGAATAGCCCGTGCTGACTGAGGAATATCTGGGCGTGCGACAGGATTAATTTGCACTAAAATTGTATCATTTGATTCACATTCGCGAACAAGCGGTGTAATTGTGGGATTCCCTGAGTATCCTCCATCCCAGTAGTGCTCTCCATTGATCTCCACTGCCTTAAAAAGAGTAGGCAGACATGCGGATGCAAGAAGAACATTAGGCGTGATTTCGTCATTGCGAAAAACTCTTCCTCTGCCAGTACTCACGTTTGTCGCAGTAATAAATAATTTGATCGGACTGCGTGATAATATTTTGAAATCAATGGTGTTCACCAAAATAGTATGAAGTGGATTCACTCCGAATGGATCAAGATCATAGGGTGAAAACAATCGAGACATGATATCCACGGTCATGAAAAAAGGAGAATAATCGAGCGACCACTGGCCCAATAGAATATCAAGAGGACTGCGTTGTAAAAGACTAAAACGTGCCGCTTCAGAGACATTCCTCCAGAACAACTCGAGCATATCGCGTGCTCCCTCAGAACCCCCTTTGGTATAACCATCGGCAAGGACTGCTGCATTCATAGCTCCAGCAGATGTACCCGAAATACCATCGATTCGTAGCTTCTTTTCTTCTAATAAACGATCCAGCACGCCCCAGGTAAATGCTCCATGAGCACCGCCACCTTGTAGTGCTAAATCAACAAGAACATCATTAGTTATTCTTTGAGAGTGCGTCATGGTGTGTGACATCCGTTTCTATTGAGAGAAGACTCCTCTTTTTAACATAGAGGGTAAGTCAAGAAAATTCAAATCCAGAGAACTATAAGATCCCTAGATAAAGCGTGTACTATGAGGTAGTGGGTGCCTAACTGCTTACAGGATGATATGTTTTTTGGTCACAAACTCATTAACAGGCTTAGCTTGATTTTTTCAAACATCGTGCGACAATCGGCGCATAATTAATTCAGCATGAAAAATAAGAGGCCGAATTGCTAACTCACCATCAAACCTCAAACGCGCAAGTTAAGTCGCCTACGGTTCTTCACGAAGAAAACATATTAAAAATCGATAACTTATTACAAAAAAATGTAACCATTGGCAAAGAAATCCATACGGTTCAAGAATGGCTAAGCATGCCAAATATTTCTTTGCGTGCGGGTTTTCAAGCGGCAGCCATTGCGGCGTTCCTAGAAGATCAATTGTTTTTTCTAGAACGTTTAAATCAGTATCTTACTTATCTAAAAAATTATATTGAATTGAGCAAAGCCCAAGAAGAATTACTTGATTCAGATGATGAGCTCCAGAAATTTTTGCAAGAAAAATATCAATCCCAAGCAGAGCAAGCACTCCAACAAGCCTTTTCTCTTCTTAATGAGATTTGGACAGAATGTATTAATGAAACAGGCAGCTTTCATCTAAATATATCATTGTCTAGTATTTGGATCGCAAACTCAGGATTTGAAAGTGCTGCAAAAGAAGGTAAGAAAATAATTGAACAAATTTCCACTGAACTGCAATTATTAAATCATCTAAAGGTAAGGAAGCGATTAATCGATATCCCTAAAAGCTACATTGAATCGTTGAAATATCCAGAGACAACCCCTGAGAAATTAATGCTTGATACAATAAACAATGCAAATCTCATTTTAGCCAGAATTCTTCCAAGCCTCCTCGGGGATGAGGGAATTCAGCAAGCCAAGACAGGAGAGAAAGCGTTCAATGAAGCCGTAACGAAATGGGAGAAAGTAAACTCGTTAATGGCTCCTGAGCCGTGGGGACCAAGGCAAGCACTTTTAGCAAAGAAAATGAAGAATGTTGGTAGGATCATTTATGAGTGGGCCGAAGAGCATTCACATTCGGGAAAGCAAAAAAAATCACAGGTGAGTTGTTCTGTGGACCCTCTATTATCACCTCGATATCAAAGTAATTCTAGAATAGCAGAAAAGCCAGAGGCTAACTCTTTATTAACATCATCATTTGGTACTAAAGCCGGTGATCCCTTGCCAAACAAATCAAGAAAAAGAATATCATTAAATCTTAATTTTTTGAATTCACCAAGGCACCAAGATAACTCTAAAAAATTAAAGGAGGTTGAGAATGGTTCTTCATCATCCTTTTCACAGAATTCTGAAGAAAAATCGGTTGCGCTTCAGCCTCGCCCTTCTTTTTCTCTTTTTTCGCTATTTTCTCATAAATCGGAAAAATCCACATTCCCCACTCAGGAAGAATTAGAACATGCCGATCAATTAAGAAAATTAACACGTCCCCAAACCCAATCAGATATTGACTTATATCATCAACTCATTGAAAAAGTGCATGCTCTTAAAGACAAACGATATCAGAAACTAAAACAAGCAGTAGAAGAAGAATACTCTGTTTCTTTCCACAAAGAGTCTCATGTTATGATGGATTTTTCAGAAGATTGTGTGCCATCTAGTTTAAGTAAATGTTTGACACAATAATTTCCCAAGTTCAGGCTACCTCTAAATGCTTAACGGGAATTTAATAAGCAAAATCACTTCCCTATTAAATTTTTCTGTACATTTGATAGGGAGGAATAAATGAGCGACAGCCCTAGTTTTTTTCCAAAATTTAGTTAAAGTAATTTTTTAATCTGAAATTAGTTTTGTCTCAGGATATATATTATTAAAGGAGTAAAAACATGAAGGCAAGGAAGTTGCCAAGACTGTTGCAAGGATTCACATTAGTCATATACCTATCTCCTCTTACAATTGGTTATGCGGCTCAACAACAGATTCTATGGGGAACAGTGGATGATCCTGCATCATTATTAGAAAATTTTCCCTGACACAAGCAACACCTATTTCACCAGGGCTACAGTTACCTACAAATTTATCCACTCAAAAAAATGCGATTAATACCTTACAATTTGTCGGCGGTGACATTGATGCCTTTCAAGTAAGTCATATTCGTTATAATCAATGTTATGGGGGGGTACCTGTTTTTGGCGCACAAGTCATTTATCATATCTCACCACAAGCTAATCCAACGGTAACAGGCCTATTAATTGATGATATTGCTCAAGATATTCCTAATTTAGAGGGTAAAATTTCAATTGCACAAGCAGAAACGATAGCAGCAGCCGGAAATCCTGTTACTACAGGTATTAATACGAAAAAAATTATTTATTTTGATAAAAATAGTTCAAGTAAAGCAATTCTTGCTTATCATATTTCTTATTTGCAAAAAACTTCCAGTGGGCCATCAATACCCTCTTACATTATTTGATGCGAATAAAGGTACTGTACTACAACAATGGGACGCGCTCCCAAAGTCTGAGTTAGGCCAAGGTCCGGGTGGAGTTACTTTTAATAATTCACCTTATCGCCAAGGATTTTATCAATTCGGTAATTTAGAGACCAATACTAATGCATTAGGCAAATCTGATATTTTGTTGCAAAACAATGGATGTACTATTTCTAATAATCTATTTCGTGTAATAAATTTAAAAAACCAGACTGAAACACAATTGCCTTTTGACTTACCAATTTTAAAGACACATTGGGTTGCTCAATTAGAATATTCTCATAACTTCTACAACAATCATGCACACGCGAATATTGATCATCGAATTATTACTTTTAATAATCCCAAAGGCCTTTATAGTTCTTCTTTAAGTGGTAATGAAATTACTGTAGGAATTAAGTATCTCTTTTGTTAACATTTAAAGAGAAAACCAGCCAGAGCGCTATCTCCCTGCTTGTAGGCCTGAGTACAGTAAGACCCAGGCAACTTGATATCATTATTGATGATAATAAGGGCTAAATTCATGAACAGCCTCAATCATAGCCGCAACATGCTCTGGAGGCACATCAGGAGTGATACCATGTCCGAGATTGAAGACATGTCCCGAACCTGCTCCGAAAGACGCCAACACCTTCTTTACCTCTTCTCGGATACATTGTTTAGAAGTCAACAACACGCAGGGATCAAGATTCCCCTGTAATGCGACTTGATTGCCGACTCTCCGACGCGCTTCCCCCAAGTCACAGGTCCAATCGATACCCAAAGCATCACAACCCGTACTAACCATTTTTTCCAACCATTGCCCCCCACCTTTGGTAAACAAAATAACGGGAATGTTAGGGTAATTCGCTTTAATTTGCTGCACAATCTGCTGCATATATCCTAAGGAAAATTTTTGATAATTCTCTGGTGTTAAAATTCCACCCCAGGTATCAAAAAGCATAACTGAATTAACACCCGCCTTAATTTGCTCCATAAGATAATCTGCTACGGATACTGCTAACTTATGCAGCAACATGTGAGCCGCTTCATTTTCGGTGTAAATTAAATGCAAAATACGCTTAAAGTCTCTGGTACTTCTCCCTTCAACCATATAACACGCCAAAGTCCATGGACTGCCTGCAAAACCAATCAAAGGAAGCTCTTTTGGCATTTCTCGACGGATTAGTCGTACCGCATCCATTACATAAGCTAAAGAATCTGCTTCTGGGATTTGCAAATTGGCAATTGCTTGTATCTCGTGCAAAGGTCGCTGAAAACAAGGTCCTTCGCCCTCGGCGAAATACAAACCTAATCCCATTGCATCTGGAATGGTCAAAATATCAGAAAATAAAATAGCAGCATCTAAAGCATAACGACGTAAAGGCTGCAATGTAACCTCGCACGCAAGCTCGGGATTCTTACACAGACTTAAAAAATCACCCGCCTGTTGTCTTGTCTTTCGATACTCAGGTAAATAACGTCCTGCTTGACGCATCATCCATACAGGAGTTCGTTCTACAGGTTGTCTTCTTAAAGCACGTAGGAACAAAGATTGATCCAAATCATACATCGTGTTATCCCAACATCATCAAAATACGCTAATGCTAACATATTTACGCATTATCCACTCGAACTAAAACAAGAATTGTTTATTAATTGACTATGGAATACGTTTAGAAACATAATCAGCATCAATTTTACTATAAAGAGTTTATTATGGGACTAATTAAAAATTCTTCTCAATCGATAGGATTAGGATATCCTAAAGACACAGGTAGATTAAAACTTGTGCAGGGAAGTCATGAAAAATCCCCCAAAAAAGTTGCTTTAATGGGCGACTCCACTGTAGACAATGGATATTGGGTCGATAAAAGAAAAGCTTATGATCAAAAAACCCATACAGTAACGCATCAAACTGCAGTCGCTCTCGCTCATCATGAGTTAGCAGATTCTTATGAGGTAGGAAACTTTGCTGTTGATGGTGCGACAACAGAAGATCTAATGTCGTACTGTCGCTTAGATAAAGTTCTACCCAAAGATCTGGATCATACTAGCTCTTATGTACAGCAATTGAAGGCAGTTACAGCATGGAAACCCGATGTTGCGGTCATCAGCGTGGGTGGTAATAATTATCGAGAAGCGCTAGCAAATACCTTAATGCAGGAAATGAATTACCCCCAACTCCTTTTAAGAATTACACCAGAGCATGCAAAACCCGCCATCAACTTGGCTTTCGATGAAGTAAAAACAAAGATACTAAATGATTATAAAAAAATTATTGATGAGTTAATTGAGAATAACCCTCAACTTAGTCGTATTGTCCTTTTATCTCAATATTATCCCTCGATTACAAAATTAACTCCTTATTTTATTTATACTGGATTTTCTCATTTAGCACGCGCCGAAGGAAAAGGCCGCGCTCCTTTTACTGTGGTTGAAGAAACCATGAATGAACTATATCGAGAAATCCTGAATTACGCAGCCGCTAAAGAAAAAGAAATTGTTTTTGTTGATATGACGTCGTCATTAAACCCTTTAGGTGGAAAGCATACTTGGCAAATTGAACCTAATGAACAAGGGTCTGCGATTATGGGGCGATTAATTGCCAATGCAGTTGAGTACAATTTCCCACAAGATAAAACCGAACAAGATAAAAACTCCATTGCCAGAATTTATATGGACGCGGATGAGCAACAGATTCATTCGCAAATTTTAAAAAAAGACGATATAGAACAATTTAGCGTCAAAAAAATAGGGCAGTTTATAAGTGAAAGTCGATATCGTCATTTAGGTTTATTGTTTTCCCCTTCATCCAGCTTAGCAGTCCGTTTTGAAAGCGCGTATCATGCAATTACAGGCAAACAATTTGATGATGAGTATACCGGTTTTCCTGCTTTTGGTTTATTAGACCTAACTTTAGTTCCCGCCATGGCTAATTATTTATGGCGTGTTGCTGTGGATGAAAATGTTCATACTTCGTTTCGCGTAATGGCAGGTAGTGTCGCTGGACCTATTTTATTAAGTAAAATGATTCTTGGCTTATCTTTGATGTTAGTACTTGCATTACCAATACTGGGATACGATAAAGGAGCGAGCCTCCTCTTTAATAAATCCGATGCAATTCAAAATCAGGAAGAAGAAACCAATGAATTAAAGGTATAAATGATTTATAGAATGATGATGGAGCTGGAACCTGGGTTAAGTTTCCTCAAACCCAGGCGACATAACTCTATACATCACTATAACTATTTAGATAAAATCATCGATAAATTACTTTGGGTAGGCGGAAATTTGGATACCTTGAATATCAAAGCTCTTAACGTAAGTACTAAAATTGGCGTTTACGCATGGGAGCAACGCATTAATCAACAATTATTGATTGATATCAGTATTGATACTGATTTCAGGGCGTGCCAGGAAGATTTAACTAAGACTATAGATTATGAAGCGCTGTGTAATAGTGTAACGCTCTATGTGGAATCGAAATCATTCCAACTCATTGAAACAGTTGCCAATGAAGTTGCAGACTTAATCAAAAAACAGTTTAAAGTCTCTCAAATTACAGTAGGGATTAGTAAGCCACATGCAATCAAGAATGCTGCAAACATTCAGGTAGTAGTGCGTCGTTAAGCAAATTGTGAGTTTACTTCATCCTAACCTGAGTTATGTGTTAACAGCGCGCTTATCCGCCACTGGTAACCATACCGTTTAGACGTTCATTTTTTGCCAAATTCATTTGAGCCTGTTGGGCAAGAGCACGATTAGAATAAGGTCCTACTACAACCCGGAACCAATTACCTTTTGTGGCATGGCTTACAGGAATGATGTATACACTAAAACCTTTAAGTATCAATGTACCTTTCATTTGCTCTGCATCTCTACGCGCCTTAAAAGAAGCTACTTGCACTAAATATTTACTTTTATCTACGGTAGCAGGTCTCGCAGCGGGGGCATTGTTTGCAGCAACAGGTACTCGAGCCCCGTTTGGTTTTATTGGTGCAGCTGCACTGGCGACATTGGCCGTTGTCTTAACCGCTGAGGTAGCTGCAGTTGGTGTGGTCGCTACGGTTGTTGCAGTTGCATTTGCAGCGGATTGAACGGAAGCGGCAGGACTACCATTGGGTTGAGAGTTTGGAACTTTTTCATTGGCCAGGAGTGTATAAAACTCAAATTTTGGTTTAGGCGGGATCGCAGCATGCTGTGCCCCGGGTTTAGGGGGTTCTTTTTTTATTTCATGATGGGCCAAAACCTGGGAGTTTACCCACTGACTTACGGTTTCTATATCTAGAAAAGAAGCGGTCATATACCCTACTAAAAAAGTCAACGTAATCACTAAAAGCTGATGCGGTGTAGCACCGCGCGACCGTGAAGAACGCCTATTTCCATATTCTTTTGCCATCACATACTCTCAGGAGCTGATACGCCCAATAAGTCCAAACCATTCTTTAATATCTGACGTACTGCCTCTAACAAACAAAGACGAGCACATCGTAATTGCTCTTGCTCACACAAAAGCGGAATAGCATTATAATAGCTATGCAAGCCGTTGGCTACTTCACGTAAATAATAAGCCACTTGATGAGGCTCACAGTGCGCAGCCGCTAATTCTACAATTTCTGGATACCGGCTAATTAAAGAAATCAAATGAGTTTCATGAGCTTGATCTAATAAATCAATATTTTTTAACCCAAGTGCCTTGTCCCAAGACAAGCCTCGTTCTTTTAACTGTCTTAATACAGAGCATATTCTTGCATGAGCATACTGAATATAATAGATCGGATTATCACTTGATTCTGATTTTGCCAAATCCAAATCAAAATCCATATGTTGTTCTGACTTGCGTGCCACATAAAAGAAGCGTGCCGCATCGTTTCCTACCTCGTTACGTAATTCTCTTAAAGTAACAAAAGAACCACTACGTGTAGACATTTGCACTCGCTCAGAACCACGATATAAAATGGCAAATTGAACAAGCAATACATCCAGTGCGCTTTCATCATGCCCCAAAGCTTTTACTACAGCTCGCAATCGGGTGATATAGCCATGATGATCCGCACCAAAAATATCAATTACCCGGTCATAACCTCTATCATATTTATTCCAATGGTAAGCTACATCCGAAGCAAAATAAGTAGTATTGCCATTAGCACGCACCAATACTCGATCTTTTTCGTCACCAAAATCAGTCGCTCTAAACCAAAGCGCCCCTTCTTTTTCAAAGGTATGACCGCTATCCTTAAGCGCCTGAATTCCTTTTTGAATAGATCCATCTTCAAACAAGGATTGTTCGGAGAACCAACTATCGTATTTCACACCAAATTCAGCAAGATCATCTTTGATGTCATCAAGCACTGTATTTAATGCATGTTGGTGAAATAGGGCAAAAACATCCATGCTCAACAATTGTTTTGCACGCTCAACTAAAGCATCGATATAAACTTCTTTGTCTCCGCCATGAGGCTCATCAAGAGGTAATCCGTCAACTACACTAGCCCATGGATGTACATATTCTTTACCATGTTCTGCCCAAAACTCCTGTGCTATTTCGGAAACATACTGACCTTTATAAGCATTGGCAGGAATAACAACAGGCTCCTCAGCAAGCTCGAGATAACGTAACCACACACTGGCAGCAAGAATATTCATTTGCCTTCCAGCGTCGTTCACATAATATTCTAAGGTTACATCATAACCTGCAGCCTTTAAAACATTACCTAAAGTAGCTCCAAAGGCAGCGCCTCGTCCATGCCCTACATGTAAAGGGCCTGTAGGATTAGCAGAAACAAATTCAATCAATACTTTTTGATTTTGGCCAATAGTACTACGTCCAAAATGTTCGGCTTTTTCCAGTATTTCCCCAATAACTTGGGAACGAGAAGTGCTACGTATAAAGAAATTAATAAACCCTGCCCCAGCGATTTCCACTTTGTCCACCGAGGGGTCAGTTGGCATGGCTTGAACTAAAAGCTCTGCTATTTTTCGCGGTGCCTGACGACACGGTTTGGCTAAAATCAAAGCTAAATTACTGGCATAATCACCATGAGCAGAATCTTTTGAACGGTCTACCTTAATATCAACATCCAAATCAGTAGGTACCTCGCCTGATCTTTGTAATGATATTAAAGCGTGTTTTAAAAGCTGCTCTACAGTATGTTTCATGCTACTTAGTTTTCCATCAAAAAATGATGCTATTATGCGCTTTTTTGTACCATATGAAAAGGTTTATATACCTAATGAAACACAATTTGCGCTCTTATTGAAAAACAGTAAATTGTTCCTATATGAACTATGAGTTACACTTGAATACTCACTTTTCTCAATATCATTAATACTGTGTTATCTAACTCGTGTGAATCATTAAGCGGTATCGGACCAACCCTTGCAGCCAAACTGGCAAAATGTGGTATCCATTCTGTAGGTGACTTACTGTTCCACTTACCTTATCGCTATCAAGACAGAACACGAATAACACCCATTCAAGATTTACGCGCTAATGAGTGGTGCGTGATTGCTGGGCGGGTATGCAAAACAGAAATTAAAACCGGGAAGCGCGCAATGCTGCATTGTTATGTAGAGGACAAAACCGGAATAATAAAACTGCAGTTTTTTCATTTTAATAAAACTCAAATTAATAATCTAAAAAACAGCACAATGATTCATGCCTTTGGGGAGGTTCGGGAGTTCAGCAATACCCTAACGATGACCCATCCTGAATATCAGTTGCTCGATGATGAAAGCGAATGCCAAGTCAATGAAACACTCACCCCCATTTACCCAAGTACACAAGGTTTGAGTCAATCACGATTAAGACAATTGGTGAACGTCGCCTTAAATAGTTGCAAACACGAGCTTCAACAATTGGAATGGATGAGTGAAGAACAATTACAGGCAAATAGTTTTTTCCCTTTAGGTGATGCAATTCAATTATTACATAATCCTCCGCCAGATATCTCCGTGCAGTCACTAGAAGAAGGGCAACACCCCGCGCTAAAACGGTTAGTTTTTGATGAATTGTTAGCACAACGCCTCAGTATGCAATTCGCCAGAGAAGCACGTAATACATTACATGCTGTTGCTTTGCCTATGGACCAAAATTTGAATCAGCGTTTTTTAGAGTCCCTCCCCTTTACGCTCACGAACGCGCAGCAGAGAGTCGCCCAAGAGATTAGCGAGGATCTGACTCATAATAAACCCATGTTACGCTTAGTACAAGGCGATGTGGGGGCAGGAAAAACCATCATCGCGGCCCTTGCAGCATTACAAGCGATTGCCAATGGACAACAAGTCGCTTTTATGGCTCCCACTGATTTACTGAGCGAACAACACGCCAATAATTTGATCCGTTGGCTAGAACCTTTGGGAATCAAAATATTTAGACTTAGTGGCAAAATGAAACTAAGTGAACGACGAATGGCATTTGCTGCGTTAGCAGATCATAGTTGTCAGTTGATTATTGGCACCCATGCCCTATTTCAAGAAGAAGTGCAGTTTGCTCGCTTAGGTCTAGTCATTATTGATGAACAACATCGATTTGGTGTGGAACAAAGATTGCTTTTGCAACAAAAAGGACAACAGGACCAACTCATTCCGCATCAATTATTAATGACCGCCACACCTATCCCCAGAACACTCTCCATGACTCACTTTGCCCATTTGGACCTCTCAATTATCGATGAATTACCTCCTGGACGTATGCCCATTGCTACCGCAGTCTTAAGTCAGAACAAACGGGAAACAGTCATTGAACGATTAGAAGTAGCCATAGCCAGTGGTCGACAAATTTATTGGGTATGTACACTCATTGAAGAATCTGAAAAATTACAATGTATGGCCGCTACCGAAACAGCTCATGCCTTACAAGAACAACTCCCCGAAGCTCGTGTAGGTCTTGTACATGGTCGGATGAAACCTTTAGAAAAAGAAGCAACTATGGCCGCCTTTAAAAGTGGTGAAATTAACTTACTGGTGGCTACAACAGTTATTGAAGTAGGAGTAGATGTCCCTAATGCGAGTCTTATGATTATCGAAAATGCCGAGCGTTTGGGTTTATCCCAACTCCATCAATTACGTGGCCGGGTAGGAAGAGGCAGTACCCAATCTCATTGCATTTTGCTTTATCAATCCCCCCTATCACAACAGGGTACTGAGCGATTAAAAATAATGCGCGCAACCAATGATGGATTTATTATTGCCGAAAAAGATATGGAGTTAAGAGGAGCCGGCGAAGTACTCGGAACTCGGCAAACGGGTTATCGACAATTTAAAATCGCGGATATCCAACGGGATCGGAATTTACTTCCACTTTTGCCCGCTATAGCAAAAAAACTATTAGAAGAGTCACCTCAAACTGCCCGCAAAATTACCCAGCGATGGTTAGGTAATTTTGAACAATTTTTACAGGGATAAAAATATTTTTAGAAATATCCAAGTCAAGACTGTTTTTTATTTTTTTCTTTGGTTAACATAGCTGAGCTATTTTTCTTATTTTCAAAAACCACATCTTGTGGATAACTCAATCTCACCATATCACTTGATAAAAACCCAAATTACATGCATCAAAAGGAAAATCCTTATTTTATAAGGCCTATTGCTTATTTGGTCATTCTATTGCCTTAAACCATTTATCCACAAAATCTGTGGATAATCCTGTGAACATGATGTAAAACACCATATAAAATCAGCTTGATTAGCACCTGCTTCAGAACTCTCCAAAGTGCTCTCTGAGGTTTAAGTTTAGAAATAAAACATGAATTAATTTTAATCAATGCAAGTATATTTCTTAAAGTTAAATTTTTTTTAAAAAAATACTCAAGTCAAGACTGTTTTTTATTTTTTTCTTTGTTAAGATATCCAAGAAAATTCCTCTATTCCACAAAACAGATCCTGTGGATAACTCACCTCTTCATTTCACTGAGTAAAAAGCACTAAATCCTCACCTTTTTTGGAAAAATCCTTGTTTCATAAGGCTTATTACTTATTTAGTCATTTTACTTTCTTAAATCATTTATCCACAAAATCTGTGGATAATCCTGTGAACATGATGTAGAACACCTTATACAATCAGCGTGATTGGCACCTGCTCCAGAACTTTCCAAAGTGCTCTCTGAGGTTTAGTTTTAGACATCGAAAATGAATTAATTTTAATCAATGCAAATATACTTCTTAAAGTTAAAATTTTTTTAAAAAAATACCCAAGTCAAGACTGTTTTTTATTTTTTTCTTTGTTAATATATCCAAGAAAATTTCCCATTCTCACGTAACACATCCTGTGGATAATTTCTCTCCTCATACCACTGAATAAAAAATCAGACTTATATTTATTTTCGACAAATTCTTATTCTATAAGGCTTATTCAACTTTTATTCATTATTTGACTAAAAGCGATTTATCCACAAAATCTGTGGATAATCCTGTGTATAGGATGCATAACATCTTGTGGAATCAGCTTATTTGCGTGCGTCTTATAATGCGCCAGATGATTTCATACCCATTCAATTTAATGAAAGTTTTAATATAAAAAAATTCTTAACCATGTTTAAATAGACCAACAAAAATAGACGAAACTGAATCTCGAATCAGGGTGAAAAACTAAAGGTCTCATTTCGTTTTACTTAGGTTATGTTAACTTAAAAAAAACATCATATGGCTCAGAACGATAGATATTTACAAGCAAAAAAAGTAACCCTTTTGGGAGCTATTTCAAACGCTCTACTTGGTCTCATTAAACTCATTGGTGGGTATTTTTTCCACTCGCATGCACTTGTTGCAGATGGAGTTCATTCCTTATCCGATCTCATAACAGATGCAATGGTTTTATTTGCGTCTAAATACGGTAGTCTTGATGCGGATGCCAGTCATCCATATGGCCATCAACGCATTGAAACAGCTGCGACTTTATTGTTATCTCTTTTACTTATTTTTGCAGGTATTGGCATCGCCTGGGATTCAATATATGACTTACTACATTCCAATTACATCACACCCAATTGGTTCACTTTGCCAATAATTTGTATTTCCATCCTGAGCAATGAAATTTTGTTTCACTACACCCTATATATAGGAAAATGCATTAATTCGAAATTAATTACAGCAAATGCTTGGCATCATCGCTCAGATGCAGCTTCCTCTCTAGTTGTCTTAGTAGGCTTGATAGGCACTATTGCCGGTTTTCGTTCTCTTGATGCCGTAGCAGCCATTATAGTCGGCCTTATGATCGTTAAAATGGGTTGGGATTATGCTTGGAATAGTGTCAAAGAATTGGTAGATACCGCAGTCAGTCCTGAGTTATTGTCACGAATTGAAGAAGTAATCCAAAATGTAGATGGGGTTGAAAAAATCCATCAATTGCGAACCCGCTCTATGGGAGAGAATGTATTAATTGATGTACATATTTTAGTTTCACCTAAAATATCAGTATCTGAAGGACATTATATTGCACAACACGTCCACCATGCTCTTGAAGATCAAATCGAAAGCGTCAAAGATGTGATTGTACATGTGGATCCTGAAGATGATGAACGTTGTTGCCCCTCTTTGCATTTGCCAAGCAGAGAGGTATTACACGAACTATTATTTAATGAAGTACACATTGATTTTCCACAAATTCTATTTTGGAATTTACATTATCTAGATGGCAAAATCGGGATAGATATAGTCTGTGACGAAACCTTCAACCAGTGGCAAGAATTACATGATCGAGTAATTTTGGCATTAAAACTACAGTCCAATATTATAGAAGTTCGTTTATTTAGCTTGCATGAGGCCATGCATCACCACTAAACTACGTAGTTTTAGCTTTAGTAGTGAAGCAATGCTGAACTCGGGGTTCTTTTACCGCATCCCGAATGTAACGGGGATCTCCCATTATTCCTCGCTGCGCTCGGGATGGCTTGGGTTTCTTCTGGCCTTCTCCCAGGCTACAATTTAGTAACCGTTCAGGGAGTACTTGAATCTTGGGGAATGGCGTGAATGCTTACACAATTTAAACGATTAAATTCTAGAATAAGTAATAGGATAAACAATGGTATCACCTACCAGCTTAAAGATTTTTTTTGCATGTTCCATTTTTATAGTCATTTTAATTGCAGGCTGGTATCCGTTTAGAAAACGTATTAAAGATGATCAGCATATTGATTTTCCAGTGGGAGAAACTCTGGCAACCGGAGTTTTTTTAGGGGCTGGATTGTTGCATATGCTTCCAGATGCGAATTCATTATTTAATAAAATGGGATATAACTACCCTTTTGCCTACATCATTACTGGTGCTGTATTTCTGATTTTCCTCTGGTTCGAACATTTAGGAAAAGAGCTTTACCATCATAACAATACAAAACATCCAGCCTTTGCCCTTTTAGCCTGGGGTATGCTCTCTGTTCATTCAATTATGTTGGGTGCAGCTTTAGGATTATCCCATTATAACTCCATGATCATTATGATCTTTCTTGCAATTATTACTCATAAATGGGCAGAAAGTTTTGCCGTTGCAGTGCAATTAAATAAAAGTTCTATGAGCATGAATACCAGCTTAGTCTTTTTTATTTTATTCAGCTTGATGACCCCACTCGGGATCTATTTGGGTTGGTATTTTGGTCATGGAGTAGAAACTGACTCCTTATTTGATCCCATTTTACTTGCTGCTTCATCAGGAACATTTCTCTATCTAGGAACCCTACATGGCTTGGAACGCTGTGTAATGGTAGAACGTTGTTGTAATCTGAAAGATTTCAGTTTCGTGATTATAGGCTTCTCACTGATGGCATTGGTGGCTGTTTATGTCTAAATTGTTCCAACAAGAACCCATTATCCTCGCCTCCAGCTCTTCAATAAGATTAAAATTGCTGCAATCTCTTGGTATTGAATTTTCTGTGGTTCCTTCTCACTGCGATGAAGATGCAATTAAAGCGTCCTTCAAGTCAGAGAGCACACTAGACTTAGGCTATGCGCTTGCAGCAAGCAAAGCTTTGGCAGTAAGCCTGCAATACCCAGAACATTTTATTATTGCCGCAGACCAACTTTGTCTGTTTGGACAAACTCTATTGAATAAGCCTTTGAACCACCCTACTGCTATTGAACACTTACGTTTATTAAGTGGCAAAGAGCATCTGCAAATTGCCTGTCTTTGCATCGCAAAAAATAATGAACTCCTTTGGCAACATCATGAAACAGCGTACTTAACATTGCACCATTTAAGTGAGAAATCAATCGAGGCTTATTTACAAAGTGAAAAGCCTTATCATAGTTGTGGAGCTTATCAATATGAAAGCCAAGGTAAATGGTTATTTAAAGAAGTTCAAGGCTCTGAAGATACTATTTTAGGTTTACCTTTACTTCCTTTATCCAACGCATTAATGAAGCTTGGGGCTGTTCGTTTCTGATTATTTGCTCAGGGACTGGTGAGGCAAAACGTAGGCCGGAACAAAAGAACTTCATATTTCTCGGATTTCGTTGCACGTCACCAGGCTATCTATTCCACAAAAAAATCCACAAAATCATTAGGTTAATCAATTATTGTATTTATTAAGATCATTTTGTTATGATTCTTTATCACTTGCTATGGAATTGAGAAAAAATGGAAGGAAAAATTGAAAATCCTGTTGTAGAAACACCTGCATTAAGTTTGTTTGAGTTTAAAACTCAATTCACCAACTATATGAAAGAGTGTGCAATTTTTAAAATAAATAATGAGAAGAGAATTGCCGAGTTAGAATTACAAAATGAACATGATGCTCTTATTAGGCTACATGAGCAGATGATGGCAACAGTTAAAGAGCAGGTAGCAGTTTATAAAGAGAAATTGAACGCCGCTAAAGCATATATAAACCACACATGGGAATTAAATCCTCGAATTACCAGTGAAATTGATAGACAAAACAGATATCTGGAAAAGTTACAATCACAATTGCTGCAAATAAAATCTTTAAAATTTTTGTTCTCTTTCGACCCGAGTGAATTATTTCAGGAAGCATTAAAAAATAAATCCTCAGCTTTACTCATTATTCAGACTCCGAAACTCATTGCAAAAATTCCTAACCATCAATTAGCGGATATGACTCACCAAGACCCAGAGATCATTAAGGCGCTAGCCCCTATTTTAGCGTCCCGGGAATACACATTTGAACTATCAAATATTTTTGCTGCACTCAAAAAACAGGTTCAAACTGACACGGATAAAACCTTTATTATCGAAAAAGAAAACCTTGCAATCCGTGATTTGTTACTCAAAATTAATAAGTACCTTGATAAAAAAATAGATCAAGCCTTGAACGAAAATACTCAGCCCTGGGCGCTCGGATATTTTGGATCACGCCATAAGATAAATAAAGGTGAACAAAAAGTATCTGTCCCTCAAGGTATCTATGAATTAAAAGCGCATTTAGAGCAACTCAACCAAATTTCCCCAAGGGAAATCTTAACCAAGATGCAAAATACACTGCAGATCAAAAACGAAGGCAAGCATGATGAATCCTTGCTTCAACAGTTTAAACGACTTATCAGTTATCTTTTTGGATACTCTCAATCAGAAGATACCTCAGAAGAATATGAATACCTGGGTAAAGTAACAGCAGGGAAACAATCTATCTCTTGACAAAGTCAGTACATATCAAAACAATACTTCAATTTGAATAAGCAGTAAAAATCCACTGCTTTTCGCAGATTGAAAAAAATTTAATCGTAACCAGGACTCGACATGCAAATTACTAAAATACAAGCCCGTGAAATTCTGGACTCTCGTGGTAACCCTACTGTTGAAGCGGATGTTATTTTAAAAAGTGGAACCCAAGGAAGAGCGAGTGTTCCATCCGGGGCATCCACAGGAAGTCGCGAAGCCTGTGAACTCCGCGATCAGGACCCCAAACGCTATAATGGTAAGGGCGTGCAACACGCTGTTGCTTATGTTAATCAAGAAATCAATCACGCCTTACACCTTTTTTCCATTGAAGATCAGGACGCCTTGGATCAGAAACTATGTCAATTAGATGGCACAGAAAATAAATCACGTCTAGGAGCCAATGCCATTCTTGCAGTTTCTCTTGCAGCGGCTAGAGCGCGCGCAAATGAGCATAAGTTACCTTTGTATGCAGCCTTAAACCAAGGTGAAAAGATGTGCATGCCTGTACCTATGATGAATATTTTAAATGGCGGAGCTCATGCAGACAATAATGTGGATATTCAAGAATTCATGATCATGCCTGTGGGCGCTGCTGATTTTCCCACTGCTTTAAGAATGGGTACTGAGATTTTTCATGGATTAAAATCTGTTTTAAAAAAACAAGGTTTAAATACCGCAGTAGGTGATGAAGGGGGTTTCGCACCCAATATTAAATCGAACCGCCAAGCTCTAGACCTACTTTGTGAAGCAATTGAAAAAACAGGATTTAGATTAGGTGATGAGATAGTACTCGCATTGGATGTCGCTGCTTCAGAACTATATGACCAAGGCATGTATCATATGGCTTCTGAAAATCAAAAATTCACTTCGATGCAACTCATTGATTATTATACTAATCTCGTTGCTAATTATCCTATAGTAAGTATCGAAGATGGCTTGGATGAAAAAGATTGGACTGGATGGAGTCATTTGACTGCTCAATTGGGTTCAAGAATTCAATTGGTAGGTGACGATGTATTTGTTACTAATCCAAAAATTTTACAAGAAGGCATCACTCAAAAAGTGGCTAACGCCATCCTCATTAAAGTCAACCAAATCGGAACCTTAAGTGAAACCCGACAAACAATTCAATTAGCTCACCAAAATGGCTATCGTTGTGTGATGTCACATCGCTCAGGTGAAACAGAAGATACCTTTATTGCAGATCTTGCCGTTGCGACAGGATGTGGTCAAATTAAAACTGGTTCTTTATGCCGTACCGATCGCGTTGCAAAGTACAATCAATTGTTACGCATTAATGAAATTGCCACCTTACCTTATGCAGGCAAATCCATATTGAAAAGATAATTTTATCGTAACCCGTAGATACAGTCCTTTAAAAGCAAGTTATTTCATTAAATAGGTTGCTTGCTATTAGAGACTGTATCTACGAGGGATTCACGAACACATTCTTAATCCTCTGAAAAATGAATATTGGTGTTGTACTTAGTGCGATTAAGGCAAAAACTGCTGCGAAATACTTTAATATTTGCTTCATTGGCAAATACTCTGCGTGCAAACTCATTATAATGATTCATATCCGCAACATGGATCACTAACAAATAATCAGTCTCCCCTGAAACAAAATAGCATTGTTTCACCTCTTCTTGTTCCGCCATTTTACGTTCAAAATGAGCCAACAAATCCTCTCTTTGCTTTTCCAAAGTAATATTTGCAAAGACAATAAGCCCACGGCCAGCTTTAAAAGGATCTACCAGAGAAACATCCTTAACAATAATGCCCTCATCACGCAATCGTTTAACACGACGAAAACAAGGAGGAGCAGAAATTCCTACTTTCTCAGCAAGAGCCAAGTTGGTAATTTGATTGTCTTTTTGCAATAAATTTAAAATTTTCCGATCAATTTTATCCAAATGGACCGGTTCAGTTATATTTTCTGACACTTTTCTCTCATTTTTTTTCATATATTACCCATTATTAAAGATGGTTCATTATAAAACGAAATAAATAGTCAATAAATTAAAAATTTATTTATTTTTATTTCATGATAAATTCTCAATCCCATCAAAAGAACCAAAAGGATACAATCATGATAAGAAAAGCGCGAATTGACGAAATTAATAGCTTAAATAAACTCATTGAATACTCAGCACGGGGGTTGAGCCAAGAGGACTATTCAAAACATGAAATTGAAGACGCCATTCATTTTATTTTTGGAATAGATAAAGAGCTTATTCAAGACCAAACCTATTACGTGATAGAAAAAGAAGGAACTGTAGTTGCCTGCGGAGGGTGGAGTAAACGGAAAACCTTATTCGGTGGCGATCAATGTAATGCACGTGAAGAAGGTTTTTTAAATCCACAAACTGATTTTGCCAAGATTCGGGCTTTCTTTGTCCATCCAAACCATGCTCGCCAAGGTCTTGGAAAAATGCTTCTGGAGTATTGTGAACAACAAGCCTTATTCCATGGATTTATAAAAATGGAAATGATGGCGACCTTGCCTGGTGTAAAACTATATCAGGTTTGTGGCTATCAAATTATTGGACCAGAATATTTTGCTCTCCCCAATGGGAAAAAGTTTAAAATGTTAAAAATGACAAAACACTTATAATCATAGTATTTTAATAGGAAGCCTGAGTACAGCGTGACGCATGAAGTATATAATAGGCTCCTCTTCTGCTGTACTCAACCTCCCCATAAAACTAGTCCTCTTTTCTGGAATGATATTCTGGGATTTCCTTAGGATAACGACCTTTTATCGTTTTAAAAAAATCAAGAATCATCGGGAAATCTTTATCAATATCTCCTGATGGTTGGAACTTTTCATGAATGCGAAGTTCTTTAGTTGAATAATCAGGCCCTACCATAACTATAGGCAACCCTGCCTGGCAAGCGATATGATAAAAGCCCTCTTTCCAACGGGTCACTGCACTACGCGTCCCCTCAGGAGTAATCGCAAGCTTAAACTCGTCACGAGAGCGAAATATATCGACGACTTGATCTACAGTCTTATTTTTTTTAGAACGATCTACAGGAGCTCCACCCAAAGACTTTAACAACAAACCTAAAGGAAAAAAGAACAATTGATCTTTTGCTAAAAAGTTAATTTTAACTCCCATTGAAAAACGAGCAAATAAACCAACAGCAAAATCCCAATTACTGGTGTGGGGAGCAACAACAACCAGATATTTTTTATCTTTTGGCAATTCGCCGACAACTTTCCATCCAAACAGCTTCAAAATAAAACGACCAAATTTTTTCATATTCAAAATCAATAATTATTTTTTTTAGTATATACAAATTATCATGTTGATACACCTCTATCTCACAATGGAATCGAGTTCACCAAAACAAGAATGATAAAAAAATCAATAATCCAACACCACGGTGTAATTATTTATACTAAAATGATACATATATAGGTGGAGCTATGGAGTGCCAAATGAATAAGCAAGATCCTGCACTTGAATTTTCCAACCCCCGTTTACTGGCAAGTGTTTATTATGGATTACTCTCTGTTGTCGGAACGATTCTCATTAATGCTTTTCTCACAACAATTGGTTATGTTGAACTTGTACCTCTATTTAAGGCGATTATTCTGGGAATGATTGTAGCTTCTATCACTGGAGCTATATTTGGAGAACGAATCGTTCATTGCCCTGAACCTTATAAACTCAAAACTTTTTTGTTAGGCTTTATCATGGTTCTCCTTTCCTTACCCTTTTTTGATCTCGGTCTGTTGCTCTTTATGGACACAACAGAAAACCAAGCATTGAAAGTTAATAATTTTAGCGATTTTCTGTATGCGTATTGTGTTGTCCTTTTATATAGCTATATTCTTTTTGGTTTCTTGCTCGCCATTGCATCGGGTTTAGCCTCTATCTATCTACGCGGCCAATTTGTCCACCATATTTTGTATACGGACAAGAGAAAAAGTCATAGTCTACCTCGGTATAAAAGTGCACCAAAAAAAACCAAATCCAAGCCTGCACCAAAAACTCGTACTTTGCAGCGCAAAAAAACTTAAGTAAAATCGTTTATTACTCAGCTTGTCATTGCATTCTAGGCTGGGTGAATGCTTAAGTCATAACCAGGGGCTCCATCCGAGATTTCCCGGGTTTCACCTTCGCTTCACCCAGGCTACAAAGAATCCAGGATATAATTGATTTGGACTTTTATGCCTACATGTACTTTCACTGATAAAGAACATCTTTTTTTTCGATTAGCTCAAAACAACACTGTTCTCACCCCCAATAACCGACTTAGTGAAGCAATACTTCAACAGTATTTCGCCCAATGTAAGAAGCAAACCATAGAAAAACCACGATGCATGCCTTTTAGCGTTGCACTCGTTAAGGCTTATGAGCAACTCAATTGTATTAATCCACATAGTTCCCATCCCACTTTATTAAACAGCTCTCAATGTCAGTATTTGTGGCGCAAAACAATTCAGTCTGAGTTGAATATAACCTATAGCGACGGTTTGCTCCAGTCCGTCATCAGTGCGTGGGAGCGCTGCCAGCTCTGGCAAATTAGTATGGACGATCCAACCTTTCATTACACAACACAAACACAACAATTTCAAAAGTGGTGGCAATTATTTGATAAACAATTAAAACAACTCCATTTAATTACTGAATATCAATTAATCCCATATTTACTCAATGCCGATAGTTCTTTTTTTTCCCAAGATATTGTTTGGGTCTGTTTTGATGATTTTACTCCTCAGCAGATCCTTCTGCAGGAGCATCTGGCTAACAAGGGGTTCGCTCAATACCAATATGATTTAGCAGAAAAACTCTCAAATACTAAAATATTCGCAGCTAAGGATAGCAAGGAAGAATATCAACAGCTCATGTCATGGCTGCATTTAAAAATACAAGAAGGAAACCAACGCATCGCTGTGGTGGTACCTAATTTAGAGCGAGAATCTCCTTCATTACAAAGAATGTTGGCCCATCATTTCGATCCTTCCGTCTTTAATATCTCTCTAGGACAATCTCTAAGCAATTTCCCTTTAGTGGCCCATGCCTTATGCTGGCTCAGTTTAGATGCCACACATCTAAGTTCACATCAAGCAGGTTTGCTTTTGCAATCACCTTACTTAGGTGATTCTAAGGAAGAATTCATCGCACGCTCTGAGTACTTGCAAGATGGAGTATTATTAGAAAATCATTCAATCCCATTAAGTAATTTGATAAAAGAACTGCATCGATACGCCCCAAGTCTTGCTAATTTATTAGACAATCTTACGCCTTATCCTTGCGAAGCTACGGTACAAGAATGGATTCACTTATTTCAAAAGCGTCTAAATACTTTGGGATTTCCAGGTGATTATACCCTCAGCTCTGAAAACTATCAGTGTCTTAATCGTTTTATTGCTGTGTTTGATGAACTGAGGCAATTTGCTCTACTCAAGCCAAGTTTCACAAAAGCAGATGCCCTTGAAACAATACGACATCTTACCGACAACACCATTTTCCAGGCGCAAAAAACTAATGCCCCCATTCA
This sequence comes from Legionella stuttgartensis, assembly GCF_977063405.2. Taxonomy (NCBI): domain Bacteria; kingdom Pseudomonadati; phylum Pseudomonadota; class Gammaproteobacteria; order Legionellales; family Legionellaceae; genus Legionella; species Legionella stuttgartensis. The sequence continues at coordinate 343,774 of NZ_CDRUHA020000044.1, forward strand.
AATTTCAGGTCTCCTGGAAGCTTCAGGATGTGAGTTTGATAGTTTATGGTTCATGGGATTAACCGATCAATGTTTGCCTCAAAAAGTTCAGTTATCTGCATTTATTCCACCACCGTTACAACGTCAGTTATGCATGCCTCATAGCTTGCCTGCTCGTGAATTACAATTTGCTTATCAGATCCTGCAACGATTACAAAGAGGTGCCAACTCAATAGTATTTAGCTATGCACAATTACAGGGAGATACACCCAATTTACCTTGTTCATTAATTACTCATCTCCCTAATTTTGAACCACTACCAACACATTACGAGTCTATAAATTTATCTGAGTTAATGACTATAGAGGAAGGCTTTAACATTCCTGTATTGCCAGAAGAGAAAATTCATGGAGGCACTGCAATCCTGTCGAATCAAGCTAAATGTCCTTTTAAAGCATTTGCGGAACACCGCCTCCGTGCAAAAACCTTTTTACAAACAAGAGACGGGTTAGATAATAAAGAACGCGGTCAAATCATTCATAAGGTAATGGAGCTGTTATGGCAAAAGTTGGAGAGCCAATACAAACTGCTTCATTTAGCCGACGAGCTGTTGCAACAGCATATTGATGAAGCCATTCATGCGGCTTTAGCCTTACTAAAAAATCAAGACTGTGACTCCATTGATTCACTTCGGGACGTGGAGTATACGCGTTTAAAACGACTGGTACAGACATGCCTTGAATGGGAAAAACAACGAACTCCTTTTACAGTCGAAGCTCTAGAGCAATCTTATGAAATCAATTTAGCTGGTCTTGATTTTCAAGTTCGGGTTGATCGCTTAGATAAGGTTGAAGAAAAAAAATGGGTTATTGATTATAAAAGTACCCTGCCAAGCAGCAAACCCTGGAATGAAGAACGACCTAAAGAATCACAATTATTGCTTTATGCGTTGCTCGATGAACAAATTAATACGCTCTTACTCCTACAATTGAAAACAGGGAAAATTAGTTGTTCCGGTTTTAGTGAAGAAAAACAAAGTATTAGTGGGATTACTTCCTTAAAGAAAGAAGAAACATGGGAAGAATATAGGGATATTTGGCAAAAACAACTCACTGATTTAGCAACAGAATTTCAAGAGGGTTACTGCGCACCGCAACCTGTCCATATAACTATTTGCCAGCAATGTGATTTTCAGAGTTTATGTCGTTTTCAAATAGAAGAATAAGTACTCACCTTTTGAGTTCTGCATAAAAATAATCTTATTTTTATGTCGAACTCATGTTAATTATGATATAAGACTTTTTAACCCATTCAAACTCAATTGAATGTTTTAATCCCCATGGTTTCCCTATTATTAATAATAACAACGAGATGAATCATGCCTTTTAATCATACAAAATTTGAAAAACGTTTACGCGCCTGTGACAAAAAATTACATGCTCTGTTTGCTAACGCTGAAATCGACGAAAAAATACAAAGCCAAATAAAAGCAGTAAAAAAGTATTATAACCTTTCTTATACCAAAGCAACCTCTGCCAAAAAGGTTGAAGAAATTGTCGCCAGCTACGGATTATTTGTTGACCAATTAACCAAGGTAAAAAGTGGGGAACTGAATCCAAAAGCAGCATTAGAACACATTGGAAGTGCCTGTGAGTCCAGAAAAATTGGCGTTTTATTCCATAATCTTGCTAAAGCATGCGAACTCATGTTCTATGCAGCAACAGCATTTTCATTATATGCAGGGATTTTCGGTATCGCGCTACCTGTACTCATTGTCCAACCTGTTTTAGGTGTTGCAGTCGGAATAACTATTGTTGGAGCAATGCTTGGAGCAATACACAAAGCCGGTAACTGTCTCACCGAATTTAGATCATTAAGTCGCCACGATACTGAGTACACTAATGAGATAAGTTTGGTTTCATTCTTTAAACCAGTTCATCAAGAAAAAGAAAATAGCTCAACTAACGATGAAGAGTTAGAGGCCTCTTGTTGTTTTAGTCAATAATTCTTCTGAATTCTGCCGTTTTATATTATATATTAGTAGCCTGGGGGTAATGCAAAAAAATGGGGTTCATTTTTGCGGACTCAGGCTACGCTTCTTATAACACTTGCTACAATTGCGAAATTTAACCAGATGTTTAATAATGATAAAATCACGGGACAAGGGAGTGAACATGTCACTCAAATTAGCTAAAGTACGAATTCTATCTTGTAGTTTAATCACCTGTTTACTGAGTAGTTGTTTTCATCCGCCGTATAATAATTTCAAACCAGTGCACCCCATGCCCAGGAGAGTTGCTACTGGAGCAGTTGTTGGAACTGCTGTAGGTGCTGCAGCCACAGGAACTGTAGCCGGAGCATTAGTAGGTACTGTAGCCGGAGGTACGGTGGGCGCTGGGGTAGGTTTTTACAAAGCCAGTAGACGTAGCATTATTAAAGAATTAAATAAAGAAAATATCGAATATGTACAATACGGGGATACCATAACCTTAATTGTACCTGTTGATAAATATTTTATGTTTGAAAGTCCTCGCCTCAATGAAGTCTGTTATCCAGGTTTGGAAAATATTATTAGATTATTAAAATTTTACCCAAACAGTCCTGTTTATGTTGCAGGGTTCACGGACAATGTTGGTACACGTCACCATAAAAAATTACTGTCCCAAGCCCAAGCTGAAACGATGCTTACCTTTTTATGGGCTAATAACATTCCGGCTCAGCTTCTTAAAGCAGAGGGTTATGGGGATAAAAATGATGTGGGGGACAATAAATTAATTCATGGTAGTGCATTTAATCGTCGCATTGAAATTCAGTGGTTCAATAATTATGGTATTAAGACTTGTGCAACATGTCCAATTCCAGTACCATCACCAGTAGTCTATTCAATGAAGTAAGGCGGATAATGCGTTCAAGATTTATTGGGGGAATTCTTTTAATTGTTGGTACGTCTATAGGCGGAGGAATGCTCGCCTTGCCTGTTGCCAATGCAGCCACTGGTTTTTGGCAGTCTTCAATTTTTCTGTTCCTTTGCTGGGTTTTTATGACCCTAGGCGCATTTTTTATTCTTGAAGCCAATCTTTATTTACCCCGAGGAAAGCATATGGTTTCAATGGCGCAAGCCACCTTGGGTAATTATGGCTTGCTTGCGGCCTGGATAAGCTATCTTTTTTTACTTTATACCCTACTCTCCGCTTATATTTCAGGTGGAGCTGATGTATTAAACAGCCTACTTCTTAAAATAGGATTGCATCTTGCTGATTGGCAGGCAAGTTTGTTGTTTACACTTCTTTTTGGACTGGTTGTTTATGGGGGAATTCGTTATGTGGACTATGTCAATCGAGGCCTGATGTTTGGTAAATTGGCTGTTTATTTCCTATTAGTACTGCTTATTGCCCCACATATTGAACTACAACATCTACGTCATGGTGACATACAATATATCGGTGGCGCCATTATGATTTTAATTACCTCCTTCGGATTCGCCATCATTGTTCCCAATTTAAGAGATTATTTTGATGATGACGTGAAACAATTGAAAAAAGTCATTTTTATTGGTTCGCTAATTCCTCTATTTTGTTACTTGGCTTGGGATGCTGTAATTATGGGCGCCCTTCCCTCTGAAGGAAGTCAAAACCTTGAGAGCTTAATGCATAATCCACATACTACTAGTGCTTTAGCAAGTATGCTCTCGAATAAAGTGCAAAATACTATGATCAGTGCTTTATTTAATTTTTTCACTTCTATCTGTATGCTGACTGCCTTCCTGGGCGTTTCCCTGTGCTTGTATAGTTTTCTTGCCGATGGATTAAAGCTGCGCGAACGAGGAAATCATGGCATCGGGTTATTTTTACTGACCTTTGCCCCTCCGTTACTGATTGTTGTTTATTACCCGGGCGCCTACCTTCATGCATTAGGTTATGCCGGTATTTTTTGTATCATTCTCCTACTACTTTTACCTGCATTAATGTGTTATTTTGGCAGAAAAAGTCATCGTTCTGTTTTTATCGTTCCCGGAGGTAAATGGACCCAGGGGGCTGTAATTGTTATTTCTATCGGATTATTAATACACGAACTATGGAATTTGTGTAGATAATCAGAATGAAACGCCATCACTCAGGACTTTGTGCATACCAGGGACTATGTGATACATTGACTAAAAATGCATAACAAAGTATCATATTGAATTATTTTTAAACAATTTTGGATTATATCTCATGATCAATTCAAAACTAGTAGGCGGAATATTACTTATAGTAGGAACTTCTATAGGTGGCGGGATGCTTGCCCTACCTGTTTCTACAGCAGAAGTAGGCTTTAGCAATTCAATTTTTTTCCTATTTTTCTGCTGGATGGTCATGACTGCAGGTGCATTATTAATGTTAGAAGTCAATCTACGACTTCCAGCAGGAAGCAATATGATTTCCATGGCTAAATCTACATTGGGTTTACCTGGTCAAATCATCGCATGGATCACCTACTTATTTTTGCTTTACACCCTACTCTCAGCTTATATTTCAGGTGGTAGTGATGTATTCAATAGTTTATTACATAAATTGAATATCCATTTGCCTAATAGTGTCACTGCAATCCTGTTTACACTTTTATTTAGTTTAATTGTTTATAAAGGCATCCGCTCAGTAGATTATGTCAATCGCGGTTTAATGTTTGGTAAATTAGGCATTTATGTTTTATTAGTCGCGATTATTAGTCCCCATGCCTCAACTTTGGGTTTAACGGATGGTTCAGCACGTGCCTTCACTGGCACCTTAATGATCTTAATTACTTCTTTTGGTTATGCATCAATAATACCGAGCTTACGTGACTATTTTGGAGATGATACACGAAGCTTAAAACGTGTCATTTTATTAGGTTCACTTATCCCACTTGCATGCTACATTGTTTGGGATGCAGTCATTATGGGGGTTGTCTCCCGCGAAGGAGAAAATGGCCTCCTGGCGTTGATGAGTTCAGAACATGCGACAAGCGGATTAACTGAAGCTTTAAGCCAATCCGTGCAAAATCAATGGATTAGCGGATTCTTTGGCTTTTTTACTTCCATCTGTATGCTTACGGCATTTTTAGGAGTTTCATTGGGGCTGTTTGACTTTTTGGCAGATGGACTAAAACTGAAGAAATCTGGAAACCAAGGAAAATATACCTTGGCTTTAACATTCCTTCCTCCACTAGCAGTAGTCTTATTAAATCCTGGTATCTATCTACATGCTTTAAGCTATGCAGGTATTTGCTGTGTCATTTTATTATTGTTATTGCCCGCAATTATGGCATGGCGAGGACGTAAATCCCACCTAGTTACAACAGAAACTCACTTAGTACCAGGGGGTAACTCCAGTTTAGCTTTAATTGGCTTCATTGCAATTGGTTTACTGGTCATTGCGATTATGAGCTAATGGCGCGAACCGAAATCATTTGCGTTGCTTACATAATAAGCAAGGAACAATATATATCTTAAATTCTCTATACCCTCATATTTTTTCTAGTTGACGCGTTAAATGCGGCAAATAACAAGGAGCTAAATCTATGAAATTCGGATATACCATTATTTATGTCCACGATGTCATAGCTTCTCTGGCCTTTTTTTCTGAGGCTTTTAATATAAAAACCCGTTTCTTTCATGAAGCAGGTTATGGTGAGCTTGAAACCGGAGAAACAACACTTGCCTTTGCATCTCATCATTTAGGTGCACACAATCTTCCTAATGGTTATGTAGCAGCTGATTCATCGAGTCAACCCTTAGGTATGGAAATTGCCTTAGTTACCGATTCAGTCCAACAAGCCCATGAACAAGCTGTCGCAGCGGGTGCTCAATCAATTCAAGAACCTATGGAAAAACCTTGGGGACAATTGGTTTCTTATGTGCGTTGTCCTGATGGCACATTAGTTGAGTTATGCTCGCCATTATCTTAAATATCATTGTATTCACGACTAAGTCATCCTGAGGAGTTTTCGACGAAGGCTCTCCTGATTTTTACTCAAACTTGTCTTTTGGGGTCCCTCACTACAGCCTCCACCTCGTGGGTATTGTTATAAGTCAAAGAAAACTTAAGGTGAGGTGGAAGTAGTACGCTCGGGATGAGGTATCCTCCGCTATTGTAGCCTGAATGCACGCAACAAAACCAAGGAAGTCTCTTTGCAAACCTCAAGTTTCGCAGCACTAAACTTGGCATTCCTTTAGCTGTTCTATAACTAAGTTAACGTATAGGGTCTATAATTAAACATGAATCTCATTCAAGAAAAATACAAGGAGGTTATCATGTTAGGCTGGGCCCTCATATTTTTCATTATTGCAATCATTGCCGCAGCTTTTGGATTCGGCGGTATTGCAGTAGCTGCAGCAGGAATTGCGAAAATATTATTCTTTTTATTTCTGGTTATTTTTGTCGTATTCTTGGTGCTGGGGTTACTTGGTCGCCGACCGCCACCCCCATTATAAAATCATTTAGCCCCGGGTGAAGATAAGTATATGAACCGAAGAGGTTACTAAGCAGAGCCCGGGAATCTCAATATGAAATAAAACGTCTTAACCTGATTACCGTTTTATTCAATCAAAAAGTTTAATTTGAATTGCTAGCGATGAACTTTTCCAAGCCCTTTTCATGATTTCTGTATTAAAAGAAATCCCAAAATCACCCTTTTGATTAAGAGCAATGATACCCATTTCTCCATTTAACTTTTTATTGCGTTCATGAATGACATAGTCACATGCCTCTTGTAATGGCATATTAAACTCCATCATCATGGATATAGTATGCCCCACCATCTTTCTAATTAAATACTCACCTTCGCCAGTTCCTGAGACTGCACAGGTACTGTTGTTAGCATAACATCCGGCGCCAATCACACAACTGTCTCCAATTCGTCCTGGAAGACAATTGCTGGTTCCACCTGTTGATGTCCCCGCAGCAAGATTTCCTTGTAAATCTAAAGCCACAGCACCTACAGTTCCTTTCATTCTCTTGTTCTGAATTTCTTCCATAGTTTCTATTTTATTAAGCTTTTCATATACCTCATACTGATATGGAGTTGTAAAATACGACTCAGCTTCCATTTCCATACCATATTTCTTTGCCAACTCTAAAGCCCCATATCCAGAAAGAAAGACATGTCGTGTTTCCTCCATCACTAATCGCGCAAGACGAATCGGATTTTTTACCGAACGAACCATGGACACTGCCCCAGCATCGAGGTCATTGCCATTCATAATTGAAGCATCCATCTCCACTTCACCTTGACAGTTTAACGCGGAGCCTCTTCCTGCATTAAATAGAGGATTATCTTCAAGCAACGCAACCGCCGCTTCTACGGCATCTAAAGCAGAACCACTTTTCTCGAGCACCGCATAACCCGTTTCCGTAGCTTTAGCTAAACCCTGTTCAAATTCTTTTTGATGTTCTTGCAAAAAAGTATAATTTTCACTAGCTCCACCATGTACTGCGATTGCAATTTTATTCATAAGGCTTATTCCGTTACTTGTGTTTACTTAGAGGGATTGCAGGGTTCGCCAGCGTACGATCTGCAATTGAAAATTGACATCCTTTTACCAAAAGGTGAACGATCAAATTTTCAACAAATACGGGCTCCCCTTCTTCAACTTCAGTAATGTTCGTTTGATCAATATTTCTTCCATCAATAATAACAACCATCCCTGAGCCATAACATTCTGCATCCGATCCATTTCGAATCACCAGGGCAGTGTCTTCCCCTAAACCAATACCTAGTTGCTCGGGGTTCATAATAATTGCATGCGCAAGACGACTAAATCGTCCTCTTTTGATAAAATGGGTATCAATAACACAAGACTGTAAGATTCCTAAACCTGAAGAAGTGAGTAAATTTCGATATCTTAAAGCCTCTGATAAACCGCCACCAGTAATCATGACCGTCCCCATAACCATAGCCCCGGCACTGGTTCCAGCAATAATAAACTCATTATCCTCCAGATATCTTTCTTTAATAATATCGACAATAGGAGTACCACCTAATATTGTGGATAAACGAAACTGATCCCCTCCAGTAAAAAAAATAGCGCCAGCCTCTTTTGCTCTATGTAAATATTCGTCTTGACGTGCTTCGCTTCTATTTTTTATGGGCAGAAATCCTATATTGTTATACCCCATGTTTTGAAAAACTTTTTGATAAATTTTTTTTACTTCATCCTGAATTTCAGAACCGGTAGTAATAATTTCAATTTTCTTATTCGAGGGCGGCAATAATTCATTAAGAATTTCATAACGTGTAAATTCTTTTTTTTGCTCCAAAATATCCAAAGGTTCCTCATCACCCTTATCCTCAGCGCCCCCGATGATCAATAACTTAGCTTTGGGTGTCATTATAAACCTCATTCATCAGCATCGCTTGTTTTTCCTTTTTCTTGAGAAAATTAGTCGTCTCAAATACGTCCTCCACGGCGCAAAAGATAAAAGTATTTGGCTCGGCTATTTCCATCATATGCTCAATTGCCTCAAGCTCATCTGAAATGATATTTAAAGACGGTTTGAAATCAGAACGCAGTATGCCGGCAACAAGAAGACGATTTATTTCATGATGCGTTCGTCCTCTTCCGTCCTTATCATGACGAATGACGATCTCATCAAACATAGAAGCAATGTGATAGCCTAATTTTTCGATATCTTCATCACGCCGATCGCCAGCCACCCCGATAATTCCTATCTTTTTAGTACAAGGAAGCGAATCAAGATAATTTTTTAATTCGCAAAATGCACCTTCGTTATGAGCATAATCGACCATAACTTGGCAATGCTGGAATTTAAAAAGATTCATTCTCCCTGGAAGGTTTTCAACCGTAGGATAGAATATTTGAAGAGCTTCTTTTATTTTTTCCATCGAAAAATGACTGATTACGCCAGCTAATGTGGCCGCTAATATATTCATAATCATAGCAGTTGCATTGCCTTGAAAACTTAGCGGTATTGATTTTATATCTGCTAAAACCGTTCGCTCCGAACCCCTTTGGATTACGATATTGCCTTGAACAAGATACGCGGCCAACCCACCTAAACTGCAATGCTTCCTAATCCTTGGATTTTCAAACATACTAAATAAAGCAATATGACACGTTAAATCATTTCTTAAATCATAAGTTAAATCGTCATCCGCGTTTAAAATCGCATAACCTGTTTCCTTCGTACTCCGCGCGACAACGGCTTTCACCTCGGCCAATTCTTCAAGAGTATGGATATCATTTAATCCCAAATGATCTCCGGTAATATTAGTAATCACACTAATATCTGATTCATCAAACCCTAAACCTGAGCGTAAAATTCCACCTCGAGCACATTCTAAGACTGCGTAATCTACTTCAGGATCATACAAAACTACTTGTGCGCTGGCAGGTCCACTGCAATCTCCGCTAAAGATCAGTTTATTATTGATGTAAATCCCTTCCGTTGTGGTATGGCCCGTATAATGATTCGCAAAACGAGCAAGATGGGCAATCAACCGGACAACAGATGTTTTTCCGTTCGTTCCTGTAACTGCAACTATTGGGATTCGTGAAGTTAAATTAGATGGATAAAGCATATTTAAAATAGGTTCCGCTACATTACGTGGTGTACCTTCATTAGGGGATAAATGCATTCTTAAACCTGGTCCTGCATTTACCTCAATAATCGCTCCATTATTTTCATTTATAGGAGAACCAATGTCCTTTGCAATTACATCGATTCCACAAATATCCAAATTCATTAGTCTTGCTACACGCTCCGCAAGAAAAATATTAAAGGGATGAACCGCGTCGGTAACATCTTTTGCAGTGCCGCCTGAGCTTAAATTGGCAGTTTCTTTTAAATTTAAAATATGACCATTAGGTAAAATGCTTTCTAGAGTTAGATTGTTTTGTTTTAAAATAGAAAAAGTGGATTCATCCATCTTAATGGTAGTCAGCATATTTTCATGACACTCGCCCCGATTTGGATCTTCATTCGCTTTTTGAATTAATTGATGAATTGTAAGTCGTCCATCACCTCTAACTTGAGCGGGAGTACGTTTTGCTACAGCAACTACTTTATAGTTTACTACCAAAAATCGATAATCATCTCCAGCAGTAAAACGTTCAACTATCACTTCATTGGAAATTTTTTTCGCGAGCTCATAGCCAAAAATTGCTTTATGGAGATCTGTAATATTAGTAGTTACCCCTTTTCCATGATTCCCGTTGTGAGGCTTTATTACTAATGGGAATCCTAATTGTTCTATTGCATTATGCAATTCGTCCTCAGACCTAATAATTAATCCTTTAGGCGTGGGAATAAGATTTGAATTAAGAATCTGCTTAGTAAGTTCTTTGTCAGAAGCAATATCGACACCAATAGAGCTGGTTTTCGAAGAAACTGAAGCCCAAATCCTTTTTTGGTTTCGACCATATCCTAATGTAATTAATGAAGTATTCTCATAGCGTTTCCAAGGGATTTTTCTTTTTGTCGCTTCATCCACAATCGCCTGAGTACTAGGTCCCAAACCTTTTTGTTTAAAAATTGTTTTTAAGTGATTGATTGCCTCATCGACAGGATACTCTTTGCCCTCGGCTATGGAATGGATGAAATTAACAGCAACCTGTCCCGCGTACAGACCCGCTTCCTCAATTTGGTATGCATAGATGACTTGATAAACCCCATACTCATTAGTTCCATAAGTTCTGCCAAAACCACAATCCATTCCAGCAAGGCACTGTAACTCCAAAGCAACATGCTCTATCACATGACCCAACCAGGTGCCTTCTTCGACGCGGGTTAAAAATCCACCCTCAATACCCAAAGAGCAACGATGCTTGTCTAAACTAGGAAGATTTTGTATCAATCGCTCCTTAAACCCAATTAAGCGATTGGTGGGAAGCTCTTCATATTTCCCTAAATCTAGTTTGATAACGATGAGTTCTTTTCTGTAGTTCGACCAATAATTCGGGCCCTTCAAGACCTGGGTTTTTAAAATGTTCATTAGCATTCCTTTGGCATATAATGAATTACCGAAAACTCTTTTTAGCATAGGAAGAATTATTTAATTCTTCAAATCAAATTAAAAAAATAATTGATTTGTGGATCAAGGTGAACTAAGGAATATACTTAATTATTTGAAAGACAATAATTTTTAGGAGAAATTACCTGCATTTCTGGTAAAAAATGCAGGTAATAGAGATTACTTTTTAATATCGCATGTGATTTGTGTACAATCTCGACAATGCTTTTGTGCAAAAGAAAATGATTTAGTAGCAGAACCAGAATGCTCGGACATTCTCTTATCAGCATCTTGGTCTGTTTTTTTATCACTAGAGCTTGCATTAGTAGTACAAACCCAATTTGAACTCATTGAAGTTTTAGTCTTAGAGTTCGAACCCGTCGCTTCATCATTCGCAAATGAAGCTACAGAGAAACAAACTAAAGTACTAAACAGGAGTCCTGATAAAATTTTCATTATTTATCTCCTGTATAAAAACCTGTTATTGTAGTTTTAAATTCAGGTGCAGAAAAATTTGGCCAATGTTCTTTATCAAAGCCTGGGGCATTTTTCAAACGCTGTTTATCCACATTGAGAATAAAACAGTCTTCTTTATTATTGTATAAAAATAAGTTCCAGGGCACTGCAAAAAACTTATTTCCAAACCCTAAAAAGCCTCCAAAATCTAATACTAAATAATTCACTTTGCCAGATTGTTTATCTATAACAACCTCTGCAATTTCACCTAGGTCTTCATGGGCAGGATTCATAACCTTAGAGCCGGTAAGTTCACCGGACTTAACAATTCCTCTGTTTTCCATTTTAAAACTCCTTTTAAATTCCCGTTTAACGATTAATGATGAATTTTTCTTTGAAAATCTTGCACTGCTTTTTTAGCTTCTTCTTGGGTATAACCATAATGTTTTCTTAATTTTCCAAAAATTTCTTCTTGGTTGCCTTCAATTTGTTTAAGATCATCATCAGTAAGTTTTCCCCAAAATTGCTTCATTTGACCTTTTATTTCCATCCATTTTCCTTGAAAAATATTCTGATTCATTTTTATCTCCTTAATATTTTTTGCTAATAAAATGTTTTTTACTGCAAAGTAAAGGCTAGTCAATAATTTTAAAAAGCGCAAAAAAAAAACAAATGTACCGATTCAAGATACGATGATTGAATTCAGGCTTATCTGGAGATTACTAAGGATAAACGAGGAGATGATTAGGGTTTATATTATAATTTCCATTACGGTTACAGGATGTCCTTTGAAACTGTCTTTATCTATAATGTTCCATCCTAATGATTGGTAATAATTTGGGATTGTTCGATCAAAAGCAAAAAGATAAAGTACTTCATATCCCATTTTTTTTGCTTGCTCTTTAATTACCTCAATGAGTCGTTGACCAAGTCCTTGTCTTTGATACTCTGGTTTTACAGTTAAAGAGCCTAGCCATGGCATTAAATCAGGGCGAATCCCATCATTTTCACGTAAACTACACATACCAACTGGCTTTTCGTCATCAAATGCCACAAAAGTCATTGGTAACGTTTCATTATTTGCATGGTCAAGAAAACGCTGTTCTACAACATCCAAAGGCACATCAGGTAACCAAATTTTTCCAAGTCCTTCTTGCCACATCAGAGCAAGCTCAGGGATCGCATCAAGATTATTTTGCAGAAGTTCAATTCTTATCATTCTAATACTCATTAATTTTGCATTACTTGGTTAATCAACGGGATCAGGATACCTCTTGTGCTGCTGTTTTACCACTGCTCCCCTAATTAACAATGAATAGATATACCGTTAGTTTGGAGATTTTCCATAGCGATTTAAAGTATAAAGTCCCATATTATTTGCTATTTCACCTTCTGCAAAAAACACTTTGCCCTTTATTTCTTTTTGGAGCAACGTAGCCTCTTCTTCATTATGTGTACGGATAACAATCTCGATCTCTGGATTGAGTTGCGTTGCATATTGAATCATTTTTCTTACATGAACCGTATCTGATATCACAAGTACAAGCATGCTAGCATGAGCAATATGGCTTTGAACAAGCACAGATGGTTTAGATGCATCTCCATAAACTGCTGGGATACCAGAAATCCGCAAATCTTCTATTAACTCTCGATTATCATCTACCACCACATAAGGAACTGCTTTTTCAGAAAGTAACTGAGCAACACGCTTTCCCACACGCCCATATCCTACCAAAATAACTTGCCCTGCAAGGTACTCTTCTTTGGTTGTCGTCGGTAATTCAGTTAAAGGATCTTTTGAACGCTCAAAAATCTCAATTAATTTAGGATAAGATTTTGCCCAAGCATGTATGGGATTTATCAATTTAAATATAAGAGGATTAATCGCTATTGAAATCAATGCGCCAGCCAAAATGAAACTTTGCCCTTCCACTGGAAGAAGACCGAGGCGCGTCCCAAGTTCAGCAAGAATAAAAGAAAACTCGCCAATTTGCGCCAAACTTGCGGATACAATTAATGCCGATTGCAAAGGATAGCGAAAAGCAAGAACGAGTATAAACGCTGCAATCGATTTTCCGATAACAATGATACCTACCACAGTAAGAACTTGCATTGGTTGTTTCACAAGAACTGTAGGATCAAATAACATACCTACAGAAACAAAAAATAACACGGCAAATGCGTCTCTCAGGGGTAACGATTCTTCGGCAGCACGACGGCTAAAAGCGGACTCCCTCATAATCATCCCGGCAAAAAAAGCACCTAAAGCAAAAGAAACTCCAAACAATTGCGCGGCCACATAGGCAATACTAATTGCGGCGGTAACAACACATAAAGTAAATAATTCATGGGAACCTGTACGCGCAACATGCCAAAGCAATTTTGGAAACAATCGACGCCCCACCAGAAACATCAGTGCAATAAAAGTTGAAACCTTTATCAGAGTAAGACCAAGTACAAACCATAATGGCTTATGAATACCTTCTACAGCATTAGAACCCAACCATTGAGATAATGGTGGAAGCAAGACAAGCACAACAACCATGGCGAGATCTTCAACTAAAAGCCAACCTACAGCGATATGGCCATTAATTGTTTCTAAAGCGCCCCTTTCCTCAAGTGCTCTCAATAAAACAACGGTACTTGCAACCGATAATGAAAGCCCAAAAATTAATGCATACCCATAATTCCAACCCCACATGATGGCAGTACAACCCCCCAATATTGTGGCTACAATCATTTGCACAATCGCTCCAGGAATTGCCACCTTACGAACGTGCATCAAATCGGATAATGAGAAATGCAAACCCACCCCAAACATGAGCAGCATAACGCCAATTTCTGCAAGTTCTTGAGCAATTTCAACATTTGCCATTAACCCAGGAGTAAATGGTCCGATAACAACACCTGCTAATAAGTAACCTACTAAAGCTGGAATTTTAAATCGAACTGCAATGAACCCCATGATTAATGCCAAAGCAAATCCCATCGCAACGGTAGTGATCAAGGGAAGTGCGTGATGCATATTAAGGTATCCTTATCTATATCCACGAATCAAATAGAAAATGAATTAACAATGCGTTTCTGCATTATTAACCTAGCTATCTGAGAAAAAATCATTAAATCTCCGCTCTGTTTATTTAATATAGTAAGTTTACTTTAAACATCAACTCATAATGAGAAGTTACAACTCCTAAATCCTCATCTATACTAAAAATAGTTTGTGGCATAGAGGAAAGGAATTAATAATGAATACTCATTCTAGTAGTGGCCGCGGCGATTTTCATACACTGTATCAAGGTCGATCTGTAGATAATCTCATAATTGAATATATGGAAGAAAATAACATTCCTGGAATGTCTTTGGCAATTGTTCAAGCACCTTATATTACCCGAGTCATTGGCTATGGATTAGCGGATACAGAAAAAAAGCGTCTCGTCTCTACTCGCACTCTCTTTCCTGTGGGGCAATTAACACATGCATTTACTGCGGTAGCTATAATGCAATTAATAGAAGATGGAAAACTGCAGTTAGATGACTCGATTTCTGCTTCCATATCGTCCTTACCTCAAGCATGGCAAGGGGTTACCATTAGACAATTATTAACTCACAGTTCGGGAATACCTGATTATTCAGAATGCGAGGGTTTTTCTTTTCATAAAGATTATCATCCCGAGGAGATTTTTAATTTAATTAAAGATCCCAATTTATTATTTACTTCAGGCACCAAAATGCAACCCAGTGCCTCAAATTATTATTTACTGGGAATTATTATTGAGAACATCAGTGGCATGAGTTATGAAGCTTATGTTACCAAAAATCAAATTGAGCGGGTTGGTTTGAAATGCACATCGTTTATCAAAAATACATCCTCAATCGATAATGAAGTTCATAATGGGAGTACGCCTTTTAAGCACAGCGAGTTTTTACATAACCCCTCTTACATAGACCCTACAGAAGTTGCTGTGGGTTATAAAGCAGATAATAAAGCAGCTCCAGAGCTTACTTGGGCAACTACTTTTGCACATAGTGGCATCATTGCTTCCGCCGAAGATATCAGCATATGGGATATCAGTCTGGCGGGATCTATTTTAGTCAAAGAAGCCGAAAATAGAGATTTTCTATACCATAGTATTACTTTAAATAATAAAACAGTCATCCCTGGAAATGCGAGCTGGTTATTCCCAGGTCATCCGGGCTTAATGGAAATAAAGGGTAACATTCCTGGTTTTTCTGCTTTTTTAAGCCGTTTTACTGCCCCAGATGAACTTTTGTGTGTCACTCTTTTAGCCAATAAAGAGAATTTATTTGATTTGGATATCTTAGCCCGTAAAATTGCAGCCGCTTTTGATATTAGACTGGCGGCACCAGAAGGGGTAGGCTCCGAAACACTGCAAAGTCCTTATTCAGTCTCTCAAACCATAGAACGAATCACTGACATGATCACCCAAAAAGGGGGAAAAATATTTGCTCATATTGATCATAGTAGTGAAGCTCAAAAGGTGAATCAATCACTCCCCCCTACAGAGGTACTTATTATAGGCAATCCTGAAAAAGGAACACCCTTGATGCAAGAGAATGCAGCAGTTGCACTTGATTTACCCTTGCGGATAATGGCAACAGAAGATCAAAGTGGACAGGTATGGTTAAGTTTCACCGATCCCATTCAATTAGGAAAAGCATACCATTTACATGGTAATCAATTAAAACAAATCGCTACAACGTTACGTGTACTTTGTGAAAAAGCCGTATCAGCACAAAGTATTATTTAAAATAACTAATTACCTGGGTAAAGGCACAGCCGCACCCAGAAGCAGCTGATGTCAGGAAAACGTTGGTTTGCTCCACCTAGAGTTATGCACTTATATTTTTTGCTCTATTTCATAATGCTGAATGAGTGCAGGATTTTCTGGTGATAATGTGAAGCTTATTTTAAGATTTGCTTTTTCTCCTTGAATAATAAAATACCCGCGTAGTTGATTCTCTGGGACCACAGTACCCACTTTAAGAATTTTACCTGCCTTGGCAAAAAGATCCTGAGTGTTTTTTCGCAACGAAGCAACTGATGAATCCAGAAAAAAATTCACTGCGAACAATCCACTTGTTTTTGCATCGTTCCATTCAGGTAAGAGTTTCATTAATGCTTTTTGTCTTTCATTCAAAATTTGTGAAGGAGGCAACGTTCTGGGTGTAAGTTGCGCTTCTTTAATGAGCTTATTAACGACTTTCATGTTGACTTCGTCCGCAGCCGCATAAGTCACATTCGTAAATAAAATCACTCCTACCCCATATTCAGGCAATATGAACCAATTACTACCAAAACCAGGTAACCCACCGCTATGTCCTACTGATACTTTGTCATGACAATCTTTAGCCCATCTTAATCCATAGCCATATGCGTTAATTGTGGGGCATTTCGTACCATTTACCTTATTCGTTGCATTCACCGCATAAAGTCGCCAAGGTTGATGCATTTCACGTATAGAACTTCTTTTAATCAGTCCAGTTTCTCCATCATCACGTGGAGGCCATGCAAATTGATGTAAGGCAGCATAACGACTAAATGATTCAATCGAAGCAATCATACCTCCCATGGAAGCATAACTGCCATCATGTAATAAAGACTCCTCCATCCAATGTCCATTATCCCATCGATAACCATGGGCTAATTGATTTGCTGGAACTTGAGCAAACTCCCATGCTGCATTCTTCATTCCTAAAGGTTGCCAAATATTTGCAGCAATATATTCCTGATAAGAAACCCCTGATACTTTTTTAACAATCAAACCTAAGAGCGCAAATCCGAGATTGCTGTATTCAAATGATGTGCCGGAGGCATTAGATAAAGAAAGACCTTGGTTTACTAATGCAGTTAATTCTTCATCCGTCTTACTCAGATTCCTATCACCCCAAGGATTGTCTTCAGGAAATCCAGCTGCATGAGTTAAGAGATCACGAATGGTAATCTCTGGTGCATCTTGAGTTAATTTTTGATTTTTTAATTCAGGAATATAAAGAGAGGCAGGGTCATCCAATCTTAATTTACCCTCATCACGAAGTTTTAAAATAGCCATGGCCGTAAAGCTTTTGGTCATCGATGCAATGCGAAACATCGATTGAGGAGTAGCAGGAATTTTTTTCGCGATATCGATATAACCACCACTCCCAGTATGTACTAGCTTTCCATCGAGAATAATCCCATAAGCATAACCAGGAACATGATTTTTTTCTGCATATTTCTTGTACATTTCATCAATGACAGGAAATTCCACCTGAATTTTTGTAAGTCGGTTATTTTCAGTGAAAACAGGAGGAAGATAAGAGTTTTTATTTTGACCATTTGCTGCAAAAGGGAGTATCGCAGTCAGCACAAATAATTCTTTTATAAAAAAACGTCCCATAAAAATAAAAACCTTGATAAATCGAGTTAAGAACACGAAGTATATAATATTTATTGACTGAAATTGACTTAAAATGAAAAATAGAGATTCTGTAAGCAGCCATTTAACTCAGGACGTAAGTCCTGTAACTGGAATAATCCAATGAAGTTTTCAACACTATTAAGACTGATGCGTTTTTGGCCACCTTTTTGGGGTGCTGGAATCAGTGTAAAAAATTTTCATTCTGATGGCACTCAGATTGTCGTTCAGATGAAAATGCGTTTTTGGAACAAAAATTATGTGGGAACACATTATGGTGGCTCCATGTACTCTATGACCGATCCTTTTTATATGTTGATGTTAATGAATTTATT
This sequence comes from Legionella stuttgartensis, assembly GCF_977063405.2. NCBI lineage: Bacteria > Pseudomonadati > Pseudomonadota > Gammaproteobacteria > Legionellales > Legionellaceae > Legionella > Legionella stuttgartensis. The sequence continues at coordinate 361,952 of NZ_CDRUHA020000044.1, forward strand.
AGGAAAGGGGTATGTTGTTTGGGATAAATCAGCGTCCATCCGCTATAAAATCCCTGCTAAAGGTACTCTTTATGCGCAATTCAAACTATCTACTGAACAGGTTGAAAACATTCGGCTTGAAGTCAATGAAGCGAAAAAAATTGACTCGGAATTTATTGTTCCTATAACTGATGAAGACGGAAAAGTCGTTGCTGAAGTGAAAAAAATTCTTTCTATTATCAAAAAATAAAAGAACAAAAGATTCGTAATTATTTTACCCAACCACTCATTATATTTAAGGGGAATACTATGCCCATCCATTCCTTTTCAGAAGAGGAACAGGCTCCCATTTTGAGTCAATATAATAAGACTCAAACTGATAAGAACAAAATCCCACAATTACTACGTAATTACAATTCAGGCTGGCCACTCTTACAAGTAAGCCTGCTTAGTCTTAATGATACATTAGAGCCAGCGAAATATGAGCATGTTTTAGGCGGTGGAACATGTCATTTTTTTTATATTGGGGCTTTTAATTTCGCAAGTCTCCTAACAAAAATTCCTGGTGATATGGATATCGAGACCCCAGATTCTACAGCCTCTAAAAGAGAACTAGTAAAAGCAGATAACGTACTGTTGTATTTGAAGGCCTTTAGTATCCTTCATAAAAAATTTAATATTAAAATAACGAGCACATCAGGGGGATATGGTAAAACTTTAATTGTTGAGCTCCCGATAGGCAATGCAGAACGACTTCGTAATGCATTGATCGATAGCCTTTCATTTGCATTAAGAAAACCATCGTTAATCCGAGCAATTGGGGGCTGGAACGATTCTGGGTACACGCAAAAATACATTGAAGATGCAATTAACCCAGAGGTTGCTATTTTTATCAATGGACAAATTTTTATTGATTTAGGCATGTTATTAAAACAAATAGTCAAGGATAAAGAAGTAACCTCCTTGTTTAAACACCTATTTAAAGTAAACGAGTTTTTGGAACTTAAAAAGAAATCTGCCGAGTTCAAACCTCAAGTAATCAAAGATAGTGAAATAACTCTAGAAGCTGCGGCAAAACCAACGGAGTCACGATTCAAAAAAATGCTATCGTTCTTCCAGGATGAAAAAAAGAAGGCAACCAGACCTGATAATGATCCCAGCGAAACAGAACGGTTCATTCACAAAGAGTTAACGATCAACTTCCAAAGGTAAACGTGTATACTTTAACACCAGGATCGAGAGCAATAATTTGTAAATATCCATTAGTGAATTGTTTTTGCGAAATTAACTCATAAATGGAATATTTATCGACCACGATCGTATGTTCTTGTAATTTTTTTCCTGATTGTTGGTCAGTGAGAATCACCTTAACCGTGATGGGATTTGCTGTATTAGTTCCCATAACCGCATAAACTTTGCGGGCATTAAAGTGTATTTTTATAGCAGCATTTGCTTCTGCAGAGACAATGTTCTCTGCATTAACCTGCCATAATCCATCCAAGCTCCATGCATTAGACGATAATTTTTCGGAAAAATGGTATTGGGTGGTTTTATCTTTTATAAGCTCTGGACTGTAATTGGAATCAGCTTTTGCATACCCCAAATAGGTTTCTGGCGTTTGGGTTAAGTTGAATGAAATACCTTTTAAAGATTTTAAAGTGCTTAGATCCTTAACTCCCAATAAAAAGCGGATGTTATTCTCCATAACATCATATTCACCTTCACCAAAATGTTTGTAAACCACATAACCTTTTTTGTTAATTAAATAATGCGCAGGCCAGTAGTGATTTTGATAATTCCTCCAGGTTACAAATTGATTATCGAGTGCTACAGGATAAGCAATTCCATATCGCTTCACCGCAGCTTTGACATTATCTAAGTTTTTTTCAAAATCAAACTCCGGTGTGTGGATACCAATAATAACCAAACCTTTATCATGATAACGATCATACCAATCTTTGATGTAAGGGATCGTGCGCAAACAATTGATGCATGAATAAGTCCAAAAATCGATTAAAACTACTTTTCCATGCAAATCATCTAGGTGTAAAGGAGGCGAATTAATCCATGCGTCGATACCTTGTATTGGTGGTGCTGGATAAGTAAACCATAAACCATTGATGAGAGCGTTTGACGTTTTAATTCCTGTTTGAGGAGTCACTGAAGATGAAACAACCTCTCCTTCAAAGTAAATCATGTACACCACACTCGCAATAATTATCCCTCCTAAAAATTTACGAAAGAGGGTGGCTCTTGTTTTAAAAAAAGTGAACGTATTAATTAATTTTTTCCCATATAGGGAAATAATAAACATAGGAATTGCAGCGCCAAGAGCAAATGCGAGCAGCGTCAAGAAAGTAATTATTGTTGTTTCCTGTAATGCTGTTTGCACAATAATCGCAGCCAGAATTGGACCTGCACAAGGCGTCCAAATAAGAGCAATGATCCCTCCTAAAAAAAGTCCATTCCAAAAACCTCCTTCTGGTTTATGGGCAGTGGAAAAAAAACTACCTATTCGGGTGAGTCCTTGTGTTATTTTGCCAAATTTCTCTGTTAAATAATTTGAGATCATGATAAGGCCTAAAAAAAGCAAAATGGCATAACCAATCTCTCGAACTAAGTTAAAATCAACATCTAAATAACGCACTAATTGATGAGAAAAGAACACTAATATGGAAAAAAACAAGGTAAAACCAACAATAATCCCTATGGGGCGTTTTTTGGATCCAGAGAGTGAACCTGCTAAAAAAATAGGTAGAATAGGTAAAATACAAGGAGAAATAATTAAACAAAATCCTTCTATAAACCCTAAAATAATATTAATAAAATTCGCTTCCATTTTATTTCCGGAACTTGCAATTCATTTTAATCAATATCTTGTGCGGTCACTTGTTTGTTTGCAAAACTCCATTGCTGCATTACAAAAATAAATTGGCGCGAAAAGCTCAAATACAAACTATGACTATTTACAAACGCACATGAGCCCCACTTTCCTGTAGTCGCTTGGCCACAACTAACTGAATATTATCTCGTGCTCGCGCAGGGAAATATTGATAGACTGCCAAAAAATCCCTAGCATTAATCGTAAGAAACTGACACGCAGTTATGGTGCTAATACGCGCCGTTCTGCGAATATTACGTAAAATCGCAATTTCCCCGAACACATCGCCTGCACCCAAAGTATTAATGCGTTTCCACCCCATAGATTGGGTTTTTATAGAAACTTGGACAGTACCTCGAATAATAATATATAACTTATCCCCTATTTCCCCTTGTTCTATGACGAGCTCTTCGGGTCTATAGTTCGCAATAACACATTTATCAGCAAGCATTTTTTGTTCAATTAGGCCAATACCTGTAAAAATAGTGGCCCGAGAAAGAATGGATATAATTTCTGCTTGTGATAGACCATTACTAGGTTCCATATACTTTCTCCCTATTTAAGATATATCCTAGAAACGCAGTACCTTTTGATCATAGTATAGTTGTATTTTCTAAAATTTTTTACACTCAGAATAGTCGCGTAGTTGGTCGCAAAACAATTGTCCTAAAAACAATAAAACACTAATTAAATCGGCTACTCCCCCAGGACTAATTCCTATCTCGGAAAAAAGTTGATGTAATTCCAATGCCTTTTTTTGGCGAGTCTGCACGCATTGAATTGTTAATAATTCTGCAGCTTTATTTTTCGCATAATCTAAACCTAACTTACCCTTTCTATGAAGAATATTAGTATCATCCGTATGCAGTAAAAGCTCTGAATAAGCAAATAAACAGACTATATCCAGTGATTGAGTCTCAATAAACAGTGAAATAAAGGTGGGGAGCAATTGAAAAATAAGCTCATAACCCTGTATCGCTATTTGCTTGGCATCAATAACCTTATATTTTTGACGCACTAATGCACCGTGGCTTTCTGGATTTCCAACATGGTCCGCCAAATATTTGGGCCAATCTTTTAGTATTTGCTGATGAACATCCAATGGAGTGAATTGTTTCTTTTCCTGGGCCAACCTCATAACCGAAATACAGATTATACCCAAAGCAAAAATAGCACCACGATGTGTATTGATTCCACCAGTTTTTTCCAGCATCCGCTGCTCCGCAGCAATCGCCACTTGTTTTAATTCATCAAAAGAATCATTAATTAATCCCTTTTTTGTAATTTGATAAAAGTAATGACGTAAGGTAAATAGACTACGGTAAAAGGTTTCACCATTCATATCATGATGCGCGCCAGCATCCACAAAACTGACCAAACCGGGTTTTGGATAGGCTTTAACTTCAAAATAAAGCGCTCTAACTGCCATTTTGGCAAGTGTTCTTTCACAACAGTGGATAGTGTTCATAAAGTTCAATTCTTGATAACAACGTAACCCTATCCTGACTCTTACACAGCAGCTTTTTTGCAGATACATTGAGTAATTCTTTGAGCGGAATATCGCCAAAACCAGGAAAACGCACCTCTCCATCAATCTGGCGATTAAGTTTTTTGGTTAATGCCTCAACGAACTCACACAGAGTAACCAAAGAATATCCTTGGTAATTGAGAAGTACATCAAGGTCTGAATCAGGACTAACAAAGGAGTGGCCTGATAAATAGTGAAATAAAAATGAGCCGTACACGGCGATATCAGAAATCAAATACATCTCAAGAATACGATTTAACGCCTTTACTCCATAATGGCGGAAAAAAAAATCGTACATCTCGTTCAGTTGAGGAAGTGGCTTTTGTTTTTGTACTAATGAGGGCGCAACTCGTAAACCAACTCGATGCTTTTTATTGGCCAACAAAAGAGTTAATCCAAGACTTATTGTTTCTTGAGGAGCTATTTGTTTGGCATAAATACAAGGAAAACCTTTTGCAAGCCAGATCCTCACCTCTTCTTCTATCATTTGTTTCTCTTCATGAGATGACGCTATAGCAAAATCAGCATTAGGGTGAAGATAAATTAAATGATGTCGTTGTGGACTCATAAATGATTGGCTACTTTATTGATAATCGAATAAGCAAGCTTTCTACCTTCGCGTTTGCTCCCCAAGAGTGCACGCTCATCTTTAGTATTGCCCTGATGGATTGCCCATTCAATTTTTGCAGCAAGTTCAGATGGTCTTACAATCTCATGCAACCCACCAAGTTCATAAAAATTTTGCACACCAGGTGCAAAAACCGGGAATGTCTTACTAAGCTCTTGAAGGGTGCTTAATTCTATTTTGGTCACCTTTGCAATACCTTCCAGCCACATTACGGCTAAGCTTGCATCGGGTAAGGCTAAAATGGTGTCTGCCATTAACCCATAGGCGATAAAAGCACCACCTAATGCTTGATTATACACAAGCGATATCAAAGCATTTCCTTGTTGGCGTAAACACTCCAAACATTCAAGCAAATGTCCAAAATATTGTTGCATCCCCAACCATTCATCTCGCATGGTTAATTCTTGTCCTGCAACATCGACTAAAAGCAAAACAGGAGCTTTTGATTGAGTCTCAAGAATGTCAATTATGTGCTGCGCCATAATCAGCGCTTGCTCTACCCCCAAAAAAGTTGACTCTTTTATCCCAAGAATATGAACCAGTTGATTATTCAGTGTCGCTTGCCCATAAATAACAGATTGATTTTCCTCTAGCGTAACATCCTGAGAAAATATCTGTTTGAGAAGATCCTTTAATTCAACCATTTCTTATTCCTTCTGTATTATCGCAGTGATACTTCGTAGCCTGGGTGCAATTAATTACGATTCTTTTTTATTTCTTTTGCTGCGTTTAAAAACTCCTCTTCACTCATATCAAAAAGTGTTGCAGCATACTTTGGAGCAACTTTATTAAGATAAGCCCCCTCTTCCTGGTATCCATGAGTCTCCTGAAAACGTTTTTTTAACAGCGTATGCTTTTGTTTGATGGAATTAAGATCCAAAAGCACCCTCTTATCAAGAGCAGCAATCAGTTTAGTACGTATCGCGGCAACATTAGAGCCCACATAACTTTGAGCAATTTCCTGCAAATAACGTGTTTTACCTCCATATACGCGCCATACCAATGCCCTATCCTGTGAATTGAACGCTTCAATTCCAGCTACCGCTTGAATCACCTCAGGACCTGATACGCCAATACGTGCTACTTCATTAATTACAAGATAATCCAGACACGCAGAAATAATTCCCATACCGCCAAAAGCACCGTTTTTACCACAAACAACACCTATTGTGGTTATCCCATGATGACGTGCTTCGAAAATAGCGCGAATTATTTCTGAAATTGCTATTTCTCCTGCATTTGCTTCATGCAAACGCACGCCTCCGCTATCAATGAGAAGGATCACGGCCTTAACTTGGGTTGTAATCGCAGCTTTGAATAAACCAGTAAGTTTTGCTCCATGAATTTCACCAACAGCACCACCCATGAAATCTTTTTGCTGGGCAGCAACAAGTACTTTATTTTTTTGTAACAACGCGGAACCAATAACAATACCGTCATCAGCTTCGCCTGGCAAATTTAAAGCAGCTAAATAAGGGCTGTATTGCTTTTCCTCGGTAAGCCACTCAGTAAACGAACCCTCATCAAAAACAACCTGAATTCGTTCACGCGCATCAAGCTCTTCATAATTAGTACCTATTTTGCAATTCCCCTGAAACTCGTCCAATGCCTGACTTAATCGTAATAAAACAACTGCAGGAGTCGCTCCGTTATCATTGAGCGTAAAGTGCAAACCAATGGGTTGATGTTGCGTGACAAAATCCCCAATAACCATTTTCCATACAGGCTTATAATGTTCAATTGCCGTCTGAATCGTGAATATTGTTTCAGAACTCGTATTTTCCTCAATAATAACTTCTAGATTACCCGAGCCAACAACGCCACAAACGGTTTTTTTGCCTCGCAAACGTTCTCCAGAAAGTGCAAAACGAAACTCCATCATTTCCATATTTTTTGTCCTACCAATTTCTAAATTTTACAGGCGGCTCATAGAGTCCCTGCGAACAATCAACAAGTTCACGAATTGACTTGGCTGCCAATAAATCTCGAGTTGCATCGGAAGTTTTAATTCCTAAATCTTCAGGACGTTTAATAACTCCTCGCTGACGCAATTCATCCACTTTTTTCCTATCCCGCATTACTCCAACCTCAGTATATCCTGCAATGCCCCGAATCGCTTGTTCACGTTCTTCAAGAGTTCGACACATAAGGAGGTTAGCAATACCCTCTTCGGTTACAACATGACTCACGTCGTCTCCATAAATCATCACGGCGGGTAAATCAGCATTCATTGATTTTTGCAAAGCCCAAGCATCCAGTTTTTCCACAAATGTAGGCTGGGTTGAACTCTGGAATGTTTCTACCATTTGAATCACCAATTTTCTTCCTCGTGGCATTTTGGTCGCCAGAGCTTCGCTGCGTTCTTGTCCTGCTTTTAACCAAGCATATGAAGAATGACGTCGGCCTGGTGCATCACAACCCATGTTGGGAGCCCCTCCAAAACCCGCAATACGACCTTCAACCGCTGTAGAACTATTCCCCTCAAGATCCATTTGTAACGTTGCACCGATAAACACATCACAGGCATAATGTCCCGCTAACTGACCTAACATCCTATTCGAACGCAAACATCCTTCTTTACCTGTAAAAAAGATATCTGGACGGGCAGCCGCATAGCGATTCATACCCACTTCGCCTCCAAACGGATAAATCGTTTTTACAAATCCTGCTTCAATAGCAGGTATTAAGGTAGGTAAAGGATTAACAACCCAATGCTGGCATATTTTTCCTTTTAACCCCAGTGATGCCGCATAGGTAGGCAAAAGAAGTTCAATGGCACAGGTATTAAAACCGACACCATGATTTAATATATTCACTTGATAAGGTGCATATATCCCTTTGATCACCATCATGGCCATTAATATTTTCACTTCATCTATTTGTGCGGGATCTCGAGTAAAAAGTGGTTCAATATAAGATGCTTCTGGACCTTGAACAATGACATCAACCCAATCTCCAGGAATATCAACTCGCGGTAACTGCTCCACAACTTCATTAACTTGAACAATAACTATGCCGTTTTTAAAGTTAGTTGCTTCGATAAGCGCTGGCGTTTCTTCTGTATTTGCTCCAGTAAATAAATTACCCTGTTTATCTGCTTTATCAGCCATCAACATACAAACATTGGGTGTTAAATCAGCAACCAACCTACCAAAGAGCTCATTATAAGTATGAATATTTCCTATGTTGATTTTTTTGTTTTTCACCATTTCAGCAAGACGAACTGATTGAGGGCCGGAATACGCAAAATCAATGCGGTCTGCTATTCCTTTTTCAAAAATATCGAGATGTTCGGATAAGGCAATAGCGGATTGAATCATATGTAAATGATTTACTTTGGTAGGATCTAATTGGGTCAATGCCATCGCCAAAAAACTGGCCTGCTTTTGGTTATCTCCTTCGATACATACCCGATCCCCTGAGTGAATGAGCTGAGAAAGTACAGCGACAAGGTCGCATGCAGCAACAAACTTATTGTTTTTCAGGTAGGATTTGATCTTGGACAGACGTTTTAAATACCCTTTTTTATTCTGCTCCCACATTATTGCTTCCTATCAATTTTATATTAAAAAAAGAGGAGGTACACTGGATAACCCGAATACCGATTACTTTTCAGACAACCAATCAAGCGCGTCTTTAGTGCAACTTGAGTCGTGGTTTTACTCTACGGCTTAACACATTCGATAGTGTGAGTAAGAAAACTCGCCACCACCCATATAATGAAATTTGATGTTGTTTGTATAATGATAGATAGAATAAACGAGCTAATTTTCCCTCTATCATCAAACTATTAGTGATTTTTCCCATCAAATTGCCAACTACATGATGACTCATAGTAACTAAAGAACCATGATCATGATAATGATAAATAGGAAGGGGTTTTCCCTCTAAATATTTATCAAAATTTTTATACAAAAATTGTGCTTGCTGATGCGCTGCTTGCGCGCGCGGCGGCACAGTTTTATCCGAATGAGTTTGCGGGCAACTGGCGCAATCCCCTAAAACAAAAATAGAATCATCTAAGGTTGTTTGTAGCGTTTGTTTCACTAAAAGTTGATTGATATGATTTACTTCCAAACCATCCAGTTGCTTCAAAAAATCTGGAGCTTTAATACCAGCAGTCCAGACAATAAGATCTGCAGGAATAAATTGTCCTGATTTAGTATGCAAACCTTTTTCTGTCACTTCATTAACTTGTTCGTTAACACAGATTTTGACACCCATACTCGTTAATTCAGTAAACACTTTTTCTGAAAGCTGTTCTGGAAGGGCTGTCAATAATCTACTTGCCGCTTCGATGAGCGTAAAAGAAACAATTTCGGGTTTAATGCCAATGCCATAATTTATAATTTCGTGGATTGAGCTGTTTAATTCTGCTATTAATTCAATCCCAGTAGCACCTCCTCCGACAACCACAAGATTAAATTTCCTCTGCTCTGACTGTTGAGAAAGACGCATGAAGTGATTTAATAATTCACGATGAAAATAAACTGCCTGCGGAATATTATCTAAAAACAAACAATGTTCACGTACCCCGGAGATACCAAAATCATTAGCAACACTTCCAACTGCAATAATTAATATATCGTATGAAAGCGCTCGTTTTGGAAGTACTTCCCGGTCATGGCTGTAAAACGGAGATAAATAGATTTCTTTTATACTCCGGTTCAGACCTTCGAGTGCCCCTAAAACGAAATGAAAATGATGGGTCGCAGCATAAGCGAGATAGTCAATTTCATTTTCATTGGTAAATAAGCTCCCTGCGGCAACCTCATGTAATAATGGTTTCCAAATATGGGTCGGGGAACAATCAACCAGCGTAATAGCTGCTTTACCCTCTTTTCCATACTTAGCTCCAAACAACGCCGCCAGCTCCATTCCGCCTGCACCACCGCCGACAATAACAATATTTGGTACATGGTTTTTATTTAGCATAAAAATTCTTCCGCAGAATAAATTGTTATTATAGTAGGATCTGCTGATAATTCCTTCTTGAACCCAGGTACCGACGCTCTGAAATACGGGAGGTTTAAGTCCTGCTATATAGTTTCATATTAATGAGTCGTATAGGATAAGTAAATAAGAGTAAGATCTATAAATGGTATCGCCATGGGGGACATATTAATTTTTTAGAACACTTTCCTACATGTTGACTACCAGTTGTATCATAAATTCAGCTAAAACCGCGAATAATACTAAAATTTTAGACCCAAGATCTTTGATTTTGCTTATAATGATAACAACAAATAAATCGAGGGATTTGATGTAACATGTCACATGAGAAAAAATTTACCGGCATTCAAGTTGAAACCCATTTGTTAGTCGCTGTGTGGAACGTTCCTTTTATTTTTCAAGGCTGTTTCAAAATTACGGAGCTGGATGGAGAACATATTGTTTTGTATTTCTTTAGATGCCAGGCAAGACAGGAGCAGCAATCGAATATCCTTAATGATGAGTTTTCACCTGGGCTCTATGAATTTACCCATTTATATAATGAAGCAGGTCTTATTCAGTTAAATAATCTGGAACCAGCGCAAGAAGATGCCCTATATTTATTGAAATATGCGCTACATATAACTTTGGGCGAGATGTTGGCTAACAGAAAAACGCATTTCACCTCGATAGATGATCTGGCAATGCAGAAACTGATAGATAAAGTAAGACCGACTTTGAACAAAGAATTAACTTTACCCGAAGAAGATCATATTGGATTTGCGGTTGCAATGGATTTTCGTCCTGAGGAAAAAATCGCATTATCGGCTGCATTGACATTGCTTAATCATCTAAAAAATATAGATACTGAAATAATACAATTTCATTAGAAATTAATTAAATTAACACCCCTGATGGTGCGCTGGTAGTAATATTAGATTTATCTTGTGAGCGTTGCTGCTTATAAATAATCAAGTTAGAAACCAAAGACTCTTTTTAAACCAATGCACTTCCACTGGTTTAATTGTCAATCAACTTTAGCCGAAAGATCTGACCTTTCAATTCAATCGTATCCCCTGCAACCATCTTTTTTCTTTTCTGTTTTTCTATTATGCCGTTTACTAAGACATTGCCAGTAGCAATCATATCCTTGGCTTCTGCTCCGCTCGAGGCAATACCTTCAAATTTAAGAATTTTAAAAAGTTCAACAGGTTCTTTATTAATGAAAACATCCGTCATATTATTTATTACTCCAGTAATTTTTAATTGTCGCAATTTTTACTTTTTAAGGAATCACGATAAAGGGTTTCAATTTTAGTCCTTGCCCATGGTGTTTTGCGTAGGAATTTAAGACTTGAATTAATGCTAGGGTTGGTAGAAAAACAATTTATCTTGACTCTCTCCGCCAAGCCCTCCCAGCCATAACGAATCAAAAGACGATTTAAAATAGTCTCTAGTGTAATGCCATGCAGTGGATCATTAGAAGCTCTGTCCATCAACTATACCTTTTTTGTTGCACATCGGGGTTTTGGTCTCGATCGTGCTAAACTCTATTACTCAAATACTACTTATCTTTGATTATATTAACATACAAAAGTGTTCTTAGTGTAATCACATGGCTTAATAATGCTACTTCTACTCTTGCTTAATCAAATCTTTAACCTCGGGGTTGTGGGCGAGTGAATGTGACGAGGAGAACTTTAAGTATTAATCTGAGCCAGTTGGAATACCGAAAATAGAAAATACATTGTTCTGAAATATCACTTTTAGTTGTTAAAAACTATAAATAAGAGATAGAGGGCCATGAACTGCAATGGTGCCAAATAATTATCTTTTAAAAAGTAAATAATGCTTCTTTTTATTTCCATTTTTGAAAAAATAATTTTCCAAAAAACTATCTATACAAACACCATCTGAGTGTTTAAAATTTGACCTTATTGAATTAATTTATATCCATATTTTAAATTAATAGTGCTTCAATAGGTTTATAGGAACGTTCCTGAAAAGGACTTACAAAATTTTTAATAAATTTTAACATTAGGTATACAAAATGCCCCCTTTATTTCCAAACAATAATGAGTATGTATATATTAGCCAACAGCAAGTAGGGGATTGTTATTTACTGGCTCATTTGGATTGCTACCTAAATGAAGTAGCCGGAGGGCGTTCGCATATCAAGGAAATGTTCACCGAAAACAGTGATGGTAGTGTTACTGTTCGTTTCCCAAGAAATCATTACAGTAAATATCTTGTATTGACCGATATTACTGCAAAATATCACTATACCCAGGATAAGACAACAGGACATGATGTTTTTACAATACCCAAAGAGGAATTGCAGCGAATTGATAGAAACCAAATTGAATTCAATAAATATGGAGTACAGTCTAACTCACTTGCTGTAAAGATAATTGAGCATCTGAGCTCTTATTATTTTACTGGCTCACTTGGCACTGAGCCTAATATTAGTGCTATAGCTCATAACTTTAATAATCGATATGAAAGTACGAATGCCGCAGCTGTTTTTGTGAGTCATCTACTAGGGACCCATGCTTACCCTGCTCCAGTTGAGTACATAAAAAAAATGAAGGAATCCATTACCCCATATACACCATCTACTGTTGTCGATATGAAATATGGTTTGCCCGATGCTTCTGGGGAAATACATTCTGTTCATACTCTTAGGATCCATCGGCTGGAGGTTGTACAGACAGAATCAGGTCCAATCGTATATTTTCATTTAGTCAATCCGTGGGATAACAGTAAAACTGAAGTATTTAGTGAGGAAGAATTAAGAAAAAGAGAAGCCCGATTCTTTGTGTTGAATCTCGATAAGCCTAGAGAAACTTTAAATAAAACATTACTCCAATGCAATGAATATACACGTCAATACATTTATGCACGAGTTAATTTATATAAAGCGCTCCTATCCTTACAGACAGAATGGGGAAGTCGTTCTCTTACAATGCAGCAATTAGAAGCTTGTGTCCAACTGCACTCTCAAATCCCATATTTTGATTTACTTCTTAGTTCGTCTAAGCCTTCTGCAGAAGACAGTCAAAAACAACTTACAATGATAAGACAGATGATAATGGCTTATGGGAATAAAAAAGAATTTTTCCGGTTGTTATCCGTGAGTCTAGCTGATGCCGGATTGATCCAGTTGCTTTTGAACTACGAGCAACCACCTCAAAATGAAATTAATGAAGTTCTTGCCGAAATTAGAAGTGATAAAGGCCATCCACTCCACACCGCGGTTATTTCCGGAATTATCCAGAATAGAGAATATCGCCAGGCAGAGCAGTTAATTATTGCTTATGTACAGCAAATTGAAGATTGTTTGGAAAGTAATAGCGGATCGAGCGAAGAAGAGGTTGAATACAACCGAAGGACTCAGATCAAACGTGTGGAGGCTATCGCTTTAGATTCTCGCTTAAAAGAAGCAGAAAAATATCTAGGCTTTCCCGCCGGACATCCCAAAGTGAATGAAGCTTATGACACAAAGATCAAAGCGATAAATGCGGCTGCCAAAAAAAGATTAAATACTCTAAATGGCATCTTGGCCATGAATCATCAAGAAGAAAAAATTGATGAATTTTTGATAAAAGAGGATAATCAAGAAGTCGAACAAATCAAAGACATCGAAGATTCCAAAGAATTTTTTGCAGGACTTTTTCAGGAAAAAGGTGTTATTAAAACAAATGACCAAAATCATCTTAGAGATGAATTACTTCAAAAAGCACAACACCATTTTAGTTTCTTTTTAGAACTTTTGGCATGTGATCTCAATGAAATTGATCCTTCAAAGTTGGGTCATCTTATTTATCAACATCGCAAGCAAATTGATTTTAAGAAACTTAACAGCATTCTTGCCGAAAATCATCTTTCCCTAGAGTCTCTGGCAATAGCATCGGTCGAAAATACATTACTGTTTTTGAAAAGCAGAGTTTATTTAGAGTTCACCGCCATCGAGCTAGCTCATATTTACTATGCTCACCGTCACGATCGCTTGTTTATTAATGCTTTAAATCAAGCTCGGCAATCTGGTTTTTCTCCACCTCCAACTCAAGTTCCTGGAATCCATCGTATATTATTGGAAGCTGAAAAACAGGAGAAAAAAGAATGTATAGATATTATTTCAAAGAGTGCCACCCTCAAAGTGATGCTACAGGCTGAAAATGAAACAATTAAAAAGCAGCTGAGAGATAAACTCCAGATTAAAAACAACAACAACTTTTCCCAACTGCGAATTTTTAATTTAGGCTCACAACAAGAGAATCTTCGAAATGGATTTGAGGAGCTTAAATCCAAAGCGCCAACAGACTTCGATTCAGCTTTGGAGCTACTAAAAAATCACAATTTAAGAAATTTAGAGCTCAATGATTTGTGTAACATAATATATAACCATCGTAATCGTCTTACGCCAGAATTAATTCAAGAAGTTCTTCATAAGAATAGCCTCTCCCTAAAAGATTTAGCATTATCTTCTGTAGAAAACAGTTTGATGCTATTAAAAAGTAGATTGGTGATGATGTTTTCGATAAAAGATTTAATTACCATCTATAGTTATTTCAGTGAGTATTTTTTATTTCAAGACTCTTTAAAGGAAAGCCGAAAAGCGAATTTACCTCTCCCCCCATCAAATTATCTCCCCGGTATCAATTACTTAATGGAATTAGTTAATAAAGAGGTCGATTTAGAAAAAGCACAATCCTTGTATCTTAAAATATTTGAGAATCGGTCCCTTGTGAAAATATATCATAAAGAAAGGGAGTGTCTTGGAGAAAAAGGGATCCTTGATCTTGAAACTTCAGTTATCTCATCAATGAGACTTTAATTGTTAGATTCAAACTATGTTTTTATGTGGTCTATAAATAAGCTTGATCCGTGTTGCGCCATCAAGCCTACAAAATTGTTGTTACAATAAGTTCATACACAGACAAGAGTTTATTGGGTGAGTTCAATTTTTAATTGTATATAAAACAAACAACAGGAGAGGTTAAACTTCCACCTGTTTCAATACAACTACTCTTCATTTATGTTAGAGAGTTATTTATCGACTTTCTTCCTCTGCAATATATTTGCATGCAGACATAATTGTTAAATTGGAGAATACAAACCCATCGTTATATGGAAGGCACCTCTTATTAAACCGCTACATTTGCTCTAAACAATTTATACTAATGCTCAAGCCAGGCAATTTTCTAGTTTTCTATGTTAAATACCAGAATGTCAAAACTAAAAGATCACCTCAGCTATTCATAGTCCAACTTACACTCTTGTAATGGTATTATTTTGGTTCTTTTTATCCATTTATGGCCGAGCCAAAGCATTAGAAAAAAAGGCAAGCTCAAGTAAGAAATTAGTATTCCATACCAATCTATAGGCGTTATTGTAAACGCAGCGTAATTTTGGCCCCCAATCACAATGATACATACACTAAAAGCAAACAAGGGTCCAAATGGGTACCCTTTTGCCAGGTAAGGAAGTTTCGTCGGATCTTTTCCCTGGTGTAAGTACGCTTTACGAAAACGATAATGGCTAACGGCTATTCCCATCCATGCAATGAATCCGGAAAGGCTTGTTGCATTGAGTAACCAGAAATAAACCGTCCCATTGCCAAAAAAGGAAGATAAAAAAGCCAGCATTGCCACAGCACTGGTTAATGCTAAAGCATACACAGGTATTCCTCTTCGATTAACCACAGAAAAAACTCGAGGAACATGCCCTTCCTTCGCGAGATACCAGAGCATTCTGCTGCCCACATACATACCCGAATTAGCTGTCGAGATAATGGCAACAAGAATGACTGCATTCATAATCATTGCGGCGAATGCTTTATTAAACTGTTGGAACACTAAGGTAAAAGGGCTCATTACTACTTCGGAGCTGACTAATTGTGATGCCGTATAAGGAATTAAAAGACTAATAACAAACAGGGATAAGATGAAAAAAATGAGGATCCGCCAAAAAACCATCTTTACGGCTTTTGGTATTGTCTTATCAGGATTAGAACTTTCCCCCGCCGCCACCCCGATTAATTCCGTGCCTTGAAAAGAAAACCCTGCGGCAACAAAAGCACCCAGAACACCAACCCAACCACCATGAAATGGGGCATCACCAATACGCCAATTTTCAAAACCGCCAGCTTTATAATCCGCAAAACCGAAAGCGAGGAAAAATCCGGTCACAATAAAGAGAATCACCACAGAAATTTTGATAAAGGAAAGCCAGTATTCCACCTCGCCAAAAGCTTTAGTTGATATCGCATTAAAACCAATGATCAAAAAGAGAAAAATGGAGCACCAAATATAGGATGGGCTTTCAGGAAACCAGAAATGCATAATTAACGCGGAAGCTGAAATTTCTGAAGCAATATAAATGGCACAGCTATACCAATAATTCCACCCAAGTGCATATCCTAAAGAAGGATCGAGAAAACGGGCTGCATAAACATAGAATGAGCCACTGGTCGGCATAAATGCCGCCATTTCGCCAAGACCGGTCATTAAAAAATAGACCATAATCCCCATAACCAGGTAGGCAAGTAGCGTCCCTCCAGGTCCCGCTAAAGATAAAGCACTACCACTGGCTAAGAAAATTCCCGTTCCAATAGAGCCACCTAAGGTTATCATTCCCAAGATTCGCGCATTAAGCTTTCGTTGCAGCGAAGGCTCCTGAGCTAAATTGTGCATCATTCATCCTTGAACTAATGAAAAGTATTATCCATTAATAACACTATTTTCATTGATTAATCATTAAAAAACTCGCAAAGTAGTCGATGAAAATGATGCGTTCCTTGTTCTTTGGTGGGAGAAAAACGACCGGCTTCATAAAAACGAGAACGAATTCCCTGTTGGACTGATTCGACAACAGCCTCATCCTCGCGCTCTACTTTATCCAAGTCCCCACCGGCTCCTTTGCCTAATTTGGTTTCATCAAGCACGAAGGTAAGAAATGAGACTTTAGTTAATGCGGGCCCTAATGGTTTCACTACATTTACAGAACATCCCCATGGATAGAAATTAAGCATTGTATTGGGAAAAATCCAGTAATAATAAGCCGCGACTTGTTTGCCATAATCTGGTGAATCTTTAGGCAAATCAAAACATTCCTCACCATGACTGGCAAGAGCCAATTGCAAATTGCAATAGCGATAAAGCTCTGTACTATAGGTAGTACAATCAATCACTTTTCTTAATGAATGATGGACAAAAGGAATATGTAAGGCTTCAAGATAATTTTCGCAATACAATGCCCAATGGGCTTTAACCAAATAATCACGTGATCGATTCATGTCGAGACGCATTTTTTCCATAGGCAGCCAAAACAGACGTTCTTTTATATCTGCAAACACATCCCTAAAAGGGACTTGTGGTGCGAGTGAGGCAAAAAGAAATGGCTCAAGGAAATCAAAAGGGATTTTTGCCAAATTGTCCTTTGCCGTTGGAAAATCGCATGTTTTTTCAAATTCAGGCATATGTAGAAGTTCGCCACAAAGATTAAATCGACGTCCATGATAAGAACACTTAATCTTTTCAGCAGAACACGGAGCTTCAATCAAAATTTTGCCTCTATGGGTGCATACATTGCTAAGGCAACGAAAACGGTCTTGTTCATCACGAACAAATAATAACGGCTCATCAAGCAATCCTGGCAATAAAGTAAAAGGCACCAGTTGCCCTTCTAATCGCAGGCTTTCTGTGCTGGTGCAAAACTGCCAAGTCCTTGCAAATATTTTTTCTTTTGCTTCTTCGAAACAATCCAAAGACGTATAAAAATGTGCAGGTAACGTAGAGGCTTTTGCTATATCGGGATCGACGTAGAACTTATTCATGGTTAACTTCCTTATTATTAGTTCCTATCCTGCTTCTCGGGCAGGCACTTTTGGCGATATTAAATCACCAATTACCCTTGTTATCCATATCTTTATGATTAGGCCGAATCACTACTGACAAAAACTGTCAGCACGATCTTTTAAACTCAAATCTCCATTCAATTAAAAGGAGTCGTGTATGTATCTTGATCCAAATTTAATAATCTTTTATGTTGATAATCCTCAGGTAAGCGCACCGTTTTATGAGCGTTTACTCAGGAGTCAACCTATTGAATCATTTCCTACTTTTGTCATGTTTTTATTGAAATCAGGTATGCGTCTCGGCTTATGGTCAAAACACGTTGCTGAGCCGCCTGCAGCAGCACTTGGTGGGGGAAGTGAGCTTTCATTACAAGTAGAAAAGGACCATATAGTTGACGAACTACACACACTCTGGCAACAAGAAGGGATTCAAATAGCCCAACCCCCTACAATGATGGATTTTGGTTACACCTTTGTCGCGCTGGATCCCGATAATCATCGTATTCGCATATTCTCATTGAAACTCGCAGAGGGTGTCTCATAATTCTTATCTGAGAATAATCAAATTCCGGCTCTCTTCTCCAAGGGAGCCCAAAACACCTCATTCCCTTTTCCTACTAAAGTAAGAGTCAAACTAAACAAAGTGCCATAACAGGTTACGCATGGACTTCGTGATGGGAATACACCAAGAGCTCATTTCTTCATATAAGTCTGAGTATGCTCATTTATAAAATCGATCATTTTTTCATTTCTATTATGTTCAGCCCAATCCATTGGCGTTTGATTTAAATCATCACTAACTTTTAAGTCAGCCCCACTTCCCACTAAAAACTCTAATATTTCCAGATCATTACGCTTGGCAGCAATCAAGGCGGGAGAAGCTCCATATTTATCTTGAGCATTCACATTACCACCATACTCTTTTACAATTAATTGAACCTGTTCCAGATCTCCATCTAAAACAGCCTCACACAAACTTTCATCCATTGGATCAATTTTAGTTCGCATGAATTAATCTCCTATCTTAAGCCTATTATAGTGTGCATCAGTCTATTTAAGCCCTTTGGGATCATTAAAAGATACCATCCCATATTGTTCGTCCCAAGCCTCCTGAGCAGTCTTAGATTCGTTCTTAATTCCCTCTAACTTTTCTTTAGATAAGGTTTTGAAAAACTCTAATGCGTGCTGACGGTCCTTCTTAGGTAAACTATCTGCTGATTGCGCAATAAGTTTCAGTGTTTCCTTTGTCATCAGATGTTCAAACGGTCTTTGAGAAGGAAAAAATGAAAATGGAGTCATTCCTGTCACATTAGGGGCTATTTCTTGTAGAAAAGTCGGTACCACAGGAACTGTTAATTTTGTATGATACCTTTGTTTCGGTTCAATCGGTACTAAAGCTTTACGCACAGGATTTTCATGCAATTCTTTTACAATACAACCAAACAATTCGGCACATAATTTATTACCAGCATCTGTATCAGGAAATAGATTTGCTAATACTTCCAATGGGCGTTTTCCCGTCTTTAAACGGCCTGCCTCGTACTCTTGTTTCACCGCGTTGTAATATTGGGCAAAGATCTGCATTGATAATAAAGTATCTTGTTTATTTACAAATATATTTCGAGCATGTTCAGCTGTCTTAAAAAAGTCTCCTGTTTGGTATGCATATTTGTATCTTCCTTCTTCAGCATGCCAACTCGGTATATTTGTAAATACCCTGAGTAGACTTTTAAAATGATAATATCCATACTTAACACCATTAATTTCAACCTCCATGGCCGGCTTTTTCGCGTTATTAGGTAGAGTAAGCCCCCCAGTTAACTCAAGTACAGCCTGCGGAGGTGGAGCCATACCCGCACGCCAACTTTCTCGTTGACAGGCAATAACAAGCGGCATTAATTTATATCGTGAATCATCTAAAGCTGCTGGATAAAAATCAAAAGTTTTATCTTTATTATACTTATCATCGACTCTCACTCTATAGGTGAGACCATACTGACTCATGCCCTCACAAAAAGCGATATCATATACCCCATTACATTTTTCATCTTTATGCCATGGATCCGAATCGTATTGAGTGCAGTAATCTACTAAAGTTTTAGCAAAAATTCCTGGTAACTTACTACCAGAACCGGTGAATAATAATTTATTATGTGCAGAAACATAAACTTCAGAGCATCTGCTGCAATTAAATGCATCTGAATTGGCGTGAAAAGTTAATTCGTACAATTTATCAAAATCATTATTTGCCCATGTGACATTAGAGTCAGTCTGTAAACAGGGACGGCCCTGGTTGTCTATAATTGTTCGTGTTTTAACAATATCAGCAACGCTTCCAATAGCCTTACAATTTCTTAAAAATTTAAGCTCCGCCTCACTGACGTTAGCGTTGAGATAATCTTTAATCAGGATGTCGCTTCCATAAAATTTTTGGGCATCCGTCATCATCTGCTTTCTTGCTGCTTGATATTCTGCTGAATGATAATCTTCTCCCTTATCCCAATTGGGAATAAGAAACAACGTGATTTCAACTTTAGGGGGTGTTTCTCCCTTTTCTTTTGCTGCACTTTCAAGTCCGTCTTTTAAGCGAACCACATCTTGCCTATTTCCTGCACTTAAAATACCCGGATGGTATCCTGGCGGTGTATCAGTTCGCTTGGAGTAAAAAGTAATTGCTACGACTGGTGATGGTTGAGTGGTAGTAGACTGTTCATTTGCCTGACTTTTATTAAGCATATCTTATTCCTAAAATGAAGTTGCTCATTTTCAATAAGTATAGCCAATTAAGATTAAATTTTAATCATTTTGTTGCTTTTAAATGCGATCAATAGAAATTAAAGTAAAAACCAAAATGAACTACATACATAAGCCTTAGAAAATAAATTTTTAAAAAAAGTATATGCGTTTTTAAGATTAAGTTATTATCACTGAAGGACGATTTCTAATTAAAAAATGGAGCATCTCAATGCAACACCTAACAAAAATCCTAGCCATAACTTTTGGTTTGATGTGTGCTTACACTAGCTTTGCAAGTTCACCTGCTGCAGAAGTACCTATTTTGGGAAAAACCTTATCTCAAGCCAAACAGCAAAATATGACGCCCAAGCAAGCACTACAACGCTTGAAAGATGGGAACCAACGTTTTTTAAATAACACCTCAATTCCCAGAGATTATTTAAAACAAGCCCATCAATCTTCTTACGGACAATACCCATTTGCAGTAGTGCTTAATTGTATGGATTCACGCAGTGTCCCTGAATTATTTTTTGACCAAGGTTTGGCCGATTTATTTACTTTGCGTGTAGCAGGAAATGTGCTCAATAACGATATTTTAGGTAGTATGGAATATGCGACTAAAGTCGTTGGCTCTCGACTTATTGTCGTCTTGGCACATACTTCATGTGGTGCTGTAAGTGGTGCTTGTAGTGGCGTACAACTCGGACATTTGACTGATATTATAGATAAAATTAAACCAGTGGTAGATATCAGTATGCAAGAACAAGGAACAAAAAATTGCTCTGATGCAAAATTAATTGATGCCATTGCTAAAGCCAATGCTTTAAGAATTGTCAAAGAAATGCAAGAAAAGAGTCCTATTCTTAAAGAATTAATTAGTAAAAAACAGGTAGGAATAGTAGCGGGATTACATGATATAAAAACAGGGAAAGTACAATTCTTTGAAGAAAAACGTTCCGTGCCCAATTAAAATTAATGTAGCCTGGGTGCAGCAGCGAAACCCGGGCTACATTTCTATCCTTTAGGAAGTCTTTTTTAACGTATCCATCAAAATAGTTTCCAGTTGCTCCTGATTTACTGCCGTACATACACGTACGATATTCCCCTTTTTATCGACTATGGTAGTGCCTGATTGATTTTCAGGGCTTAATAAAATACTCAATTTTTTATTTATGGCTTTAACGATTGAATTATCGTGCGCTACTACTGCTGAAAGCACATCCCAAAAATACCACTTATGTTCAAATATCTCGGCCTCATTGCGATGAAAAAGTTCATAGAAAAATTTATTGCCCAGACTATTTTGATTTTGCTTTAATTTCAGATAAAACGCTTTAGTTACGGGGACCTGATTGGTCACATCCAAACCAATCATAGTAAGAGGAATTCCAGAACGAAATACTTTATCTGCAGCATGCGGGTCAACATATATATTCCACTCCGCAGTGTTATTTCGAATTGAGTGATCCAACTCAATCAAATTACCGGTGCTATCTACGGCTCCCCCCATAACATAAATCATTTTAATTTTATTTTTTATCTCTGGCATTTGGGTCACCAGCTCACCAAGATTTGTTAACGGACCAATAGCTAAAATCTCAACCGGTTCTTTTGCATTCGTTAAAGTAGATTTCAACAATTCCATCGCAGTCTTTGAGGTGGATACTTCCACTTTGGGCAACAAATTTGCAGCACCTGCTAAATTATCTGCTTGTTTACGTAGCCAATTAGGAAATTGATGTGTTCCAGTCATCGGTGTATCGCGTCCGCAAGCTAATGGGATGTTTTCATGATGCGTCAACGCTAATAATCCCGCAACATTCCTCAAGCCAGCTGGGCAATGTGACTCTCCAGTACCCACTACCGTAATCGCCTTAATGTCGATGTCTTTTTGTGCTAACAAATAGAACATCGCTAATTCATCGTCGATTCCTACATCAGTATCGATAATAAAAGGTCTATTAGCATGTGCTAAAGAGAACAAAAATAAAGAGAAAATAAAAAAAACAACCGTTTGTTTCGCAAAATTCATAATTCATCTCATGATTCTGCATATAATTTTTTAATGGATACCACGGCAACGAAACAAAGAATTGCGCTCAGAGTTAGGTAAAAACTGGGGGCAAGATTATTATTTAATGATTGAATTAAATAAGTGGTAATAAATGGAGTTAAACCACCAAAAAAAGCGAATGCCAGATTATAAGAAATAGCAATCCCAGTATAACGAATCGACACCGGAAATAATTCAACCAGTATGCTGGGATAAACCATAATGGAGCTACTTAGAATAGCAAAAATAAATAAGCTTACTATAAGTAATAATGTGGTTTGTTGGGATAAAGTGAAGAATAAAACATAACTTAACAAAATAAACCCAACCGCTCCGATGGAGAGAACCAATTTACGTCCCAATCGATCACCACACCAACAAAAAAATACAAGCAGCAAGGAATAAAAGCCCAAATTAATCGTATTGAGTAAAGTTGCTTGTTGCTTTGGATAAGCAAGAATCGTTGATAGGTAGGTGGGCATATAGAGAAATAATAAATTAATCATTACAGAACCCAGACACGTTAAACCAATTCCCTGTAAAATATTGCGCCAGTACTGGGTGATTGCCTCAACAAAAGGTATTCGTGTATTTTCAATGGAATTTTTAAATGCAAGAAATAAGGGACTTTCAGCCAATTGTTTGCGAATGTAGAAACTGAACACGCCAAGCAATCCACCAAATACAAATGGAATACGCCAACCAAAGCTTAATAATTGAGCGTTTGAGAGTTGATTTGTTAGAATTAAACTAATCATCGCCCCCAGAAAAATACCTAAATTAAGAAAAGCAAAAATAATCCCACAAGCAAGTGCTCTAAAACGAGGATTCACATGTTCGCAAGTGAAGGTTAATGCTCCAGGAATTTCTCCACCAATTGAAAGTCCTTGCAGTAAACGCAGAAAAATTAAAAGGATACTCGAAGAAATCCCTATCTGTTGGTGGGTGGGTAAAAATCCAATAAGAACCGTTGGAACAGCCATTAAAAGCACTGAAAAAATAAACGTCTTTTTGCGACCGTATTTATCTCCAAAATGACTAAAGACGAGACCACCTAATGGACGAATTAAATATCCAATGGCAAAAACAGCATATACACTCATCAATGCAGCAAATTTGTCTGTTTTTGGAAAAAAAACCTGGCTAATTATTGGTGCAAAAATAACGTAAATAATAAAATCATAAAACTCCAATGCCCCCCCCAAGGAAGCAAGAAAAATAATTTTCCGCTCATTAGACTTCAATTTCGACTCATGCACGTGCAAATCCTTGTCTCATAAAACTCTGTAAAATATCATAACTTTACATTGCACTCATGATTTTTTTAAAACAGACCATTATCGTTACCCTTCATACTTTTTTGAAATGGTTCTTTTTCCTGAATTTTAGTAACATCAATAAAATCGATCATTGTTCTTATTTCAGATGACAAAACATTCCATTTCTGAACCAATTATTCGGCGTGTAGAAAAAGCAGTGACACAAGCGCATATAGACGCCTACAAAAAAGATGGTGCTGTTTGTATTCGCCAAATTCTGAACCCTGGAGAAATAGAATTACTCTGTGATGGTATCGAACTTAATTTAAAGTCACCGAGCCATCGGGTTAAAATTGCAAGTAAAAATGAGGACCCAGGTCGATTTATTGAGGATTTTTGTACTTGGCAAACAAATCCTCATTACCAACAATTTATCTTTGAATCCCCGGCTAGCCTTATTGCAGGCAAACTCATGGGGAGTAAAAGAACACGGCTATACCATGATCATCTTTTAGTTAAAGAGCCTGGCACACAACAAAGAACCCCATGGCATCAAGATCAACCTTATTACAATATTGAAGGAATACAAAATTGCAGTTTATGGATACCGGTGGATCCAGTACCTCGTGCCTCGACCTTAGAGTTTATTGCTGGTTCTCATTTGGGACCATGGTTCATGCCCCGTTCTTTTATGGACAGCCAAGCAAAATGGTTTCCAGAGGGAAGCCTCATGGATCTCCCCGATATTGACTTAAAACGCGAAGACTACCCTATTATCGGTTGGGAAATAACCCCTGGTGACATAGTTTGCTTCCATATGCTTACTCTTCATGCGGCAGGTGGAGTAGGCAACACTCAGAGACGACGAGTTTTCTCCGTACGTTTTCTCGGCGATGACGTTATCCATGCACCACGAAAATGGGTTACCTCACCTGATTTCCCGGGGTTAAGGGAACAACTTCCAGAAGGTGCGCCAATGGACCACCCTTTATTTCCTGTCGTTTGGGAGTATTAATCAGAGATAGACTCTTTGACTCAGTATATGAATTTACCTAAGTCACTTCGTCTCAAATTTTTTAATTTTCGTCCCTGACCTTCAAAAAAGAAAGAACAACCAAAATTTTTACACTAAAAATTCTGTTTTTTTTCTTAAAAATAAGCAATACTTCTTTCTGAATAAATCGTGGTAAAACCTATGGTTAAAATAAGGCCTTTTCTTAAATGGGCAGGGAGTAAATACAACTGTTTGGAAAAGATTATTCCCTTTCTTCCTCCAGGTAAACGCTTAATCGAGCCCTTTGCCGGCTCGGGCGTGGTTTTTATGAATACAAATTATTCTTCCTATTTGTTAGCAGAAAGTAATTTTGATTTAGTTCATCTATTTACAACCTTGCAACAACAGGGAGAGGAATTTATTACACACTGCGATACTTATTTCCGCCCTGAATTCAACCATAAAGAAAAATATTATCAAATAAGAGCGGATTTCAATGCCTCCCTTAATTCCGCACAAAAATCTGCGCTTTTTCTTTATTTAAACCGACACGGTTATAATGGATTATGTCGCTATAATTCCAAAGGTATCTATAACGTTCCTTTTGGGCTTTACAGCAAACCTTATTTTCCGCGCAAGGAAATGCAGCTTTTTCACTCAAAAAGCCAACAAACAGAATTCCTCCATAATGATTTCAGAAAAACTTTTGAATATGCAGAACGAGGGGATGTAATTTATTGCGACCCCCCTTACGTACTTCTTTCAGAGAAATCACATCATTTACCCTATACTAAAAAACTATTTACAACCGAAGATCAAATCGAATTGACGGAATTGGCTAAAGAAACAGCAGCCCGAGGAATCCCTGTTATCTTATCCAATCACGATACTGAATTTACTCGTTACCACTATAGAAAAGCAGAAATTAAAAGCTTTCCAGTATCACGTTTTATAAATTGCCAAGGATCGCTTCGTCGTCCAGTAAACGAGTTAATTGCCATATTTAATTAATCTGAAAGCATTGTAGACATTTTCTTAAAAGCAAGCTAAGTTTTCATTAAAAGGTTGCTTTAAAAACTGTATTGATGCATTTACGACTTCGTCTACCTGAGGAGTAAGACCTAGATATTCTTGGTTGGGTTAAACATACCTTGATTATAGGTCGTTATATTTAATTCCATGGAATAACATTGTCCTACCCGCGAACTTGTAAACTTGATATAAAAATAAAATGTCCGTTTTGATAGGTCACAGGATCTGAATTAATAAACCACCCAAATCCCGGCATCATCTCAACGGAATTAAGGCACTTTACAGCAAAGAAAATGCGTGAATTGGATAACAATTTTTCTTTACCAGTTTGATAGACTAATAGTCCATTGATGAAGATATTCTCCGTTTCTTCTAAAGTATTTGTCTATTTCTATGATTCTAAGGTTCAAATAAAACAGGCTCCATAAAAAGTGAGTAAAGAATGAAAATTGTAATTAAAGTTGGAACTCAAAGTATTTTATCAAGTGATGGTACTCCATTTGAGCCTATTATGCTTTCCTTGGTTGAACAAATTGTCACTCTTCAAAAAGAAGATCATCATGTAGTATTAGTTAGCTCGGGTGCAGTTGCATCGGGGCGAAAGGTTGCGAATCAATTTCTGGACCGTCAATATGGTTGTTCGATAGGAGAAAAACAAGTTCTTGCATCATTAGGACAATATGAATTGATGCATATGTACGCATCCATGTTAAAAAAACATAAAATGCTGGCGTCCCAATTACTGCTCACAAAACAGGATTTTCAAACGAGACAGCACTATTTGAATATATCTAGATTACTTCATGAAATTATAGTTCAGAAAAATATTGTACCTATTATCAATGAAAACGATAGTGTTGCCATTGAAGAGCTCATGTTTACAGACAACGATGAGCTATCCGGTCTAATCGCAGCAATGATTAATGCTGATAAATTAATTATTCTTAGTAATGTTGAAGGCGTTTACACTAAGCATCCTGATGAAATTGGATCCGACTTAATTTCTGTCATCAATCCAAAGCATACTTGGCCTGAAGTTTCTAGTATAAAAAGCCTTCATGGCAGAGGTGGGATGATTAGCAAACTTGGAACGGCTCGAAAAATGTCAAACCTTGGGATAACCACTCATATAGCGAGCATCAATCAACCTTCAGTAATTCTACGTATACTTAAAGATGAAGCCTTAGGCACCACTATTTTCCCAACAAAGAAAAAATCTAATATAAAAAGATGGATTGCTTATACTGAAAAAAAGACAGGCTCAATTACAATAAATTCCTGCTTGGTAGAAATTATAAAAGAGAACAAACGAGTCATCAGCATCCTACCCGTTGGAATTGAACAATTTACGGGTGATTTTAAACGAGGTGATTTGATAGAAATACTGACGCCAAGCAATGAAAAAATAGGGATTGGTCTAGCTAAATATGATGCAGTTAAATTAAATGAGTATTTAGGCCAATCGGGAAAACCTGAATTTATTCATTATGATCATTTACATATATTTTAGAGAATTACATGATTGACGAAATCACGAACCAACTTAAAGCAACAAAAAAATCCAGCCTGAGCTTAAGATTTTTGGATGAACAAAAGCAAAATCAAGTATTACGCGATCTTGCCAATCGATTACGAAATTCTGCTAATGCACTCATTAACGAAAATAAAAAAGATTTAGCGTTGATGGATAAAGAAGATCCTAAATATGATCGGCTGCTTTTATCTAAAGATCGAATTGAATCAATGGCCGCTGATGTTGAAACAGTTGCTTCCGTACCCTATTCAAAGAAAAGAATTTTAGATCAAAGAAAACTTCCTAATGGGTTAGTCATTCAGAAAGTTTCTGTCCCGTTAGGAGTTATCGCTATTATTTATGAATCGCGACCCAATGTCACTTTAGATGCCTTTACTCTATGTTTTAAAACAGGTAATGCTTGTGTTTTGAAGGGCGGAAAGGAAGCTTATTTTACTAATCTTTTTTTAATATCATTGATTCATGATGTCTTACAAAAACATGGTATCGACAAATCTGCTGTTTATTTATTACCCTTAGAAAAAGAAGCCGTACATATTCTTTTAAAAGCCAATCACTTGGTGGATGTTTGTATCCCAAGAGGAAGCCAATCATTAATCAATTTTGTACGTGAAAATACAAGAATACCATTTATTGAAACAGGTGCTGGTATCGTTCATATTTATTTCGATCAAAGTGGTGATATACAAAAAGGACGGTTAATTATAGATAATGCTAAAACTAGAAGAGTAAGTGTTTGCAATGCACTCGATATATTAGTAATTCATCAAAATCGATTGAATGATTTAGCATTTATTATTGAACCACTTGCTCATAAACAGGTTGAAATTTTTGCAGACAAACCAAGTTATGCAGCAATTAAATCCTTTTATCCAAAAAAATTATTGCGAAAAGCAACCTCTAATGATTTTTGTCAGGAATTCTTATCTTATAAATTGGCAATCAAAACTGTTTTCTCGTTAGAAGAAGCTGTTACTCATATTATGGAGCACACTTCGGGGCATAGCGAAGCAATTATCGCTGAAGATCAAAAGAGCATCGATTATTTTCTCGATCATATCGATTCTGCAGCTGTTTATGTTAATGCCTCTACAGCTTTTACGGATGGAGGACAATTTGGGATGGGTGCTGAAATAGGAATTAGTACTCAAAAACTACACGCTCGTGGGCCTATGTCATTAGACGCTTTATCAAGTTATAAGTGGGTTGTCTTGGGTGAGGGACATATCAGACCTTGAAAACCAAGAGTCCCAGTTATGTAGCATTATCGGGCCCGGATTTTAGTTGATTTCACCCGGGCCCCACTTTTAATGAATTTGATGATCTTTATGATCTTTGATAAAGAAGGCAAGAATAGTAACGAGTAATAACGAAAGTGGTAATATAGATAAAGCAACCTGATAATCCACTACTGTATAGATGTGTTCTCCCTCTACAATGCCACTATCACCAAAAGTATCCAGCAATTTACCAACCAGGGGTTGGAAAATTACCCCACCAAGAGTAACTATCATGTTTGTGGCTGCAAATACCGTACCTGATAATTGTGCACCACTGCATTCTTTAGCCATAATAAATACAATAATTTCCGTGGCACTAAACACACCATACAAGAACAATAAAACATTCAAGCTAACGTATGATAATCCAGGAAGGTATAATACAAGGCTAATACAAATCAACGCCAAAATTGCACCCAACACCAAAGGCAATAAACGTCTGCCAGTACGATCCGATAAATAACCCGCTATAGGTGCACCAACCGCCCAACCTAAGAACACTGCAGAGACAGTCTTGGCTGCCTCGACTTTAGTTAAATGGTGTGCTTGTTCCAAATACGTTTTTCCCCACAACTCACCAAATACAGATAAAGAAGTATACAAACAAGCCCCGACAAAACCGATAACCCAAACTTCTGGAGCCATTAATACTTTAAGAACGTTTTGGAAGAATTCAGGTAAAGGATGTTTATTGGGTTGATGTCCTTCAGGCCCATCACGTACCACAAGAAACATTAAAACACTCAAGCCGGAACCTACAATGGCAATAAAGAACAGCACTTGTTCCCAACCAATCCTTTGAGACCACTCGGTAATCTTCACTTCACCATAAACAAGGCCTAACATTCCTAAAGTAGTCATCAAGCCTGCAACTAAAGAAAAATAGCGTCTGGGCAGCCAATGTAATGCCAGAGATAAAACCCCCACAAATGCAAAAGAAGAACCAAATCCCACGAGAAAGCGCCCTGCCCCTACCAAAAACATAGATGAGGTCAAGGTAAACATCCAGGAACCAACGGTACAACAAATGCAGGCAAAAGTTAAAAGCCGTCTAGGACCAAATCGATCCATGAGCATTCCTACAGGCATTTGCATCGGCGAATAGGCAAAATAATATAAAGCAGAAATTTGACCAAAAGTAGTCGCTGAAATATGCCCCAGCGCAATACTTAGCTCCGTCTGCAAAACACCTGGAATTATGCGTAAGATAAACTCATAACAATAAAAAATAGCTCCGACAAAGCAGATAAACATACCAAAGAGCATTTGTTTTCTTGAAACAGTATTATTTAGGTGCATGTGCGTGAGTTTCCCTTAAAAAGAAAGTTAATAAAGCGGCAATAAACATACTTAGAGGTATAAAAGCTAGCGCAATGCGATAATCAGTCACGTTATAAAGTTTATTCACGTTTTCCACAACCAGCGCCGAAGTAAGCGAAGCTCCGTTGCGCAAAGAATAGCTGAAATCCAATAAATGTCCTACCAAGGGTTGTAATAACATACCACCGAGCATGACAATCATGTTGGTAAATGCCATAGCTGTACCTGCTGCCTCTCCTGGGCTCAATTCTCTTCCGACGGCAAATACAATCGCTTGCGCACTATAAAATAAGCCTAAGAAAAACATAAGTATTTGTACATTAGTTTCAGTTAAACCGGGGAAGTACAGAATTACTAACATAAGGACAGTAGCCATACTTGCACCTAAAAACATAGGTAACTTTCTGCGCGCTATTCGGTCAGAAAAATAACCCATTAGTGGGGCACCTACTGTAAAGCCCAAGAAAAGCAATGAGTTTGCTAAACCAGCGGCATGCGTTGATAAGCCATGTGCATGTCTTAAATAGGGAATTCCCCATAATTCAGCAAAAACAGTTGTCGGCAAATAAACCATACATCCGTACAGTCCATTAATCCATATCTGTCTATTACTGAGTATTATATTTAAGTCAATTAAACCGATTTTAAAATTAGAAACAGTACCACTTTGTCTATGTCGACCTTTTTTATCGTGGATACCTAACCATAAAACAAAAGTTAATACAATCCCAAAAAATGCCGTCATGTTTAGGGTTTTAATCCATCCTAATTTAGTGACGAATAGTTCTAAAAAATTATCACCGAGCATGGCACCGACTGTTCCTAAGGCCGATGTAATACCAGAGACCATAGCGAGTTTATTCTCAGGCAACCAGATTGTTGCAAGTTTTAACACTCCCACGAATGCAAATGCAGAGCCTAACCCAACTAAAAACCGTCCTGAAGCTGCAACCCAAAAAGAAGTGGTACCGGTGAATAAGAACGTTCCAACAACACAAATAAAACAGGCTACAGTTAACAACCTTCGAGGACCATAACGATCCATCATTATCCCTACAGGTAATTGCATAGGGACATATGCATAATAATATATAGATGAAATGTGTCCAAAACCTGTTGCCGACAAATTAAAGTGCTCACGTAGAGCAGTTTCCATGACACTAGGCGCTATTCGAAGCAAATATTCGTAACTGTAAAACACAGCTCCAAGACCACAAATAAGCCATCCAATTAATGCGTAATTTCTCCGGTTTTCAGAAAGCAAAGTAATCTCCTTAACTATTTGTTAGGCATGAACGAGCACTGTTTTAAAATTCAACAGTAAAAATTCGTACCTACAATTCACCTATTATTATCCCGAGCGCAAACAGGAATATCTCATATGGCATACTGCTACACCTGAGATCCCTTATTACCGGGATGCTACTTTTATTCTAAATTACAACTTACTTGATTCGCGCCGCTTGCTATTGCAGCTTCAGCTACAGCAGCAGGGACTCGTTCTCTTAAACGAGGGTCTATAGGCTTGGGAATAATGTAGTTAGGGCCAAAATCCCAATGCGTAACACCTGGGTAATTATCCTTCACTACCTGAGGGACGGGCTCATGCACCAGTTGACGAATAGCTTCAACTGCCGCAATTTGCATCGATTGATTAATACATTTAGCGCGTACGTCCAACGCACCACGAAAAATATATGGGAAACACAACACATTATTGACTTGATTAGGGTAGTCACTACGTCCAGTAGCAATAACCAAATCGTTACGTACTTGAAAAGCTAATTCAGGTCTGATTTCAGGATCAGGATTAGATAATGCAAAAATAACAGGTTTGGGTGCCATTAATTTCAATAGATCAGCATCTAATAAATTCGGCTTGGCGACCCCAATAAATACATCAGCATCCACAAGTGCATCAGCTAAAGTCCGGCATTCAGTAGTACGCGCAAAAGCAAATTTATAAGCATTTAGATCTGCACGCCCCGAATGGATTACTCCCTTGGTGTCCAAAAGCAACATATTCTCTTTATTAGCGCCTAACGCAACAAGCAATCGCATAGAAGCAATTCCTGCTGCTCCTGCACCAATACACACAATTTTGGCATCAGATAATTTTTTTTGCTGTAACTCAAGAGCATTCAGTAAAGCTGCTGCAACAACTATGGCAGTACCATGCTGGTCATCATGAAATACAGGAATATTCAATTGTTCAATTAACGCCTGCTCAATCTCAAAACATTCAGGAGCTTTAAGATCTTCCAGGTTAATCCCTCCGAAAGTGGGGGCAATACGTTTTGCTGTAGAAATAAAAGCTTGTGAATCATGAGCATCAATTTCAATATCAAATACATCAATGCCCGCAAAACGCTTAAATAAAACAGCCTTACCTTCCATAACTGGTTTACTGGCCAGAGGCCCAAGATCACCTAAACCCAATACAGCAGTACCATTAGTCATTACAGCGACTAAATTTCCTTTATTCGTGTAACGATAAGCATCTTCGGGGTTTTCTGCTATTGCAATCACCGGGGCAGCAACACCAGGTGTATAAGCCAGAGACAAATCACTCTGAGAGTCAGTTGATTTGGTAATATGAACACCAAGTTTTCCAGGAGTTGGAAACTCGTGATAATCCAATGCACACTGCTTTAAAACGTCATTATCCAAAGTACTCACTCTCTTACATTGAAATAAAACTTAAGTAAGGTCTAAAAATCCTACCAACCAATTGTCAATTCATTGTTCAACCATAGTGCTATAGGCACACAAACATCTGACTATGGACCCTTAATAAAATATAAGGGAAACAGCCAATGGATGATGGGATGGAGACAATAATTGGACGTCAAGAACCCGCGACACCGAAATTAGCATTGCGGGAACAATCTGTCAATAAGATATACTTCGAATGAAGTATATACAAATAAGGCGCAAAATAACGCGCCTTATTTCTTTTCTTCTTTAGTAGCTTGATTAGAACGCTGGCTGTAACGATCGCGGAACTTCTGAACACGACCTCCAGTATCCACTAATTTTTGTTTACCAGTATAAAAAGGATGGCATTGTGAGCATACTTCAATGTTCAAGTCTTTACATAAAGTTGAACGGGTTTCAAATTCCTCACCACAACTGCATATTACCTTGACTGTTTTATATTCTGGATGAATTGATGCCTTCATAATACTACTCTCTATAGTTTAAATGAGTATCGCCACCTGAACCCAACGCCAGGCACCATACTCGGTACAAATGACGCAAAACAATAGCAGAAAAACTTCTTTAAAGCAATTTTTTATCAAACCGAAACAGCGGTGATACCCCTGTTTGTTCTATTAAATGAAACACTGATACACAATTAAAGCTGATAATTATTGGGAATATGAGTTTTTGTGATATTGAGCTGCTTCATTAGCTAAACTACAAGTGCTTTAAAAACTTACATTAAATTTATTTTTCGCTAGCTTGCCTCTAATAAATATAGACTATAATAGCCCACTGTTCATTCCCTACCCTTCCCTAAGAATAAACAATTTCTTATTTATTTCTTCATATCCTCACTGAAATGACAATATTTCGTCAGTATAGAAACAAAATAGTCACTATTGGTCTACGCTTATAAAAACAAATTAATTTAACAGGAGTTAAAATGAAAAAACTGGAACTTTATAAGCTTGAAACCCCAAATGACCTCGATATAAGAGATCGTCGGAAAATTGCCGAGGCGGTTAATCCTCTGTTGGCCGATACATTTGCATTATTTGTTAAAACCAAGAATTTTCATTGGCATATGACAGGGCCACATTATCGTGATTATCATCTTTTATTAGATGAACAAAGCGAACAAATTTTTGCGATGATTGATGTTTTAGCAGAACGTGTACGCAAATTGGGAGAACGCACGATTCACTCTATTGGAGAGATCAAACAATTGCAAACGCTTCGCGATACGAATGAAACTCTTTCTGCAGATGAGATGCTGCAAAATCTACTGGAAGACAATAAAGGGTTCCTAAAAAACTTGAGAAAGGTTCATGAAGTGTGTAGCAAAAAAAATGACTTCGCTACCACAAGCATCTTGGAAGTTTATATTGATGAAACAGAACGACGAATTTGGTTTTTATTTGAAACCTTGCAAAATAAGTGATAGTAACAGTGGAACTGCTTTGCCCGGGTTGGTTTAGGCAAACCGTAACCCGGGTTCTGCTCCGTTCCATCTAGACTACAACTAATTCACATTAAGATCCAATTCAACCCATACAGGTGCATGATCGGAGGGCCTTTCTGATTTACGCGGCTCTTTATCAATAACAGATTGCCTGCATAATGCATTAAGCGTTTTACTCAATAAAATATGATCAATGCGCAAACCTCTGTTACGTCTAAAGGCAGCCGCACGATAATCCCACCAACTGAATATCTGCTCATCCTGCTTAAAACTTCTAAAACTATCGTGTAATCCAAGCTGTAACAATTGCATAAATGCTTCTCGCTCAGCAGGGCTAACTAATACACATCCTATCCATTCAGCAGGATCATGAACATCGCGATCTTCAGGAGCTATATTAAAATCACCGACTACCGCTACATTTGGAAAAACGCTCATTTGTTGTTGAACAAAAGCAGTAACTTTTTTCAACCAATTCAGTTTGTATTGATATTTATCCGAAGTTAATTCCGACCCATTGGGAACATACAAATTGATCAAACGAATACCTGCGACAGTAACCGCCAAAACACGACGTTGAGGATCATCGAAATCAGGTATATTAGTTAGAACATCAGACAAAGGATATCGGCTTATTACAGCAACACCGTTGTAAGTCTTCTGTCCGGAAAATACAACATGATAGCCTTTCTCCATAAACGCGGTCATTGGAAAATTTTCATCGAGTAATTTTGTTTCTTGCAAGGCAAGAACATCCACACGCGAAGAATCAAACCATTCCAACACTTGATCTAACCGTATCTTCAAGGAATTCACATTCCAGCTTGCTAATTTAAGCACACCAATCTCCTTTATATTCGATTAGCAAAGGAGCGTGATCTGACAAACGTGCTTCACGAAAAATGCAACTGTCGACTACATACTCTGTGAGTCCAGGTGTAACTACTTGATAATCAATTCTCCACCCTACATTTTTATCCCATGCACGCCCTCTAAAAGACCACCAGGTATATTGCTCTTCTTCTTGATTATGCACTCGAAATGCATCAACAAACCCCATAGTCCCAAACAATTTATCCATCCAAGCTCGTTCTTCGGGTAAAAATCCAGAGTTTTTTTGATTACCACGCCAGTTTTTCAAATCGATTTGTTTATGGGCAATATTATAATCCCCACACACAATCAACTCTCGTCCTTCATTTTTTAATCGCATTAAATGTTCAGCAAACTGTTCGAGAAAACCGTACTTCACCATTTGACGCTCATCACCACTAGTCCCTGAAGGTAAATAAAGCGAGACGATACTAAATTTTGGATAATCAAATTGAATATACCGCCCTTCGTTATCACAATAATCAAAACCCATACCCTTTATGATACGATTCGGTTTGTGACGCGCATAAATGGCCACTCCACTATACCCTTTCTTTTGGGCTGAATAATAATCACAGAAATAATCGCGTGGATAATATAACTCTTCCGGAGTTAATTGCTCGGGCTGAGCCTTCGTTTCTTGAATACAAACAAAATCTGCATTTTGCGTTGCAAGCCATTCATAAAATCCATTACGAGCTGCTGAACGTATACCATTGGCATTAAAACTAATTACTTTCATTTTTCACTCAATTTATTTATTGCAGTCCGGGCGAAACAAGACCGCCAAGTGCCATTACAAAAATTCTCGACTACGAGTTGTTTTATTAGAACTCAAATTAATGACTCATTTTTCTTCACTCAATTTAAGAGCTGCTCGTGCCAAACGTTCACCTAAATGTTTGGCTAAGTTAATTTCATCCTGACTCAGTGGTCGATCATTTGCCACACCAGAAACATGAGTTGCACCATAGGGGGTTCCACCACTCACGGTCTCATTCAAAGACGACTCAGAATAAGGCACACCCAATAAAATCATGCCTTGATGCAACAAAGGCAACATCATACTTAATAAAGTAGTTTCCTGGCCACCATGCATGCTCGCAGAAGAAGAAAAAACGCAAGCCGGTTTATCTACTAAATCACCTGCCAGCCATAAAGAAGAAGTACCGTCCAGAAAATATTTCAAAGGAGCTGCCATATTTCCAAAACGGGTCGGGCTACCTAAAGCGAGTCCATGACAATGGCGTAAATCATCTAAGGTTACATAAGGCGCTCCATTATCTGGGATCGGCTTATCAACTGCTTCACATGTAGTAGAAACAGGTGGAACCGTTCTTAAACGTGCTTCAATCCCCACAACACGTTCGACACCACGCGCAACATATTGGGCTAATTGCGCTACTGAACCGGTTCGCGAGTAATATAAAACCAAAACATAAGGATTAAACATCAAACAACTCCATTACTTCAAATCGAGGAAGCAGTTGAACGCGCACGAATTGTACTGAATTTACTTTTTCACTTCTCGTAACGAACTCAACTGCTTCTCTAAGTTAAAATTTAAAATTATACTTTAGTTGCGCTTCCAACTTCATTTCAATAAATTTAATTAGCTGATACAAAGCTCCTCCTTTTTTAGGTTTTAATGTTTTCAAGTCAGAAACAATATCATCAGCAGAATCATAATAATTATTAATCGACATATTTGCGATAATTTTACTTACTGCACTAACATGATGTCTATTCCAATATCCTGAAATCATACGTCCAATAAACGAACCGAATAAACAATTTTCTCGAGTATAATCGATAAGCAACGCTTTGATTCTTCTGTGATTGGAATCCCCCCTACTTGTATTCCAAATTTTGGTATGAACAGGGAAATCTAAAGTAAATTTTTGAGAATTAAAAAATGAATACGCTTTTACACCAATACAGGAAAAAGAAGGATGGGGCTCATCATTTTCGAAAGAATCATCAGTGCCTTCTTCTAACTCAAGATCTTCACTTCTTATTGTAGCAATAGAACTCGATTGATGTGACATTTTTTTCTCCTCCATGAGAACAGCCGTTTTTATAGAACTTGCAGTTTCTTTTTAATCACATACCAAAATTACAATTGAATCAAGCCCCCCGCACATTAAACAGAGTGGATGAGTTCTCGTACTATTTTCCTTAATTTATTTGACATGCTCATTTAACAAGCAAAGTAGAACACACCTTAAGTTTTAGAAATAAAGATTATTGCTTTGAGGAATTGTAGCCTGAGTGCAACGCAGCAGAACACAGGTTCGCCAAGTTGCACATAGGCTCTTGAATCTAAAGAATGTAACGAGCTAAATCCTCGTCTGCTACAAGCTGGCCGAGGTTTTTTTCAACATAGGCTTTATCGACATGCACTGATTCGCCTGATTTATCTGTGGCTTCGAATGAAACAACTTCTAATAACCGCTCCATCACAGTGTAGAGCCGACGCGCGCCAATATTTTCAGTGCGCTCATTTACCTGCCAAGCTACTTCGGCAATTCGTCTAATTCCTGACTCATCAAAAGTTAACGTTAATCCTTCAGTAGCCATTAAAGCACTGTATTGCAATGTTAATGATGCAGTAGGTTCGGTAAGAATACGCACGAAATCCTCAACAGAAAGAGCAGATAATTCAACACGAATAGGTAATCTACCTTGTAATTCAGCAATCAAATCAGAAGGCTTAGCAACATGGAATGCTCCAGATGCAATAAATAAAATATGATCCGACCGAATCATACCGTATTTCGTGGTAACTGAAGTTCCTTCAACTAAAGGTAATAAATCTCTTTGGACGCCTTCACGAGAAACATCACCGCCCCCCGCATTCTCAGTTCGTCGGGCTACTTTATCCAACTCATCAATAAAGACAATTCCATTTTGCTCCACATTTTCTATGGCATGAATCTTAATATCGTCCTCATTAATCAGCTTAGCAGCCTCTTCTTCACGTAAAATCTGCATTGCCTTACCTATAGTCATTTTACGTGTTTTTGTTCGGTGAGTGCCCACTTGCTGAAACATTGATTGTAATTGGCTTGTCATCTCTTCCATGCCGGGAGGAGCCATGATTTCAATGCCTATAGGGGTTGCTGAAACTTCTATTTCAATTTCATTCTCATTGAGAATTCCTTCACGCAATTGCTTACGAAACACTTGTCTGGCTGTACTGTCTTTTTCACTAGGAGTCAAACTGCCACGTGCAGGTGGAAGTAATACATCGAGAATTCGCTCTTCTGCTGCATCTTCAGCCAAATGCTCCACTTTTTTCATCGCAAATTCACGTTCTTGTTTAACCGCGATATCGGCCAAATCTCGCAGAATGGAATCTACATCACGACCAACATAGCCTACCTCAGTAAATTTTGTTGCTTCTACTTTGATGAACGGAGCGCGTGCTAATTTAGCTAAACGTCGAGCAATTTCTGTTTTACCAACACCTGTTGGTCCAATCATGAGAATATTTTTAGGCATGATTTCATTGCGCAAAGCAGGATCTTTAATGTTCATGCGTCGCCAACGATTACGTAATGCAATTGCTACTGCCCTTTTCGCGTCATCCTGGCCAATAATATATTTATCCAATTCCTGGACAATTTCACGAGGAGTCATCACTTCTCGAACAGTCTCACGAGGAGTCGTCATCTTGCTGTTATTTGTCGCCATTGTTTAATTCTTCTATAGTTAAATTGTTATTGGTATAAATACAGATATCCCCTGCAATATTTAATGCTTTACGCACTATCTCTACAGCAGATAATTTTGTATTTTCCATCAATGCTCGTGCAGCGGCTTGCGCAAAAGGACCACCTGAACCAATTGCAATCAAGCTATGCTCAGGTTCGATTACATCGCCATTACCTGTAATAATTAGGGAGGATTTGACGTCTGCAACAGCAAGAACTGCCTCAAGTCGGCGCAACATTCTGTCTGTTCGCCAATCTTTAGCAAGTTCAACTGCAGCACGGACCAAATGACCTTGGTGCATTTCCAATTTGCTCTCAAAACGTTCAAAAAGAGTAAACGCATCCGCAGTACCGCCAGCAAAACCAGCAATTACTTGATCTTTGTAGAGGCGTCGCACCTTACGCGCATTCCCCTTCATCACTGTATTACCTAGAGTGACCTGGCCATCTCCACCGATAACCACTTGATTTCCGCGTCGTACTGAAAGTATGGTTGTCCCACGAAATTGTTCCAAAATAAAATCCTCAAATCAAACCGGAACCCTATACATGGGGATGATAAACAAAAAAACAAGGGGTCTCAAAGTGAATAAATTGTAACTATTGATGCTGTAAAATTAGAGTGTACTCTGGATGAGGTACAGGGAATGCAGAATTTTCGGTTTTGAATTTTCTGTTACGACTTGTACCCTGCAACAATTATTTCAGTTGGCACAAGTACGTAAACAGTTACATTCAACCTACAGTTTTCAGATTAAAAAAGATACTCCATGGGATAAATTTTGTAATCCAAGATGTTGTGCGATGCTTTGACCTACATCAGCAAAGGTATCGCGACGGCCAATAAAACGGCTTTTAAGATTAGGACCATATACTAATACTGGAATATGCTCTCTTGTATGATCTGAACCAGGAAATGTTGGATCACAACCATGATCCGCTGCAATAACAACTAGATCATTCGGTTTTAATAAAGCATCGAGCTCTGGAAGACGTGCATCAAACTCTTCAAGCGCATGAGCATAACCCGTTACATCCCGCCGATGGCCGAATGAGGAATCAAAATCTACAAAATTAGTAAAAACCAAACTACCCTCAGGAGCAGTATTCATGGTAGTCAAAGTAGCATCAAATAAGGCCATATTATCATCAGCCTTAATCACTTGAGTGACTCCCTGATGCGCATAAATATCAGCAATTTTTCCTAATGCAATCACTTCGCGACCGGCTTCTTTCAAGTAATCAAGTAGTGTTTTTGCAGGAGGTAAGGTTGCATAATCCTTACGATGAGCAGTTCGTTTGAAGGCTCCTGGTTGGCCAATAAAAGGTCGCGCAATCACTCGTCCTATCTGATATTCATCTACTAAAGTCCGCGCAATGTCACAAATATCATACAAACGCTGTAAACCAAAGTGTTCTTCATGGGCGGCAATTTGAAATACGCTGTCTGCGGAAGTATAAACGATGGGTTTACCACTTCGAATGTGTTCTTCACCTAATTCCTCAAGAATTGTAGTTCCTGACGCATGTTTCTCACCAAGCACTCCTGGTAAACCGGCACGTTGAATAAAGGTATCAATTAATTTTTTAGGAAAGCAGAACGGTTGTTCAGGAAAATAGCCCCATTCGAACGTCACTGGAACCCCTGCTAACTCCCAATGCCCGCTAGGAGTATCCTTGCCTAAGCTCTGTTCTACTGCATAGCCATAATGGCCCACAGGTTCAGAAAAATTAGACAACTCAACAAAACGTAATCCACAGCTTGCTAGGGTTGCATGATAAAGTCCCCGTCTGGCCAGATTGGGTAATGTTAAAGAGCCTTGGCGAAGCCCCTCTCGATTGCATTCACCACGCTCACATGCTTCATGGATGTGAACAAAAGTATTGGCACCAGCATCCCCATAACGAGGGGCATCTAAACTAGCTCCAATGCCAAAAGAATCCATCAGTAATATACAAACTCTCCCAGTCATCTTAGTTCTCAATATGTTGGCAGCGTGTTTCTTTTAAACCTATCAGCATGAAGAAAGCAATTAATAGGCCTACAGGTAAAATAATTGCAGCATATTGATATGCGCCGAGTAGATAAACAGGAGTTCCATTCACCATTTGCATACCCCCATGATTCGTTAATAAATAACTGAACATATTTTGATACACAATATAACCACCTTGAGTCAATATCGAAATGACACTTACAGCGGTTGCGGTCATTGCAGGTGAACTACTTTCAGCAACCAAAGCATAACTAATCACTTGCGCTGAAGTAAAAAAACCAAGCAAGAAAAATAAAAATGCCATCATGCTATAAGAAACAGGAAGGTAAAGCACTGCGAGTAAAGTTAATAAGGAAGCAATTACACCAATTTTCATAGGCATAATTCGTAAACCCATTTTATCAGATATCCACCCGACTAGAGGTGATCCAATAATTGATCCCAAAAATAACATACCATTTACGACAGACGCTTGCGAAGAACTAATATCTAACCGCTGTACTAGATATAAAGTCCCCATCATGGCACCAAATACAGCAATAGCCATATTCATTAAACTGGCATAAAATGCAGCCCGCAAATATTGAGTATTCAAATACGCCTTTTTAGCGGCTGAGAATACATTGATTGGTTTAACTACATGCTTTATTGATGTGTGCGGTCTTTCTTTTATCCAAAAAAACATAACGATCAGCATGGCAAAACCAAGAACTCCGACATCTTGAACTGCCTGACGCCATCCAACTAAATTAACCAATTGGGTTAACGGATATTGAGCCAACATGCCTCCAGCCATTGCCATAGTCACTATAGCTCCAGTGACCAAAGCCATACGTTTTGGTGGAAACCAATGCGATGCTAAACGGACAGGCCCTAAGAAACAGAAAGCACTACCTATACCTGTGATAAACCGACAAAATAAGGCCATATAAAATGAATGTGAGTAAGCCAGTAGAAACGTACTTGCCACACATAAAAACATAGCAATTAATAAAGTATTCTTAATGGAGAAGCGGTCAAGAACCATCCCAGCGACAAAAAGAAACAATACATTAGAAAGATAGTAAATGCTTGATAACCACGCCATTTTATCAGCTTGTATCTGATAATCCTGCATGATATTTGCAGCAATGGATGCAAACATATTCCCCTGAATAAACTCATAAAAAAAGAATAAGGTCGCAGCAAAACACACCAGCCAGGGTAATAATGAAGACTTCATCTCATTATATCCTGGAAACTCATCCACCACTTGCATCTTTACTCCTCAGCTTTATCGCTTGCAATATGTTTCACGGGTTATTAATACGGCAATTAAAGCCGCAACCGTAGTTATTGGGAACATCCACATGGCGTATTGAAAATCTACCACAGAATAAGTTGTTGCTGCCGACCCAGCATGGTGGGTTATTAACCAACCATAGAGTACTTGTCCTACGCCCCCACCACCCATAATAATTACTGAGGCAATACCTGTAGCAGCCCCAGTGTTTTCAGCAGAATTACTTTCAGCCACTAAAGGATAAGAAATTACTTGTGTGCTGGTAAAAAATCCTAAGGCAAAAAAGATAATACTAAGTGCAAACTGCGATAAAACGATATCCAAGAATAAAGGAATTACAATGATAAGGGTTGCAATAGCTCCCCCGATCATTAAAGGCTTTCGACGCCCCTGAGAATCAGACAACCATCCAGCCAATGGGCAACCAATAACACTTCCCATAAAAATCAAACTGACGACATTGCTGGCCGCCATTTCGGGTAAATGATGAACGACCTGCAAATAACTCGCACCCCATAAAGCGCATAAAACCATAATGGGTAAATTAAGAAAGGAGGTGTAAAAACCTGCCAACCAATTTTGTGAATTAGAGAATGCTTTGATAAATCCCGAAATAACTTGCCCCTGATTGGTACGAATTTTCATGGGTGACTCTGCGGGTTTATCGCTTACCATATAGTAAATCCACAGCAGCAATACAGCACCCACTGCCCCATCAATTAACAAAGCCTTACGCCATCCAAATAATTCATAAAGATACGCAAAAGGAGTATGGGCCATCATACCGCCAACAAAGGCCATTGTAACCAAAGATCCGATCACAAGAGCTTGCCTTCTTGGTGGAAACCAATGCGATACCAAGACGACGCAGGATAAGAAGCAAAATGCATTACCTATTCCGGAAAGAAAATGACAGAACGAAGCTAAAATAAACGAGTGAGTTAACGCAAAACCTACCGTACCAAGTACACAAATAAACATCGCGCTTAAAATAACAGTACGTGTAGAAAAACGATCCAGAATAATTCCAGCTGGAAGAAGAAATAGAATATCTGCCCACAAATAAGCGCTGGACATCCAACTTAATTGAGTTGCATCGATGTGAAAATCATCCCGTAAAGGCTGATTGATTACATCAAAAATGTTGAGTTGAAAAAATTCATATAAAAAAAAGAGTCCTGCCGATAGGCACACAACCCAGGCCATTAAATCACCACGGGGCACAAAAGTTCTCGAATCCACTGCAACAGATTGCGACACAGTTACTCCTTATGGCTTAAAAATTGCGCCCGATTATATCAAAACTCTAAATAAATTGGTATCTTTATTGAACAAACTTGGAGTCACTACGTGGTGTACAATTTCCCCTTGTTCAAGATAATAATATTTCCAATATTCCGCTTCTGCTGTTGTTATGTTTTTACACGTATTTTTTGCAGAAACTGGAATTCGCATCAATAAAAATGGCTTATCACCAGAGTGAACTCGTTGAATTAGGACCATTTTGGAAAACAATTCCGGTGCAACATCGGTGATATAATATGGCTTAATTGCCAGATAATTTTCTCGTCCATTGTCCAGCAATCGGCAAAGCTCTTTACTATTTAAAGCAAATTTTACTCGACCTCCTGAATAAAATTGAGCTGAGAATTCAGTTTTGAAATTCCAATAAATAAGATAGCTTCCAGCTTCGGGATGTTGCTTTAACCAGGCGGCAACTACATATTTTTCTGTTTTGGATATTGCTTGTGGAGTGGCATTGTAGGCAAGGGTTGCTGCAAGGAACAGTACTCCGACGAGTACAGAGAGCTTTATAATAAGCTGCCTTGCTCTGGTTATGGCCCCCACACGATCCCAGTACGTCACAAAAAACACTGAAAAAGCAGGAAGGCTTGGAAAAATATAGGTGTAAATAATGTTCCGGGAAAAAGTAAAAAAGACGATCGGAACTATGGTGCATAGAAAAAAGTAACTTAACCACCCGTTGTTGTCGACAAATACTTTGCGCACATTATGCTTGTATTTAATAAACCATGCAGCCCCGAGCACACACCAAGGCAAGGTCCCTATTACCGCATATATCCAAATCATTCCCCAGGCTTGTTGGTGTGCAAAACCATACTTGTCACCTACCCATCCTGGTTTTAAAAATCGATTGAAATTCTCACCAATAATAAAATAATTTAAAAATCCCGGCGTTCTTATTTCTGCCCAAATAT
Organism: Legionella stuttgartensis; assembly: GCF_977063405.2. Lineage (NCBI taxonomy): Bacteria > Pseudomonadati > Pseudomonadota > Gammaproteobacteria > Legionellales > Legionellaceae > Legionella > Legionella stuttgartensis. The sequence goes on from NZ_CDRUHA020000044.1 coordinate 406,221, forward strand.
ACCAAGGAAGTGCAATTGCAAGCATGAGTATTATGCCCTTTATCCAAGGTAATCTTTCCCATAAATTACGCCACTGCTTCCGTAATAAAACCCAAAAAAATATGGGCATTCCTGATAAAACAATAGCAACAGGACCTTTTGCTAATAAACCAAGTCCCAAAGCTACAAAAAAAACATAAGACCAAAGTTTGCTTCCATCAACCACGGCCCGCCAAAAAGCGACCTCGACCAAAGTAATGCAAAGGACCAAAGAGGGGTCCGTCATTACAGTTCCTGCATCAAGAAAAAAATACAGTGTTCCTGAAAGCACCAAGGTTGTGACCATGGCAATGACATCACCGCTATGCCTTTTAACCAAATACCAAATAAGCCAAATCGTAATCAAAGATAGAAACAAACCGGGTAATCGAACAGCAAACTCATTAACTCCAAAAAGTTTCATTGAAAAAGCAGATAGCCAGGTAGACAACGGCGGCTTTGCCCAAAAAGGAACTCCATAATCATGAAGTGGCGTCACCCAATTTCCAGTTTCCAGCATTTTTCGTGCAATTTCGGCATAGCGTGCTTCGGAAACATCATTTAATGGAATAAAACAAATGGAAATTATTCGACAGACCAGAAGAAAGACTAATGCAAATTGTGCATTATAAAAAAATTGTTGTTGCAACTGATTGTCGTTTTCAATATTCAAAACAGATCCTCATTAAAAATTTCTCTCTTGCAAGTAAGCAAAATCTATGAATCTGAAATTTCAGCTCGCTTCATCAAGTTACATTGATTAGCACTCAATAAAAAATGACAGAAATATTACCCTTTATTTTAATTAATACAATTTTTTTATGTACATTGATAAAGAACAGCATCATTTTAATGCGCAATTTTGTAGTTAACACATTGAATTTTATAATTTTTCATGAAAAGAATGAAATTGTATAATGAAAATACATGACGAGCGGTTTACTTTAGTTTACACTGAGGCCTTGTAAGAAGATCTTACATTTATCCATTGGACATTTGGAGACTAACATGACGTTTGTATTAAAGGAACTAAGTGAATTAAGAAGCAATTTTGATGAAACCGTTAGAGTTATATTAAAACGTGAAAAAAAGGGGAAAATTGAAGACCTTCCCAACCCTCATAGAGTCTATGAATTTCAATACCTCTCAACAGTACTTTCTCAACTAGAAGAACAAGCAGCACCATCCCTAGAGATAATCAAAAAGTACGAAGAAAGAAAAACTTCAGAAAAAGAGAAGTTCTCTCCAAGTATACAAGAAGAACAAAAAAGAGAAAAAGCTCAGCATACTGTTACAAATCTAATAAATGCTTTTTATGGCGCAATGTTAACGGTACTCGTAGACATCGAAAAAAACCGGGGCATGTTAGAGTCATCGGGTTTACTTAGTGAGCGCCTAAACGATGCAATAGGCATCGGTGTTGAAACCAAAGAAGAAGATAGACCTGGCATATATCAAACTGCTAAATTCCGTACCGCAATAAACGCAGTCCTAAATCAGGTTTTTATAGGACATGATTCGCGTCAGGGATTTGCAAAACACCATATGTTATCTGCTATTCCAACTGAAAAATTAGATCAGCTGATGCAGATCTCCTATAAACTAGAAAAAGACGCCCAAAAGGCAATCGTTGCTTCTTTTACTAATGATGCGCAAACACCTGCTGAACTCAGTCATTACCAAGCAATAAAAAAATCACCTGCCTCTGCAACCAATCGATTTTCTGGTTGGGATAAACTCAAAGCGGCTCTTAAAGATTTAATCGAAGATGATCTTGCAGATAAAAGCATCCCCAAAGTTGAAAAGTTAAAATCAACAGAACGCATTGCTCAACTTACCTTTTTGGAGACAATAAGAGACACACTGGACCTTTCAGAAATCGATGAAGCTGAAAAAGTTGCCATTCTCGCTGGAGCCATGCATCTAGTTCGTAAACAAATCGAAATTGAGTATGCATCTTCATACATCTCCAGCAAAGAAAATTCGATTATTTTCAATGGATTAAACAAAATACTTGCTGTAGACGAAGTAAAACCGCAAGATGTTGAATCCTTGATTACATCAGCAACCCAATTCATGCAATTTATGACCATCGCGCCGAAAAATGATGGCAAAAAGGCAATTCGTAGCAACCATATTTTTTCAGCAATTGCAAACTTTAAATTAAAAGAATCTTTTAATTTACTTATTGATATGATCTATGATTGTCGCATGGCCTCATTAAAAGGTGCTGTAGAGGAATTTAAAAAAGAAACTAAAAAAGAATCCAAAAAAGAATCTAAAGAGTCTAAAGGATACTTAGGCAGTTTGTCTTCTACAATCGGTAAAACCTTCTTTGGAAGTAAGGCCACCGACGAAGAAGAAAGTGATGATGAAGAACTAGAACATACAGTTTTACCTACCAAAAACTAGTATTAATCTTCAAGCTTTTTTAACTTGTCCCTTTGAAATAAGGTAGCCAAATATTCACATTTGGCTATCTTATCTTCTTAATATTTTTGTAACCAACCTGTCTCAGAGCAGCCATTTAGGCTATTTTTTTGTTACAATGTCGGTTTCCCTATTTGTTTGTACCTTGCACTAATGAAAATTAAATTAATTATTAAAGAGATATCATTTATTTTATTGCTTCTAATAGCGAGTCAAAGCACCAGTTTTGCATTTGAGCATCGCAATTCTAAGGACACTGTTAATGATGTTAGTAGCATCTTAGATTCAGAGGATCATTCTCAAGAGAATTACGATAGAAAAAAAGAGCCCTCTAAAAAATCGATTGTCCCCAAAAAAATAGTATCTATCACCATCGATGATTTACCTTTTGTTGGTGAATATCGAAACTTTCATTTGAATATGATGATCGAAACCATGACTAAGGAGCAAATTCCTGCTACTGGATTTATTATTGCCAGTGAGGTACGCAAAAATAACTGGGAAATACTGCAGAAATTTCGCGATGCTGGTTTTGGATTAGGTAACCACACCCTTACCCATGCAAATTTAAATAAAATGGATACCAAAGAATACATTCAAGAAATTCGAGGTGCTGACAACATTTTAAATCCTGTTTTAACGAAGCCTAAATATTTTCGTTATCCTTACTTGGCGATGAGTTCTGGACAAAAAAAAGAAGACATACTTTGTTATCTTGCGCGAAAAAATTATCAGGTTGCCCCTATTACTATTGATTCCAAAGATTTTGTCTTTAATCAACGCTTGTTATCCGTTCCTGAAATGAACAGACGCACTTATCTTGACGAGTTGAAGCCGTTTTATCTGGATTTTATTTGGCAACAAACCCTACGTGCTGAAGAACATAATGAATTCCATCAAAATACGGAGCAAGCCCAAATTTTATTAATTCACGCTAATTTACTTAATGCTTATGTTTTGCCTGATATCATCAATTTGTATAAACAAAATGGTTATGAGTTTGTTAATTTAGAAGATGCATTAAAAACATTTAAAAATCAAATTCAATGCAATAGACCTCATGCTCTTGCGCAGAACAAAAAACGACCTCAGCAATACAAGGTTGCAAACGCAGATATTGAGAAATTTATCGAATGGGATTAAAAAACCAAGGGGCACTACCAGTGCTCACTTGGCGTAAAACAATCTACTCTTCTGGTGCGAACAAGGATGGACAAAAAACCAATAGGAAGCCAAGGATTCACTTTAATTGAATTAATGATGACCCTGTTTATTATGGCCATCCTTTCTGCAATCGCCTACCCTAGCTACCTTCATTTCTTGCTAAAAAAACATCGCTCCGATGCCATAGCCACATTAGCACAAGCTCAAATCACTCTGGAAAGGTGTTATGCCCAAAATTTTTCTTACAATGCGCCCTGCAATACATTACCCTTATTTCCGCAAAGATCGATTCAAGATTTTTACAGTATTCGCTTAACGCACATAGGAAACACTACTTATACGCTAACCGCAACCCCCATAGGTTACCAAACTAAAGATGAAACCTGTGCCAGTTTGAGTATCAATCAATCGAATGTGAAAACAGCTGTAGACTCATCCGGAGCCGCACAAACTATTTGTTGGAGTCCAAGCTAAGTTAGAACCTTATCTCCCCACAGTAAAATTTACTTTACAAACAAAAACCTATTCTCTACTATCTCGCTTAACGGACAGTCCAACTTAAAATGAAATGGAAATTTTTTGCTTTTTCACAGGCATACTCTATCTATATACGTTTAACCGTACTTTACCCCTAATTAGCCTACTCGTTTTTTTCCTAAGTCCAAAGTATTCCTTGATCCTCTTTTTTATTTTAGGGGTTTTACTGGCATTCCTGCATCAATCACTTAATTTAACTAAAGGATTGCCCAATATTCCCGTCATACCTAAAGTGACAATTCAAGGAACAATTGCATCTATTCCTAACCAAGATTTTTCTAAAACCCAATTTTTATTTGCCCTTGAGCAATATGAGCAGCATCCAGCTCAAGGATTAATCCAATTATCTTGGTATAACAATGCTCCTGAATTACGCGTAGGGCAACGATGGCAGTTTACTGTCAAATTAAAAAAACCGAGAAATTATCTTAATCCAGGAAGCGCCGATTATGTTGGCGCACTTAATACACGCCATATTCATTGGACGGGTTATATTCTTTCTAAAAACAATCAATTGCTTTCAGAATCTCATTCTCATTTTAATTGGCTTCGAGTACGTGAGCATTTAGGTCATCAACTCAACCAATTGGCGCCCAACCAATTCACAGCAGGAATTGTTGAAGCATTAACTTTAAATTTGACCAACCATATTAGCCAACAAAATTGGGATTTATTTAGACGTACAGGAACAACCCATTTATTTGGGATTTCAGGAGAACATATTGCATTGATATCAGGAATGATTTATTGGCTAATTCGTTGGCTATGGTCGCAAAGCGCCCTATGCTGTTTGTATGTTCCAGCCCCCTATGTAGCCAGTGTCAGCGGTCTTCTGGCGGCTGTGTTATATGCCTTCTTAGCAGGATTTGCTCCCCCAGTACAAAGAGCACTCATCGGCTGTTTTTTTTATACATTCTATCGTTTAGGCAAACAACGTTTTTCGGCCTGGCAAATATGGCGGTACGCGCTTTTTGGCGTTTTATGTATCGAACCACATGCAGTATTCATGCAAGGTTTTTATTTTTCCTTTCTCGCCGTAGCATGTTTGCTTTTAACTCAACAGCGTTGGAGACTAAAAGGATATAAAGGAAGTTTAGCCTTACAATTAAGTTGCTTAATTGGACTCATGCCTTTAACCCTCTACTGGTACTCGTATGGTTCAATTAATGGATTTATCGCAAATTTATTCGCTATTCCTCTGGTTGGCTTTTTAATCGTACCCATAGCGTTGATAACGATGGCACTCAGTTCATGGAATATTGCCCTCCTCTTAATGAAACTCTTATCGTTGCTGATTGCATTGTTATTTAAAGGATTAAGCCTTATTGAACATTTAGAAATTATTAATATTAATTGCTCTATTCATAGCATTGAATTCGTGATTATTTTGATGGGCGCTTTACTAATGTGGGTTTTATTACCCATTAAACCCTTTCAATGGATTACCCTACTCTGGTTACTGCTTCCATTTTTTCCATCCCGTACTCCACTATCACCAGGAGAAGCTGTAATTGATATTTTAGATGTAGGTCAAGGTTTGGCAGTTGCGGTAAGAAGTCAACATCATGTCATGATCTATGATACTGGAGATCGATTTTTCAAAGGAAATGATCTAGGGAATATGGTGATTTTACCCTATCTTAAAACCCTAGGAATAAAAAAAATTGATGCCGTGGTCATTAGTCATCCAGATAAAGATCACCGTGGAGGGCTCAAGTCCCTTGAGAAAGGAATGCACGTAGAGCAACTATTAGTCAATGAGCCTCGTTATTATGGTCATGGGGAATCATGTCATAATTATCCGCAGTGGCAGTGGGATGGTATTCATTTTCGTTTCTTGCCAATCATCATTCATTTCAAAAATAAAAACAATAACTCCTGTATTCTGCAAGTAAGCACTAAAGCTGGAAAGGTATTATTAACCGGAGATATTGAAAAAAAAGCCGAAGATTATTTAATAAAAACCTATGGAGAACAACTGGCATCCGATGTTTTAATTGTCCCTCATCATGGTAGTAAAACCTCTTCTTCTTATCGATTCTTGCTCGAAGTTGCGCCACGTTATGCCATAGCCTCTTTAGGCTATGATAATCGTTTTCATTTTCCTCATGCTAAAACTTTAACCGCTATGAGCTCATTACACATTCCCTTTTATAGGACAGATCAGTGCGGCATGGTGCGACTTAATTTGCCTGCTCAAGGGATAATAGATAAACCTCTTTGTTTTAGCGGACTCAATAACACCTAGCCCAATATTTAAAAAACTCGGGTTCTGCTATGCTGCCATCCAGGTTACAATAGCGGAGGATACGTCATCCCGAACGCAGTGAGAGACCTCGAAAAGATGGGTATGAGTAAAAATCAGGAGATCCTTCGTCGTAAACTCCTCAGAATGGCTTGGCCGTGAATGACTCTTAGATACTGCCTTAAATTCGATGCCTGAATTTCGGTCGCTCTTTTTTTTAAAAAAGCTATAGTAACTATTGAAACAACTGATTTGAGCAATTCATGTTAACTGATAGAGCAAAAATAGAATATTACCAGGCCTTACTTGCTAAAGACTCCAAATATGAAGGTCTATTTTATGTTGGAGTTAAATCGACTGGAATATTTTGTAGACCAACCTGTCCTGCAAAAAAACCAAAATTTGAAAATTGTGAGTTTTTTCACACAGCTCAAGAGGCACTCCTTGCGTCATATAGACCATGTATGCGCTGCCAACCCCTAGTTTATCCTAATCAGGCTTCTAATTTGATTCAACAATTAGTTGCAGCTGTAGAAGCTAATCCTGAAAAGAGATGGAGGGACAGGGATTTCGCCGCATTAGGAATTGATACATCAACGGCACGTAGACAATTTAAAAAACGCTTTGGCATGACTTTTGTTGCCTACGCGCGGGCAAGAAGAATGGGTATAGCCATGAAACAAATTCGTGAGGGTACAATAGTGATTGAAACACAATTAAATGTCGGATATGAATCCGGTAGTGGTTTTCGCGATGCTTTTTCTAAAATAATGGGAGCAGCTCCTTCGCAATTATCAAAACATCCTACTGTTTTAAAAGCCTCTTGGTTCGATTCACCTCTTGGGCCACTGCTTGCAGTAGCTGATGAGGAGGCATTACATCTTTTGGAGTTCGTGGATAGAAGAGGTTTAGAGCGTGAGGTAGAACGACTAAGAAATAAAATGAACGCAGCCATTATCCCAGGGGATACTGCCCCACTTCGTTCGATTGAAAAAGAACTCAAAGCTTATTTTTCTGGGGCTTTAAAAAAGTTTAACACTCCCGTCCAAATGTTAGGAACCCCGTTCCAAAAAATGGCCTGGCATGCTTTGACACTTATTCCTTATGGCGAAACAAGAAGTTATGCAGAACAAGCTCAAACTCTAGGAAAACCCACTGCATACCGAGCAGTTGCCAATGCTAATGGTGCAAATTCGCTTGCAATTATTATTCCTTGCCACCGAATTATTAACTCCAGTGGAAATTTAGGGGGGTATGGTGGAGGAATCTCACGCAAACAATGGCTTCTTGAACACGAACAGAAAAATAAATGAATAGCTCAAGAAAGAGTTCAAGAACTAAAGCCTATTATGAAAGCCACAGTTTTTCTAGCTCATGAGGAAGTATGCGGCCTTATAATTACCGTAAGAATTTTTTCAATTAATGCTGTTCTTTCATGCAAAATTTATGCACTTGGTACTTTTAAGTCAGGGCAAATTCTCACTTTATCATTTTCAAATAATGAAAATAATTTTGAAGAAAATGCCATGACCTCTTTAAACATTTGTAACTATTATTTACGTTTTCTTAACCATTGATCCTCTAAAAAAATAGATTCCCAATCATTATGAGTTAAATGTACCTCTCTTTATTTCAAAAATCCGATATAAGTTCAAAGGTAGTAATAACGCATGCAGAACAAAAATCGGATAGAGAGTACTACCAAGCGCATACATAATAAAGGCTACATTGGAGCAAATTGCGATGAGTCGTAATGTCAAAATCCTTTTGACATAGAACGTCGCTAACACTAAGCAACAGGCAACATAGCCAACAATTTCGATCGTTGATTCCATTTCAACTCCCAACTTACAATCCATTCCTATTCAACATACACCTAGTATGCGTGACTCGCAAGTGGGCTTAATTGTGTAAATTAGATAAAACGAAGCGAAATCTGTTTAAAAAATCACACAAAGAAATGTTCTAGATTTCGCTTCGTCTTTTTTCTGCAAACTATAGCGGTAATGGTGTTGCAGATGAAGGAAGCGTCGGGATGTAAATTCGTTCATTAACAAAGGTAATTGCTTCTCGTTCAAATGTTATTTTAATTGCAGAAAGCACTTCATCGCGTACTGTAGCTAAATCACTTTTTGACCAATACAATACTTTAAGTTCAACCCCTCCTCTATCAATCATCTGCGATAATAAAATTTGGGGGTTGGGTGTGGGTAAAATATGGTTGCATTCCTCACAAATTCTATGGAGTAATGATTTAATATTATGGACATCATGAACTGCATCAATTCTAAGTATTATCTCATCGCGTTTTTGAGGATATATACTTAAATTGGTAATTTCTGATTTGATTAAAGCCTCGTTGGGAATGCGAATCAAACGATTGTCATTGGTTTTGATTTTAGTTGATAACCAGTCAATAGTTTCTACTGTTCCCTTAGTATCTTTAATGGAAATCACATCCCCTACTTTGAACGGGCGCTCAAATAAAAGAAACACACCGCTAATAAGATTGGATGCCGCCGTTTGTGAAGCAAAGCTTAAAGCTACAGTAAATAGCCCCGCGGTACCTAGTAATAAGGTTAACTTAAACCCCATCTCATGCAATGCTGAAATCGAAAACAGCAAAAAAAACCCATAATAAATCACTCGACTTGATAACATAGCGAGGTGTTTTGAAAATCGATTTTCAATTATTTTTTCAACCCAGTGACTGATTTTTTTTGCAAAAAAATAACCAAAAAAAAGTAGAAATAATGCAAAAGCAATCTGTTCCCAATTTATATGCTTCAGATATTCTATTGTGTAATTCATAGGAGACTCATATAAAGATACGAAAAGTAATCAAAAATAGCATCAATTTTCACCAATAGATACTATAAACTTTTCATCAATATGGGGTATTGTATGACATGAAAACCTTTGCGTGTGGTTTTTTAAAATAAAAACCCACAAAACTCAGCCCGTGGGTTATAAAATTAAATTGCTCTTATAATTTTAATAACAAGACTCTTGTAACCAACAATGTCCATATCGATTACATACGCGAACAGTTTGACATGAGGGATAGTAATAGTCGTTATAGTAAGGAACCCCAATTACAACACCAGTCCCCCAGCCCCCATAACCACCGTGCCAGCCGCTATTATAGTAACCACCGTGCCAACCTCCGCCGTGCCAACCACCGCCATGCCAGCCTCCACCATGCCAACCGCCTCCACCGCCATGCCAGCCGCCGCCATGCCAACCCCCGCCTGCAGAACTCACTCCAGAAGCAAAGAGGCTTAGAGCAAAAACTCCAATGCATATGATTTTACTCATAATATTTCTGCTCATACTCATTCCCCGTTCTTAATCTCCATGAGTTTAATTATAGCTCAAGTACGTCTTAATAATAGTATCTCTGTCGATTTTTTGTGCCTCGAAATTGCATTTGAAATACATCTAATAAAAAGAAATAATAAGTTCCTGCTTTCTATTTAGGGTGTTTAATGCAACTCACTCAATTTACTGATTACTCACTGCGCGCTTTAATTTATATCGCGATCAAACAAAATACTTGCACCATTAATGATATTGCCTCGGCATATGCCATTTCACATAATCATTTGATAAAAATAATTCATAACTTATCAAAACTGGGGATTATTAAAACAACCAGAGGAAAAAATGGAGGGATTGTCATGGCTGAAAATCCTGCAGAAATTAATTTAAAAGCTCTTGTTTTAAAGCTTGAACCGCATTTTGATTTAGTACCTTGTTTTAACAAAGATAAAGCAAATTGTTGCATTGCACCTGCCTGTAAATTGCGAAAAATTCTTCTTGAAGCACAAAGCGCTTTTTTTGCAATTTTAGAGCAATTTAGCTTAGCGGACATTATTCTAAACAAAGTCGAACTTTACCCATTACTCAATCTGGCTCCTCAAGGAGAAGAATCTGATGCATGAAATTAAAATTAAAAGAATTTATGAGCAACTTGATTCATCAGATGGATACAGAATATTGGTTGATCGATTATGGCCTCGAGGAGTAAAGAAAGAGACCGCTGCTATAGATTTGTGGTTGAAGGAAATCGCACCAAGTAACGAACTACGCCAATGGTTCGATCACGAACCTGAAAAATGGCAAGAATTTAAAAAACGTTACATTAATGAACTGGCTAAAAAGCAAGAGCAAATCACAACAATCACTACCAAAGCAAAACGCCAAACTGTGACTTTGTTATACAGTGCTAAAGACGAAAAGTACAATAATGCAATCGCTTTACTTGAGTTAATTAATACCACAAGAAAATAATCAAATTTGGTACTATTTAAAGTTGTATTTAAAATGAAACTTAAGTATGATTAGCCTAATTTATATCAGCAGATAGTGACATGACTGAGCTGAATAAAACACATATCGAAAAGCTCGTGACCCATTTTTACCAAAACGTACAAAGAGATGAGGTCCTTGGCCCTATCTTTAATGATGTGGCACAAGTTGATTGGGGTAAGCACATCCCTCTACTGTGTCAATTTTGGAATAGCATCATGTTGAAAACCAATGAGTATCACGGTAATGCCTATCAAAAACACGTCCTATTAAAACAATTCACCCATTTTGAAGAAGCACACTTTGTCCGTTGGCTCGATTTATTCCAGAAAGAAGCAGTACACCATTTGCCTAGAGAAATCGCGGAAGAAATCATTGAAAAAGCCTCCTTAATTGCAGAGTCTTTAAAATATGGAATGCTGAGTCAAGAAAAGGGGGTTAAAGAACATGCTTAAACCACTAACTCGTGATATTCTTATAACCTTGATTATTAAATTTAGCTTATTGATTTTATTATGGATAATTTGCTTTAAGAACGTGGAAAAACCACATCAAAGCAATGAACAATGGCTGTTAGGAACAATTCAAACAAAAGAATATCTTTCTTCTGAAAAATAATAAATTAGGGAATTCCTTAGTATTTTCTAAGACAAACAGGGGAATCTAAGGAGTTTATCAATAAAGTACAAAACATGCGAGGTGAGTAATGATTCCTGGTAGTGACCTGGTCGATCTATCCCGTTTACAGTTTGCTCTAACAGCACTTTATCATTTTCTTTTTGTCCCACTCACGTTGGGTTTGTCCCTCCTTTTAGCCATCATGGAAACAATCTATGTAATGACGGGTCGTGATATTTGGCGACAAATGGTCAAATATTGGGGAATTCTCTTCGGTATTAATTTTGTTTTAGGTGTCGCTACCGGATTGACCATGGAATTTCAGTTTGGAACAAATTGGGCCTATTATTCCCATTATGTTGGCGATGTTTTTGGTGCTCCACTGGCTATTGAAGGGCTTATGGCTTTCTTTTTAGAAGCCACTTTTGTCGGTTTGTTCTTTTTCGGCTGGGATAGATTAAGTCGCTTCCAACATATGTGTTGCACTTGGTTGCTTGCTTTAGGCACCAATCTTTCAGCATTATGGATTCTGATTGCTAATGGCTGGATGCAAAACCCTGTTGGTGCGGAATTTAATTTCCATACCATGCGGATGGAAGTCACAGACTTTGTTGCCGTGATGTTTAATCCAGTTGCTCAAGCTAAATTTGTTCATACGATTAGTGCTGGCTACGTTACAGGTTCAATTTTTGTTTTATCCATTAGTGCTTACTTCTTATTACGCGGTAGAAACATAAACTTTGCCAAACGTTCAATAACTGTAGCTGCCAGTTTTGGACTTGCATCCGCTTTAGCAGTAGTCGTGTTAGGGGATGAAAGCGGCTATCTTGATAATCAAAACCAAAAAATGAAATTCGCAACAATCGAAGCGATGTGGCATACGGAAAAGGCTCCAGCAGGTCTTACAGTTTTTGGTATTCCTAATGAAGAAACAATGACCACTGATTATGCAATAACTATTCCTTATGCATTGGGATTAATTGCAACCCGAACATTCACAGAACCTCTAGAAGGTATTTCAGAGTTGATCGAACAAGGAAAAGAACGAATCAAAGAAGGAATACTTGCTTATGAAGCGTTGACTCGATTACAAAAAAATCCTAATGACGAACAAGCAAAAGCTGATTTTACCGCACACAATAAATATTTAGGCTATGGTCTGCTCTTGAAGAAATATACTGAACAAGTTGTTGACGCAACTGAAGATCAAATTAACCAAGCAGCCCATGATCTGAAGCCCCGAGTCACTCCTTTGTTTTTCTCCTTTCGTATCATGGTTGCCTGCGGATTTTTCTTTATTCTTTTATTTGCAGTAGGCTTCTACTTGTCTATGAGACGTAGATTACATACTACCCGCTGGTATTTGCGTATGGCATTCTATTCATTACCATTACCTTGGCTTGCTGCAGAGCTAGGCTGGGTGGTTGCAGAATACGGACGACAACCTTGGGTCGTCCAGGATATCTTACCCACAGCTATGGGGACCTCTACTTTAAATAATGCTCAAGTATTAACCTCAATAACGGGTTTTATCCTCTTTTATACAATTCTTGCCGTCGTTGAAATTTTCTTGATGGTTAAGTACATCCGTCTTGGCCCTGATAATATGGCTCACTAGGAGATTCATTATGCCTTTGGATTATGAAACATTGCGAATTATATGGTGGATTCTGCTCGGTTTATTACTGATTGGTTTTGCGATCATGGATGGTTTTGACCTGGGTGTGGCTATGTGGTTACCATGGATTGCAAAAACAGACACGGAACGACGCATATTAATTAATAGCATTGGACCGACTTGGGAAGGAAACCAAGTCTGGTTTATTCTAGGTGGGGGTGCAATCTTTGCAGCCTGGCCAATCTTATATGCCCTCTCGTTCTCAGGCTTTTATTTTGCAATGCTCTTGGTATTATTGGCCCTAATCTTGCGTCCAGTAGGGTTTAAATACCGTTCCAAATTAACTAATCCTCAATGGCGTTCATTTTGGGACTATGCTTTATTTGTCGGAGGCTTTGTGCCTGCGCTGATCTTTGGGGTTGCTATTGGCAATGTGTTGCAAGGCGTTCCTTTTCATTTTGATGAATATCTACGACCCTTTTATACGGGTACTTTCTTTGGTTTACTGAATCCTTTTGCGCTACTATGTGGCCTACTCTCTGTACTGATGCTCGCCATGCATGGTGCTTTTTATCTAAACCTAAGAACAGAGGGATACCTACAAGAGCGAGCTCGAAATGCAGGAAAAATATCTGCTCTATTGACCATGTTGCTCTTTATTGGAGCGGGGATTTGGCTTCATTATGGTATTGATGGTTATAGTTTGACCAGCGCTTTAGCGCATGATGGCCCATCAAACCCACATTACAAAACGGTTATCCAACAAGCAGATGCTTGGTTTTCTAATTACCAAAGTCTTCCCATAACGTTACTTGCTCCAGGAATAGGAATAATTGCGGTTTTACTAGCATTTATTGCCGCAAAACATGTTAAAACTGCTTTTATTTGCAGTGCTCTTTCTGTTGCCGGGATTATCACTACGGTAGGTGTTAGTATGTTTCCGTTCATACTCCCCTCTTCCTCAAATCCCGGACAAAGTTTATTGGTCTGGGATAGTTCTTCCAGTCAATTAACCTTGTTTATTATGTTAGCAGCTACTGTTATTTTCTTACCTATTGTCTTGCTTTATACAGCTTGGGTTTATCGTGTGTTACGAGGAAAAATAACTGAGCAAACAATTACTAAAAATCAAGATACGGCTTATTAGGAGGTTTATTATGTGGTATTTTTCCTGGATTTTGGGTACTGGTCTGGCCTGTTGTTTTGCTATCTTAAACGCTATGTGGCTTGAACTCGATGATTCAACTAATGAACTAATGTAGCCTAATCTTCAACCCGAGAACCCTATCTTCTCGGGTTGTTACACTAATCAAGTTTTAATACTACAATCCCACCCAGCGAATAAATTCATTATGCGCATTTAAATTAACGCTTGAACTCCCCTCAAAATAAACGGTGAAGCTATTTGCGAGTTCGTTTTCTTTGGATAAACCTCCGTTAATTTTAACTTCTTTGATTTTACCTAAATTGACGATCTGCATTTGTGTTTCATAATAACCACCCCGAACTATTTTCAGTACAGGTATGACGAAATGAATGGCATTCAGTCCCTCATTTTGGCCTGTTGCAGTATCTGGCTTATTGTTATTAGCCAAGTAATAAAGTTCTGTTGCATTCAAAGCAATGTACTCTCCATTATTAATCTGACGTCGTAACATTCGCGTCAATGGTGCGGTAGTATGAAATACACGTTCATAAGTATCTGCTGAAATGACGGCAACAGGTTTACTTTCGGCATTTTTACTGCCTTTATAACCACTTCCTACAAATAAAATAGCATCGCGATGTTCATCAGGAGCAGAATCAGGTACTTGTATTGTTGGATCATTCGTATTTTGAGACACGGCAGTTTTATCACAATTTAAAAATTTTGATTTGGCAAACCACGCATCACTCGGATAATAAATAACCAATAATGATTTATCCTTTATGGTATTTATAATTCCATTGGAGGTCGCTAAAGGAAGTGCAGGACATCCCCAACTTCGTCCAGGTCGTCCATATCGTTTAATAAACCCTTCTTCTACATACCAACCAGAATGCATCACAACAGACCGACCAGATGCATTATCGTTAAAACTACGATCCAAGCCATCCAAACGTAATGAAAGACCATCACGGCCATAATAAGCTTGTTGGGTTTGATACACTCCAATACTGCTTGCTTTACTGTTAAATTTATTAGAAAAGAAATTGGTCAACAATGCTCCAGATTTGATGCCATGGGAAACATAGGTGTAAAACAATAACTTTCTTGCTTTTAAATCAAAAACCCAGAAACGCTTCTCGTTGGAAGGCAATGAATAATCAATAATGGTTAAAATATTATTATGCACCACATTATAGTTTGTAGCACATTTGAGAGTAGTCAGTACTTTATTAATTACTAGGGGATTTAAATTAGGCGCTTCATGAGTTAACAATGACTTAATATCATTTAAGTAAAGATCGTTAATCTGCTCGAGGCCCGGAAACGGTGCTATTTCACTGATGAAACGAGCATCATCCTTCATAGTCCGTGTTTGGGGAAGCTCTAAAGGAAGTTGCGGAAAATAGCTTATAGTTACTGCTAAAAATAATAGCAGAAGAGCGCTCATGATTTGTCCTTATTTTTATTTGTTCAAATCCTGTATTTTTAATATAGCTCAAAATTTTCATTGCAACATGAAACGTTAAGTGATTTATTTTTAAACGATTTGAATTTATTGAGGAGGTTGAACGTTCCCGCTCAACCTCAGTCGATTAAAGCGTTTTTGTATGAGTTTCGGAATGAGTTTCTGAAGTATTTTCTTGATTGGGCTGATATTTGAAACAAATACTCGTTACTGCATTGGTCATATGCAATAACGCTTTTGCTGCGGTAATTGGAAGCGAATTTGCAGTGCAACCCGTTGTAGCTCCCGCATAATCAGTGCCCAAACCTGTAAAATTAAGAGCAGCGTTTCCTATACTGGTTAAAGCATTATCATTGCTACTGAAGGTCACTACATTAAGCCCAAGCATTACTATCTCAAAACCATTTTCCCAAATTGTTTCTGGATTAGACAATAAATTATAAGCAGCTATCGATAGGGCAATACCATTTGCAACTTGCATGGTTGCCCGCCAACTATTTTCCCTATTAAAAAAACCGAACATTTTTATCCTCCTTAATGCAGTTAAATCTGATCGAACTTTAAACATTAAGTTTTTAAAAATCAAGCACTTTATCATTGTTGGCCAGAGCGCCTCAGTGACGACAACCAAATGAAGAATTATAGTTCTCCGATAAAGACTCCATTATTTCCTCTATTTGTCGAGCTACTTTTAAATATTGCTCCCAGTTTGGGCTATCGAAAAGTTTATCCATAAGCTGCTGGCCAAATGGACTGTTAATAAAGTCCCGCTGTTCTTCTGTAGTAACCTTGACGGTACAATTATCCATAACCCATTTGAATGATTTAATTGGCTTGGATTCTTTAAAATAATTAGGCTTATATTTCATCTAATCTCTCATAAAAATAATGAGGATCATAATACTTATGTCTACTTAAAAAATCACTGAATTTATTAAGCAAACTGGCTCATTTAGCTTCTCCGTTCCTCCCCTTTTTAAAATCCCATTGATCCTTTGCTCTATATGCATTATGTTGTCTTTTTTTTAACTTAATTGATGTTTCAATGACTACTTCTTCGAGAGATGAGCCCTCTTATTTCAAAAAATCACTGCGATTTTTGCCTGATTATTTTTTAAATTCTAATGATAAATGGAAAGCATGGGCTCTATTTTCAGGTTGTGTTTTGAGCATCATCACAATGATTGGACTTAGTTTTGTTTTAGGGTGGTGGTGTTTTCCATATATTTTTGCCGCATTTATAGTTAAAGATACCGCTGCTTTGTTAATGGGATTAGGAGCTGGCCTTTTAATTTCGGGGGCAATGGCTGGTTTTAATTATTTAACTAATTTTTTAAAAAATGAATTGTACGTAAGTTGGCGCTCCTGGTTAACTAAAAAAATAATAGATCAGTACTTAAATAATAAGACGAATTATCTGGAAATTTCACGAATTTATGGTGACATTGATAACCCGGAACAACGTATTCAAGAAGACATTGATAAAGTTGTTGAGTCCTTCCTGGACTTATCCTTAGGGTTTATCGATAACTTTTTTAATCTCGCCATTTATACTGTACTTTTAAGTTTAGCAGGAGGCTCATTATCCTTTATGCTTTTTGGGGGAACTATAATAATTCCTGGATTTTTAGTCTTAGTGGCATTAGGAGTCGGGATTGCAACTTCGCTCATGGGTTATTTTATAAATCGATCGTTACGCGAATCAACCAATGAAGAGACCATTGCTCAATCCAATTTACGCGCTGATTTGCAACATATTAAAATTTTCTCGGAAGAAATCGCAATTGAACATGCGGAGAAATACTACCAAACCCGACTGGAGAAGGAGGTAGATGAATTAAATACTAAAACTAGAAAACGATTATCCATTCAAAATGAAACCTCCTCATTTAATTTATTTAATGGGATACTCCAAGCAATTATTCCAGTCTTTGCGGCAGCCCCTTTATATTTCACAGACTTAATTACCTTGGATGTATTTTATTCTGCAGGATATTATTTTTCTATGATAACCCGTTCTTTAAACTGGTTTATCAACTCTTTTGAAACGATTAATAAATTCCAAACAAGTTTAGCCCGTATTATAACATTACAACAAACCTTGGAAAAAAATAATGAGGGTGAATCCACTAAGAACATAATTCGCAGTATAGGGCATCAAAATAAGAATCTTATCGTACAAAACTTAGACCTTCACTTACACGGCAGTAATGAATTAATCATCAAAGGTCTTAATTTACAATTTAAACCGAGAATTCATACCCTGATTCAAGCACCGTCAGGAACTGGAAAAAGCAGCTTGTTTAAAGCAATCGCGGGGACTTGGTTATCTGGTGAAGGAGAAATCCTAATTCCCAATAGCCTAGAGTCTGTCTATTTTTTACCGCAAAAACCCACTCTTCCTAATGATACTCTGAGAGCGGTCCTTGCTTATCCTGATGCACATTGTGTTTATTCTGATAGTGAATTGATTTCAGCTTTAAAAGCCGTAAATTTGGAAACCCTTACAGACAAATTAGATAAACATGTTGGCTTTAAATCATTGGGTGAGCAACAGCGAATTGCCTTTGCACGTGTATTACTAAGAAAGCCCGACTGGATATTTCTGGACGAGGCCACAGCTTCTTTAGATGAACATGTGGAAGAACAAGTATATTGCCGTCTCAAAGAGCTTCTGCCGAACACCACAATTATTAGTATCGCCCATCGTTCTACCGTAAAACAGCATCATGATAATGTTTTATTTTTTAATGTGAACAAGAAAAAAGAAATCCATGTCGAAGAGCAACATATAGGATTAGAAGTCAAATAGCACGATTCTCACCAGACTATTTCAGAGCAAAAGAGCCATAATTATACCCTGCCGCTAAATCCTGATACAGATTAACGATAGTCATTAGTTGTTCCAATTTGTGTTGGTTCACTTCAATAGCGAGTTGATCTAATTTAACTTTTTCTTCAATTAAAACAAGATGACTGATAATACCTCTTTGATATAAAGTCTTATTTAATCGATACGCACTCCTTAGTTCGCGCTCAGCCCTCATTACATCATTAAGTCGCTTGGTATACAGTTCATGCGCTGATATATCATTCGTTACATCTCTAAGTACTTTGCGTAAGGTATCCGTGTAACGATAATAGGATGCTTTATTTAGTCCTTTAGCTTTTTGTAATTGGCCAAAAGCCGATGCCCGTAAAAAAGGAACTTCGAGAATAGCCTGATTAAAATGAATCGCCTGGCCTAACTGCCCTCCATTGGCAACTTTAGCAATTTCTCCACGTGCCATAGCTAAATTAATTGTGGGTAGGAAATGAGAAAAAGCGATACCAATACCTGCGTTGGCGGCACAAAACTCTTGTTTGGCTTCCATCATATCAGGCCGATTTTCAATAATAGTTAGTGGAAGAGCACCAATGATCATTTGTTGACTATTTAAATCTCTAAAGTGACGCTTCATCGGCAATCTTCCTGGATTTTCATCCAGTAAATAATGCAAGGCATTTTCGCTAATCACGATGTTTTGTTGCACTATTCTTTCTTTAGCTTGAATTAATGAAAGCTCCGTTTTGGCAAGTTCTAGTTGGGTTCGTGCAAATAACCCACCTTGGTACATAGACTGAGATATAGTAATTAATCTAGAAAGATCCGTTGATAAAGAATGTAACAAAAATAATTGTTCCATTTGGCTTTGATAATTAAAATAACTGCTGGCAATCTGATTTATTACAGCAAGTCGAACGCCATAATACATTGCTTTTGTTGCTTTTAATTCGTATCTGGCTTTCTGTTGTTCTTTAATCTGTTTAAAGATATTGATGGTATAAGATGGAACAACCGTAAGTAGGACACCAGGGAAACCTAAATAAGGGAACGAGGAGTAACCTGCATTCCCCGTAACTTCAGGAATCCAATTCAGTTGTACGCGCTTTAATTCACCTTGTGCTGCTTCAATATGAGCGACAGCGACTTTCACATCGTTATTATTGACCAAACCTTTGTCAATCAACGAATTTAAATTAGGATCTTTAAATTGCTTCCACCATGGAAAACAAGGCAAATTCTCATCGGAGTTTATGAATTTAGAGTCTTTAACGGACCATTGATTAGGGATAAGTAAAGGCTTAGACGGATGTTGAGTACAAGAACTCAATGTGATGCCCAAAATCAGTAAGCCAATCATCCTAATCAAGTTATTCTCCAATATATTTAATTCTTTGGCTTTGATTTATCCGAGTAAGTTGTTCCAGTATACTTCGCGTTTCTATTTTCAGTATTTCATTTCTATGGGCTCCTAAAACAAAAAGCCTTCGAATATTATGATATGCTTGTTGAACTACAGAGCCAAAAGAATCTAATTCATTTGCAAAGTTCACATCTAAATTCCGTTCATGCTTGGCTGCATCAACAAAAGCATATAAATCCAACATACTGGTGTTGAGCACAATACTTTCTTTTAAATAAATACTATCTCGCAATGGTTTTTGAGTTACTATATCAAAGAGTTTATTCAAATGAGTAATAATTCTTTTTTGTAAATCAATATAAAATTTTCTCGATAATTGGCTATTGCGAAATACCAACGTTTCAAACATAAAACAAAGTAAAAATGCGACAATTGTCGATAATAAATAATCAAAAAAGAAATTAGGAACAGCATAGTTATTTCTACCATAATAATCTGTACCTAATGAGGTTAGCGTTACTGTGAAAATAGTAGGAAATGCATAACGCTTTCCCAAAGAAAAGTAAGCCATAAATACAATAACAGGAATAATAATTAGGATAAAACGAAAATCAATTTGTCCTATAAACCATAGCATATAAGACAACAGCAACCCCAAAACCGCTCCCCAAAAACGATGGGTCGTACGCTGCAAACTTGCACCTCTATCAAATCCTGCGTAAATCATCATTACCGCAAAACCAATCCATCCAGCATGTGAATATCCTAAAACACTTTGAACTGCCAAAGCAGTTGAGAAAACGAGACAAATTTGCAATGCTCTAGCTTTTCGATAATCTACAATTTTAAACATAGATAATTCCAAGAAGATATAAGTTTATTTAAAATGCTCCATGGCGTTTCAGCTAACTCACACGGCTGCTCCTTTTCAATTGCACGTTTTAAAATATTAAGTTTCTCAATAAATAAATTGATTTTTTCACTTTCTAAAATGATTGTTTCTGATTCAATAACACAAACAATTAAGTGCAAGTGATTAATAAGTAAATTAATTTTCCAGATGGAGCGAAGAGGAAATGTTCGAGGCAACATCGAGGCATAACGAATTAAATGGTTTGTATGACCTCTCACTGGATTAAAAACAATGTTTTTACGTTCTACCATTAAGGATAAATGCTCAATAATCTGGGAAATGAGTAAGAGCAAAGCCCTTAACCATAAACGATAATAATAACTCCTAGGAAAAAAAGCTAAAGCCGCAAAAACTATTGCCATCGCGATAAAAGTATTCAAGCAATTATTAATAATGACATAAAAACTGGTATTTATCTCTTTATACAGCAATGAGTACGCGCCGAGACTTAGGGCAACGGGCGCAATTACGATCGTATGCATCCGGCTTTTAATAGCAATCATATACAAAAAAAACGAGTAGAAGAACGCAAAAATAGGAAAAAAAACACTAATGGACAAAATATCAAAAAGAAACGCACTAATAACAGACCACCACATGCAATAAAAAAGCAGCAAATTTTTTCTTTTTATTGTGTCACCTACTACCTCAGCTGCCATTGCGGTAATTGGAATGTAAAAATAATAAAAATAGGGGTTAGGAATGGAAAAAATAAAATTAACTGCAAAAAGAATAAGCAATACATAAGTAACTTTCACTCCATTAACACGATGATTTCCATAGGGATCATAATCTTCAATGATGCGAATTAGTTTCGATATAAACATAAGCACTAGCACCAGGATGTAATGGAAATTTAGGATCTGGATCAAGAATCTCTATTTGAATTGGAAAACGTTGTGGCTCTAATAACCATTGATTATTACTGCTAACCATTTGTTGTTGCGTGCGTGGATCAGTAATTTGTCGCCCTGCTGCCCATATCGTGTTTACTACCCTGCCATGGAAGATTTTATTGAAATAATACATGCGAAGCATAATATAGACTTTATCGCCCGGCCTTACTCTGCGTATATCAGTTTCATAAAAATTAGCCTGTATCCACCATCTTGATGTATTAATAAAGGAAAATAATGGTTGGTGTATTTTTACAGGAGTCCCTGGACCAATATAAAGATTATCAACTACTCCATCAGTAGGTGCTTTAACAATAGTCAAATCAAGATTTACTTTCGCTTTGCGTTTTTCTGCTTTGAGCGCTTTAATTAATTTTCTTTGTTGGATTATTTGCTGGTCTTCGACTGCAATTTGTTTGTTAAGTGAATCCATTTTATTTTTAATTGAATGCAAATCATAATCAAGCTTCCGTACTTCAAGTTTTGATAAAGCTTCGCGTACACTAGGTGCTTTTTTTAATTGATATTCAAATCGAGATTTTTGATACTCATACTTGGCTGCATCCAATAATGTTTTTGTTTTTTGTGTTTGCCGCTCAATGACTTTAATGCGCTCTTTTGCTTCTTCATATCTAGCCTTTGCTGAATCATAAGCTAAACGATAAGGTTTCCGATAGACTTCAAATAAAGGCTGATCTTTTTTTACAGGACTTCCATTTTGAACATAGATTTTTGTAATAAAGCCCGAAACATCTGCTGCAATCGGAGTAACATTAGTAACCACAAATGCATGACTAGTAAAAGGAATTAAAAAGGACAGGAGATGGTAAATGCCAATTAAGATACTCAAAACGATGACAATTACAGGTAAATTAATCTCCCTTTTTGAGACTTTAAATATCCTTTTCATGAGTACCTTTATTAATCGATTAAAATTGTTTTACTGAATTACTTCTTATGACTAACTCTACAATAAATCGAAAAGAATCAATAGTGACAAGTGTATCGAAATTTTTCTTCACCTTTCAACAGATTTAGTTATATTTAGAGGTACGTTTGGGATATTAATATTTCCTACGATGCCATATGATAATAATATTCAACTTGAGAAGTGTTATGGAGAATCAAGAGTGAACGAAAAACTTGATATTGCAACGGTCGAAGTTACAGTAGTACGAATTTACACTTTGGAAAGAGCCGATAATGTCCCTATAATTTTAAATTACTTACAAAACGAGGCTAAAATTCGAGGAATTAGTGTTTTTCGTGCAATAAGTGGTTTTAGTGGCGAAACAGGAATACACAATGATTCTTTTTTGGATGTATCTTTTTCTCTTCCTCTCATTATCGAATTTTTTGATCATCCCGAAAAAGTTACTGTAGCTTTAGAGTTCTTAATTACCATAATAAAAAAAGAACATTTGATCTTCTTTCCCGCCCGAGCAAATGCCTAAAATAACGTTTTCTATGGAATATCGCCCCAACTTATTATTTCTATTGGTTTGCGAATAATGAAATGATGTGGAACCATCTTTTTTAATTCAGGTAACAGAGCATCAACCCCATCCACACTATCAATAAATTGCACGATCAGAGGTAATTTTTTACTTAGATGAAAAAGAGAGGATTTAGCACGTTCAGCTAAAGGAAATCCCGCTACCGCTCGAAATATTACTCCATTTACTACACTATGCTTTTTAAGCAGATTGAGGAGTTCCAAATACAAAGGTCTATTCTGCCATTGTTCCGCTTCATTAATGTATACCGAAACTTTCTCATAATTCATATAAGATTTGCCAAGTAATATGCATCTATAAGGTTATGGGAAAAAGAATTTGATTACAATATGCAAAGTAGCGTTAGCAATTGATTGATCCTGATTATGAGCATCGAATAAGTCTGAGAGCTCAAAAACTTTAGAGAGCGTTACCTAAAACAGGCTCTTCTTTATCATATTCTTTTTTGTTCTTTTGTTCTTTAAGGGGTTGTGGTTTTGGAGCAAACAAATTCGATAAACCGCTCATTAATAACCGCACCGTACGTTTATTCGGCTTCAGGTGATTTTGTTTTTCGTGATTTATCTCGAGTTCCTCTGCCTTAAATTGATTTTTTATATGCGTCTTAAAACGCTCATCCAAAGATGAGATTTGGTCAATTTGCCATATTCCCTGATTTACAACGCCTCGATATTCACCTGCAAGTTCGTCGACTTTAATTTTTAAATGAGCAGCATCATCTATCATTCTTGCGGTCTCAGTTTTAAAGCAAGTAAAGTATTGCGCTAGAAAATTGCTAATTTTCACAAAAAAACCGTCATGAAGTTTAATAAATTCGCTTAAGATTTGGCTCTTTTGTTGAAGGTCATGGATAAATAGTGAGTTTGCTTTTACGGTTGCAAGTAACTTAGAGCTGGCTTGTATCGCCTCCTTCATTTCCTCATTTGCGTGTTGAAAAACAGCAAGTCGCTCCAAACTTTCACTTGCGATCAACGATTTCAATTCTTCATCTTGATTAAAAAAACGATTATTTATAGTAGCAATTTGTTGTTCTTTTCTCCTTAGTTTACTTTCTAAATCCAACAAACATGCTTTTATCATCTCTTTAAATTCAGTCTTGCATGAACCATCCAACGTAGTGGGAAGAGAGGATTCAATCATATTTTGCAATTTCTGTGGGGTGGCTGTTCGATAAACAACGGTTATTGGTGTAGCCACCCAGCTTACGCCTTGTATCACTTCTGAAGACAGATCAGGGGATTGCCCCATGGTTTTTAATTGTTCGATTTGTTCAATAAATTTTTGTTTGCGATGCTCCTCTGAATTTTCTAAAAGCACTTCAATTGATGGTTCTTTTCCTTGGATAAACTCTAAAAAGTTTTTTCTCCCTGTGATCTTAAAATCATTTTCTTCTGCCGCTAAAAACAGTGCCCTCACTATTTCTTTTTTTTCTTCAATCTCTGCTTTTTTACTTCTTAGATCGATCACGCTAAAAATACCTGACGTAACTTTCTCCATATCTGCTTCAAGAACAGAAAGACTCTCCAGAATGTTTCGTACTGGAGGATGTGACGGAGCTACTGGTACATGTCGCATAAAGCCATATGGCCCGGTTTTCTTTTGTTGTTTTGAGGTTACAGGATTAACTCCTATGACCTTAAGATAACGATTTGCAAAGAGATCTTTCACTGGTTTTAGAGGATCGGGGGCAATACTTTGTGCAGGGCTTTCTTGTTCTGGCTGTGTTAATTTCGCCACCCTTTCTTCTATGTTTTGCAAAAAAAGATCGATCTTGGGCTTGATTTGTTTCAGATCGATTAAAACAGAAAGAACCATTTGTGCCTTCCAATCACGTTCAACTTCAGAAATTCCAAGTTTGATAATATGGAATAACATAGCTGCAGAAAGAAGAAACGTTTTATATTGATTTTTATCCGCAAAAGGCACACTGTTTAAGGACAATAATTTTTCAATATTTCCAATTAAAGTGAAAATATTTGCTGCAGTATTCTTTTTCCAATTTTCGTACAAGTTGGCGACAACCTCACTGCAATGAGTCAGAAGGGCTATTTCTTTTTCCGCTGTCTTGGGTAGGTGAGTAATTGCTTCATCGATAAATAGTTTGATAAAAACTGCCGTTCCCCATGAGCGTTTATGATATTGATCAAATTCGTAATATTTTGTCTGGGCATTCGCTTTGATGTCATCAAGATTATCTACTGAGTTAACATAATTAATTATAATCAGTGCAGTTTCAAGGATATCCTGCTCTGCGTCCGATTTGTTCCCACGCCATTCTTTAAAACGTTCGATTTTACTCAGCATAGCGACTCAATCAGTTAGTTAATCAATTACTAAAATTCATTCTACAAAAACGCAGATTAAAATAAAACCATGATATCTATCAATTGTTCTAATAAAAACCCCAAAATGTGTACCAACGAAATAAATGCAAGTTTATTTAAAATCAGCTATTCTAAATTCATAGCTTATGGAGAAAAAAATGCTCTCAAAAAAAGGAATCTATCTCTTCACTCTAATTGGCTTACTCCTAGGATTCGCACTGGACGGATTAATCCGTAATGAAATTACTAAAGTATTTGATTATGCCTTGATTAGCCTTTTTGCTCTTTTATATGCGCTGGCGTTCAATGAAAAAAACTGCTTTCGTTTAATTGTAAGCAGCTTCATCATCGCCCTATTTTTGTCTTTGCCTCTACTGCCCTTAGAAGCAAGCGTTCCATCCAGACATCTTGAGCACTGGTTAACATTTGTGTGCGCCTTCCCACTCTTTGTCTATATGGTGCATGCATTTCACTATGCGTACCATCATGATAATACGTGGCGTATCACTTACAACAGTTTATTTGCTGCTGTATGGAATACGATTCCCTTGATTTTTGTCGCCTCTTTGTTTTCAGCTTTAGCCAATCTACTGATTCTGTTGGGCGCCTTTATTTTCAAAACTGTGGGTAGTGATTTCTTATGGGGCTTATATTCTAATAATATCCATTTTCAATTGATTTCCCATACCACTTTGTTTTTTATAGGATTAGGAATCGGTCAGCAAAATATCAATATTATCTATAATTTACGCTTTTTACTCTTAAGAATGATGTACTATTTATTCCCTTTCTTAGCACTCATAAGTACGGTTTACTTTATTCTTTATTTAAGCCACGCCGCAGGTGGTGGTGAAGAATACATCAATCCTTTAATTATTTTAATCCCACTAACTGCTTTAGGAATTATATTTTTTAATGCCTACTTCCAAGATGGAAGTATAGAATCAGGGGCTCCATCCTGGCTTAAATTGTTATTACGTGTTTATCGCGTAATTTTATTCCTTTTAGTTTTAATGATGACGCATAAAATTTTCCAATCTTATTCCGAGGACGTTAATGTGCTCATTTGCATCATCACTGGAATCTTATTCAGTTTAACTTATGCGATTACGGCCTGGTTCACTGAGACTATGGAGCAAAAATGGGTACGGATAGGTAACATTAGTTCTGCATTATTCTTTATAGCTGTTCTCTTTTTGTTCAACCTTCCATACATGCCAATAGTATTTCAGGTAGGCGCTCAACCCAGTCTATTAACAATAATCGCTCCGTAGAACTTAATATCGTATCAATGAATATCATTTCGCTGGGCGTTTTTTATTGTATATCCGGGGTGGGCCTGATATTTCCAAATCGGCTATTTTCTTCAACCATTTGATTGACGAACGTATTCCCATAACCAATCCAACACCCTTTTTTAATTGTCGTTCCTGGACCAATAGTTGTGGCCATACCTATAAAAACATCATCTTCAATGATTACAGGAGCAAGAAAAAGTAAGTTTCCCACATCAGAATGACAACTAATTGACACTTGGCTCGCAAGAGTGACATTTTTTCCTATGCTAATTAAGGGACAATCGACAAAATCGATATCAAAAGAATTTACAATTTGAAAGGAAACTTTGGCCCCCAGCGCACGCCAATAAAAAAACTTAGCAATGTTGAATGTTTGCAACAAAGGAATCAAACCAACCACTTTAGCAGAACGAGCGAGCGCAAAATGACAAAACCATGCAACGGTCATTCGATTCATTTCACGTTTATAACGTCCGGGCTTTAAGCGCGGTAAACACAATCTAATTACTGCAATAATAGTGATAAAAGAAGCAAATAAAACAAAAGGGGCCAAAGGAAGAACCAACCAGGTGTAATTATAACCATGATAAATAAATAAACCGGTTAAACTAAAAGCGGCTACCGCAGGCATCAAACTAAATAAGATTGAAACGATATCACTGATGATGAGCATAGATAAGCTCAATTCAGTCTTTTTGGGCGTTCTTTTTTTGGCCTTGGTTTTATTCTTCTCAGTCATAATATGATGTTCCTCTTTGATAACAGCCTGCTCGAGGGCGAAACGATAGTAAAATTAAAGCGATGCAGAACCATTGTAATTCATTTTTCAGTAATTACTTGCTGAGAAATAAGTTTGGGTTTGGTCTGAGCATGATTATCTATTAATAACTCATCTTTGGGCAATTGGAATAAAACCATGGGCAACACTTCTTTAGTCATCACACCGTGAGCATAGGGTTCATTGATTTGCATTAAACGTTCATGCATTTTTGATAATATGGAGTCTGTTATTTGAATGGCATCATCAGTAACCAAAACAATCCGATTCCCCAAACTATTACGAGCAAAATACCAGTGAGGCGCCATCTCAAAAGAAATATAATGCAACATTTCCTGCAACTCGTGACCTGAGATTGAACAACTTTCCAATTTAAGCATTTGGGTTTTATAACAAAATTCAAGCCTTGGTGCTTTATTTAAAAAGCCGGTACATTTCACTACATCCTTTAACTGATAGCGAACAAAACCCATCGCCGTAGTTAAAAATACCTCATAATTTTTGCCCTGCTCTAATTCCCAAGATTGTAAAAGATTTTCTTTTTCAATAGGCTTACCCTCCTCGATAAACTCAACAATATGGGTACTAGGATGTAAAAATCCTCCGGGGTGATTGTCTAATGGAACAGTAAGCCATCCTTCCGTAGCGGAAAAAGTGCCATCCATCATATCTACCCCTGGTCCTAACAATTTTTTCAATTCAAGTGCGGGATATTCACAAAGACTAGAAATCCAGCATCCAACTACATTTAATGACGGCCAAAACTCTTTGAATGATTTGGGATCTTGTTGTGCTAATTGACGCAAGTATTCCCGACGTTTTTTCGTAATTTGAATCGGCGGCAAAAAGTCAGGGATTGCTTTTTCACCTAATAAATAAGGTAAAAACTGCTTAAAGTTTTTAAGACAACGCTCAAAACACGCATCGATAACCATAGGAGTTACCGCAAATATGGCACTAAGGTCTGAGGCCAAAGCATACAAAGCAGACCATTGTGTATAGACTTCTGTATTATCGAGTACTTCATCAGGTAGCGCATAAAAACGCTTAATAAAAGAAGGTAAATTACGATAATTGAAATTGC
The DNA here is from genome assembly GCF_977063405.2 of Legionella stuttgartensis. Taxonomy (NCBI): domain Bacteria; kingdom Pseudomonadati; phylum Pseudomonadota; class Gammaproteobacteria; order Legionellales; family Legionellaceae; genus Legionella; species Legionella stuttgartensis. The sequence continues at coordinate 434,774 of NZ_CDRUHA020000044.1, forward strand.
TAATCCAACCCGAAGGAATGCCAGCTGGAGATGTTCGATGAGCATCCACAGCCACCAGATACAATATTTTTTCTTGAAATAACCCGGGAAAACGCTGAGTCATATTATAAATATAAGGCGGCATGGTACGTTGAAACTGAGTTTGGAACGAGTGAGTAATTGGGAAGTATTTACGAACACCGGCTGTTCCTGATGTCTCTGACCAAAAAATCAATTTTTCCCCATTAAAGGGCTGAATAAGGCTATATTGTGCAGCCAAGAGTTCTGCTTCATAATCTGCATAGGTGGTAATTGGAAAATCATCCAGGTTTAAAGTTTGGATGCTTTTCAATGCAGCACCCCAATAAGAAGATTTTTTTAATAAAGGTACAATCTCTCGAGTCCACAACTTTTCACGCGAACGCTCAGGATATTTCGTATCCTCAATGAAGGCCTGATATTTTTTTCGAGTAATTGCTGCGATTAATAATCTTTTCCAATTCATTCTTATTGCGAACCTCATTGAATACAATAAATAATAATAACTGCAAAAGCTAAAGTTGGCGAGGCACTTTAACCAGGTATTTTTATTGGAAGCACAGAGAGCATTTTATTTTGCTCATTAAATAAAGCTAAATGATCCGCCATAGACTCTTGCAATTTATTATCCACATTTGAGTGTGTATTTAATTTATTAAGAATAAGTTGAATTGCCGAATTTATCCACTCAACGCCCCCTAGTTCTTCAGACATTAATTTCTGATTATAATGCCAAAAATGAATACAACAGCTTGCTGCAAAAATCCAACAATACTTCTCTGCCAACCGAAAAGCAGTCAAACTGCGCGGGTCAAACTGTTTTTGATCTTGCAAAGTGATTACATGCTGATCTAATTGTTGGAGCTCAGTACGAACCGCTTTAATTAATGGAGCAATTTGCGTTGATTTTAAAATGGACAAACCAGCCAAAATATCGTCTTCACCATGAGTAAAGAGACCTAAACGATCCATAGTGAATTTGGGACAAATAATGTTGAGATTAAAAATTGGCTCCAATTGTTGTGCCTGATTTGAAGAACAACTTCCTCTCATTCCAGCTTGTGGTAATAAACTACCTGCAATCACGGATAAATTAACCTGGCTACTTCCATCAAATAAACCGACCACTGGGATATCACGTCTGATTTTTTGAAACATCGCCCACTCTGTGGTGCGCAAATAAGCACGCGCCCCCATCACTGTAGCACATTGATCGACTACTTCTTCGGTTATTTTGGGAATAAGGAATTTAATGATGGCAGACCAAAATGATAATTTCTCAGGAATGACGGAGCAAGCGCGGGAGACTGCTAAAGCAGTACAATCGGCAATAAGCAACTGGGTAAATTGCTCTCCCAGGCGCTGTTTTACAACGGGAATTTCATAGGCCGTTTTACCATATAGGTGTCGTTGCTGACTAAAAGAAAGAGCTAGTCGCAAAGCAGTATCTGCAGCACCCACAGAAAAAGAAGCACATAAAGTTCTAGAAACCTGTAAGGTTTTATAGATAATTTCTAATCCTCGTTTTTCATCCCCAACCAATGCATCTTGAGGCAAAAAAACGTTCTCCAAAGAAAAACCACTGATGTCTAAGCCTCTAACCCCAAGCGTAGGAAGTTTAGGTGTTGGTATAAACCCAGATTGAATTGTCGCTTTATCTAGAAAAAAAACCGAGAAGCCTAATGGCCCTCCTCGAGGATGAGTACGACAAAGAAGCGTCACACTATGCCCTAAAGTAGCAAAATTAATACACCACTTCTTTCCAGATAATTCCCAACCACTCTTACAAGGATGAGCAAATACTTCATTTGCCATAATATCAGAACCATGCGCCTCTTCGGTCAAAGCACAGGCAGTGATTTCCCCTCGCCGAAGAGAGGAGGCCAAATTTTTTTTCTGATTTTCGCTTCCTGCAATCCAAAGCGGTAATGCCCCCAAGAATGGCAAACCTAAAGCGATACCGGTAGTTAGATCTCGTCTGCAAATTGATTTTGCTAGAAAATATCCGACGTCGAGTGAAACAAATTGCCCTCCAAGAGATTGAGGGATTAGATATTCCATAAACCCCCATTGTTGGATCAATTTAATTTGGGGCCAGGCAAGTTGTTCTTGCTCATCATAATGCAAGCTTTCTTGAAAATTGAGGGGCGTATCCTGTTTTTCTGGATTTCCCAAATAAGCTTCAAATGAATTAATTAATTGCTGCAAGTTAAGGTAAGACATATTGGTCCTTACACGTGTTGTTTTTATAACCTCACCCCTGCCCCTCTCCCATGAATTGGAGAGGGGATTCTTTCTACCGTCTCTCATGAGTGAAGGGGGTAGCCCGGACTCCCTTCTCCCTGTGGGGCGGGCGAATGAGGGATACACTCCACGCTCGTTCTACACAATAGAATGTCGTGCAATCGGCAATTCCTCTAATTTACGATATACATATTCCAAATGTTGGCCTAATCTTCCACGAATTTGCTGCAGAGTAATAATTTCATCGATTAGACCAGACACATAAGCGTCCGCTAAAGAAGGATCCAGATGCAGCTTATCAGTAAGCGGGGGTTTCGTCTCAGCAGAGACTTGCCCATCAGTATTTTGCACCTTTTTCGTCGTTTCTTTACCCATTACCCCAAGAGTTGCAGTCTCCAAGGCCAAAACAAGATCGCCTTGTTGCGATGCAGTTTGCATCATCAAAAATGCTGCAGCCCCATAACATTTACGCACAACTACACTCATTCTAGGCACCCGAGTTTGCATCGCAGCACATAGCCTCGCTCCGTGTTGTAACAAACCTTTTTGTTCTTCACGCTTTCCAGGCATAAATCCGGGAACATCAATTAACGTCAGCACAGGAATCCTATAGGCATCACATATTCGAATAAATTTAGCTGCTTTTTGCGCTGCATCTGAATCAATCGCACCACTAAAACGAATACTCTGATTAGCAACGATGCCTACGACATGCCCATGAATACGTACAAAAGCACAAATCATGGCTTGGCCATAGTTGCTTTTGTATTGCCATACTTCCGAATTATCAACAATGGCCTGAATCAATTCGAGCATATTAAATGGCATTCTCGGATCAGTTGGAATATTGGGCAAAGCATGTATAGGCTCTTGCACTGAATGAATAGGAGGACATTCACCACTATGTGATGGAAAAATGTTGAGCATGGTTTTCACATGATTGATTTGTGCACTGATACTGTCATCAACAAAATCAGCAATACCTGTCGTCCCTGCATGCATTGCGGTCCCACCTAATTCACTCATACTTACTTTTTCACCTATCGCTTGTTGAACGACCATCGGGCTCGTCACCATCAGGTAACTGCGATGTTTGTTAAAAAAGAGCAGATCCATGAGTACTGCAGAATAAGCAGGTGCCCCAAGAGTGGGAGCAACAAGCACCGCAAATTGTGGGATTACACCGGATAAGTTAATGTTACGAGCGATAATTTGTGTGTATTCATCACCGCTTAATAAATTTTCTTCTAAAGAAATTCCAGGAGACGCCAAAAAAGCAATAATTGGAATACGTAAATCTTTAGCCCTATCCATAAGGCGCAGTATTTTTTTTGCGCCCTGGCTCGTAATATACCCTCGATTAACTGAATTATCATGGGCATATATTGCAACAGGTCGGTCATTTACTTTGGCCAACCCCGTAATCACTTCAGCCCCAAATTGTAAATGGGGTTGATTATTAGGAATATAATCTGCAAGGAACGGAAGAAAACTATGCTCGTCAATAAGATTTTCTATCCATTTCATCGTGGTTTTATCAACAGACGATGAGGACATATCACGCTCAACCTTAAATTTTGTTTATATAAAATATACACTTCGTAATTACATGGGTCAATTTTTCCTAAAAAACAGCTATAATTTAGCCACATTGAATTCTAAAATTTTAAATAACTGCTGAAAAAGGCAAATTAAAGACATAATAAAAGGTAATTTATGGAAATTTTGCATCCTAACATTCGATTTGATATTACAGCCGCATCGCGAGTCCTACCGGACTCCCCTCCTATTACTAATCTGGAAATTTTACAAAATTTTCCACGAACTTCAGAACATTCTTTATCTTTTTTAGAAAAGTTTGCTGAAAAAATCGGTGAGGAATTTGGTTTTTACTCCCGTTATTGGTGTCATAAACCCTGGGAATCTTTGGATAAATCTCGCGAATTAACTGCTGAATCATTAGCGACTGAAGCAGTGAAAAAATTATTTGCGAATTATACACTCCCCCAAATACATGCTTTTTTACTCGGATCTACAACCAATAAACGCTTTACAGGTTCACAAGCTGCTGCCGTTCTTGGGGAGTTAGAAATAGATGCTCCTGCTTATGATTTAAAAACCGGCTGTTCCACTTCTCTGTCTACACTTCATCTTGCCTACGCATTAATGGCCTTAGGATACCCTAATGTTATGGTTAGCTGTGCTGAAACATTATCTAAAGTAATCGATCCTGAAAATGAAAAAACATGGATAGGATTAGGTGATGGTGCTGCAGCCTTGCTCATGGAACAAAAGGAAACTGGTGCATTTACCGTTGAGAAAACCTTTTTTTCTACGGAAGGAAAATATGTCGAAGCATTTACCACTCAAGGTGTTTTTCCACCCACTAAAGAACAAATCGATACTGTAGGCTATCACTTAATTGGTGATGAGACACTGATGAAAGAACTTGCTTATACTAAATACAAGCAGATGCTTGCCCATTTATTACCTACCGAAGAGGATAGAAACGCCATTACCTGGATTATTCCTCATCAAGTCAATCGCAAATTAATCACCGAAGTGCTCCAAGAAAACCAAATGATGAACAAAACCATTATTTGGGACTCTGACACAATTGGTAATATTGGTGGTGCCTCTGTTCTCTATTCTTTGGCTAGAGCAATTGAAGAAAAAATTTTTGATCGACCTGGAAAAATACTCCTGATGAGTGTAGGAGGTGGTCTCTCTTATGCGGGACAAGTTCTCGAATTCCATAAGCCATAAGGATCGCTAATGAATAAAGAGATTTTCAACTGTGTGTCATTAGTTGATGCGGTTCGATACAGAGCCGTTCATACCCCAAAAAAAACGAGTTGTACTTTTCTAAATAGAAATTTAGAAGAACCAATGACTTTTGGTGAATTGGATGAACGGGCCAGGGCCATTGCAGTACAATTACATCAACAAGGAGCAAAGCCTGGAGATAGAATTTTATTATTATTCTCTCCAGGACTGCCACTGATTCAGGCTTTTTTTGGTTGTCTTTACGCAGGTTGTATTGCTGTGCCTATTTATCCTCCTGCTCAAGCAAAATTAGTGGATAAGGCACATCGCATCATTCAAAATGCACAACCAGTATGTGTGATGATGACGGCGGATCATTTGGTTAAATTTGCCACACCGGATCGAAATGGAAAACCACATCTGGATAAAGTTCCATGCTTGGCTATAGAAAACATGGAATTGCATATGAGTTCTTTTTGGCAGCCACCCCTTATTCACGAACACGACATTGCCTTTCTGCAATACACTTCAGGTTCAACGATGCATCCTAAAGGAGTCATGGTCACACACCGCAATTTGCTAGATAATATTCACAAAATATCCAATGCATTCCAGTTAAATGAGGAAACCATCTCGTTTAGCTGGCTCCCTCCTCATCATGATATGGGATTAATTGGTTATATTTTAACCCCTATTTATGCGGGAGTACCTACCTATCTAATGTCCCCGTTTTCATTTTTACAAAATCCGCTTTCTTGGTTACAAAACATTAGCAAATATAGGGCGACCATAAGTGGTAGCCCTAATTTCGCCTACGATTATTGTGTCAAACGCATTAAAGAAGAAAAAAAACAGGGACTCGATTTAAGCTGCTGGCAAATTGCATCGAATGGTGCTGAACCTATTCGAAAAGAAACATTAGAACATTTTCATCAAGCCTTTAAAGATTATGGATTTCGCAAAGAAGCCTTCTTTCCTTGTTATGGTTTAGCTGAAGCAACCTTATTAGTAACAGGAAACACTCCTGGTACTCCTTACCACGAACTCACTTTGTCTAAAGAGCAGTACCAGGATCATCGTGTCCATTTTGCAGCAGAAGGAAGTCCTCAGAGCCACAGCTTGATTAGTTGTGGACGGTTTATGCAAACAGTAAAAATTGTAGATCCGGAAACACTTACTCTTTGTGATAATGATCAAATTGGTGAAATCTGGGTGCATAGTGCCAGCGTAGCCCAGGGGTACTGGCAACAGGATGAAGAAACCCAACATACATTTCATGGTAAAATTTCCGATGATCCAAGCAATCAAGTGTATTTAAGAACCGGCGATTTAGGGTTTGTACATGAAGAGGAATTATATGTGACTGGTCGTATTAAAGATTTGATTATCCTATATGGTAAAAATCATTACCCGCAAGATATAGAATACTCTCTTCTTCATTCATCGGTGGATGGGGCTCTGGGTAAATGTGCTGCTTTTGTCATTCAAAGAGAACATGAATATGAGCTTACGGTCATGTGCGAGGTAAAAAATCGTTTTTTGTCACCAGAGGAGCAAGATAATTTATTCAATGCTATTTTTGAACTGATTTATCAGACGCATCAACTCGAAATTCATAATATTATTCTCATTCCTCTTAAAGCCATGCCGCATACAACTAGTGGGAAAGTTCGTCGAAATTTCTGTCGAAAACATTTATTAGATAAAACATTACCTATAATCGCAAGCTGGCGATTAAATAAGGTTGAGGATTAAGATATGCAATTTCTCTCTCCAGACACTCCCAATAGAGTTGCACTAAGCTTCGAAGCTCAGCATTTAAGTTTTGCTGAACTAGAGATTGCCATCCAAAAAATGTCGTTACAGTTGAAAAAACTACCCTCAGGAATATTGGTTTTACACGCCATACCCCAACCTTCGTTTGTGATTCAGCTAATCGCGGCTTTAAGCATTGGAAAACCGGTTGCACTCTTTGCTCCTCAAGAATTGGGTCAGGAGAAACGTCATATTTTAAGTACGAATATGACGGTGGATGAGCAAGGTACACTCATAGAAATCCAGGAAAATAAGCACATCAAACATCACCCGGAACTTGCTTTAGTACTCTTTACATCAGGAAGCACAGGGCAAATGAAAGCAGTGCAACTTTCACTAAAAAATATTATTGCAAATTGTAAGGCAGTGATTAATGCGCTCGAATTCTCAAGCATAGACGATCAATTATTATTTTTACCTTTGTCGTATTCTTTTGGACTGCTTGGTCAATTGCTTCCTGGATTAATCGCTGGAATAAAGACACAATTGATTACCCAATTTACGGATATTAAAACCTTATTAGAAACATACACTGTTCCTCAAATGTGGAGCGGTGTTCCCTCTCATTGGGTTGCGATTCAAAAAATGGGGACACTGTTTCCAGAGAGCGCTGCCAAAATAAAGGCGATCGTCTCTGCAGGAGCGCCCTTAAGCATTACATTGCGTCAAAGTCTGATCCATACATTTCCCCATGCAACAATTTATAATAATTATGGTTTAACTGAAGCGGCCCCGCGCGTATTAACTTACTCCAACAAAGATCCCTTATTTCTGGAAGACTTTGCTGGCTATCCAGTAGGTGATTGGCAGATCCGTTTGTCAGAAAACAATGAATTACTCATTAAAGGGAGTCAGCTTATGTTAGGCTATTTGGGAGAAGACAAACCATCCCGAATGGACGAGGGTTGGTTTTTTACTGGCGATTTAGCAGAGAAATTACCTTCCGGTTTGGTCGCAATTAAAGGACGGTTGGATCATATCGTCAATATAGGCGGTGAAAAAGTCAATTTAATTGATATTGAACATAAGATTTGTCAAATTGAAGGAATTAAGGAAGTTATTGTTATCCCTTTAACTGATGAGTTATATGGTGTCCGTTTACTTGCGTGTCTGGAACAAGATAACTTTAGCGCCACTACCACTGAACAAATACTGTCTGAACAACTAAAACAACATTTTTTACCCAGAAAACTTCCCATTACGGTGCAATTATTGAAAAAATTACCACGTAATCAACATGGGAAGCTTGATAGAAAAGCGCTACTTTTAAGTCAGAAGGAAAAAATCCATGCTCACTGAACGAATTCGCAATACATTAGCAAAGATTGGACTTAACAATCTTCCTCAAGATTCATCTGCTTCCCTAGAACAAGGAGGCTTAGATAGCCTAATGTTGGCCTTACTCATCATCGAGTTGGAACGAGAATTCAAAATCAAGATCCCGGTTATCCCCTTAATAAAAGAACATTATGAATCAATCGGAAATATAGAAAAACATTTAATCGAACTGGGGGCAAAATGAATCTTTTAATTACAGGCGGCTCATCGGATATCGCTCAAGCTATAGCCAAACGACGACTGCAATTAGGTGATAAAATCATCATCACCAGTTCAAGTAAGGACAGTTTAAACAACACATTAGAGCACTACAAACAACAGGACATGCAGGTTAGCGGTTTGGTATATAATTTTTCCAATCCAGAAGCAAGTAAAGAAGATCTGCAAAATCTACTGCAGGAACCTTTAGATGGAATCATTCTTAATGCGTTTACGCGTGTAAGTCAGCTACGTAAATTACATGCCTTATCCTATCCTGCATTGCGAACCTACATCGATGATAATTTGCATGGTAATATTTGGTTAATTCATCAATTATTACCCGCTTTATTAGCCAATAAATTTGGACGATTGATTCTAATTTCCAGTCTTTCTGCAATTACAGGAACCAGTCGCTACGGTGCTTATTGTGCGACCAAAGCCGCGCTGGAAGGATTGTTTTTAAATCTTGCCGTAGATTACAGTGCCAATAATATTTTATCCAATATTGTGCGTGTCGGTTTGATTAAAACCTCTAGAACCGAGCAATTCTGGAAAAGGCCTGCCTATCAAGAAAAAATGGCACAAATTATACCTCAGGGCATGATGGGAGAAGCAACCCAAATCGCTGAAGCCATGGATCCATTATTGTCCAAAACCTCATTTATGACCGGCTCAGTAATTACTGTAAGCGGTGGTTTACCTCTAATGCGTTCTGAAGGACTATTATCATCATGAATTTATTACGTGCTGAAAAAAACATATACATCAAAGGTCCATTTATTGCATTGCCCGAAACGGTTATGAGCAATCAAGACGTGCTTAACTGGATGAATAGCACACAAAGTCCAACATTGGTTAGCTTTTCGACCGGCATTAGAAATAGGCGCTGGGCCAATGAAGATCAGGCATGTAGTGATTTGGCAGTTCTTGCAGCAGAACAATTGTTCACGGCAAAACCTGCAGAAAAAGATAAAATCAACCAAATTATTTTGGCTACTATATCTGGAGATTATCCAGCACCACCAACCAGCCCCTTAGTACAGCACCGACTTGGTTTAAACAATACCGGTGCTTTTGATATTGGGGCCGCCTGTGCAGGTTTTGTTGTTGGCTTGCATACAAGCGCTGCTATTGCTCAGGCAACTAAGGGGTCCATTTTATTAATCGCCAGTGAAATTCGCTCTAAGTTTTTAAATAAAAATAATTTTGCTACAAGCGTTCTTTTTGGTGATGGAGCTGCCGCTTGTGTGGTATCTCCCGATAAGGAACATGCAGAGTTTCGTTTCCTTGCTTCAGCTTTATTTGCTGATGGAGAAGTCAGCGATACGGTATCCACCCCCGCCGGAGGTTCGCGGTTACCCGCTGCGAATTGTACAAGTCCAGAATTGTTTTACATCACAATTAAAGAAAATACTGCACTATTTGTTAAAGCAGTTCATGGAATGGTTGATGGAGCAGAAGAATTCTTGAAGGCATTAAACCTTACCACTGGAGATATTCAATGGTTGGTCCCACACCAAGGCAATAAAAATTTGGTTTTATCCGTTGCCAAACAGTTAGGCTTTCCTGAAGAACGTATCATCAAGACCGTAGAAGAAACGGGTAATACTTCAGGTTCAAGTGTGGGTATTGCTCTGGAATACCTCCGCGAGCATGCAAACATTAAAGCAAAAGATAAAGTGTTATTAGTGGCTGCAGGTGGTGGAGGTATTGCTGCTTGTGCTCTTTTAGAAGTTATTTAATGTTCCCGGGTTACGGCATCGCCTAACCCAGGCTACTATTTTCATTAAAACCTTAGCTTCGAATCAAACCAAAATTCAGCCAGTGGTGTTCCTTTATAATGCGCCAAATGGAAGTTAAAAAATTCTTTTGCCGCTTTATTTTTCTTGTTGTGTAATAAACAAAGCAAATAAGTCTGCGCAATGATTTCTGACTGGGCATCACTGCCACCGATTTCTGTGCGTCTGGAGATACATGGAGTCATGCAATCATAGGCCAATTGAAAATCATTATTCACAAACGCATGAATCCCTTTACTTAAAGGCAGAATAACAGAAAGCCACAGCGATTGGTTGTAGCCTTGAGGCAGGGTTTTAGCATAATTTTCAATCGAGACCAGCGATTTATGAACCGCATCTTCCTTGCCTAAACGTGCAAGACAATATACATAATGGACCGTATTAAAACCCGTGTAATGAGTAAAAGGATTGTCATCCAGATAATTGGCAACGATATTAAATTGATCGAACTGCGGTAATCCTGCCATATCCAGACGCCATAATAATGAAATAGCATCGATTTGCTCGGTAATAATTTCCGGAGAAGTACCAAAAATTACAGGATATAAATCCATCACCTTATCTGCTTGTCGTAATGTAAGATAAAATAAAGCCAAATGCCAACTATTATGCCCACGAAGAAGTGTTGAGATCTGCTCCCAGCTCCCGCGAAACGTTTCTAAGGCCGCTATCCCTTTCGAACTATTCTTTGTGTTGAGATAGATATGAGCTAGAGTATGGTGCGCCCAAGGTGTAAGAGGCTGCAGAATCAAAGCCTGTTCTGCAAAACGTTGCGCATCTGATAGGTGACCCGATAATTCGGCTGCAAAAGAATGCATGGCTAAAAAATGGGATTCATCCTGATTATGAGCAGCTATTCGTTCGCAAAATTTCAAATAGTGATGGCCATTATATGCTTGTCCTGAACAATAAAATAACCACTCAGCAAATTTAGCAGCTAAAGTATCGCGCGGATACAACGCAGTTAAAGCCGTTAAAATAGTTATCGCAGTTTCATACTCTAAATTCATCCAAGCTTTAACTGCTTGATAGCTTAATTGTTCTCTTAAATTAACCGAAGACAATAATTTTTCAGCGTGCTCTAAATGTTTTTTTGCTAAAGCAGTAGCTGGATCAGTCTGGCCATAAAGATAAAATGCAGCCGTATAGACTTGGAGGAGCAAATTATCAGGATTATTTTTGACCGCATCTAAAATAAAGTGCGGCTCCTTGCCTGCTCCTAAGACTTGTTGATGGAAGTGATTAATGCTTTCTATAACCTGAACTGATTGGGTCGTTACGGATAATCCGCGATTTGTTTCCATGTTATTCCTGACGAAGCGACGCATTCCTTCTCTTATTATATATCTCTTTAAAGAAAATAAGATCTAGCATGATTTAATTGCGTCAATTAAAGTCATCAGATAATCTATCTGCCCAAAATTCAGGATGGAATAACTATGAACAGTCAAAAAGAATTATTCGAGTTTTTATGTAAGTTAATTGATATTCAAATTAAAAAATATGTTGCCTTACCTAAAATAGGAATAGGACCAGATGCTCGTCTTAATGGACAACTTGTTTTTCAAGAAGTAAATGAGTTGCTTGATTTTGCGGGTCAACTTATGGATGAAATGGAACATGCAAGCGGGGATAAACCTCTTTCCTCAGAACTCTTTTCCTCAATATTTGAGCAAGTTAAATTTTATCTTGAACAAGAACATCTCCGAGGATATGCAGGCTGGCTTCTCGATGAAAATAATATTCATACACCCCTTATGGCGCGAGTCAATGAACAAATCAAACAATTAAAAGAGATCGCAGTTTCAGCCAACATCCCATATTCTTCTTCGTCAAAACCGGTAACTGAAACACAAAAGCAAACCGAATATGATAGTGTTGCAATTGCTTTTTACATTCTGGATCTCGCTATAAAACTCGCTAAAAATCCTTCGCTAGAATTGGAAGAAGCAAGTCTAAAACATGCCCTTCCCATCTTAAAACGTAATGCAACTACTCGTTATTGCAAAGAGGAATTTGCACAACCAATCCGTGAATTACATCAAAAATGTAGTGGGTTTTTGCAAGAATCCGAATCTCTAAAAAGTAATACTCAACTTAATAAAGTGGATGCTCAAATTTATGAAAAAAAGCACAAAGAGCAATGGCTTAATTTACTCAACCGCTATCAAAAAATTGAGCCCAACTCTATATTATTCTCGCCCGAACATGAGTGGTATAAAATTGGTAAATTATCTGCCGAAAAAGCACAATTAAAATCAGTATCTTCCGGCCAGAATCTTTCTTTTTTTAGAGGAGCAGCTCTAGTAGGAATGGTCGTCGTTTGCATGCTACTCACCTACTTAATGAAGCAGAATGAGGAAAACACCTTGGATTCAGTTCTAAATCCTTAAATAGAAGCCTGGGTGCACGCATTTGCCGTACCCAGGTGTTTTTCCTGGATGCTGCGAACAAGTCGCAGCACTTAGGGCTCCGTGGATGAAGTAGAAAACTTAAGGTGAATTGGAAGCACTACTTTCCGGATGGCGTATCGTTACGCCTGAGTAAAGTCAAATAAATCTTTATAAGTATGAAAATTCATTGCATCTTCTTCGGTCACTGTTAAATTATATTCTTCACTAAGAATGGCCAATAACTCTACTATTTTCAATGAATCTAAATGCAGGTCCTCAATTAATGCCGTATCATCATGAATTTCTTCTGCTTTTGCACCTGATAGTTTAGATATAATATTTTTTAATTCTGTCTCAGTAATTTTCATAAACAACACCTCTTAATGCTCTTGTGAGGCCAGATAATACCACGAAGCCAAAGAACCTAACCCTAAAATAAGTAAAATTATAGCCAATGAAGATTGCCCATACCATTTACCCAGAGCGATAATACCACTAGATAACGCAGCGCTTAAGTCTTGCATGCACGCATACAAGGCACCCACTGTTCCAGCCATTTGAGGAAATGGATGGAACGCACCAGCAAATGCATTGATAAATGTAAATCCCATCCCCATGCTAAACAATGCCACTGGAATCATAATGGAGAGCACATTCTGTATTCCTGAAAGAGCGAGAAAGAGCATGGTCAAACCACCAATCACCATAAACACACTCCCGATAAATACCATGTAGGATACTCCTTTGCTCATCACCAATTGGCTATTAATTATCCCACTAATACAAATTGCACCGGCAATAAAAATAGTCAATTGACCAAACTCTATGGGACTAAGTCCCAATGTATCCTGAAAAAGAAACGGAGCGATCGCGAGATAGCCAATTAAACCGGCACAAGCAAAACAAGCGCATAATGCATAACCTAAAAAAACTTTGGATTTTAATAAGGTAAAATAATTGTCGCGCATTACCCTTAATTTGGTTGCATCAGGATTAAGGTTTTTATTTGTTTCAGGAAGAGTACACAAAGCTAAGATCCATATAACAATTCCAAATACTAACAAAAATAAAAAATTGGTACGCCAACCAAAATGTTCCTGGATATAACCTCCAAGAACCGGGGAAGCAACCATAATAAAAACACTCACAATACCTACATATGAACCAATTTTGGATAAGACTCTATCAGTAAAGAGATCACGTACTAAAGAACGGCCTACTGAACCACAACATCCAATACCAAATCCCTGAATAAAGCGGCCAATAATCAAAACCAAAACCGAAGGCGCAAGAAAACAAATTAAACTACCTAAAATACTGAGACCGACACCAAACATAAGCGGTGGTTTACGACCAATTTTATCGGATAAAGGGCCGTAAAACACATGAGAAATGCTCAAGCCGAGCATAAAAAGAGATAAGGTTAATTGAATAGATGCTTCATTACTGTTAAAAATCTTGGTAATTGCAGGTAATGAAGGAATATACTGATCGGTAGTCATCTGCATCAATACCATAAGCATTAAAACCACAAAAACCAGCAATGGCTGTAATGAAACCTGCTGAACATCATTTTCTTTGTGCATCAACAAACCCTTTTCAACTTTCTTAATTAATGGCCCCTAGCCGAATGAAGCCCATAGTATAACAAAATCACACCATACATAGTCCCAAAATAATTAAGCACGAAAGAAAACCAATAAACCAGGTGAGCGATCTTAACGAAGCCTTATCCATTAAATAAAAATAACAATAAATAACTCGGGAGATAATATAAACAATCGCCAAAATCTGAATCGTTGTGCCGATATGATTTGTCGCCATTGCGGTTAATGCAGCAGTAGCAAATACGATTAATGATTCAAAACTGTTTTGATGAGCGGCAACAGCTCTTGCCCCCATTCCTTGTAATCTTGCCTGTTGAGCTCTTGGATAATGATTATCGTATTTCCCTTCTTTTTGCATAAAATTGGCGACAATAATCTTGAGAAGATAAGGCATTAATATGGCAATGAACAAACAAAGAATTAAGGTAGTCATAATGTTGTATTTCCTAACAATAATCGTTTCAAGTAAAAATCAAAAAATTGCATCCTGGATATAGTGAAATAAATCCCGGGCGCGTAACTTAGTGTTATTTTAGAGGAATTAATAAAAAACAAACCATAATAACGAGAATCTTAACCCAGTACAATGACTCAAGTTTCTCTATTCAATAAGGAAAATAGTGCTTTCTACCAATTAATTTCTTCTGTTATGATAATTTATCGAGTAGTTATCATTTAAAGGATTAGCATTATGGTTCAAGATGAGTCCAAGAAAAAATCCAAAGGACATATTGTTTTATCGTCACATCCTTCCGGACATACTGCTGCACCCTTAAAAATAAAATGGGGCGCAGAAAATCCTAAAGAACGAGGTCCAGTAATAGCGTCCCTCACTAATATAAAAAATCGCAATGCGGTTGGTACCCACTCCGGTTCATATTCAGTTTATCGAGCACTTGCTGTCGCTGCGGGAGTATTGGACCCCGAGCATGTACCCGATCTTACTGACACAACACCACCCGTAGCTATAGGCCCGCATCCACAATGGAGCGATACTCAGAAAATCGTCTCGCTTGATCCTTGGGGACATCTTGTAGCCAGTGTTTTCGCAGAAGAAATTCATGCAGGATATGACATTCGCCCTACAATTGCCGTCACTAAAGCGCATATCAATATTCCAGAATTGCATACAGCCATTCAAAAAGGTCGGCTTAAACCCGATGGAAAAATATTAAAAGAATCTGGCGACGTAGCGGTTACTAAAGTCGCGCTGGAACCAGTGTGGTATTTACCCGGAATTGCGGAGCGTTTTGGGGTTTCAGAGTCACTTTTACGTCGCACTCTATTTGAGCAAACAGCAGGGATGTTTCCCGAGTTGGTAACACGTTCTGATTATGATGTTTTTCTACCACCTATAGGTGGAATGACTGCCTATTTTTTTGGTGATGTAACCACCATTCACGATCCGAAAATTGAGCTTACCTGTCGAATTCATGATGAATGTAATGGCTCTGATGTATTTGGATCGGATATTTGCACCTGTAGACCCTATTTGACACATGGAATCGAATTGTCGATTGAATCGGCACAAAACGGCGGCGCGGGCTTGATTGTTTATAATCGCAAAGAAGGAAGAGCGCTCGGTGAAGTAACCAAATTTTTAGTTTATAACGCGCGCAAAAGACAACAAGGTGGCGATACCGCTGCTAAATACTTTGAACGAACGGAATGTGTGGCGGGCGTTCAAGACATGCGTTTTCAAGAATTAATGTCCGATGTTTTGCATTGGCTTGGCATCACCAAAATTCATCGTTTCGTTTCCATGTCCAATATGAAATATGATGCCTTACTCAAATCTGGAATTCAGGTTGTAGAGCGAGTAACCATTCCTGATGAACTCGTTCCTCCTGATGCACAAGTAGAAATGAATGCCAAACGTGCGGCGGGTTATTATTCACCGGATAGGATCGTGGATATTAATGAATTAGCAAGAACTAGAGGACGTGACCTTAATGAGTAATGAACAAGAAACTGCACACGTGTTAGCTACCTTAAAGGATCCACGAACCATACGTGCGCGCTCGCTAGCGATTTTAGAGCGTGTGAAAGAAGACAAATCCGTTTATTTCTCCTTAGACCCGGAAAAAATGACCCGTACCGCTTCTTTTGTTATTGAGGTTATTCAAGATAATTATCCAAATCTTGATATTCCTTATCACAGTCGTTGGCGTCATTTTGAAGCAGGAGGTATTAATCGAATACAAAAAATGCAAGAACAATTAAATACCTTGCCTGCGGAGAAACACGGAAAAATACTTTATGAGTTGGTTATTCTCAGTGTCTTTCTAGATGCCGGTGCCGGCCAACATTGGCGCTATAAAGAACCCAAGACAGGTATCGAATATTCACGCTCAGAAGGCTTAGCCTTAGCCAGTTTATCTCTTTACCAAGAAGGTATTTTCAGTGCCAACCCAACTGAACCGTTAAGAGTGGATGCAGAGCGTTTATTGGCATTTAATGAAGATGAGTTGCGTCATGGTTTCCAAGTGACTCCCGATAATCCACTAGAAGGTCTTTCCGGAAGAGTTGCCTTACTCAATCGGCTTGGCGCATTAATACAACAGGATCAACATCATTTTGGAGCTGAAAATCGCTTAGGTAACTTTTATACTTATATAAGTTCTTTAGCAGTAAATAACAAACTGACGGCCGCTCAAATTTTTCATGAAGTACTCAATACATTCAATGAAGTATGGCCAGCCAGGCTTTCATTCGATGGAGTCCCTCTTGGAGATGTGTGGCAATATAATGCTCTAAAAACAAATGAACCTGGATCGGAATACATTCCATTTCATAAATTATCCCAGTGGCTTACTTATTCCTTGATTGAACCCTTAGAACAAGCGGGAATTACAGTCACTCATTTGGAGGAACTCACTGGTTTACCTGAGTATCGAAATGGTGGTTTACTCATCGATTGTGGTTTATTGCAAATTAAAAACAAAGAAGTTCTAAACAAAGCACTGCCACCTGATGCAGAAATGATAGTGGAGTGGCGAGCATTAACCATTTCACTCTTGGATGAATTAGCTATTTTGATCAGAAAAAAATTGCAAAAGAATGCCCATGAACTCCCTTTGGCTAAAATTTTGCAAGGAGGAACCTGGGAGGCCGGACGACGAATTGCGAAACAAAAGCGTCCTCAAGGTATTCCACCTATCCAAATCATTAGTGATGGTACCGTTTTTTAAATTAAGACAATTGTAGCTTGGATGTATGGTAGCCTGGGTGAAGGTGCAAAGCATAACCCGGATTTCCTACCACAGATTTCCGGGGTTCCGCTTCGCCTAACCCAAGCTACAAATTTTTCACATAAAACCGCAGTTTGGAGTTAGAATGAACGATCAACATATAGTTGTAGTGAGGCACCCATTAATCCAGCATAAATTAACAATTATGCGCCGAAAAGATACCAGTACTGTCAAATTTCGTACGTTGATGCATGAAATCAGCATGTTACTCGCTTATGAAATCACCCGTGATTTAGAAATAGAATATGAAGAGATCGAGACGCCTCTAGCCATGATGCGATCACCTGTTTTAAAAGGTAAAAAATTAGTTTTTGTTTCGATTTTGCGTGCGGGTAATGGTTTAGTTGATGGGATGTTGCAACTGGTGCCTACTGCACGAATTGGGCATATTGGATTATATCGAGATCCCAAAACGCTGGAAGCCATTGAGTACTATATTAAACTTCCAGAACATACTCGAGATCGTGATGTGATTGTAGTTGATCCCATGTTGGCTACTGGAAACTCAGCAATTGCCGCAGTTAAAGAAATTAAGGCAATCAATCCTAAATCAATCAAATTTCTCTGTCTGTTAGCCTCTCCTGAAGGAATTTCAGCATTTCATGAAGAGCATCCAGAAATTCCCATTTACACTGCAGCAATAGACCAACAACTCAATGAGAAAGGCTATATTATTCCAGGATTGGGTGATGCAGGAGACCGACTTTATGGGACAAAACTAGAATATTAAATGCAGAAACATCCGTAGCATGAAGAAGCTTCTGTTGAAATATTAGCTTCACAGTGTTAATATTGAACACAGTGTTCGGTATAAAGGATTTTTTTAATGTCATCAAATGAAGCTGCAGCAATACTTTCACCCTTAGCAGTTAATAAAAAGTATTCATGGACCAAACATGATACCGTGTGGATGTTAAGTCTTTACGGTACTGCAGTAGGCGCCGGAACCCTTTTCCTTCCCATAGATGCCGGGCTTAATGGGATCTGGCCCTTAGTGATAATGGCCATCCTTGCCTTCCCCATGACTTATTTTTCACATCGGGCTCTATGCCGTTTCGTCTTATCCGGATCCTCGACACAAAATGACATTACCGATGTGGTTGAAGAGCACTTTGGTACTTTTGCAGGAAGAATATTGACGGGTTTGTATTTTTTTGCAATTTACCCCATTTTATTAATGTACAGTGTGGCAATTACTAATACTACTGAAAGTTTTCTGGTGAATCAGTTAGGCATGTCCCCTCCGCCAAGAGCACTTTTAGCCATAATCCTTATCCTGGCACTCATGGCTATTGTCCGTTTTGGACAAGAAATAATTGTTAAATCAATGTCCGTATTGGTTTACCCTTTTGCAACAATATTATTATTTTTGTCTATTTATTTAATACCCAACTGGAATAGTGATATTTTACAACAAAGCAATTCATTACATGCCAATGGGGGACATGGTCTGTTAATGACGCTCTGGTTGGTCATTCCAGTCATGGTCTTTTCTTTTAATCACTCACCAATTATTTCATCTTTTGCGGTTAATCAAAAAAAGGAACATGGAATTAATGCAGACACTAATAGTCTCTCGATCATGCGCTACAGCCATTTACTCATGGTGTTTTCAGTGATGTTCTTCGTATTTAGTTGTGTTTTTAGTCTCTCACCTCAGGACCTTTTGCAAGCGAAACAACAAAATATATCGATCCTCTCTTATCTTGCCAATCATTTTAAAACCCCTCTAATTGCTTGTATTGCTCCTATTATTGCGTTTATTGCAATTTCCAAATCGTTTTTTGGTCATTATTTAGGCGCAAAAGAAGGTTTGAGCAGTATTATCGTCAATTTGTTAAAACAAGCTGGAAAAGAGATAAGTCAATGTAGATTGCAGCGCATCATAGAAATTTTTATGGTAATTACCTGCTGGATTGTAGCAACAATCAATCCCAACATCTTAAAAATGATAGAAACTCTAGGTGGGCCAGTTATTGCTATCCTGTTATTTGTTATGCCTATGTATGCAACGGCCAAAATTCCCGCAATGAAAAAATATCGCACACATGTTGTAAGCAATATATTTACAACGATCATGGGTATCATCTCAATTTCAGCCATAATATATGGCTTGCTATAAATAGGAGCTTAGCCTGGGTTAACGCACAGTGAAATCTGGGTTATGTTACACCCAGTCCTATTTCCATTCCTCCGAAAATATGAAACAATTTATAACAATCTCATCTAATACTATTTTCGATGCACGTTGAATTTCAGCACGTACCTATAGAAAACATTCAAGCGGGACACTATCAACCCAGACAAGATTTTAATGACATCGCATTAAAAGAACTCGCCCAATCAATTGCCTCACAAGGTTTGATAGAACCCTTAATCGTAAGACCAATCGCAAAACAGCGTTATGAAATCATTGCTGGTGAAAGGCGATGGCGTGCTGCAAAAATAGCAGGATTGCAAACAGTGCCTTGTCTGATAGGAAATTATAGTGACAAACAAGCATGCGCTCTCACTCTGATTGAAAATATTCAACGAGAAGATTTAAATTTGATTGAAGAAGCAAGCGCTTATCGACGTTTGATTGATGAGTTTAATTATCATCAAGATGAAATAGCCACTTTGGTAGGAAAATCGCGTAGCCATATTGCCAATATTATTCGTCTACTCAGTTTAAGTGAACAAATAAAAAATTTAATTCGGAATAAAACCTTATCTTTGGGGCATGCGCGAGTTCTCGTAGGGCTGAGCCCAACGCAACAAGAATATTTAGCCCAACAAACTATAGAGCAAGAATGGTCTGTGAGACAGTTAGAACAGGCAGTTAAAACGCAAAAAAGCAAAGAAGGTTCTCCTCCCCAAAACGCTAAAAAAGATCGAGACATTGAGCGATTACAAGCCATATTGGCAGAGCAAGTGGGGGCCCCTGTTCAAATAATAAACGATAATGGTGATGGCGGATGGCTGCAAGTTAAATTTTTTGATAATGATACTCTTGCAGGACTTTTGGAGCGATTGGGCTTGCGATATGATTAGACATGTTTATCAATTCTCTATTAAGCATATGGTAAAGCAAAAGGAACGATATCGATGAAAAGGACCTTAACTGGCACGTTTTTATTGGCATTATCAGCACTATCAGAAGGTGCCAGTATCCAAAGCGAAGTAGATAAGTTAATTAACCGCATTAACCCGAATGTTAATCTCGGAATTGTCGTTCTTGACCTGACTTCCGGTCAAACTTTATATCGCCGTAATACAGAACGGTTGTATATCCCTGCAAGTAATATGAAACTTTTTTCGGAAGCAGCCGCTTTAATGGTTCTTGGACCAGATTATCGTTTTAAAAACCAATTGAATGTGAGTGCGGGTAACATACAACAAGGCGTACTCCAAGGTAACGTTTATGTGCAATTAAGCGGAGACCCTTCATTTACCCGCAATGATTTAAATACACTACTTTCCTCATTAAAAGAATGGAATATCAATACCATCCAGGGTAACGTATACATCGATAGCAGTTTTGCTGGAGTCGACCCTTATCCACCAGGTTGGTTAACAGCAGATTTATCTTACAGCTATGGTGCCCCCAATGCCCCTGTTATGGTTGATTCCAATCGTTTAACCGTTACGGTAAACCCTGGTGCTCAGGTAGGAGATCCAGCGATCGTTGAAGCAGACGATGGAGGTGGCGCTATTACATTAAATAACCAGGCGACAACTAAAGCCAGCGCTCAAGGCTGTGGAGTAGGTTTTAGTTTGGATCAAGACAATCATTTAACAGTTCGTGGTTGCGTCGGGGTAGGACAATGGGCAGTACAACAACGTTTGGCTATAAAAAACCCATTAATGTATGCTCAAGCAATGATCAAAAGCCAATTGATCAAAGCTAATATCCAACTCAATGGTCAAGTACAGTTAGGTAAAACTCCAGCAGGTTCTTTATTAATTGCGACCCAACACTCTAAACCCGTATCACAATTAATGGCAGACACCTTAAAACCCTCTGATAATCTCTATGCAGATAGTCTTTATTTACATGCTGCTGAAAAGCTCAAAGGTGCTCCAGTCAACTGGCGAGGAGCTGAACCCTTGATCAAAAACTTTTTACAATCACAAACTGGAATTGATTTTTCGAATGCGATTTTTACTGATGGCTCAGGCCTATCACGATACAGTTTAGTAACCCCTGAGCAAACCATTGCATTATTAAAATTTTTATATCAGCGTTTTCCTTTATCGTATGAATACATATCCGCTTTACCCATTTCTGGACGAGATGGAACCTTGCAAAAAAGATTTCGTATTCCCATACAACAAGGTTTTGTGCGTGCTAAAACCGGTACCATGACAGGAATAAACAGTCTTTCAGGATATTTATATACGGCCAGTGGCCATACTTTGGCTTTTGCAATGTATGTGAACAGACAACCAGGAAAAGCCTCCGGACCCGGACGCCCGGTTTTGGATGCAATTATTACTTACTTTCTACAGAAAAACCCTGAAAGCAGTCGTTTGAGTCGAGTTTTTTCACCACATCAACGCATTAGTTTCCAACTGAATCCTACCCAAGCTGAAAAACAAAAGGTACATCAAGCTCGATGGAGACGTTTGGAGTCCGCAATACGAACAGCGCTGAGAGGGCAACCTGTTAACATAATATATCGAGGCAATGAACTCATCGTAAACGATAACCAAGCGGATCCAGGGAAAGTATGGGCAATCCTGCAATCTGTAGTAAAAAAATATCCTTTTGCAGTCATGTTGTCTTCCAAGACGCTACCGATTAATCCTTCGGGTAGCCCTGCCCTACTGTGGGTACAAGCACCCGATACGCCCAATCAAATACAAAGAGTATGGAGTATCCGCGAAGCTGCCTAGGAATGCATCCGGATGGCATGCAACGAAACTCGGGAAAATCAAAAATTTCTGAGTTTCGTTACCCTCACTCAGCCTAAATGATTTAATATACACAATATCCCTGAATAAATAGCAATGGAGATTCAATTGAATTCATTAGTTCAAATTATTCTACTGATTTTTTGCTTCTTTCATTCTGTATTTGCAGCTCCAAGTTTTTTAACGATTAGTGATATTCATTACGGCAGTACTAATCAATCTCGTGATGGAGAGGATACCGGTACAGAATTTCTAAAAATTACCATGAAGGAATATGAAAAACTCAGCAAAAAAGTAGACTTCATTCTTTTCTTAGGCGATTTACCCACTCACTCTTTATTTAATACTCCTAAAAAAGGAGAGTTTGAAAAAACTGTATTTGATGCATTATATGAAAACGATAAGGAACTGAAACCTATTTTTTATATTACAGGGAACAACGACTCGTTACTTGGTAATTACCAACCCTTCGAATCAAATGGCGTTTCTCCATTAAATTTTGCTACGGACTGGGATGGGGCTTGTGCGCACTGTAAAGACTTAATTATTGATGACAGTCATATGCATCAAGATGGATATTATTCGAGCTATGTACTGCCTGGGAATAAAAAAATTATGTTGATTGCTTTAAATGCAACTCAATGGACAAGAACACCCATCCTTACTAAGTATCCTAATCAGGAGCATGATGCGTTAATTCAACTCGCTTGGCTGAATCAACAATTAAAAAAACATCATGCCAAACAACTGTTAATTGCTATGCATGAACCACCAGGAATTTCATATCGTGGGGAACCTATTTGGCATGAGACTTACTTGAAAGAATTTATAAAAATATTAAACAACAACAAAAAATCATATGGAGAAATTACTCTACTCACCTCTCATACACATATGGATGGATTCAGAAAAATCCATCTAAATGATGGCAGTAATATATATGCTTATTCAACTCCTGCTGTCAGCCGCATCCATCACAATTACCCAGCGATAAAAATATTTAGCTTGGACAATAATCTGAAAATAAATAATTTTACTACTTATTATACAAGTGACAAAAGCAGTTGGAAAAACCAACAATATCAGGCGATTAACTCTCCTGGGGCTATTTTTCCACATTGCCACAAAACACTATCCCAATGCCTTAATCAGTTAAATACCAAACAAGTATGTAATTATATGGATAAAGGGTTGTTTTATGGAGTAAAAAGTCCCACAGTACCCAATCAAGAATGCAATAAAATATATAAAGTTTCCTGATTGACAAATTCATAAATCAACTCTAACTTTGATCAGATATCATTAAAGGACTAAAATATGAAAGCACTATATACTGCAACAGCACGAACGCACGGCGGCCGAAATGGTCATATAGAAACCTCCGACGGATTATTGCGACTTGACCTCGCCAAACCAGTGGAATTAGGTGGTCAAGGCGGTGGCACAAATCCAGAAGAATTATTTGCCGCAGGTTATGCCGCATGTTTTGAGAGTGCTATGCGCCATGTTGCTAGTTTACAGAAAATTCCTCTGCAAGATGTCTCCATTCTTTCTCAAGTATCTTTATACCCCACACCTGAAAAAGGATATAAGCTTGGAGTAGAAATGCATACTCACATTACCGGCTTAAATCAAAAAGAAGCGGAAGAATTAGTAGCCAAAGCTCACGGAGTTTGTCCTTATTCTAATGCAATTCGTGGCAATGTTGATGTGGAATTTAAAATAAGCGCAGAATAAAGAATCATACCCTTGGTGTAGCGAAACATAACCCGGGTTTCGCTACACGCACCCGGGGCCAAAATTTATGTTTTAATCATATTGCGGGCAGCTTGAGACTCATATTTTCTACAACCACCTTACCTAGTTCACTAATATAATCTTCTGGATAAATCGGTTTTTTACATGCAAAAAAATCAAAAAAAGAGCTATTGTGCTTTATTATTTTCATATTCTCAGGATCTTGAGTAAATGTTTTAATATAAGCATCTATCTCTTGTAAATTCCCACTTTGACACTGTAAATTAAAAATAAACTGCTTTAATAGCTCGCCTCGTGCACGACGTGATGCACAAAACGATTGCCCCAAGCTAATTGCACTTCGATGAAGGTTATTTATTATTTTTACTACATCCGGAGGTAAATGCGTATAAGATCCAGATGAAAATTGATGTGAGGCATCTTCCGCATCTTTACAGCATTTTCGTACAGGTTCAGGAGGAATAAATTGAAAAATCGTTCTGTATGCCTCTTTAAATTGCACTGCTAACCAAGTATGAGTATCCATCGTAGGATGTATGTCATCCCAAAACATATAACCATCTGCTGGGGAAATATGTTCTTTTTGATGCATCGGATTTTTTTGGCTTTGTTTAAATTGCTCAGACTCAATATAAGGTGCTTCTAATTTACTTTTCTCGAAACCATACTCTTCACAATGAGTATAAATTTTTTCAAATTGCGTACTGACATCAAAAACCGAAAGATTCAAAGCCGTATTTAAGTCCTTATATTTTTCAATAATTTGCTGTACTTTAGCTGCCAATTGTTTATTAAAATACACCGAGCACTTGGCGGCATTTTCTTGTTCCTTAACACTTTTATTTTTAAATCTTGGTGTTAAAGAGAGATCTGGAAGATTCAATAAAACAAAATTTCGATAACCCTGTTGAATCAAAATCTCAAGATTTTCTATTCGGGCATTGATTGCATTATCTACTTCAAGAAAAGTCGGTTCAGAATTCACCGTAATTAAATCATTCGCACCAGACCATTCAATGATTAACGTTTCGGCTTTTTCTTGGGCACTAACTTTATATTTTTTATCGTCTGCAATGAGTAGTTTTCGTTTCTCTTCTAAATGAGCCACGATTAATCGAGCGACTTCTTCTTTAGGATTAAGGGTGAATTGTGACTTGTAATCATAGGATGTTAATCCTGCTTCACAATAAAATCTGGCAAATCGAGATCCTTTATATAAAATATGTTTGTCATTATTTAAACTAAATGCTTTTTGATTTTTTTTCCGTAAATGTAAATCATTCGTTAAAATAGCATCTGCAACATCTGCATTTCCACGAGCATCGTGCGCAAGGTTAAGTTTTCTTCGTGCTTCATCTATCTCAAATTGCCCGATAATCGCTGTAACATAGTAGTCTCCCCAAACAAATCCATTAGTGAACCGACCTCGTGGTGCATCAAAACCAACCCCATAAAGATCACCCAAAGGCATAAAACCGAAAAGCATGCGTTTATCAAATGTACTTCTATCCGATAAACTATCTCCTAAAACCACGACACGTCGAATCTTAATGACAGGTGCTGGCATATTAATCTCCTTATTAAAGATCATTGATCAAAATCTCCGATCCTATTGCAGGAAAAACTAGGATAAGCTTCAGTTGCAACTCAAAATCTCCTAAACCTAATCCTGATCATGCTCAAGGAAGAGATCCGAAATAATTGATTACAAATTTTTTAAAAAAAGATAATTCAGTATCGAACGCTGTATTTGTAGTACTTACTTATACAAATCAGTTTAAATATAGGCAGAAAAAACAAACACTAGGAAAACATCCCCATGAGGCAAATATTTATTGGGAATTTTATATTGGTTGGTTGGACGGTTCCTGATAATATAAACTTATTTTTCAAAAATTGTCTATGAAAAACCAACAATTTGATCTTATCGTTCTCGGTGGGGGCAGTGGCGGAATCGCCAGTGCTGTGCGAGCTGCCAAATATGGAGCCAAGGTTGCTGTAGTAGAGCCTAGTTATTTAGGGGGTACCTGCGTCAATTTAGGTTGTGTCCCCAAAAAAATTATGTTTAATGCGTCGATGATTAATGAAATGATCCATCATGCACCTGAATATGGTTTTTCCCTAACAGCCACAACACTTGATTGGAACACTCTAGTTAATAAACGGAATGCCTATATAGAGCGACTCAGGGAAAATTACGCAAAACGTTTTACCCAATATAACATCACTTTGCTTCAAGGTGCTGGCACTTTTCACGATACGCACTCAGTCCAGGTAAATGACACACTGTATCAGGCGCAACATATCATCATAGCAACAGGTGGCGAGCCTTCCCTACCAGTAATTCATGGCGTTCAACATGCAATTGATTCGGATGGTTTCTTTGCCTTGACCAAGCAACCTGAAAAAGTAGCAATCATTGGTAGTGGATACATCGGAGTGGAACTAGCAGGAGTATTAAACAGTCTAGGAAGTGAAACACATCTCTTAATGAGAGGCACACGACCTTTATCCCGCTTTGATACTGTCCTAGGTGATACCTTAATGGAACTCATGCAACAACAAGGTATTCATGTTCATCCAAATCATAAAGCAAAAGAAATAAACTTACATAGCGATGGCAGAAAATCTATTGTATGCGCCGCCAGTGGTTCAATTATTCATGATATAGACGTCATTATTGCCGCAGTGGGTAGAAAACCCCGAACGTCTGGATTAAATCTCGAAAAAGTAAACGTTACCACAGATGAACAAGGTTTGGTTTTGGTCGATGCTTTTCAAAATACCAGTAGTCAAGGGATCTATGCTCTAGGTGATGTAACTAATGCACCAGCCCTTACTCCTGTAGCAGTAGCTGCGGGCCGTCGTTTAGCAGACCGTTTATTTGGTCAACAACCCGAAGCGTGCCTAAACTATGAAAACATCAGCACCGTAATATTTAGTCATCCACCAATAGGAACAATAGGTCTTAGTGAACAGGAGGCTATTGAACAATACGGTAAGGAACAAATTAAAATCTATCAAACCCGTTTTAATCCCATGTTTGAAGCATTCGCTGAAGAAAAGATACCTACTGTGATGAAATTGGTTACTCTAGGTAAAGAAGAAAAAATTATAGGTCTGCATGTTATTGGATTAGCCGCTGATGAAATGCTGCAAGGCTTTGGTGTAGCAATTAAGATGGGTGCCTGTAAAAAAGACTTTGATAATACAGTTGCTATTCATCCCACAAGCGCAGAAGAATTTGTAACGATGGTTTAATAATATGAATGATGCTATTCGCAGTTTTCAAGGTAAATCTCCTTCATTAGGCCAAAGAGTATACGTTGATCCTAAATCAGTAATTATTGGCGATGTATCCCTGGGTGACGATGTATCTGTTTGGCCTATGGCGGTTATACGTGGGGATGTGAACTCGATTAAAATAGGTAATGCCTGCAGTATTCAAGATGGGGCTATTTTGCATGTTACCCACGATGGTCCTTATACTTCAGGAGGACAACCGTTAATTTTAGGCCAGGGAATTACAATTGGGCATCAAGCAGTATTACATGGCTGTGTCGTTGATGATTTTTGTCTCATTGGGATGGGGGCATTAATTTTGGATGCGGTACATATACCCCATCACGTTATGATCGGCGCAGGCTCTTTAGTATCACCGGGAAAAATACTCGAAAGTGGTTACCTATATCTTGGAAATCCCGCTAGAGCAATTAGGAAATTAACCGATCAGGAGCTTGAGATGTTAGAGTACTCAGCACAACATTATGTACGTCTTAAAGATAAACATTTAGCATCATTGTAACATTATAATCCAGATTAAGAGTTGGAACCCCTAGCGGTCAATTATACCCGGATAATCAGGTTCAGCACTCCACTAGGTTATAATGTGTTCAAAAACTTCTAAGTGTATCGGTAATTATTTTTATCTCCTCTCTTTGTAACCAACTCTCACCGCAAAATTTTTAGAAATTTCATCTAAAATAAAAGAAAAGAATATGGATAAGATGCAATGACTCAAACGCCTTTGGAAGCGGAAATCTTAAAAACCGAAAAATTAAGAACAACAATTTTATCGAGTATTTTCAGTTTATTATCACTCATGTGGATAACATTTATCATACATTCTCCTGAAATATTTTTTCGTGTTGCAAATATCTCCGCCTTACTTTTACCTGGTTATTTAGCTAGTGTGGCACTCTATTTTCTGTTGATGCGTCGGGTTATTTGTTGGCATATAATTCATAAGAAAAATTTGCCTAGTGTTCTACGATATTTCAATGCATTTATTGAAATGAGTGTTCCGACATTGGGGATTATTATTGCCACAACGTTTCAAACCCCTGTGTATGTGCTTTTAATGCCACCTGTCTTACTCTATTTTCTTTTCATCATTCTTTCGTCATTAACATTAAATGAATGGATATGCCGATTTTCTGGATTAATTGGAGCTCTTGAATATTGGGGGCTCTCATATTACGTTCTAAATTACACTGATATCGCGAATATTGATTACTATTTAGTTGCATGGTTTGCTTTTGCCGCTCGCGGCTTCATGATCTTAATCGGAGGGGTTGTGACTGGGTTCGTCACCATGCAAATTAAAAAACAGCTTTTTACCGCCTTTGATGCTCAAAAGGAACGGGAAAGAATTGAAGATATTTTTGGTCAGCATGTTTCACCCGAAGTCGTAGCTAAATTGTTGTCAAAAGATGCTAACTCAAGCGAATACATCCCTGTTTGTGTCATGTTTTTGGATATAAGAAATTTTACTCATTTTACCGAACAAAATGAGCCCGCGGTTGTTGTTAATTATCTTAATAATCTTTTTAAATATATCGTAAAAATCATTCATGATAATAAAGGAATTATTAATAAATTTTTAGGAGACGGCTTTATGGCTGTATTTGGTGCTCCTTTGTCGAGTGGGAATGATGTAGCTAATGCAGTAAATGCAGCGTTGGAGATTATAAAACGAACCGAAGAAGAAGTGAAAAAAGGTAACCTACCCGATCTAAAATTAGGAATAGGGTTGCACTTTGGTTATGCAGTAACAGGCACTATTGGCACAAAAAAAAGACAAGAATATACTATTATAGGAGACGTTGTAAATTCAGCTGCCCATATAGAACAGCTCAATAAAACGTATAATACAAACATACTTATCTCAGAAGATGCAATTAAGAAATTACCTGAGTTTAAGGGCGAATGTGTGGGCAATGCCATCTTAAAACATCGTGATAATCCTATTAAATTATACCGATTAGTCTAAGACTTCAATGATACCCCACATAAATTGGCCACAATAAATTAAGAAAATTGTCAGATGCTATACGGATAATCATCCCTATCTTCCTAAAATTAATGAAGCGGTGTATTTTAAATTTCAGGGGTTAGGAAATACAGGTGGTATTAGTTCTTGAGATACCTCCTGCGGTGGCTTTTTCATAAGGCCATGTGTACTAAGCAACTCCCCATTATTTACTTTAACTGACTCATTTGATTCATTCGCATCCTCATATTGATTCAGTTCTTGCTCCATTTGCGCTATAAGGAGCTGCATGAGAGCACTTTTTTTAGCCAATTCTAATTGTATGGACTTTACATCCTTCACTTCATTTTCTAAAGCAATAAGCCGCTCTTTAATTCTCATTTAGATTCCCTACATATTTTTTAAAAATCATTTTCAATAATAAAAATATCCATGGACTTATTAACCAGCCTAGATGCAGGGGAATAGTAACAATTAATGAACCATAATTCGAGTTACTTCAGTAATTTGCATTACAAAATCTTCTGTATATGCACTAGAGGGAGTTTGAAAACCAATTGGAGCATTTCCTGATAGTACATTTTGGATAATCATTAATGTAGATAAAGCAGTAAACGAATAGCCATTAGGAGTAGTCATTAGGGCAGCAATCTTTTCTCCTGCATCATTGACTACTTCGCCATAGATTTTAACAACTGAATTCTGTCTTTGCTTCTCTGTAGGTCCAGCAGGTAACTGATTGATTTTATGCATTATAAATTTTTTAACTAAAAACCAATTTAAAACCCATTTAAATGAATTAATCACTTTTTTTAATTCAATTACTTTTTTAGGTAAAGCCATATAAGTTTCTATATTTGGAATTTGTGTAGACCACCATGCTGACGCTAAATCACCCCATGAAATTGTGGTGCATAACATCTTACGTGGGCTACCAAAATCAAAAAAATGGCTCTTCCAACCAAAAGAAACATTTTTTAAAACTCCATTCTCTCGAATCAGCGTTCCTTCAGGAATATCTTCTATCATTGTTTTAGCAGTACCATGAGAGATATTTAAACCTGCATTTTCATTAAATGAGGCAATCGCAAGCACTAATCGATTTGCATCTGGCAAACAACGTTTTAAATAAGCAGCCAAACAATCGCTGGGAACCACGTCAAATCCAGCCCCGGGAAGTAACATAATCTCTTCTATGAGTGCACGGTCATTCATTGCCATGAGTTCCTCTATTACCCCAACCTCGCCGGTAATATCCAAATAATGAGTCCTTTCAGCAAGACAAGCTAATGCCATATTTTTATAGGTGTGCTTGAATGGTCCAGCACAATGGATTACGGCAATGAGATCGCGTAGCGCTTTTTTGGTTTGTTCCAGATCATTAACGTCAAATACACGGTAATCCAAATTAAGCGCGGTGGCTTGACGCTTTAATTTTTCTTCATCTCTCCCTGCTAATATCGGTTTTAATCCTTGCTGCACACTTAATTCAGCTATCAAATTACCCGTATATCCATAGGAACCATAAATTAGGAAATTTTTCTTTATCATAAGATACCTAAATATTTTTTATTCAGTGTATCTCGAGAATTATCTTTTATCGAGGTTTGAGCATAAGAAACGATTAAGAAATGAAAATATTGGGGAGTTAATTAAAAGATTAGGATTAAAATTTAGAGGTTATGGACTTTAAGGTATTGATATAACTAATAAGCTGAAAAACAAAAAAACACTATTTGTGACATTTTTTAAATATTAAAAGTAAAAAAAAAGCGGCTCGAAGCCGCTTTTTAAGAATAAAACCCTGGCGATGACCTACTTTCACATGAGGAAACCTCACACTATCATTGGCGCGGGCTCGTTTCACTTCTGAGTTCGAGATGGAATCAGGTGGTTCCAAGCCGCTATGGTCGCCAGGAAAACTGTTTTTGCATAAAGTGGGGCTATTATACCCGAATTATGCATTAGGTAAATAAGAAGGTTCACTTTTTTTTCAGTCTGGGCTTAATCACCCAACTTACGTCATTTATAGCTTGTATTTAGAGCACTTTAATCTGAAGTAGCTCAGATTATATGGTCAAGACAATCAGCCAATTAGTACAAGTTAGCTTCACGCATTACTGCGCTTCCACACCTTGCCTATCAACGTCGTAGTCTTCAACGGGCTTCAAGGGAAAACTCATCTTGAGGGAGGCTTCCCGCTTAGATGCTTTCAGCGGTTATCCCGTCCGAACTTAGCTACCCGGCAATG
>NZ_CDRUHA020000045.1:0-255 GCF_977063405.2 Legionella stuttgartensis
ACTATGCGCACGTAGATTGCCCAGGACATGCTGACTATGTTAAGAACATGATTACTGGAGCGGCGCAAATGGACGGAGCGATACTTGTAGTATCAGCAGCTGATGGTCCTATGCCACAAACTAGAGAGCACATATTGTTATCACGCCAAGTAGGTGTACCCTACATTGTTGTGTTCATGAACAAAGCAGACATGGTTGATGACCCTGAGTTGTTAGAATTAGTTGAAATGGAAGTGCGTGACTTATTAAGCAGTT
>NZ_CDRUHA020000046.1:0-251 GCF_977063405.2 Legionella stuttgartensis
AATACACTCTGAGGAGAGAGAGGCTAAGCTATTAGGGATGTTTACAATTTCCTATCTAGGTATTGCGCGTTCTATCTGAACGATTTCCCGCAAATTTTTTCAGCCTACGTACCGTGCTTTATGCACGTTATCCAGGGCTTTTAAAATAAAAAATATCTCAACCATTCTAGATACCGCGCATAAAGCGCGGTACGTAGGGAGAATACAACCAATACACTCTGAGGAGAGAGAGGCTAAGCTATTAGGGATGT
>NZ_CDRUHA020000047.1:0-213 GCF_977063405.2 Legionella stuttgartensis
CGTGCATAAAGCACGGTACGTAGGCTGAAAAAATTTGCGGGAAATCGTTCAGATAGAACGCGCAATACCTAGATAGGAAATTGTAAACATCCCTAATAGCTTAGCCTCTCTCTCCTCAGAGTGTATTGGTTGTATTCTCCCTACGTACCGCGCTTTATGCGCGGTATCTAGAATGGTTGAGATATTTTTTATTTTAAAAGCCCTGGATAACGT
>NZ_CDRUHA020000048.1:0-174 GCF_977063405.2 Legionella stuttgartensis
CATAAAGAAAGCGTTTCAAAATCCAAATGAGAATAAGAAAATTAATGAGTTCTAATGAAAAAGTGGTCCAAGAGAGTTCCATTGGTTTTATCCCTGTTGCGTTACAAAATAAGACAATAATGGATTTCTAAAGAGGATAATCAAAACAATCACCAAACAATAAATGGCTAACGA
>NZ_CDRUHA020000049.1:0-145 GCF_977063405.2 Legionella stuttgartensis
TCAGGCTCAGGTTTTAATTCAGGCTCAGGTTTTAATTCAGGCTCAGGTTTTAATTCAGGCTCAGGTTTTAATTCAGGCTCAGGTTTTAATTCAGGCTCAGGTTTTAATTCAGGCTCAGGTTTTAATTCAGGCTCAGGTTTTAATT
>NZ_CDRUHA020000050.1:0-138 GCF_977063405.2 Legionella stuttgartensis
CTTTGTTTTGTTGATCTTTGTTTTGTTGATCTTTGTTTTGTTGATCTTTGTTTTGTTGATCTTTGTTTTGTTGATCTTTGTTTTGTTGATCTTTGTTTTGTTGATCTTTGTTTTGTTGATCTTTGTTTTGTTGATCTT
>NZ_CDRUHA020000051.1:0-131 GCF_977063405.2 Legionella stuttgartensis
AATCCTTTAAGAATTTTTAGAAGATTTAAAATGGTTATATTGGCTTCGCCACGTTCCACAGTCCCGTAGTAACCCCGATTCATTTCGATGAAATTGGCAAAACCCTCTTGAGAAAAACCTTTCTCTTTTCT
>NZ_CDRUHA020000052.1:0-131 GCF_977063405.2 Legionella stuttgartensis
CTTCGCTATCCGCAAGTGATTTCCATTGCGCAGCGGGCAGGGCGCAGTGAGCTTGATGAAGATGCGCTACCACCCAACATCAGTGAATTTGATGTGCTTCTTAACTTTGATAAAGACAAGTCCATGAGACC
>NZ_CDRUHA020000053.1:0-128 GCF_977063405.2 Legionella stuttgartensis
GGGGGGGGGGGGGGGGGGGGGGGGGGGGGGGGGGGGGGGGGGGGGGGGGGGGGGGGGGGGGGGGGGGGGGGGGGGGGGGGGGGGGGGGGGGGGGGGGGGGGGGGGGGGGGGGGGGGGGGGGGGGGGGG
>NZ_CDRUHA020000054.1:0-128 GCF_977063405.2 Legionella stuttgartensis
CATTTTAATATGATTTCAAAAAAAGTGGCTCATGAGCATGAAGCCCGTGTCGATCAATGCTTCCTTTGCCACCAAACCACGTTGTGGACTGATATTAAAGGAGTTGGGTTTTATAAGCATCATTGAGG
>NZ_CDRUHA020000055.1:0-313112 GCF_977063405.2 Legionella stuttgartensis
GCACTCAAAGGTTATTCAAAGTGCCCACACAGTTTGTCTTCTCTCTTCTTAATGAACCTGCCCCGAAGGCGTGCTGCGTATTCTACTGATTTCACCCTCAGTGTCAAACACTTTTTTCATTTTTTTTTAATTGTTTTCTTTTATTTATCTAGAGTAGTCCATATCGATCTCTACCAGCCCATTTTGGACATTTTTTGCCTCAACAACTTGCACTTCACTTTAGTTTTTGAGTAGTTTGTGATACAGAATATGGAAGAGTTCACCGATAGACTAAGATACGCCCTACGATGAAACTCAATATAGAATTGAAATTAGTACTGAGCTACTTATAAATATATAAACTACTATCTGGTACGCTCATAAGTGCGGAAGGTCAGGTCGTATTCGTTTTTTTCATCACATGGTCTAAATTGTTCATCACAACAAAGCCATAATGATTCATCAATTTCTGGAAAAAAAACATCTGCTGCAAATTGATGATGGATACGTGTTATATATAGACGGCTTGCTTTTCCTATTGCTTCCGCAAAAAGTTCTGCGCCACCTATAATCATAATTTCAGGGAATTCTTCTGTTTGCTTGATGGCTTTTTCCAAGGAATCAACTACAGTAACTCCTTCAATTGACGATACATTACGGCTGAGTACAATATTTAATCGTCCTGGCAGTGGCTTCCCTATAGAAGCAAATGTTTTCCTTCCCATAATAATGGGCTTACCCATGGTTGCAGATTTAAAATGTTGTAAATCGGCGGGTAAATGGCAAAGCAATTGATTATTAAGGCCTAATCCCCCAGTTTCATCAATTGCAGCAATTAAACTAATCATGATTTCATCCTAGATAATGCCATAGCTTTCGCCATATCGACAGCAGCAAACATTGAGCCCGAATCGAGTCTATTTTTGCCTGCTAACTCTAAAGCAGTGCCGTGGTCTACTGATGTACGTATTATAGGTAAGCCCAAAGTTACATTCACTGCATTATGAAAATCAGCATACTTAATTACGGGTAAGCCTTGATCATGATACATGGCAACATATGCGTCACAATTTTTTTGATTACTATTAATAAACATTGTATCTGCGGGCATAGGGCCTTGAACATTCATACCGCGTTCTTGTAATACAGTTAAAGCTGGAGTGATTATCTCAATTTCTTCACGCCCCAAATATCCCGACTCCCCAGCATGTGGATTTAAACCCGCCACTTTAATGCATGGTTCTTTAATATTGAAATCTTGAATTAATGATTGATGTACCTGAGTAATCACTTTAATAATGAGTTCGGATGTAATTGCATCAGACACCATACGCAATGGAAGATGAGTAGTCACTAATGCTACCTTCATTACATTACACGCCAGCATCATCACCACATCTACTTTATAAAATTGTGCAAAAAATTCTGTATGACCAGTAAATGAGATGCCCGCTTCGTTAATATTTGCTTTGTGGACAGGAGCCGTAACTAAACCAGAAAAATCACCTTGCCCACATAATATGGCAGCCTGATTTAATAACTCGATTACATAAGGAGCATTTTTGGGGTTAAGACAGCCACTTTGAACTGTCTCAGGACAAGTTACCGAACATACGGTCAAATGACCAGGTTTAGGCTCAATAACTTGTCCGCTTTTATAAGGTGTAAAACAAATATCGCAATTTAGTTCTTCAGCTCTGGCCTCCAATACAGCCTGATCTCCTAAAATTACCAAAGGAAAACCATACTCCGCAAGAGCCAGACATAAATCTGGACCAACTCCGGCAGGTTCTCCGCTGCTTATAAGCAGTGGCTTCACGCCAGTTCCTTTTCAATAATATTCACATAAGCATCCGAACGTATGTGTTGTTGCCAATTTTGAACTGCTTCGGCAAATTTTCGTTGTTGTAAAAATTGGCGTACTTGCTGCTTTTTAAATGCCTCCGAATCATCTTCTTGTTTACGACCAAGCACTTGAATAAGGTGCCAACCAAATTGTGATTTTACAGGAGGACTAATTTCGTTGACAGCAAGCTTATCCATGGCTTTCTCAAACTCCGGGACTAAAACCCCTGGCGAAACCCATCCTAAATCACCGCCTTTAACCGCACTGGATGAATCCAGGGAATATTGTTTTGCCATTAGTGCAAAATCTTTACCTGATTTTAATTGCTGATAAATGTTCTTCACTTGTTTCTTTGAATCTTCAGGAAGCATGCTTGGATCAGGCTTTAAAAGAATATGACGAACATGGGTTTTGGTAATGACATGATGTTGATTGTCTCCACCAATAGAAACCAGTTTAATTAACTGAAAACCATTACCTGCACGTAAGGGACCTGCTACTTGGCCCACTTTCATGTTCACTACTTCCTTTGCAAACAATTCTGGTAATTCAGCTAAATGACGCTCACCTAAATCTCCTCCTTCCAATGCAAATTCACCACTGGAGTTTTCGATAGCCAGACGGCTAAAATCTCCACCTTTTTTAATCTGCACTAATAAAGAATCAGCTTTGCTTTGTGCTTTTTTTACTTCTTCAGATGTAGGTTCTTCATTTAATGGAATAACTATATTCTGAAGATGATAGGTGAGCGCAGAACGATTAATTATTCCGCCTTCCGTTTTAAGATATTGCTCGACTTGCTCATTCGAAACAGCAGCGTCCCGCCCTACCGCTTTTTGTTGTAAGTTAGAAAGCAGAATTTCTTTGCGAATATTTTCTCTATATTCATTCCAAGTCATTCCTTGCCTAGTAATTTCCTCACGCAACTGAGTTACAGTAGCGTGGTTCGCAGTGGCTATTTTTTCAATTGCCTGATTTAACTCCGTATCATCTACAGTAAGACCATGTTGCTTTGCCATTTGCAGCTGCACATTCACATCAATTAAATGTTGAAGAACTTGCTTACGCAACACCGAATCTTCTGGAACTTGCATTCTTTGCGCAATAATTTGTTTCTTTGTTAATTCAACTTGTTTGTTTAGTTCACTTTCTGTGATCACTCCGTTATTAACAACTGCAACCACCTTATCCAATAATTGTTTCGCTTCGGCCATACCAACGACAGCAAACAATATGCATGCAAGGGTTATTTTTTTATACATGTTAATCCTTATTACTTTTTTTTCGAGCAATTTAGGTTATTTTTATTCAAAACACAAGCGGCTCTGTTTTAATTTATACCACTATTCGATCTAACTATGAAATGGATCACTATATCCGGGAATATAAGTACGCAATACACTTCCAGGATCACTATTTGCCACTGATCCTAAGCCTTTTAATAAAATTTGCAAATAGATGTTGTTATTATATTGGGGCATATATTCTTCATTTAAACTCTTAAACGTCCTTCCTCCCAAAATTCTCACAGCCCAACAGCAACTATCATACTGCATTCCTAATAAAGACATCATGCTGTAATCTTTACTAATATTATGACTGTATGCACCAATAGCGCTCCATCGATCACTGATAGGCCATGCAGCAGAAACCATACCTTGATGTAATGCATTATCAACTCCTGCATTATTCCTAACTTTGGTCACATCTCCATTGACTAGGTAGCTATAGCCAAAATTAATAACCGCATTAAATTTAGGTTGATAGTGTAAATTTAAATCTCCATTGTTTGTCGCAGAAGTAGCAGGATCCCATACATAATCACCCAGAATTTTTAAAGACCGACTGAAGTGATAAACCACCCGAGAAGCTATAGGAGATGTTCCAGAAAATGGAGATAAGTGTCCAATTTCAAGAGGACTTGCGGTACAAATGCCGGTAGGACTACGACATAACTGTACTTGTCTATCAGTAAAATATTTGATTTGGCCAACAGAAAAACTGGCTAATTCAGCACCGGTCCCTTCTGACATCCATCGAGTAGTTACTGCGTAGGATAATTGATTTGCATCACCAATTCGGTCGAACCCTGAAAAACGATTGGTTCTAAAAAGCTGATCAAAATTAAAAATCATATTGGCAGTATCATAGATAGGTAGCTGACTTTGATTATAAAAGGGAACATACAAATAATATAAACTTGGCTCTAAAGTTTGCGTATATGAATTACCCTTCCAATTAAAGTTTCTATCAAAAAATAAACCGCCATGAGTACTAAAACGCGGAATAAAGCGGTTATCTTCAGTGTTCGTATCAACCCAATTATTCTGGACCTGATAGTAGTTTTCTACGAACTCAGCCGATGGTGTAATAAATCCCCAACTAACTCGCTGCGGCACTGAAAGGATTGGGTTAAGATGAAACCTAGGTCCCTGAGGCATTTTTCGCACAAAAAATTGTGTTGATGTTGGCCAAAAAAACTGATCATATTGCCCAGTTATATTTAAATTTGCTTGTGCAGGTAATTCATAATAATAACCACGAGCATTTATTTGAGGTAAACGCTCATATTGATCAAGAATAGGGGTCTCATTGATCGGATGTAATGTTTGAAAACTTTGAACCATACTTCTAAAAGTCCAATGTTCTGTCGAATAGGTTAAATCAGCTTGACGCAATAATTGTCGCTGGGTAATTCGGGCCAAATTGGTACTAAAATCCTGAAAGTAATAATCGTCAGAAACTTGTTGAACATTTACATTTAAACGCAAATTGGGACTCAATTGCGTGGTATCACGTACCCCATATAACCATCGGTTTGTTGACTTATCTCTAAAAAAAGGAAATTCTTCCGCATGATTGTTCAAAAAATTCCGATATGCAGCATCATTCGGTAAAAAACTCCCAGTAAGAAATCCGACACTATGTGGAGTTAAATATCGGAAATCGCCACTTAACATGACGTTCCGCTCGGTATAAAGATGCGGTGTTAAAGTCAAATCGTAGTTGGGAGCAATATTCCAATAATAAGGAAGTCCTAGATCAAAGCCTCCTACATTGGAATACCCCACTATCGGCATTAAAAAACCTGATTTACGTTCTTTAGTTGTTGGAAAACTCAGATAAGGAACATAAAGTAGAGGCCAGTCATGGATGCGCAACTTCACATTCCTGGCGACACCCATTTTTTTCTTGTTATCAATAACGATTGATTTAGCCTCAATATCCCAAGCTTTATCTTGTGGCGCACAGGTAGTATAAGTCGCTCGACGTAACAAGTAATCTGAATTAGGGAAACGCTGCATTAGACTAGCCCTTCCCCATGCAGGTAATATTGCCGAATGTTTGTTGGTATTAAAACGGTAGAGTACATCTTCAGTTTGACCTGATTTATCTTGAGGATTAATTGTTGCTTTACGAGCAATCAATATTTTATCAGGTTCCAGATAATGAACATTACCTAAAAACTCAATTTTCGTGACCTCTTTACTTTTGGGATCCCGATATACATGCGCTGTTTGGGCATTGACTATTCTTTGGCCTTGCTGTACTTCAACATGTCCAGATAAAGTTGATGGCTTATCCTGATAGAAAGAAACTTTATCTGCCATAATCCTGATTTCATCAGGTGAAGCAAGCGGTGTAACAGTGAGGGGTTGATATGAACCAAGACAAATCGGAGAGCTTTGATCGGCATTCCAACCCAAGCACTGGGCAAATTTTGACCTAACCGCATCCGTTAAATCAACATCACGAGCGATCACACATGCTTGAACAGGTTCATTAATTAAAGAAGCAGAATGGGCTAACGCATGATAAATTACCATGAGCAAAATAAGTAAGGTCGTACATATGCTCATCAAGAACCATTTAAATGAAATCTTGTTCACGGGTAATAAAATGCCTTATTATGCACACAAAAATATGTAACTAATCACTTTAGATCGTCGCGTTCACGCTAAAGGTATTGCGGTATAATTCATACCACAACATTCTCCTTTATTCTCTCTATTCATGAGAGAGGAGATCTTGGTTATAAGTTACAACCAGAAATAATGATGGGAAAGTATACCATGCATGCTAGAGAAAACGCACTTAAAGAATGGTTAATTGATACGCTAAAACTACAGGATTTCCAATTAGCTCCTTTGGCTGGAGATGCCAGTTTTAGACGATATTTTCGTCTTCAATATAACGGTCTCACACGAGTTGTCATGGATGCGCCTCCAGGAAAAGAGGATCTAAAACCTTTTATACATATTGCACAAATGCTGGAGAAAGTGGATGTTCATACGCCGAAAATTCTGGCGGCTAATTTAGCGGATGGATTCTTATTATTAAGTGATTTAGGAGATCAACTTCTTTTGAATGATCTTCATTCTGAAAATGTGAATGCTCATTACCATCATGCCATAAACACTTTATTTAAAATTCAAACGTGCCCAACTCATGATCCGATACTTGCACCGTTTGATAAAGCGCATATGCTCAAAGAAATGAGTTTATGCCCCGAATGGTTTTTTAAAGCATATCTTGATTTAAAACTAAATCAGGATGAAAGTACTTTAGTACAACAAACCATGGAATGGATTGCAACAGAAGTAGCTAAGCAACCGTTGACTTTTATCCATCGTGATTATCATTCTCGCAATCTGATGCTTTTACAAAATGAAGCTGAATCAACCTTAGGAGTTATTGACTTCCAAGATGCAATGGTTGGCCCATTCACCTATGATTTGGTTTCTTTACTCAAAGATTGTTATATTTCCTGGCCGCGCAGTAAAATTCTAGAATGGGTGGAGTTTTTTTACACTCAAAGTGCTTTAACTAAAGATTATTCCTTGCCTGAATTTATCCGTGCATTTGATCTTTGTGGTTTACAAAGACACTTAAAGGTTTTAGGAATCTTTAGTCGCTTGTATTTACGAGATAGCAAACCTGGATATCTTAAAGACTTACCTTTAACCTTAAAATATGTCCTTGAATGTACAGAAACTTATGAAGAATTGCATTCTTTCTTCCAATTTATGCAAATGAGAGTTGATCTACCATGAAAACTGCTATGATATTGGCTGCTGGACGTGGCGACCGTTTAAAGCCGCTTACTGATATCACCCCCAAAGCGCTGTGTATTGTTAAAGAAAAGCCTTTAATAGAACATCATGTAATCAATCTAGCAAAAGCAGGTTTTGAACGATTAGTCATAAACCATGCCTACCTTGGGGGAAAAATTCGACAACATTTAGGTGATGGAGCTCGTTGGGGAATTGAAATTTGTTATTCACCTGAACCGCCAGGAGGCTTGGAAACAGGGGGGGGCATTGTAAATGCACTGCCGCTACTCGGCGATAAACCGTTTATTACCGTCAATGCGGATATCTATACGGATTTTGATTTCTCTCAATTACAACCCGAAATTACTCGTGCAATTCATGTAATCTTAGTAAATAAAAATCCAGCCCTTAATCATCCTGGAGATTTCGGATTAATCAATCAAACTCAGTTGAGTAACGAAAATCGAAAATATACGCTTGCAGGTATCTGTTGCTATCATCCACAAATATTTGCAAATTACAAACAAGGTCGCTATTCGGTTGCCCCTATAATCCGTCAATACGCGGATCAAAATAGGGTAACTGCTTGCCTATATGAAGGCCTTTGGTTTGATATAGGAACTCTAGAGAGACTACATGCAGTGAATAAGATTTAACAAAAAATCATCATTCTTCACTACATGTACTAACTTAAGCCCTTATTTAATGCTTATTCAGGGGTAAAAAAAGAGCCCTAATTAGCTAGGGCTAATATTTGTCGGTTGCACTTCGGGCTCGATTTTCTCCGCTTCTTCGGCCTCGATAACACGTTCGACAGCTTTTTGAGCTGCGGCCTTCTTGGCTTCTTCCAATCGATGTTCACCTGGATAGTCTCGTTGTCGAGATACAAGTGGGGTTTCAGCATGATTACTTTGTAAATAATCCTTAAAGCCTTGTGCTGAATCAGCCATTATCGCTTCTACTTCATCTGCTGTCAGTTGTCTCGTTTTATTTCCTTCTGCGTCCGTTTTAAAGAAAAAACCATTTTCAGTTAAAACTTGATGTTCATTCGCTAACCATGCGTTAAACAATCGATCTAATGCATCAACTGTTTCTTCATCCAACGGAGGAGCTCCTTTTTCTATAGATGCATAGCCGCGAACAAAATGTCCTTTGTCATCGCCAGCCTGCTTGACAGCAAAATCGAATCGAATTCCTGGATAACCTTTTTTCTCTAATAATTCAACAGCCTCTTGGGTAATTCCACGATGTATATTTTCAAATTTGGAACTCGGTGGTATACCAGCCCAGATTTTCTTTTCTTCTTCAGAAAATTTATATTCCACAAGTTGGGTAAACTCATCTACTGCTTTTAATATTTGTTGCGCCACTTGCATTTTCTCGGGCGATTTCTTAAAAGCTCGTGAATTATCCACTATATCATGGACTTGTTGTCTTAAATATTGAGCCAACTCTACTGAAGTTCCTGCGAGTTGCATTGCTTTTAAAAGATCTTCTCTAACAAATGTTTTATCATTAACCGATGATATTACAGGTGAAGTTGCAGACATACATTAATCTCTCACATGAATTCTATTTTGTATTGACCTAATTATAGCAAACCAACACTGTTTATAAGATAACTTCTTTTTTAGCTCGTCTGTTAAAAATTTGTAAATATACGCCAGGAAACGTATTTTAATTCTCTTATTCTTTGTTCGCGGCAAAACCGATAGAACTCAAAACGTAAACCCGCGGTTTCCCGAGGGACATCCATTCCTTAAGAAGAAGCATCCTCCTGCATAAATGGTGATTTAATCTCGTCAATAACCGAGTTAAATAACTGGTTTTTCATAGAATCAAAAGTAAACTCATCAACTAAAATAGCATCCCATCGAGCCGCTTCGGTTGCAAGTAACGCATCCATTTCCTGTTGTGTGAGTTCATTACTCACCACTTTTGCTTTCAATTTATCTTTTAACTTACCAAATTTAACCCGTCTTAAATCACCCACTTTTTTGGCAAGATCATCTGTTTTAATGATTTGTTGTAAAGCATGCTCCACTTTGTCTATTGGTTGTTTTGCATCCCCACTTAAATAAACTAGATTTTTCAATCGATCACGATACTGATTATTTGTGGTCATCAATCGTGCTAAATTCTGATCCAACTTATCCGTTGGGTAACGCATCGTTTGCCCCAAAGGAAATGCCAAAACACGAGCAAAAGCGCCTAAAAATCTGGATGGGAAATTGTAACACAACGCGATCATTGCTCGTTGGGCATGATAAAAACAATAAGACACTGCCCATTGAGCGTGCACTAAATCATCAGGATTTTCATTATTCAATTGCACATTGCGTAAAACCGCCATTGCCATATAAAGATAGGACATACCATCAGCAAGACGTGCTGAGAGACGCTCTTTACGTTTTAAATCCCCACCAAGCATAATCAAAGACAAATCCGCAAGCCATGCATATGCGTGGCTTAGACGAGCCAAACGTTTATACTCACGTTTCATTTTTTGCTTAGGAGCGCTAATAAATATCCCACCTGTCCATCCAGAACAAATTGTTTTGGCAAAATTTTGCATGAAATATTGAATATGTTTCCAGATTACATCTCTAAAAGCCTCTTTATCCTGATTAGAAATTGCGTAAAATTCTTGACGGATATAAGGATGACATGCCATCGAGCCTTGTCCAAAAATCAACAAGTTGCGTGACATCACATTGGCTCCTTCCACCGTAATAGAAATAGGCACTCCATTATAAAAATTAGTAAGATAATTACGGGGCCCCACAACTACGGCACGTCCTGCATGAACATCCATCGAAGCATTAACCACAGCTCGCGCCAATTCTGTATTAAAATATTTCGCAATCGCCGATGCCACAGACGGTTTTTTATGCTCGTTCACTGCGGCTACCGTCAGTAAGCGATTTGAATTAATCAAATAATTTAAACCTGCGATTTCTGCAAGTTTTTCTTCAATTCCTTCAAATTGACCAATTTCCACATTAAATTGGCAACGTATGCGGGCAAAAGCACTCGTTGCGAGATAACACGTAGAGGAAGAACCTGCTCCAAGCGCCGGTAACGAAATGGAACGACCAATCGATAGACATTCAACTAACATTTGCCATCCATTACCTATTCGTTGCTGTCCACCAATCACTGTTGTTATTGGCACAAAAATATCTTTTCCACGAATCGTGCCATTCATAAAGGGTTGATCAGAAGGTAAATGGCGATTGCCAATTTCTAGATTTTTGGTATCGCGTGGAATCAACACACAGGTGATGCCTTCTTCTCCTTCACCCTGCAACAAACCATCGGGATCTTTCACATTCACTGCGAGACCAATTAAGGTGGCTACGGGCGCTAAAGTTATCCAACGTTTATCTAAAGTAATGTTTAATCCAAGCACCATTTTACCATCAACTTTTTTCTTCATGACGATTGCAGTTGATTGAATGGAGGTTGCATCACTACCAGCCCCGGGTTCAGTTAAAGCAAAGCAAGGGATATCAATACCTTTTGCAAGACGGGGTAAGTAATGATTCTTTTGTTCTTCGGTACCATAATAATTAATTAATTCGCCAGGGCCCAAGGAGTTAGGTACCATCACGGTTACCGCAGCAACCCCCGAACGACTG
This sequence comes from Legionella stuttgartensis, assembly GCF_977063405.2. Classification (NCBI taxonomy): domain Bacteria; kingdom Pseudomonadati; phylum Pseudomonadota; class Gammaproteobacteria; order Legionellales; family Legionellaceae; genus Legionella; species Legionella stuttgartensis. The sequence continues at coordinate 10,521 of NZ_CDRUHA020000055.1, forward strand.
GATATTTTCATTACCACATCAGAATGCCCACGCGCAGAGAATCCCTTACCACCATATTCTTTTGGGATGACCAATCCAAAAAATCCATTTTCCTTCATATAGGACCAGACATTTTCAGGTAAATCACGTTTTTGGCTAATTTCCCACTCATCGATCATACTGCATAAAGTGTTCGTTTCATTATCAAGAAACGCTTGCTCTTCTGCGGACAGCACTGTAACTACACTTGCTAATCGGTTCCAATTAGGAGTTCCAGTAAAAATATCTTGTTCTAACCAAGTATCACCGGCATTAAGTGCCTCTTCCTCTGTTTTGGATAACTTAGGAATCGACTTGCCAGCGGTTTTATAAAGGTAATCCGCTATCGATGCGCGTAACGGCTCAAGGTAGACTACGAGTAGTGCAACAATAATCACAAGCCAGAGCAAAAAACCAATTATCCAAGGCAAACCAATAGCAAATGTGGCAACAATTAAGTAAAAAACGCTACCCAACTCCCAAACTAATGGATTCATTGCTCTATAAAGAACAATTAAAGTAAATATTAGGTAAACTAAAAAAAACAGAATGGCCATAATATCAATACCTTCCCTTGCTTTGCATAATAAAGGTGTAGTATATACTCTTTATTTTACGAGTAGCAATTGAGCATGAACCAACGTTTGGTTTGGAATTTCGAATTTACTCCCAAAACAAGCTTGTCTTTGGCCACTTTAGTGGATAAAAAAGACGAAAAGATAAAATGGGAGCGACGTTTTTTTTGGCCGGATAATACGATAATTACCTTAAATATTATTGATCCGTCATTACTCGACTTAGCTCAATACAAGCAAAAACATCGAGAAGATTACTATTATTTGCTACCAGGAACAAATTACAACATTAAGAAACGTCGGGAACAATTGCTTTACAAGCCTCTACTCAAACAATCAAACCATGCTGCAGGTTATGGAGCAAAAATAATTCTTAGCGGCCCTCAAGATCAAATTCTTCCCCCCGACCTACATGAAATAGCGCAACAGGTTGAACGAGAAGGAATAGAAGTTTATGTCAAAAAGGAAGCGCTTATTTATAAATTACCGACCAATCCAAGTATAAAAATTGAGCTCGCTCGTCTCGAAGTATGCAATCAAATTTATTTTAGCTTATGTATTGAAGGAAAATCGCTGCATTTGGTAGAGACTATTTCCAAACACTTGCTGGATGAGCCTGTTTCCTGCGAATATGTAACTTTCCTGAAAAATTTAATGAAATTATGATAAACACCTTGGTCGCGATCATTCTAAGCTTTGGAAAAATTGGTCTTATTTCCTTAGGTGGTGGGAATTCAATGTTAAAACTGCTGGAGTATGAGGCTGTTGAATATCGACATTGGATAGGGCAGGAAGAATTTATCGCGATGGTGGGTTCAAGCTTTATTTTTCCAGGATTAACTGGTGTCAAATTATCTGCCCTTATTGGATATAAAGCGGCCGGAATCACCGGTTTAATTCTTGCTGTTCTCAGTCTTAATTTACCAGGACTCCTGATGGCTATAGCCGGCTATCATTGGCTTACAAGCCATAATGGACCTGGAATGCGAAAAATAATGATTGGCGTACAATATGGCGCATTAGCCCTGCTCGCAGCCGCAAGTTACTCCGTTGCTCAGGGTGTTGTAGGGATGTATTTTTCAATCCCTATGGCGCTGTGTTGCTTTGTGTTTTTCCTTGCTTTGACTTTTTGGAATTTATCACCTTTTTATGGGTTTCTAGGATTTATCGTTGTATGTTTTTTTCTGGTTCGTTAAGACCTAAAATAGTACCATAGCCAGGCCTTATTACTTTTTGTAAGAAAATGGAGTTACCCTTGGACACTGTGTTGGATAATCCTGAATACTATATCAATAGAGAATTCTCTATTATCGCATTTAATCAGCGTGTTTTGATGCTGGCTAATGACGAACGGGTTCCTTTGCTGGAAAGAATGCGTTTTCTAAGCATTTGTAGCAGTAACCTCGATGAGTTTTTTGAGATACGGGTAGCTGGGCTTAAAGAAAAAATTGCCATGTCATCAGGAAAATTAACTATTGATGGGTTACGCTCTGATGAAGCATTTAGCCAAATCAGCCAAAAAACACATAAACTAATTGATCAGCTTTACTCCATCTTTAATAAGCAACTTCTCCCAGCCTTAGCTAAGGAAAATATTTATTTTCTTGATACCGAGCAATGGACCGATGACATCCACTTGTGGGCAAAACATTATTTTAAACATGAGATTCAACCAGTAATTAGTCCTATCGCTCTTGATTTGGCACATCCTTTGCCGCAACTGATTAACAAAAGTTTAAACTTCATTATTTCTTTAAGTGGTAAAGATGCTTTTGACCGTAATATTAATTATGCTGTAGTGCATGCCCCCAGATCGATTCCTAGAGTCATTCATTTGCCTTCAGAGTTGTGTGGAGATGCTCATTATTTTGTTCATCTTTCATCTATTATTACTACCCATGTTAATAGTTTATTTCCAGGAATGGAAATAAGTGGTTGTTATTCCTTTCGTCTAACTCGAAATAGCGATCTTTTTTTAAGAGAGGAAGAAATTGATGATTTGGCCAAGGCCGTACAACGCGAGATCTTTTCTCGTCATTATGGTCATGTGGTTCGACTGGAAATTGAAAAAAATTGCCCCGAAAAAATTGTGGATTTTTTATTACAAAAATATCATCTCCGTCATGAAGACACCTATTATTGTGATGGGCCAGTTAATATACAGCGCCATTTAACTGCGATTAATAGCATTGATAGACCTGACTTGAATTACCCGCCTTTTTCAGCGCAATACCCTCAATTTCCTAAATCAGAACGAAATCTATTCAATGTTATTGATGAGCAAGACATCCTTCTCCACCACCCCTACCAAAGCTTTGAGCTCGTTATTGATTTTGTTAGACAAGCAGCAAGCGATCCCAATGTTTTGGCAATTAGCCAAACTTTATATCGTACTCGTTCAGAATCCGTAATGGTCGATGCTTTGGTTGATGCAGCTCATTCGGGTAAGGAAGTGACAGCAGTTATCGAGTTACGGGCTCGTTTTGATGAAGAGTCCAATCTGAAATTAGCAAACCGTTTACATGCCGCGGGCATTCTAGTGCTTTATGGGGTAGTAGGGTATAAAACACATGCTAAAATGACTCTAGTTGTTCGCCGAGCTCATGGAAAACTAAAGCGTTACGTCCATTTGAGCACCGGAAACTACCATGAATACACGGCAAAACGATACACTGACCTAGGTTTATTAACTTGCGAACCGACGATCACCTCTGATATCCAAATCATTTTTCAACAGTTAACCGGGCTGGGTAAAGTAGTCAAACTCAAAGCACTAAGTCATTCGCCATTTACGTTACAAAAAACATTACTTCAATATATCGAGCAATGTACTGCAGCTGCATTAAAAAATGAAGACACCGAAATCCTTTTAAAAGTAAATGGATTAGCTGATAAAACGATAATTCAAGCTTTATATAAGGCATCACAAGCTGGGGTGAAAATAAATTTGCTGGTGCGCGGAGTCTGTTGTCTCAAACCCGGAATAGCCGGTATTTCGGAAAATATACGTGTGCTTTCCTATATTGGGCGCTTCTTGGAACATCATCGAGTATTTTATTTTCGTATTCATGAAGAGGAACATTATTTTTGTTCTAGTGCTGATCTTATGGAAAGAAATTTATACCATCGCATTGAAATTATGTTTCCAATTCTGGATGAAAACTGCAAAAAACGAATCAAGCAAGAAATTATCAAAAACTACCTCAAAGACAACAGCAATACGTGGGAAATGCAAAGTGATGGTAGTTATAAACCCGTAACCCAAGGAAATACTTGCGCTCAAGAAAAACTGATTAAGCTTTATCAAGATGAAGGAAGGACTATATAAATAATGTAGTACCTGGGGCTACTTTGCTGTCCTCAGGTTTACCGAAAACACGTTAATTGGGCCCGTTCACCAAGTTGTAAATGCGCCTCTGTTCCCAAAGGAATCGGGAAATTAATGAAACCATGACCTATTCCTGCAATTCTGAGAACTGGGATAGGGCTACTTTCAGCAAAACGTTTTAAGATAGGTTCAATTAAAGAAGAACCGTTCGGTTCATCACCATTGAGAAAATCTCCCACTATGATTGCAGCCGCATTGGTAAAAATGTTTGCTTGCTTTAAATGTTCCAACATTCGATCAACACGGTATCCTCGTTCACCAATTTCTTCGAGCAAAATAATTTTATCTCGACCATCCATTTGCCAACACGTGCCCACCCCAGATTGAATAATTGCTAAATTGCCTCCAATGACCTGAGACTTAATAATATCTTCTTTTTGTGCAGGGTTATTCAATGGAATTAGACCAGTGAACTTAACCGGACCCTCACCAAATAAAATAGATCTCACAGCAGCAATTGATTCTTTGGAAAATTTATCAGGCGCAGCAGCACCATGAATTGTTGGCCACTTCCAATGTTGTTGCAAATAAAGATGCAGACACGTGATGTCACTGATGCCAATAAATAGTTTGACTGATTCTGGAGGTCCAACTTCTGCTAATTTGGGGATTAAACGTGTCGAACCGTAACCACCACGCACACAAATTACTGCTTTTGTGTTGGGATTGTGTAGCGCGCTTTTCAAATGTTTAAATCGCATCTCATCTGTATTAGCACATAATAAATCTGGAGCAAAAATGTCTTCTTGAACAATACATTTTAATTCCCAAGACTCTAGTAATTCACTCAACTCAAGCAATTGACTGTCCGTACTACGAGATGAAGGTGCAATAATTTCAATCGCATCTCCAGGGCTTAATACAGGTAATTTTTTCATTCTTTACCTCTTCAAAACTTTTCATGGGGATAAAAACTAAGGTATGTTGACATTTATCTTCACCACCTACGTTCCGCGATTTGTTCGCTGAGTCCACAGCGATCTGATTTATAGCCAAACATTTCAGCCTTTATTCTCCATTCCTGGATTACGCGAACAAGTCGCGGAACGTGGACTACGATGAATTGTAATCACACTATTCTACTGCAATTTTTTTTAAAGAAAACAAAGTAAAATGTTTCAAATAGTTACGCTCTCTTCTCGTACTTAATGTATACATTTAAATTAATAGAGTTTTACTTAATTTTCCTGGCTCCTCACATACTAAACGAGGCAAAAGATATCCTGGTAAAAGTTTTTGTAGTTGCTGATAAATTGCTTGTACCCTATCAAAAGGCAAATCAAAATGTGCGGCTCCTTTTACTTTATCCAATCGATGTAAATAATAAGGTAAAACTCCATATGCGAATAAAGTTTGACTCAAATTAGCCAAGATATGAGCCTCATCATTTATTCCTGCGAGTAAAACAGTTTGATTCAGCAGATGACATCCTATATTTTGCAACTCACGAAGCGCTTGGCGTACCGAGTCATCCAGTTCTTGCTCATGGTTACAATGCAACACGATTACCTTGTTGAATCGAGTTGTTTTTAATAGTGAAAGCAAGCCATGCTCGATCCTTTCTGGAAAAACCACAGGAATTCGTGTATGAATGCGTAAGGTATGTAAATGAGGAATTTCTTCCAATTGTTTTATTAACTCAGTCAGTACCAAATCGGATGCCAATAAGGGATCTCCGCCACTTAAAATTACCTCGGTAATACTGGTATCTTGGGCTATATAGTCACAAATGGCTTTAAATCCGTTGCGGCCAGGATTATTGTCTTGATATGGGAAATGTCTGCGAAAGCAGTAACGGCAATTCACAGCGCAAACCCCAGTCAAAGTTAACAACACGCGACCGTGATATTTATGTATTAATCCTCGAATTGGATTACTACTACGCTCCTCTAAAGGATCGATACTATACCCTTCATTTCCCTGTAATTCATCTTCGGTTGCTAAAACCTGGAGCAATAAAGGATCGCGAGGATTTCCTTTTTGCATCCGTTTCGCAAATCCTAAAGGAACACGACTGGAAAATTGCTTTTCAGCATGCACGTTTCCAGTAGATAAAGGCAGCTCCAGAAAACTCAATAATTCAGTAACAGAAGCAAAACCTTGCGCCAAATTTTTTTGCCAACTTAAAGAGGTATCTCGCATTAATTACACAGACTTGATAAACTGTGCGAACTTTAACTAAAACCAAGCAAAATCTCAACTGTGGAGCACTAATGGCAATTTATAGCACCAATGAATTTAAAAATGGCTTGAAAGTAATGGTTGATGACGCCCCATGCAGCATTCTCGACTGTGAATTTGTAAAACCAGGAAAAGGACAAGCTTTTACTCGCATTAAAATCCGTAACTTGAAAACAGGTCGAGTTGTAGAACGCACGTTCAAATCAAATGAAACATTACCTTCTGCTGACGTTGCCGATGTGGAAATGCAATATCTTTATAATGATGGTGAACACTGGCATTTTATGGTTCCTGAGAATTTTGAACAATATGCCTTAAGCCAAGAAGTACTCGCAGATGCGGCCCAATGGTTAAAAGAGCAGGATATTTGTATCGTTACCCTTTGGAATAATGAACCAATCCAAGTGACACCACCTAATTTTGTGATTTTAGCTATTACTGAAACAGATCCAGGATTAAAAGGTGATACCTCTGGAGGTGGTGGAAAGCCAGCTACCTTAGAAACAGGGGCTGTAGTACGTGTTCCCTTATTTGTACAAACTGGAGAGTTAATTAAAGTAGATACTCGCAAAGGGGAGTACGTTTCTCGAGCTAAAGAATAATTCAAATGAACTCCCTAATTTTTAGGGAGTTTTTTGAATGTGAAGTAACACTTAAAAACCCAATTTCATTTAAATTAGTTAAAAGTAGATGAAATCAATAGATCCTCGCACCTAAACACGAGGATCTGACACCTTAGAAAAACCAAGATGTAATTAATAAACCTGATAGGTATTGTACATACCCCAATACCCAACATCACCTAAATCGTTATAACCATAATAATAAGCATCGCTATCATTATAATAATCTACATCCCAATAAGGACTAGTATGATAACTGGCCGAATAAGTGTAGGCTGGAGTCTTGTACGCTGGGGTATAATAAGTCTTAGTATAGGATGGATTATAATAAACACGCTCCGTAACACACCCTGTGACTAAAAATGTGATCCCTGATACCATTAAAATAAGCATTAATCTGTTCATGATCTCGTCCTCGATAGTGAAAACTTAGAGACTTAACATAAAAATTTACCCATGGTGCCAATGATGCCATCTGTTCCAGTGATGCCATCGATACCAATAGGCGTAATTGGTTGCTTTGGGTAAATTATTTTTAACTACAGCAGCATCTTTCCTCAATGCTGGATTCTCAAGAGCAGAGGGTAGAGCCGAAAAAGCAGGTAGAGCTGTTAAGAAAAGCGGTGTACTTAAGACTACGGAAATAATTAGTTTTTTCATAATAGCCTCCTGGCCTTTATTAGAACTCTAATTTCTGTAGCTTAAGTATACGATATGTATATAATTTAATCAAAATGAATATTATTATAAATTATTGGGATTTTTACTTAGAAATACAGGCGACGACTTCCTGTATCCTGAGCCTCTTACGTGATTCACTCTGGAGGTTTATGGAGTGCTTTAGGCTTCCTACTAGGTACATAGGCTTGCTCACCACACTCCAACACAACCTCCCAATCTGAAACTATTAAATGGTTCAGCCAGGATTAGTCATCACCTATATGTATAAATAATAGACCATTGAAGGTAATGGCTGTGTAATTTTTGCACAAAATTTACTTATTTCTTATCTCTCGATAAATGATTCGCAGAAGCTTGTACTGTAGGCATAATCGTCATTTCCTCGATATCCACATGTTGTGGGCGAGTAATACAATACAGTATCGCATCAGCTATATCATCAGCTAATAAAGGTTGAAAATCTTGATAAAATTCTTTTGCCTTTTGTTTATCATTCCATCGTACTTCACTAAACTCAGTTTCTACTGCACCCGGAGCAATTTCAGTAACTCGAACAGGGCTACCTAACATATCCAATCTCATTGATTTTGAAAGAGCATGTACAGCATGTTTCGTCGCACAATAAACATTCCCATTGGGATAACATTCATGACCAGCCACGGAACTGATATTTACTACATGACCACGACCTCGCTCCAACATACCAGGAATCAAAGTACGACTGACATAGAGTAGTCCTTTAATATTGGTATCAATCATGATATCCCAATGTTCTTCAATTCCCTTTTGCAAAGGCAAAGTATCTAAAGCTAACCCTGCATTGTTAATTAATACATCAACAGATTGCCATGAGCCAGGTAAAGAACCCAATTGTTTTTTAACTTGCTCAGGATCACATACATCTAAAGGCAATACGTAATGTTCCTCTCCATAAAGCTGAGTCAACTCTTTTGCTAGAGCTTCAAGACGTTCGACTCGTCGAGCACAGAGTATTAACCGAGCTCCATGCTGTGCACACAACCGAGCACACGCCTGACCAATTCCACTGGAAGCTCCGGTAACTAAAATAATTCTATTGGTTAAATCGTTCATCTCTTGCCCCTCATTTTTGCAATCGTAAAATTTTACTGTTTATTAGGGTATATTGACAATTAAAGAGATCCAAAGATCTCTCCATGCTCGATGTGAAGGTATTAAGTTTGATATATTTTTCCTAGTAATGCTTAGCTTTTTTGCAATAATTGCATCACTTCATCGTCGGTTGTTTGTGAAAAATCATTGTACCACAATCCTACAGCATAAAAATTAACCGGGCGCATTGGGCAAATAATCTCGTCAACTAAAGGGGCGATTTCATCACAAGTCGAACGTGCGGCAACTGGCACTGTAACCATAATTTTTGCTGGATTTCGCTGTTTCAATGCGGCAATTGCAGCTCTCATGGTGTAGCCTGTCGCAATACCATCATCCACAAGAATTACAGTTTTTCCTGCTAACTCAGGGAACGGTTTCTTACCACGATAAACCAATTCACGTCGTGATAATTCTTCTTGTTCTGACTTTTGAATAGTACTAATCGCTTTTTTTGATATATGCAGGGAATTGACTATCTCTTCGTTAAAAACAGTTATTCCGCCAGAAGCAATAGCCCCCATAGCCAACTCTTCATGTCCCGGGACGCCAAGCTTACGAACAATAAAAATATCAAGTGGAAGCGAGAGTTTACTTGCAATTTCGTAGGCAACAGGAACACCGCCACGAGGTAATGCCAACACGATTACATCTGTCCGTTTCGCGTAATCCTTTAGTGAATCCACTAGAACACGGCCTGCTTGATATCGATCATCATAGTTCATTGCCTTATTCTCCAAACGATCTCAATTTGAAGTCTAGTTCATACTTTGGAAGGTCACAAAATGGATTTCGCAGCATCCTTCTGACTTTTTTCCAATCTATAACTCATATCTTGTTCTCGCAAGTTTATTTATTCCATTGTGCTATATTTTAACAATCAGCTGTTCTCAAGGAGGATTTAGCGATGAATGTAACAGAAAAGATCATCAAAGCACATCTTCTAGAAGGCAAAATGGAACCCGGTAAGGAAATTGCCTTAAAAATTGATCAAACTCTGTGTCAAGATGCTACAGGAACTCTGGTCATGCTTGAATTGGAAGCCATTGGACTTGAACAAACTAAAGCCGAAATATCCGTTCAGTACGTCGACCACAATCTAATTCAAGAAGACAATAAAAATCCTGACGATCATCTTTTTCTTGCAAGTGCAGCAAGAAGATTTGGTTTTTATTTTAGCCGGCCTGGAAATGGCATTAGTCATGCAGTACATATGCAAAACTTTGGAAAACCGGGTAAAACACTAACAGGTTCCGACAGCCATACCTGTGCCGCTGGCTCTTTGGGAATGATTGCCATTGGTTCGGGTGGGCTCGAAGTCGCACTGGCTATAGCCGGCTACCCGCTGTATATAAAAATGCCCAAGGTTATGGGTATTCATTTAACAGGCTCCTTACCTAAATGGGTCAGTGCAAAAGATGTCATTCTAGAAATGCTGCGACGTTATAATGTTAAAGGTGGGGTAGGCTACATCTTGGAATATTATGGAGAAGGATTAAAACACTTAACTGCCATGGACCGACATGTAATTGCTAACATGGGCGCGGAGTTAGGAGCAACGACTACCGTTTTTCCTTCAGACGAAATCACCAAAGAATTTTTACTAAGTCTAGGTCGTGAAAAAGACTGGATGGAATTAACCGCAGATCCCAAGGCTTCCTATGATGAACACGTAGAAATCAATTTATCTAAATTGATACCCCTCATTGCAAAGCCTACTAGCCCAGGTAATGTAGTCCCTGTAGCCGAAATAGCCGGCGAAGAGGTTTATCAAACCTATATTGGTTCCTCTGCGAACCCAGGATATCGTGATTTTGCAATTGCTGCTGAAATAGTCAAAGGTCAGACGATACACCCCAATGTATCATTTGACATCAATCCATCTTCGCGAACCATTTTAGAAGAGTTGGTACGCGATGGCTATTTAGGAAGTCTTATTCATTCGGGAGCGCGCATCCATCAAGCAGGATGCAATGGGTGCATTGGGATGGGACAAGCACCTGCAACAGACAAAAATAGCTTACGAACCGTACCTAGAAATTTTCCGGGACGTTCGGGTACAGAGGAAGATAAGGTATTTCTTTGCAGCCCAGAGACTGCAGCGGCGTCTGCATTGACAGGAGTGATTACTGATCCCACAACATTGGACATGCCCTATCCAGAAATAAAAATACCCAAGCAAAGGATATTAAATCCAGCATGTTTTGAAGGACCGTTGCCTTTAGAAGAAGCAAAAAAAATTGAACTAGTGAAAGGCCCAAACATCGTAACTTTGCCAGAATTTGAACCATTACCTCATTCATTAAAAGTACCCGTATTACTCAAAGTAGAAGATAATATTTCAACTGATGAAATCTCTCCTGCTGGTGCAAAGGTTCTTCCCTACCGTAGTAACATACCTAAAATTAGTGAATTTACTTTTGGTCATGTCGATCCTGATTACGCGAAACGTACTCAAACACATAAAATGGGCCATGCGATTATAGGTGGAGAAAATTATGGTCAAGGCTCTAGCCGAGAGCATGCAGCTTTAGCTCCTCGCTATTTAGGTTTACGAGTAGTCATTGCAAAAAGTTTTGCGCGCATCCATTGGCAAAATCTGATTAATTTTGGCATTTTACCTTTGGTTTTCAAAAACACTAAGGATTACGATGAAATCCATCTATATGATGTTGTTGAAATCCAGGACTTACCAGACATTCTGGACAAAGAATCATTTAAAATAAAAATTAATGATAAAGAAATTGAGGTAGCACAAACCTTGTCCAAACGTCAAATTGAACTGCTTATTGATGGTGGATTAATTAATTGGGTGAAAAAAGATCTAGCAAACAGGAACAATGCGCCAAATTGATTCCATCTCAATGTGTTAGACACAAATTGTCTATATATAGTGTCATTCCCCTGCACGGGAATGACATCAATTAAGCGGAATTAGACTTCAATTTAGAGAAAAAGGGAATCATTAATACTGACATTGATTAACCCACTCAGCTCAAAATGGACCCAACCTATGGGTATCATTGCAGCAACAATTATCAAGAATCAAACTTTAGTTTTGGTCCTAAAGGTACGATTTGTGTTGGGTTTATGGTTTTATGACTAAAATAATAATGTTGCTTGATATGTAAAAAGTTTACAGTGCCGCGTATTCCAGGATGATGATAAAGTCTTTCTAAATAAGGCTGTATCGCTTCATAATCACTAATTCGCTGCTGATTGGTCTTGAAATGACTGTAATATACCGCATCAAAACGAATTAACGTGGTAAAAAATCGCCAGTCCGCTTCAGTTAACTGCTCACCCAGTAAATATTTTTGGTTACGTAAGCGTCCATCCAGTTCATCAAGTAAAAGAAATAATTGGATGTATGCCTCCTCATAGGCCTCTTGAGTTGTCGCAAATCCACAACGATAAACTCCATTGTTAATGGCATTATAAATTCGGTCATTTAGTACATCAATTTCCGCACGCAGAGATGCAGGGTAAAAATCTTGATTATCCCCTGTTAAATGATTAAATGCCTGATTAAACTGACGAATAATTTCCGCTGATTCATTACTAACAATGGTTTTTTCCTTTTTATCCCATAAAACAGGGACAGTAACTCTACCTGTGTATTTCTTATCTGCCTTAACATAAAGTTCGTATAAATAGTTCAATCCATAAAGGGTATCTCCAGTAGCACCCATTTCTTTTTTAAACTCCCAACCTTTTTCAAGCATATGCGGATGCACTATAGAAACATCAATATAGTCTTCCAGTTTTTTAAGTTTTCTGAAAATCAAAGTCCGGTGGGCCCAGGGACAAGCAAGAGATACGTATAAATGGTAACGTCCTTTTTCAGCAGGAAATCGAGCATTGGATTCATTACTGATCGCGGAATGAAATTGGGTGGGTTCTCGTTTGAACGCCCCTCCTGTTTTAGAAGTATCGTACCAAACATCATGCCACTGACCATCAACGAGAAGTCCCATGATTTTTTCCTTATAAATTCATAAAAGTAATCTGCAAAACGGTTTATATTAGAAAACTTTTTTTACAAATTATAGATTTTGTCTATTGCAATCGACATTAGAAAAGAATAGCACAAGAATCATTAATTCTTATCCCTCAGGAAACTCAGCTGTTCTCATGCTATGATGCTTGACTCAAAACATTTTATTGACCCATTAATGAATAGAAAAATAATATGTATTGGCGGCATAACCATTGATCGGAAATTAACCTCACTTCATCAATTGCAATTGAGGACATCCAACCCCGTTACATCCATCTCAACATTTGGCGGTGTTGCTCATAATGTAGCAAAAAATCTTGCATTGTTGACGAACAATGTTCATATCTACAGTGTAGTAGGCCAAGATAATGATGGACTGCAGGCAATTGCACATTTAAAGAATATGGGTATAGGAATCCAAAATATCCTTACAATTCATAATAAACCCACAGCGCACTATGATGTTCTTCTCGATAAAGATGGAGAATTAATTCTTGCTTTAGCCGACATGGAAATTTTTGATCATGTTCCATATGACCAATTCACCCAATCGTGGCAAGAATGGACTAATGAAGAAATTATTTTTCTAGATACCAATTTACCTCATACAATCATTGAATATGCAATTCAAATAGCAGGCATCCAAAATATTAAGTTATGCATTGATCCGGTTTCAGTGATTAAAGCCCAAAAATTACCATCTTCCTTAGAGAATGTTTTTCTGTTGAAACCAGACCGTTTTGAAGCAGAAGCATTGACCCATACCCGTATTCATTCAGTTGCTGACTGCATCAGAGCAGGAAAATTGTTGTTAGATAAAGGGGTTAGGAATTGCATTATCAGTTTGGGAAAATCTGGTTATGTAATTGTTAATGAAACCGTTCAAAAACATGTTCCAGCATTTTTTATCGATCCAATAGTCGATGTCAGTGGAGCAGGCGATGCTTTCATTGCAGGGATCCTCTATGAATTGAAACAGAACAAATCAATTATTGATGCCTGCCATACAGGGGCAGCAATGGCGGCTTTAACCGTACAATCGTGCCACACCGTCAATGAACAAATTAATTATGAAGCATTAAAAAATATTCAATTAAACCATTCAGTAAGAGAAACTCATCATGAAACAATTTTTTGATTATTCCCCAGAAGTAAAAACAGCGCTCGAGCATAAAAAACCGATACTGGCATTAGAGTCCACAATTATTTCCCATGGGATGCCTTATCCTGATAATTATGAAACCGCACTAGCAGTAGAGCAAATTGTGCGCGAACATGATGTCACGCCCGCAACAATTGCTGTGATTGATGGAACAATTAAAATTGGTTTAACAGCTAATGAATTGCAGCAATTTGCAAACAATAAAGAGGTGTTGAAAGCAAGCCGACGCGATTTACCTTTTATAGTGGCCAATAGACACTCTGCCGGAACCACGGTTGCTGCAACCTTATTTTGTGCTACTAAAGCCGGTATTAAATTATTCGCTACTGGAGGAATTGGCGGGGTTCATCGAGGCGATGCTCAAGATATTTCGGCTGATCTCATTGAAATTTCCAGAACACCAATTGCCGTGATTTGTGCAGGTGCAAAAGCTATACTGGACCTGCCACGTACCTTAGAATTTTTAGAAACGATGAGTGTACCAGTCATTGGTTATCGCACGAAGGTACTACCCGCGTTCTATACCGATGCAACCCACTATCCCTTATCAACCTGGGTAGATGATGTATCAACCCTTGCTCATATATTAACAGCGCATTGGGATTTAGGCATGTCATCAGGAGTCTTGGTCACCAATCCAATTCCTACTGAATTTAATATCCCAATTCAGGAAATTGAACCAGTAATTATGAATGCGATACAAAAAGCGGAACAAAATAACATATCAGGAAAAGCATTAACTCCTTTTCTCTTAGCCGAAGTAGCTCAGCTCACCCAAGGAAAAAGTTTGCTTGCCAACATTGCTTTAATTAAAAACAATGCACGCCTAGGTGCTGAACTCGCACGTATTATTTATTCATAACTATTTACAGAATAACACCTGAGGTGCGGCGCAGCGAAACTTGGGAGTAGATAATCAATTTTCCCTTGGTTTCGCTGCGCTGCAACCCAGGCTACCATATTATTCATAGTACTTTTTTCTGCCTTTGAGAAAAGAGTAGTACCTCATGATAAATTATTTTTGGAGAGGGTTATTGCCAATTGGAACTCTTGGTCCTCGTAAAAAGCTGGCCAAGCCTTAATAAATAACATTAAATTTTTATTAAGAATAAGAGGTTTACCTCTGATATTCTCATCAGTCGTTGGATCAGGAATTGGAAGTATATTACTCACTGTGGGCAAATCAACTTGTTTCTTTTTTATCCATTCCTCGATAGATTTTTTCTCATAGGAATGACCGCTAGGACTTAAAACAGGTTCTATCAGGGTTTCCAAAAATATTGGATCTTTAATATCTTCATCTATTTTCTGTAATTTCGCCCAATAGTCTTCTGGCTTCAAAGAAGTTGCAGAGATATAGTTGATAATTGCTTTGAGCCTAATATTGGGATAAAAATCCGTTCCTTCTTGCAAATCAGGATATTTTTCCAGTAAATAGCCACGCTCATAGGAAATACCATCAATAACTCGGGTCACTGGGTCCTTCATTACTTTCATCTGCCCTGTTTTTAATAGCGTAATTGGGCAAGAAAGTGCCATAATGAGCCCTTCTGGTAAACAAACTTCCGTAGATTCCAGCTTGGGACTCGAATCTTCTCGTTTTGGTGGCAAAAGATCGATATGGTAGCTTGTATATCCTATTAATTGTGTTTGTTCCCCAACTTTCGGGTTAACTCTATTTTCTACATCATATCCATTCTCAGAAAGAATTTTTAATAATCCAGGAAGATGAGGCTTCGCTTTATCTTCAGTCATATCGATAAAGCCCCCCACTGAATCTACTACTGCAAGAAATGCATCGCTGTCCGGAAGCGAATTATTTAAAATCCATCCATAGTGATTTGATAGCATATATCGCTCAGGTTCATTAATTCCCCAGAATGAGAATTCTTTATTCCAGCTAATCGATTGAACTGTAAGTAAGCCAGGCACCCGACTATCGCGGATTAACCATAGCTTCGCGCCACTGTGTTGTAACTTAGCAATTTTTGAGAAGCTATCAGGCTTAATATTTTGACTTACCTTAGATAAAAGCATTCTGTTCGTTTCATTGGGATCCATTTTACCGTATATAAAAACATCCGCATCCTCCCTTGCTTCTATCTTAAGCTCCATTTTTCCTCCTCATTTTCAAGTTGCAATCATAAAACCATATACATACGACAAATGTATGCTCGAATTAAAAATCACGCTTTTCGCGCGCAATAGTGATAAAAAACATAGAAATATCAATAAGATAGGCTATAAAAAAGAAAATAATGGTCATCTTTTGTCGTAAAGAAAAACCACATGAATACTTATATTATTTATTGCCCTAAAGTCCGAATGTAAACCAGAACTTTAGGGTGATGCATAATTATCTATTTGTTAGTTAAAGTGGTCGGAACGTGGTGATCATGTGTTTCTTCTTTCTCTACTGAATGACTCTTCTCCTGCCACCAGTATTGTAGTTTTTGACAACCATGAAGTGCTGCTCTATATAAATCGGGAAGGACGGATACAATGGCATCAAGAAAATCAGTAAAACCACCTTTATTATAGCCGTAAATACAACGGCTAAATTCTGCACCTTTTTTACTTAATGCAATGGTATCATCTGTTTTAGAAAAGAATTGACTTGGATTGAAACCTAATTGATATCTTTTTTCATATTCTCGTAATTCTTCAGCAAATTTCTCTTCAATATCATCCGCAATGAGATGTTTTACTTGTTTTTCAGTAAGAACAGGATAAAGCACAGCCATCATATCTCGTACTGATTCATTCGTAGTCAAATTACTAATAATGCTTTGGCGTTGATTCACACCTTCACCAAGACTCCAATTACATGCCCCCACTAAAAGAGCTAATGACTCTTGATATTGAGTATATGCAATAGCACGTTGTTGGATAAAATAAGCGGCCGCCCCCCAGCCTATCCAACCTAAAAAGCCCACTACTGGCAGGAACGATAAGGCAGTTGCTGCTGCACCAAAGACCACACTTCCTATGATTTTGTGATCAATACTCTTCAGTTGCGTGGATTTTTCTTTAACAAGCGCAGTACATCTCTTTAAAAAATCGATATGAGCTTTAGTGTTTGTTTGGAAATGCTCCCCTTCTTTAATAGCTACACCAAGTACGTTAAAATCAGCAGCCTGAGCTCCTTTTGCAATGGTAAAATAATTTTGTGATTCCAATTGCAACTTACTGAGATCACTGTTAATACCCAGTTCAGACATTGAAGTATAGGGCTCTTTGTCTTTCATTCCTAAAAATGATAATACTGATGTCATTTTGGTCTACTCATAATAAAAAAGGCATTCTAAATTTAATTTAGAACAATGACAATGAGTAAATGTGCAAAATAGTGCTTAGATGCATAAATTTTTGATTTATTTTTCTTTTTTCTATTGGAGAGGGATAGGTTTTCTTTTTAAAAGACTAAAGTCGAGTTAAAGAAACAGTGCTAATAATTTATTAAAGAGAACTTCATTTTCACTTAATTTTTTTTCGCAATTAATTGTTTAATATCAAGTGCGATTTCACGGATTGTTTTTTCTTTATGGATGTCATTACGAATATCAAGATCAAACTCATCCTCCAAGTCAAAAAATAAATTAACTAAATCCAGAGAACGAGGAACAATTTGGTCGATTGATTGATCCAAATCAATTTCTTCAGCAGGGATTTCTTGAGTTCTTGAAATTAAATTTATAACACGATGTTCTACTGTTTGCGCCATAAAAAATCCTTTTTTTATTCACTAATATAATTAATACCTCTTTTTATGGAGTATACAACCAGCTTCCTCTCAACTCCATCAATATTTACCCCATCCATCCATGGTAAATTTTTTACTCGTAGCTCTTGATTGAAATCTTCACTTAAAAACCAAATTTCTTAAAGCACTGAACCCCTAATGATTTCATCGCACTGCATTGAATTATTGTTGTTGTCGCAGCAGCGTCATTAGCGATTTGAATGACAAATGATTGACCATAAGAACAGTCAATATTCCAATAGGCAGCATCATTAAGATCCACCCCCTGATAAAAAGCTTCCTTAGGAATACACGGCTCTCCTGCTGCATTGATTATTCCACTTAGAATTTGTGTTTTCTGTTCAGATGTTCTGCTTAATAAGATATTATTGGCAATGTTAGCATAACCACAAGAAGCAACCACCAAGAAGAGCAGTATCGTCATAGACTTACTCATAAATGCATCCTTAAAGTTGAATTGCATCGCTAAAGCAAGATTTAGGTCTATATGATGTTATTGTAGGATATGTAATTAATTTATCCATTTAATTCATGAAATGCACATCAGAATAGTGAAGAATTAACTACGGTGACTAGGAGAAAAGGTTCGTAACACTTTTATCTCCTGTAAATTGGTTAGCGCTTAGCGTTCATCACAAACAGTGTAATATCCATGGCGAAAAGGATTGCTGCGCGATCTAAACTTATAATCACGACAACGTTGCCCATGATCATCGCTATACCGTCTATCTAAACGAAATGAAAAATCACCAAAATTCATATCTTGTTGCCATTCTCGTTCTTGACGGGCCCTATCTTCCTCATCCATTTGTTTTAAAAATTTACTAAGCTTACTGGCATGTCCAACTGAAAAAATAGAAGTAATGAGTAAAAGTAAGATTATTTTTTTCATAATTAGGTCTCATAAAACACAAAGAGCGCTTTATTAAACCATAGTTTGTCTCAATAAACAAAATTTTAAAGAGATGGGCAAAGAGTATGTATACTAGAAATGACAAGAGATCACTGAATAATAAGGACTTTTATATGCTAGGCCAGCCATTTAAAATAACGATACTTTTTATTTTACTCAGTATGCTACTTTACCTTTTGCTACTCTCTTTTATTCAATATCCTTTGACCACCTTATTCAAAGCAATTCCCATTGCCTTACTGATGTTATTTACCGTCCAAACCAATCCCTCAAGACCCATAAAAATCTTACTACTTTGTGCCTTAGGCTTTTCACTAATCGGTGATATCTTTTTGACTCTTCCCATGAAGATTGCATTGCATCTAGGAATCTTGGCATTTATGGGCGCCCATTGCATGTACATTAGTATCTTTTTAAAGAACATGCGATTTCAAAGAAAAAATTTGCTTTTCTTTTTACCCGTTTTAGTCTTTGTCCTAATAAGTTTTTACTTTTTATTTCCTTATCTTGGGGAAATGAAAATACCAGTAGCCATTTATCTATGCCTGCTGACCTTAATGGTATTTTGTTCCTTTCAAGTAAAACAACACTCGCTATTGATAAGGACTGGAGCGAGTCTTTTTTTACTCTCTGATTTTGTTTTGTCATTAAACTTATTTGTATTAACGGATAATAAACTCATGCCGATCTTAATCATGTTTCTCTATTTTGCCGCCCAATTTTTATTAGTAATAGGCATCACTAAGATTAAAGATTGATTCGTTCTGGAGTTAGATGATATGTCTGCAGTTAAGGGGAAAGGCCTGAGTCAATACTGTTTTGCCCAGGCTCTTAAATACGGGTTTATGAATTACCCTATTTTTTTATAAGAATCGTGGACAATAAAACGCGCTCCGGGACCTTCGTGAGTAATGTCGCTTGCTTGCTTGCTAAGTATGGATATGGTGTCAATGGCTTGCTGGTTTTTATCAAAATGACCACTAATACTCAATACCGATTCACACATTGGATAAACCACACTAAACGATAGCGCATTACCAACCATATAACCAATAATCGGTCTTTTTTGATTAATTGCTTGTGGGCACGTTTTAGAAGCAACTGCGGTGGTGAAATAACCTTCAATTTTATTATCTGCCAAGATATTAAGCTCTAAAATTGATCCTCTTTCATTTTTATAAGAAATTGTTTTTTGCTCAGCATAGACAGACTGGGCTAATAAAGAAGAAGCTACAATTGTTAGACAAAAAAACGATTTAAAATTCATCAGATACTCCTTGGGGTTTTTAAACACTTAGTGACTTAATGCCGGGTTGTTGTTTAACATGTTACTAAGCGTAGGTCAAATAGTATCACCGCCATAAATAAAGAGGGATATCTGCATCATAAATTGAGTCACTCATCAAATGAACAACTCTTTTTGACACATAGAATTCTTGGGCTTAATATACATAACTTAAATACCCCAAGATTGCATATCTGCTGATGTTTCAGCAGTTCGTAATAAAGCTCAGGATGGGTTTGAAATGCATAAACTGCTGCTCGCTGCTTTGACTCTTTTATTGCTCACAGCCTGCGAAAAAGAAAATAAGATATTTAGTGGATATATTGATACGGATCTAGTCTATTTGTCGGCGGATTTTGGCGGTCGACTAACCGATTTAGCTGTATTAAAAGGACAGTTAGTCAAAACAAATCAATTTCTATTCAAGCTCGAACAAACGAGTGAACTTTTTAATGTCAAAATGAGCAAACTAACCCAAAAAGATCTGCTTGCTCAACGTCAACAAATAGTGACCCAACTCAATTACAATGAAATCAACTATCGGCGTACCCTGGAAATGCGTAAGCAAAATGCAGCAAGCCAAAATGATCTTGATGCAGCTCAACGAGATTTAAACATTTCAAAAGAGCAACTTAATGATATTGATTTTAGACTCAAGAACAATCAGGTAGATACCGCCGACAAAAAATGGCAGATGACGCGCAAAGAGAACTTTGCACCGGATTTGGGAATTGTATTTGATACGTATTACACACGCGGCGAGTTTGTCCAAGCAGGTGCGCCTGTGCTTTCCTTAATTACCAAAAACAATATTAAAGCTATATTTTTCGTTCCTGAAGAACGGCTTTCTCAATTGAGCCTTAATGAGCACGTTAAGATTAAGACCGATCACAATGAAAATTTTGCTGAGGGGCATATTTTCTTTATTTCAAATATTGCTGAATACACTCCCCCTATTATTTATTCTCGCGAGGAACGTCAACGCCTTGTATTCAGAATCGAAGCCAAAATCGATTGTCCTGATCTAGAAAAAATTCATCTCGGGCAACCGGTGACTTTGGAATTAGCTTGATGAGTGATTTTGTAATTGATGTGAAACAATTAACAAAAAAATTCGATAATAAAGTGGCAGTCGATCACATTAACCTACAAGTAGAAAAAGGCTCCATATTTGGTTTTCTGGGCTCAAACGGTAGTGGTAAGACAACAACGATCCGGATGATCTGTGGTCTTTTAACGCCCACAGATGGAGAAGGGGCCTGTCTTGGATATGATATAAAAACCCAAAGTGATGAGATAAAAAAACGCACTGGGTATATGCCTCAAAAATTCAGTTTTTATACGGGATTGACTGTTCATGAAAACCTCCGCTTTATTGCCGATATTTTTCAAGTAAAAAATTGCGATCAAGCAATAGAAGAAATGATTCAAGAACTCGGGCTTACAGACTATCAAAAAGTACAAGCAGGTAATTTATCGGGGGGATGGAAACAGCGTTTGGCCTTAGCATGCAGTTTGCTGCATAAACCTCAATTATTATTTTTGGATGAACCTACAGCTGGCGTTGATCCAAAAGCACGTAAAGAATTTTGGGATTATTTGCATAAGATTTCCTCACGCGACGGCACCACAATTCTGGTAACTACCCATTATATGGATGAAGCCGAAAAGTGCACTGATCTGGCATACATTAATTTAGGGAAATTATTATATACAGGCCGCACAAAAGATTTAATTCCGCAGTCAAAAGTTAAAACATATATCTTAGAAGTTGATAGAAAAGAGCAAAATAAATTAATGGAACAATTGCTTGATTCATACCCAAAGCTATTAGCTTCAATTGTAAATAATGAATTGCGAATTTCATCACGCGATCCTGATTTATTGGATAAAGTCATTCAAGAAAACAGCGATCGTTCATTTACAGAGAGCACACCTTCTTTTGAAGAGGTTTTTATCGGATTAATGCGATGAACTATAAAGGTCTATTACAAGGAATATCTCTAACCCGTCTTGGTGGGTTAATACGTAAAGAATTTATTCTTGTCACTCGAGATCATGGTACCATTGCGATGCTCGTTATTTTACCCATTATGCTACTTATTCTCTTTGGCTTTGCCATTCAATTCGATCCAAAGCACCTGCCTACTACCATCATCAGTTATGATAACACACCACTGACTCGAAGCTATGTCAGCGCACTTGAAGCTTCAGGTTATTTTAAAATAACGAACGAACTATTAGATGAACATAAAAAGAATCAAGATTTCGCGAATGGAAAAATAAGTCTCGCTTTTACTATTCCTCCCAATTTTACGCGGAAGTACATTCGTAAAGAAAATCCCCAGTTACTGGTTGAAATCGATGGCTCCGATCCAGGAAGCAGTGCCAGTGCACTTAGCAATGCACTGCCTATATTGAATCGAACCCTAAATACGTTCAATCAACAAGGTTTAGGCTCACCCTCTCCAACGCATTCAGATAGAAGCGTTAATCTCACCATTCACCGACTTTATAACGAATCCAATACAAGTTCTTATAATATCGTTCCTGGCTTAATTGGTGTGTTGCTAACCCTGACCATGGTAATGCTGACGTCAACTGCGATTACCTCAGAAAAAGAATCTGGCACTATGGAAATGCTCTTAAGTACTCCATTAAAACCATTGGAGATCATTCTTGGTAAAGTGATCCCCTACATTGTGTTAGGTTATTTACAACTCACAAGCATACTCATTTTTGGCAAGTTATTAATTCATATTCCTACCGAAGGAAGCATTCTTTTGCTTTACATAGCCGTCGCGCCATTTATTATCGCTAATTTAATGGTTGGCATGATTTTTTCTACCATCGCCCAGATGCCGATGCAAGCGATGCAATTGAGTGTCTTTTATCAATTACCCTCTATGTTTTTATCGGGTTATATTTTTTCTTTTTATGGCATGCCGACATGGGCTCAGTTCATAGGATACTGCCTGCCTATGACCTACTTTGTCCGAATTGCCCGCGGAATTTTACTAAAGGGCAACACACTCGTTCAAATTATCCCAAATATTTTACCTATTTTGTTAATCTCTTTTGTTTTGATTCTTTTGACAGGAAAAATATTTAGAACAAAGCTCGACTAATTAAATTTATTTAAAATTGGCCCAATTATGAAACTAAAAATTATCTTGCTCAATCTATTTGCCATAATACTTGGAGGATGTTGCAAAAACTGCATTATTCATGAAAAGGTGAGTTATCCTAAAAGTACGCGTAGTGGAGTAAAATACCTCAATAACCAAGCTGATTTAAGTCGTTTTGCGTGGTGGAAAAAGTTGCATGATCCAGAGCTCAATCAACTTATGGCCCAAGCCTTAGCCTGTAATGATTCGATTAGAAGTTCCTATGCGACAATTGAGCAAGCACAAGCCCAACTTAAAGCGGCTCAATATGCCTGGATACCCACTCTAGATGGAAGCGGTACTGGGTTTACAGGTGGAACTTGGAATACTCATATTACACCCAAAGGCCAATTAGCAAATAATCCTTTTTTTGGAAACATTTCCAATCTGAGATTTAGAGGATACAACGCCGGATTTGTTCCAGGGTACACCTTAAATATCTTAAATAATATTAGTAATATTAAGGCGGCAAAAGCCTCTTTAGCCATGGAAGAAGCGCAAACCCAGTCAATAAAATTAAGTATTATTAGCCAAATGAGCGGTACGTACTTTATGCTCTTGAGTCAACGAGAACAATTGGCCGTAGAAAAAGCTCTGAGTGGCGATTTGCGGAAACTACGTCAGCTCGAACAAATTCGATTCAAAAAAGGCGCCAGTAATATCGAAGCCATCACCAATTTAGATCAACAGATTGCCCAAGAGGAAGCAAATATTCCTCTAATTGAAAATATCGCAGCACAAAGTGAAAATACAATTCGCCTCTTATTGAATCAAAATCCAGGGCCTATTACTACTCATCGTAGCTTATTTTCTTTAAATACAAGTCATCTGATACCTAAATCCTTACCTTCAGCAGTATTAAAAAATCGTCCTGACATTATGATCGCCTTAAATAACTTGAGAATGGCGCAAGCGCAAATTGGAGTCGCCTATTCTGCATTTTTCCCAACGATTGCCCTGACTAGTTTAATTGGCGGGGCATCTGTTGATTTAACCCATATTTTAAAATTGAGTACTAACATTTGGATTGCTGAAGCAGCTGCATCAACAAAAATTCTCAATGCCAGTTCCTATCAAAACATCAAAGCAGCCAAGGCTGGATTCAAAGCAATTTATTATGATTACCTTGGAACCCTTCACTCTGCATTCGTAGATGTTGATGATGCTCTTACAAACGAGCAAAAAAACAATTTATCTTACATACAAACACAAAAAGGATATTTGGCAGCCCAAAAAGCATATGCTATTGCAAAAGCCCAATATAAAGCAGGGGCAAGAGATTATCGCAATGTGATCAATGCAAAAATAAATCTTGACCGAAGTAAATTAAATTTAATTCAACAAAAGGCTCAATTACTCGATAGTCTCGTGCAAGTGTATAACGCTGTTGCGGGAGGATATGCAGCGGGGTAATTTACTGGATCCCGCGAACACGTCGCGGGCAGTAGGCAGAGAGGAAATATCAAAAAATAGTCTTATCTTAGTACCATCATGATTTACCTCTTGATAGACTCTAATTTCAATTCCAGGTTTCACTACATCGCTTTAAATCAGGCCTTTTCATCAAGCGCTTGCTCAACAACTTTGACTAATCTTCCCGCTTCTGGAGATGTAGTTGAATAGAAATAGTCAATAAGCTCGCCGTTACGATTAATAAGATATTTATGAAAATTCCATTTTGGTGCCGTGCCAAACCCTAATTTCTGTCTAGCCCAAAGATAAAAAGGATGCGCATCTTTTCCTGAAACCACTTCTTTCGCCGCCATCGGAAAAGTTACACCATAATTAACTTGGCAAAAACTAGCAATTTCCTCCTCAGTACCCGGCTCTTGACCACCAAAATCGTTTGAAGGAACTCCAAGTATAACTAAACCCCTATCTTTATAGGTTTCATAAAGTTTTTCTAAGCGTGCATATTGCGGAGTAAAACCACATTTTGACGCCGTATTTACAACAATTAACACCTTCCCTTTAAAAGATGACAAGGGAAGGGAATCATGCCCGCGTAATGTATGAAATGAATAATCATATGCATTGTCATGAAGTGGTGTATCAGCTGCTGATAAATTAGAAGTCATCGTAAACCATCCTAGTATTATAAATGAGAGAAAATACATGGTTATCCCTAATATTATTGAAACTCAGAACTGAATCCGTTTTGGGACTAAAATCAATAATATACTATTGACCTTGTAAAGCAAGAATGAAAAAATCAGCCCCCATCCTTAGGTTGACTCTAAGGAATATTTAAATTTTGCAATCTAGCCAAAGGAAAAGGAATAAGAGGTATGCTGTATGTTGTTTTCTTCTAAACTCCATGAAGAGTTTTTTTCCGTAGCACCAGACTTTTCTAATTGTTTTCACTTGATTAATAAAGTTCATCATGAAGAATGTACTTATTTTATTGAGTCTTTATCCACTTTAGAAAAATTACTTGAAGAAAAGCGGTTTAGGAATGAAGACCCTACCCTACGTTTTTTAGTTGATATGGACGGGCGTGTATGGTTCGCCAGGGAAACTCGCCCCAATATCAGTGCTCCTAAACATTTTCAAATGACTGGCAAGCCTCAAAATAAAGCGCAATGTCAAACTGCTGGGAATATAAAATTTACCAATTCCAAATGCACGACTTTAAAAAATATTAATCATCGAAGTGGCGACTTTCAACCCTCTTTTTATTCATTACGCATCTTTTTAGCCATTCTCATTTTGAACGAAGAGGCTTTACCTTTTAAGTTACCAAGAACCCTTGTGGTAAAAGAATTGGATAGCAATGGTGAGGTCATTAATAAACACCGATGGCCTGTTTCCAAGATTAAAAAATGGGTGGGAACTTTTAATAATAAATCATTGGTTATGCAATTAAAAAAACAAGGCGCCCAAACAAAACAAGTACATTACAAAGCAACAAATGAGTTGTGTTATGAACTTTAAAAACCATTAAATATGCTATTTTTGGAGTGTGTGTTTGTCTAACTGCCGACTAATTTTTTCTCGCACTTCAAGCATCTCTGCTTCGTCCTTATAATTAGTTCGCGGCCAGAAAAAACCTTTAAGTCCATCGTGTTTGTTTCTGGGAACAATGTGTATATGAAGATGAGGGATGCTTTGGCTAATTGAATTATTCATTGCAATGAAACTTCCTGCCGCGCCCATCGCTTTCTCAACAGCGGTTCCCAGTTTTTGCGTGAGTAAAAAAAGGGGGGCGACCTGAGCCTCAGGTACTTCATAAAATGTTTTAATATGCATTTTAGGGGCTAACAATGTATGGCCTGGAAAAAGAGGTCGAGAGTCCAGAAAGGCTATAAAATGCTCGTCTTCAAAAACAATAAATGATTTTTCTTTTTTTGCCACGATCAAATCAATAACACATTCATTGGTCATTTTATATCCCTATTGTTACTTCCATTATACCTCAGGAATTACCTCAATTGCAGGTAAAAAATACTACACTATTATTTGTTCTTTTTTATCTAGATGATTTTAGTGCCATACTTTATTATCTAGTTTTTTTAAATAAAGATAAGTCGGAGTAAAAAATATTATGAAAAAATATTCTCTCCTTTTGTTCTTAGTCCTTTCTCTGTTTCAATACAATAATGTTGCCCATTCACTCACCTTAAAAAGTCCAGACTTTAAAATGAATTCGCTAATTCCAGATCCTTATACGTGTACTGGAGCAGATCAATCTCCACCTTTAGCTTGGAGTAACATCCCACCCAAAACACAATCGTTTGCGCTGGTTGTAGACGATCTAGATTCTCCTGAAGGCATCTGGACGCACTGGATTTTATTTAATATACCTCCCAATGTAAAAAATTTAGAAGCTGGAAGCCCAGTTCCTTCTGGAGCCGCAAATGCAAAAAATAGTTGGGATGGTTTAGGATATCGAGGTCCTTGTCCTCCTTTTGGAATTGCTCATAGCTATCATTTTAAATTATACGCTTTAGATACCGTATTAAATCTAGGTGATGGTACAACACGAGATTTAGTTTTGAATGCCATGACTGGACATGTTATCGGTGAAGCTGATTTAGTCGGAATATACCAAAGATTTAAGCAATAAAACCGGTTTGTATACGTTACAAAAATGTAGCCTGGGTGCAGCAAAGCAATACACGAATTTCACTTTACCGCACCCAGGCTATAATGCACTATTCTAAGCCAAATCTACTTGGCAAACATCTTTTTTGCAAATGCATTCCACTGCTCTTTGACAAAAAACAATCCAGAACTGATAATTAATTATCAGTTTAAAGATCATTTTACTTTTACTTGAGAACATGACATGCACGCTGAGCTTTTTTATACAATCAATCGTGTCAACTCTATTCCACTTTATTTAATATCTCCGAAGCAATTACAGAACCAAAATACGACCTTAACTCCAGCAGAGCGTAATTATTTTGTCCAAACTCAATTTAATGGAGCAATCGGCGAATATTGCTTATTTCATAATACCGAGGGTTTATTAGAGAAAGTCTATGTAGGGACTGGTAATGAACCGCAAATATTAGCGATGGCTCATGCAGCTCTCTTATTACCAGCAAACCATTATCAACTGCAAGAACCTTGTTCTCAGGAAGCAGCTTTATATTGGGCGTTAGCGCAATACCGTTTTGAACAATACAAAAAAGACGCTCCTCCTCCTCGTGTCTTAGTAGTTGAACCCCCAATACTTTCTGATTTAATCCTTTTAGCCCAAGCTCACTTTTTAGTACGTGATCTAATCAATCAGCCCGCGAGTGATATGGGACCTAAAGAAATGGCAAATACGGTGGACGCATTAGCCGCCGAACATAATGCACAATTCGAACAATGGATTGGCGATGAATTGTTACAGGCTAATTATCCCGCCATTCATGCAGTTGGCCGTGCCTCCCAATCAGAACCACGCCTGCTCTCCTTAACCTGGGGTGATGAAAAAAATCCTCACATCACCTTAATTGGCAAAGGGGTTTGTTTCGATACTGGAGGATTGAATCTGAAATCTCCCTACGGGATGCGCATCATGAAAAAAGACATGGGCGGAGCAGCCCATGCAATAGGTCTTGCTTACTGGATTATGAAACGAAACTTACCTATTCGTTTACATTTACTTATCCCTGCAGTGGAAAATGCTGTTGGGCCTCATGCTTTTAGACCAGGTGATATTTTAATTATGCGTAATGGCTTAAGTGTTGAAATCGATAATACAGATGCGGAAGGACGTCTGATTTTAGCCGATGTTTTAGTAAGAGCTTGTGAAGAAGAGCCTGAATTATTGATTGACTTTGCCACTTTATCCTCCGCAGCTCGTGTTTCTGTAGGAACTGAAATATCAGCATTTTTTACCAATGATGAATCTTTAGCCGCGGGAATAATCAAGGCCTCCCATAAAGCGGCTGATCCTGTATGGCAACTCCCGTTATTTGCAGCTTATGAAAAATTTCTGCGCTCATCTATTGCTGATATGACCAATAGTAGTGACTACCCTTATGGTGGAGCGATTATCGCAGCATTATTTCTCCAACGATACATCACCAAAACAACCCCTTGGGTACATTTTGACATTATGGCATGGAATGAGCAAAGTAAACCTGGGAGACCCGAAGGCGGAGAAGCCATGGGATTACGTGCAGTCATGGAGTATTTGTTGTCTGTTTATGGCTAAGTGTGGGGTTGTAACTTAAAGCTTGGATGAATGCGTAAGCTAAACCGAGGCTAGTTTGAACTCAGCCAATGGATAGTAATTTTGCCCACCCTTTTCTGCTCTACTTTCTATAAGATGGATCTTATTAACCGTGATTGCGGGAATCGTTGGTTTTTTTATGGTCTCCAACAATTCATAGCGCATTCCCCTCCGAATCAATCGTCCCATGGTCATGTGTCCGCGAAATGGGCGTGTTTCAATTGGAATATTTAAACCAATTAGCGCACTCCCAATTGTATCAGCCAACTTCGCTAAAGTAACTTGGGGTTGAACGGACAATGAAAGAATCTTAGGATGACGTAATGTTGGAAACCATTCAAAAGGACCGAATTCGAGTTGAAATGCGGGGACATTTTTTATTGCAGCGTCTACGCTTTTAGTCACAGCCATCAACTGCTCTTGCGGTAAGTTCCCGAGAAACTGTAATGTAATATGCATTTTTTCTATATGAACCCAGCGAATGTACTCTGAAGGAATAATATGATGTAACATCTTTAAATCAGCTGAGAGACCAACCTGAGTTTCCTTCGGGAGGACAATGGCGAAAAAAGTTCGTAATGTATGCATCATTTTCCTCATAAATTGGGACTATCTATAATAGTATTGCTCAAATGTGACTGTCCTATAGACCGCAAATCTCGTTGCATGAAGTAATCGGTTCTATCAATTAGAATGGGTTATAGATAAATTTTAATCAAGGTGATAGGATTGCGACTTTTTGTTTGAACGTCAATGACATACCGCCCTGATATTGATGGACTTAGAGCCATTGCGATTATACTGGTCTTAATTTATCACGCAGGACTCTCTTTTTTTCCTTCAGGATTTATAGGAGTCGATGTATTTTTTGTTATCTCTGGTTTTCTCATTACGCGGATTATCCATGAATCACTCCAAAATGATTCATTTTCCTTTTTAGATTTTTACAATCGAAGACTCTGGCGCTTGCAACCTGTTTTTATCTGTTTGCTCTTTTTGACAACTACCTTAACTTTGATGTTTTTTTTACCTGATGACTTAATGCAATACAGCAGGAGCGCTCGCAAAACTTCTTTATTTTTGTCTAATATGTTCTTTGATAAAACGACAACCGGTTATTTTTCACCGGATACGCATCAACTTCCTTTACTGCATACCTGGTCTCTTTCAATAGAATGGCAATGTTATTTACTTTTACCACTCCTTATCTATTGTTTACATCGTTTCGCACCTAAGAGATATTTGATTCCTATTCTAATTGGACTGACCTTTTTCGCATTGCTAGGCTCTTTATACAATGCCAGAACATTACCTGCGCATACGTATTACTTACTCCCCAGTAGAATCTTTGAATTTTTAACTGGTTCGTGTGTTGCATTCATTCAGATGACAATTCATTCAACCAAGAAATACCTTTTAAGCCTTATGGGTGGTCTGGCATTCATAACCTTACTCTATATTGCTCGTCTTAATCCAATTTTAGCAGGGTATCCTGATGTGAATGCCTTGGTTGTATGTAGTGCCACTGGTTTTCTTATTGCCATAGGAACGTGTTCCCCTAAAAACATCTTCAGCCAATTACTTTCCAGTAAACCTTTAGTATTCATAGGCCTGTTGTCTTATTCACTTTATATTTGGCATTGGGTTATTTTCTCAGTTCTAAGATATCAAAGCATAGTGGAAACCCCCATCGTTTTATTGGCTGCTTTAGGGATTACTTTTGTTTTAGCCTATCTCTCTTGGCGTTTTATCGAAAAACCATCCAAACGTTGGAAGAACATGCCCTTTCGTCATACCTTTGTGCTTCTATTATTAGCTCCCATGCTTGTTGTTCACCTGACTGACTATGTGATAAAAAAAAATCATGGGTTTCCTCAACGTTTTGATGGAGAGCTATTAACCGTGTATCAACAATTAGACCAATACAACAGCCCGCTTAGGGATGTGTGTATTACCGATCACCTGCATGAAATCAATATGCAATGCCTCGCCGGCGCAAAGAAAGCAGATAGTAAGCGTGCGTTAATGATTGGGGATTCATTTTCCAATCATTATTGGGGCTTTGTCGATGTATTAGGGCAAGCAGCGAATGTTTCCATTTTAATGCAAACCGTATCTTCCTGCTTAACCTTACCTGACATTTATCTTTATGACTGGTGGCACTTTAAAAATCAAGTTTATCCACTCTGTCATGAACTAACCCAAAAGTATTATCAAATGATCCAAAATAATCATTATGATTATGTCATTATTGGACAATTATGGGCTGATTATTTGTCAGAAAACATCATCAATAACTTGGATGATCAACGCTCTTTACTCTTGACCAAAAAGCGATTGGAAGAAGCTTTGGATAAAGCTCTATCAATCATTACCAAATCGGGAGCAAAACCCGTATTGATGCACTCAACCGCGTTAATGCAAAATAATTTCCATGATTGTTTTTTTAAACATATAAAATTAAGAACATCATATACGCCTCATGAATGTGATTTTAACTTTAATGAGGAACAGTGGTTTAAGCAATTATTTAATAAAATGAAAAATAAATACCCGCAATTAATTATAATCGATCCCAAAGAAGTACAATGCGAGCAGAATGTTTGTAAAGCAGACATCAATGGCATCCCCGTATATCGTGATGTAGGTCATATTACTGATTACGCTTCATACCAATTTGGTACGCTTTATTTACAAAAATTTCCTAATCCTTTGGGCTAATTTACTCTCTTAAGACAATGTTATAAGAAATTTTGTAGTTATATGCTACATTAGGTTTGATGTTATTCATTCTCATCAGGGATTTTGTTCTATTCTTTAATAGTACTAAAAATATCATGTCGAGTTATAACTGCGAGTTATCATGAATACAACGACTACACACTCTTCTGATATCCTTTTGGAGATTGCCAACCATAAGGATTTACAAGGCGAATTAACCTATCAAGAAATTTTACAAATTCTAGGCGAACGCGCATTTGGAATTGTATTGTTGTTTTTTGCTTTACCAAGCGCTTTACCTTTTTCTACGGTGCCCGGTGTTTCGCTTGTATTTAGTGTGCCCATAGCACTCTTTGCCTGCCAAATGGTATTTGCTAGAAAGACATTATGGTTACCCCAAATTATTGCCAAACGTACGATTCATCAAAAAACCATTTCTAAAGTAATCCGTGTGACAGTACCTTATTTGACTAAAATTGAACACTTTTTGAAACCACGCTGGGAGTTCATGACCTCTCGCATTATGGAAATAATCAATGGAATACTTATTTTTTGTTTAGCAATACTGTTGATGCTACCGATCCCGTTAAGCAATTTTATCTTTGCGGCTCTGCTCATTATTTTTAGCTTGGGATTAATCGAACGCGACGGCTTACTTATTGTTGTAGGATATATTGGGATCATTTTTTACTTCAGCTTCATCTATTTTTTTATTGAAACCGTCACGAAGCATTTATTTCATTAGATCGTACTTACTAAAACTTATGTGGACCATTTGCAGAACAGATCAAGATTTGAACACCAATCACGGATTCAAATCTTGATCGAAGATTAATTATGATCTATCCAGCACTTTTGGTCTGATTTGTTATAATGTTAGACAACCCATAAACCATGATGGATTTACCAACATCTGCAGAATTAAAATTACCGTACCCGCAACCAAGCATAACAAGGCCTTTGGCAACAGATGGTCCTACATACATAGCCCCCTCATCACAGTTCATTTCCTTTAAATAGGCACCTGTTTTAGCATCAAGCGCATACACTGTTCCATAATAGACAGGCCAATAAACAATGTCATTCGCATTTGCAGGTACACCATTACTTCTCCCTTTTTGTTGATGCGCTAAAGGAATTTTGCTGCTGTTAGGCATTACGTTGACCGGTACCTTAAATTGCTTATTTTTTATTACGATGTCAAAATTTAGCCCATATTTAAATCGCTCATCGACCGAATAAAGCTTATTTGGACAACCAGGAGAATTGACATCAACGATCTCGGATCGTGCAGGTAGAGTTTGCCATTTTAGTTGCCCAGTATTCGCATCAATCGCATTAAGATAACCTGACATACAGGTTTTCCTACCATTTGCTAATATAGACAAATAATTTACAAATCCTCCAAAGTTCGGCACAATCCCACCAGCAGAACAAGCCATATAGATCGTTTCATTCTTTGGATCGTAACTTAATCCCCAGTGAGCTCCTCCTAGAGCGCTTCCTACACATACATCAGCTTTTCTAATAACCTTTCCAGTCGCAGCATTAATCCAAAATAGGGACCCGCCCTTATTATGGGAAATAACCACTTTACCTAATGATTTGAGATCGGCCACAATAGGAGAGCTACCGCTCACATCCCAGTCAGGACCTGGAACTGGAACACTGCACGGTTGATCAATATTAAGTCCACAAGAACCTTGCCAATTATCAATACCTTGTGTTGACACATGCCAAGCGTAGCTACCATCTTTTATCTTCAAAGCAATTATAGAATTCGATGCAAGTGGTTGCGTGATTCCTAATTGCTTTAATCTGGCCTCTGCTTCTTTTAAACACTCAGTAGACCCTTTTCCTGTTTGTCCTTTTTGCGTGGTACTAAATGTAGGCGTAGTAATTGATTGCGGTCTTTGCATACATGCAGTAACAAAATCTGGATAATTATAAAGTTGTCCCGCACCATAAATAACCAGACCAAGCTCTGGGATAATCGAAGGGGCACTCGCCCAAACACCACCACCGGCAAACCAAGTACCTGGTTGATAGTTAGCCGGACGGGGTGGAATGGTGAATTGGGTCCACTTGATTGAAGGCATATCTGGAGATAAACCTTGCCCCCCTAAATTAAGGGCGATCATATGCCCTCTAAAAGTCATGGGGATGTTATCAAAAGCATTATTTAAACTTGAAAATCCAAGATAAGCGGTATTTTTATAGATGCGCGGACTTGCCGTAGTACTTGGTGTCACCGCATCCATTCCCACAGCCACCTCACTTGGGTCCACCAAGTCTATTTGCCACAATTTTTCGCCAGTTTTTGCATCAACCGCAACTGCAAAGGGAGGGGTTATAAACCATAAGCTGGGAGGTAAAGAAAAAACGCTATCAATAGCAGTATACAGCAGTGCCCCCTGACCATTACCCCGCTCATAATAAGCGGGTGAGGAACGAACCGATGGTGTAAATCCAAAAGGAAGAACAAGACCCACTAAAGTACTTACGTTTTGTACCCAAAGTTGATTACATCCTATAAAGTTACCATACTCATCGCGTTGAATTTGATGAGCCCCTATTACTCCAGCAAAACCAGTCCAATAGATAGTATCATTTACAATAACTGGTTTGGCACTGTTCGAAAAACTTGATGAATTTGATGGAGTGGGTACAAGACCTTGGGTATAGTCAATTTTGCATAATTCTACGATTTTTTTCACATTATCGACAGTAATACCCGAGTTGATATTGTGCTGACTATTTTGAATATTTTGTCCCCAGTTATTCCAATCCGCTAATTCTTTCGTTTTAGTAATGGACAAAATATTGTCCTTATCAGGTTGATAACACTGATTTGGATTAGCACCTCCATTTGAATTCGCCTGGCATAGTACTGGGCCGTGATGGATACCACTAATCGGGAGCATATGCCCAATGATTTTAAATGTAGCCACACAACTATCTCTCTTGGTTCCTTTAGGTGCTAGACGACAAGTATTAGTCTGGACAAGGCCGGGTGTCGGTTGTAAGGCGAGAATTTTCGCTTTTTTTGATTGGTTTTGAACCTTATACGCAATCGTTGCTGTTACATTTTCAGGAATAGATTGTTTGTTATTGCCAGCCTCTAAGGTCATCGTCCATAGAGGCTTCTCGGCCTGTACCGTAGATATACAGCTTATTCCGAGAAAAAAACAAAAGATAGGTAGCTTTTTTATCATACAAAGTCCTTAAGCTGTATAGGTTATATTGAACATTACACCGTTTGTATATAAATGGTTGAGTGTTATCCCAGAGTTCAGAGTTTGACCCTCTGCTCTACCCAGACGACTCTTACCCCAGTCAGAAAACTCATAACCTGCACCTACTTGCCAATTCTGAGTCAATGATTTTTGGATTCCTGCGCCCACAGTATAAGTAAAGGTGGTTTGAGTGTGAGAGGCAAAATTAGGATTGACTATGGCTTCAAAAATCTTCGGAGTATTTCTAAAAGAACGAGCCTCATTAAAACCAACACCAATACTCCCACTCACCCAAGGCATCACTACAAATCCCATATCAGCCAATAATTTCCCTTTTGCAGCAATATGAGTATGCTGAATTTTGTAGCCATAGGTAAAATTATCAAATTCAGGATCTGCATCATCCCAAATTTCCCCTGAAAGACTTGCATTCGTCGTTGCAGCTACTGCCACTCCTAGCTGCCCCTGAATGGTGGGATTAAATGACCGGTGTAAACCTAAAAATACTTCAAAATTTGCTAGTGCATCCGTTGAGTTATCTGCAGCATAAGTCTTTTCAATAAAGGGAGTTAGGAAAAGGCTTTGGCTTTTACCCCCATCTTCCCACACAGGGCCGATACTAAGCGACCCAACCCAGGGAAACGCTGAAGGTTCAATAGCCCCCATAGTTCCAGCCAAAGAACTTTTTGTCAGAATTCCTGCCAATAAAATTACAAGTGATTTTAGTTTCAAAACACAGCTCCTTGTTTATAAATTGTCTATCCATGAACAGTAAAAGTAGATATCAAAAAGATAAGCCCCTCTTAATTTAAAATATTTTTTTAAGATAATCAAAATAGAGCCCTAGCATACATTTCTATTTCGAATGATATTGATTGTCTACGCACTCATCTTTTACTTCATAAATACTGTAAAAATTGAGTGAATACCGAGTAATATGACTACGATTCCAGCCAACAACATAATGAGTCGAGGTTGAATATAACGAACGAGGAAGGCAGCAAAAGGAGAGGCTATTGCCCCCCCGACAATTAACCCTAGAATAATTAACCAATGAGTGATTCCAATTGTAAAAAAGAAGGTAGCAGAAACACTAATAGTAATTAAAAACTCGGTTAAATTAACTGAACCTATGGTGTAATGAGGGGTCGTACCTTGTACTAGTAATGTAGAATTAACTATAGCTCCCCACCCGCCGCCACCTGTGGCATCAAAGACCCCCCCAAAAAATCCAAGTGGAATTAATCCCCGTGCATGATTAGAAGGCAACGCACGCCTTGTAACTCGTTTAACCATAAAATTTTTTATGAGTCGAATAATTTTTCCACCTTGGAGAGCCCGGTACAAAATAAATACACCCATGATGATTAAGTAAATTGCAATAAAAGGCTTTGCCAATTTTTCTGAAACTTTTGTTAAACCATATGCTCCTAAGATACATCCTAAAATCCCAGGGATAGCCAAACGCCTAAATAAAGCATAATCAATGTTTTTAAACATTGCATGAGAAAAACCTGAAATACCTGTGGTAACAATCTCAGAAGTATGCACGGTCGCACTTGCCACTGCGGGAGAAATCCCATAAGTAACTAATATACCGGTAATAATCACCCCATAAGCCATGCCCAATGCACCATCAACTATTTGTGCAATAAAACCAACTAATGCAAAAATTAAGAATTGCTCCATAAATATCCCTTTTTCATGTGAACACAGTTTGGCTTATTTACTTATTACGCCACAACTTGCTCGCAACGATTGAGCCCCCGAGTATTATCACAATCATTGCAAGGGTTAATACTACAGGAATATCAATGATGTCATGCACAATCATTTTTATCCCAACCAAACCTAAAATTAAACCTAACCCATAATTGAGATAATAAAATTTATTTTGGATGTGTGCCAAGATAAAGTACAAGGATCGCAGTCCCAGTATGGCAAAAGCATTCGAAGAGCACGCAATAAATGGGTCTTGAGTAATTCCCAATACGGCAGGAATACTGTCGACAGCAAAAATTAAATCGCTTACTTCGATAAATATAAGAACTACGAATAAAGGAGTTATAAAATACGAATTATTCTTTTTAACAATTAAACGTTCATCGGTAATGGTTTTTGTTATGGGAAAGAATTTTCTTAATGTTCTTAGAACAAAATTATTCGCAATAAATTGTTCGTCTTTAAATAAAGTAAAGAATTTAGATGCGGAATAAAGGAGTAATAATCCAAATAAGTAAAAAATCCAATGAAATTTATTGATAAGCCATATGCCAACAATAATAAGTGTTATTCTCATCACTATAGCACCCAATACCCCAAACAAGAGTAGACGACGCTGATATTTCATAGGTATAGAAAAATATTTAAAGATCATGACAAAAACGAATATATTATCGATAGATAATGACTCTTCAATCAAATAAGCAGTAAAAAATTCAAGTGCTTTTTGGTTTGCAATATGGCTTGTTTCACTATGCAGTAGATACACCCATAAAAAGGCATTGAATAGTAACGCTAACAAAATCCACACCGTGACCCATATAATCGATAACTTTAACGAAGTATGGCCCCCTTTTTTACGGGTTAAAAAAATAATATCAATACTTAAGACGATGAGTATTAAGACAATAAAAAACAACCATAACCACCAGGTACCTATAGAATGCATTTTACCTTTCCTGACTCTTTAAACACTTATTGTTATTCATTTCTAGATTCATTTCTTTTCATTTGCTACCAAATCTTTATAAAGTTCTGAGCCACTCATAAATTTTTGCACTAAATAATCGTGGCGCAAGCGGTTCGCAATGACCACCAGTACCGTCCTCATCATGAAAAAGTATGTATTGTTTTTTGCATTGCAACTGATCATATAATTTTTTTGCTTGACCTAAGGTGATGTATTCTAAAGTATTATCACAAACCAGCATGGGGCACTGAATACCTTCGACCAATCCATTCAAAGTATACGCACGAGTTCTACTGAGCATTTCTTCAACCGTTTTCGCACCAAACCGCCACTTCCTACTTTCTAGCATAAACCTTAAATTTTCATCTGTCCTCATGAGATGTGTTAACGCATGCTCTAAAGGAACATCCTGCAAATCTGGGAACTGAGTCATAAAAGAATTAAATTTAGCCTCGAGATTACCACTTGCATCAAATATACCGGGATCCACAATACAACCTGCAATTCGCTTTTCTTTTGTTACCGCTCGAGCAGCAAGATAACCACCAAAACTTCGGCCCATTAAGAAAATCTTATTAGGATCGATTTCAGGACGATTGATAATAAAATCAATGACTGGCTCAATTACTCGCTCCCAATCCGGGATAAAAGGCATTTTGTTTAATCGGAGCATGCTGCCTTGACCTGGACCTTCAAAGTTTAGGCAGTGAAAGCCCCTCTGTAGCGCTTCGGCTGCTGTACTAAAATATAATTCTTCCTTGGTGCTATCGCCCCCACCCGTATCAATAAGAATGGGTTTGGGATGATTAGATTGAGTCTGATTTAGGTAGAGATATCCAGGCAAGGAGGTATTTTCAAAGGGAATTTCTACTTTTTCTACTGGAGTTTCAAAATACTCAAGTGCTTGATGAAAAGCACGAATGCTATATTGTAATGCCTGCTCAATCCTGGGATCAGTAGGTACATCCTCCAAGAAAAAAAACGCGGTCCGATAATAAGTACATGCACGCAGAAATGCCATTTTTGCATCAAAGTGCAACCCTTGGCTACGGTAGGTTTCAGCCATACTAAAATTGCTATCACCAAAGGCAGTCCATCGAGCATACCAGCTTTCTTTATCACCCGGCTCTATTTGACTTGCTATAGCAAAACATTCTCCAATTTCAGCACCTTGATAGGTTGCACATCCCAAGCTTCTTATTAACTGCGCATTAAAAAGTGCCGGCTTGATGAAGTCTTGCATGAAACATCCTTATTTTTCAGCGATTTTCTAATAGTCTATTAGAATTTAATACTAAAAAATATCCTATTTAACTTTTTCTAAAATGGGGCTTATACGAAGGAAAATAAGGATTAACTTAATCCGTCATAACATAGACGATCCATGGTTCACCTCGTCCAATTTTATCGTACAGTGCTCGTGCGACCTGATTATCTGGTTTGGTTAACCAATAGACTTTATTCCAATCCCGCAATTGACTAATTTGTTTTAATTCATCGATGAGCATTCTCGCCACCCCAGCTTTTCGATGTTCTGGTTTTACATATAAATCATGTAAATAACATTCGGGAGCAATGCTCCAAGTGCTTAACTGAATAATAAAAGTCAAAAATCCCACTGCGACATTTTGGGAGTCACACGCAATGAGACATCCTATTTTTTTATCTGCAGAGAGTAGTTTATCAAATGTATTATTGACCACTTCTGAAGGCAGAGATACTTGATAAAACTCCATATATTCATGCCACATTGCAAACCACTCTTCTTTATCAATGGACTGTAACCATCGTACCTTGTAATTCTTCATTAAATTCTCAATCAGTTGTAACTCGTTCCGTTGGGTTATTTTTTGCTACTTAGCCAAAGAGCATACTCAAGAACTCCACCACCCAATAATCGCTTACCAATAAATAGAGCAAATCAGAAGTGGGATGGTCAAAGAGTTACGGATTTGATGCTTTTTAAACGCTGCAAAGTAAAAAAAATCGTGTACTTTAAGACAGTGAACCTCCCCTTCATAAGTCAAAATACCACCGCCCTCTAATACAATCCAAATTTCTTCTTCCTGATGATAATCCACTGGAGTTTCACACTGAGGCAACACTTGGAAATAAGTTGTTTGGAACGGAGGCGATGCCTTTTTTTGTGCAAAATCAATAGGATTTACCACCACTCCGGGAGCAATATGTTCAGGATTAGAAAAAACTAACCCAGGGGCTGCACAAATATCCGTTTCAAGCAATTGAGACATATTTTTGTTCCTCATGGAATTCCCGTCCCCAATCCAAGACCGTGCTCTCCTGATCCAGTTCATAGATTTTTGCTTGTGCAATACTATTAATTATTTTTGCACTTCGCCAAGCCATAACATTTAAATTGGGCTCAGCGATCCCATAAGCCTTGTGCGCTGCATTTTGGACATAAATGCGATGTTGTTTGGGCCCATCCCAGGCAATGGAAAAATCCGGATTGACGCAAAATGCACCATTATTTAAGGGTATTTTATCGGCAAGCGAAGCAAGATAAGAGGGAAACTCCCACTGATAACCGGTGCACAGAATAACAATATCCGCAGAAATTAATCTTTTTTCCATCGTATCAAGCTCGGTCAGTATTAACTGATAGGTACCTAATTCGCTCTCCATATTTGTTAATACATGACGCGGTAAAAACTTAAACAACCTCCCTTTATTTTCCAAAAATTCGAGGCTATAAAGTTTTTGATAAATTGCTTGTAAGACGTGCAAGGAAATACCATCACTGGCTAAGAGTTGCTCTTGCAATAAACAGGCTTTTTCTTTTTCAGATAAATGAAAAAAATATTCCGTATATTTAGGCGTGAAAAATTCATTTACAAATGGAGAAGTATCCATCGGTAAGAGTTGATGTCGCTTCGAAATCCAATTTAGTTCTAAAGGTAATTGCTCATCATGAGATAAAATATGCTGTACAATTTCGGCACCACTTTGCCCACCACCAATAATAGCAACTCGTTTTCCCTGCCAATTTATGGGGTTAAGTAAAAAATTCTTATTATGTAATACATTGTTACCTAAATAAGGTTTGGCACAATCAGGAACTCTTGCAGTTAAGCCATTACCTAAAATAAGATGTTTTCCCTTAACTTTTCTCTGCGTTGTATGCATGACAAAATGCGATTTATCAAAATAAATATCCTCAACCTGTTCATTGAACAATAAATTAGGTAATGACCCACTCACCCAATTTAAGTAATGGCTAAATTCAGTGCGTAACACCTGTTTAAATTGTGCATTAATAAAACGATACAAGCGTTTGTGTTTTGCAAGATAAGCAATGAATGAATAGGCATTAGTAGGATCGACAAGCGTCACCAAATCATTTAAATAACTAACCTGAATTTCAGCTTTAGGAAATAACATTCCAGGATGCCAAATCATTTCTTCATTTTGCTCGAAAAAAATACTGGAAATCTCTTCGACTGATGATAAAAGAGCCGCAATACTTAAATTAAATGGTCCAACACCTACTCCAAGTAAATCGGAAATTTCATGATTTATTTTGTTCATAACAGATTCCCTCTGCTTGTGTCTCAAATTCCTGAGTAATTCGTTTTAGTGTGAGTTGTATTTTTTTCTGGACTGTCCGAGTTGGCTTAACAAAAAAGTCAGCGTAAGTAGGTAATTGCCCATATCCCAGAGCATGCCAGATTGTTTCTCCGAGTTCGGGCATATAAGGATAAATCATCAAAGAAAACCCTTTTAACCACCAGAAATAATCCTCAGAGCAAGGATCGATGCTTTGACTTAAAAGCATCCAATCATTTAGGGATTGAACCCCTATGTGGGGAACAAATTGAGCCGGTTGTAATGCATTCTCCTGAATGGTAAACAATTCGCATAATTGATGTTGTAACGATTGAGTACAAGAGTTCATGACGGATTCAGGAACGTTTTGTATCCCTTGAACAACACTGCGTTCAAGCCAATCTACAATTTTGTTATAATATTGGATGAACTCATCCATGACAAAATTACCTGTTTGATTACGTACATCAATCGAAGCCAGATACAACCGAATAATATCACTGGAAAGCCCTTTTTGATTGATGGCCTCATCCACGCCAATCATATGCTGTCGGCTTGTTGAAAATTTACTGCCATCAAGATAATAAAAATAATTCACGAGGTAATAATCAAATGGTTTATATTGAGGACATCCAGAACTAATTCCCAAGGCACTGCTTAAAAAAGGTAATGAATTATCAATACCAAAACTGGAAATAGTAATCACCTCAGAATCAGCCGCAAACGCATTTCTGTTGGTATCCATGAGCCTTGCCGCCAGTTCTCCCAACATCAAAAAATAGGCAAATACAAAACCATAACTAAACAACGTTCTGGGATGCTCAGGATCAGTCTTATCGACTAAACCCCAATCGCACTGAGTCGTGAGCCTGAATCGATTGTTTTGCAACACTTGATAACTTTGAAATAGTGATTGGATGTTTGGATTAATTCCTTTGGAAATGAGATCAATATCTCTGGGAAGTTGTAAAAAAATATTTTCAACTTCCTTTTGCTCTAAATTGTGATCATGAATCATTTCTTCTGGGCGAAAATGGGCACCACAATGCTCACAAAAATAACTAGCGGTTTGTTCATAACATATAGGGCAATCCCCTTGCAGCCAGTACCCGTTGAGATAGCGTTGATTCGTTTCATCCCAGAGCATTTTTTCTTTTAATCGCGTCGTGGCTTTATTATCCAATAATTGCCCCATAATCTTCTCATGCCATTTCTGATACGATGCATGCCATTGCTTATCGAGGGGATTAATAAATTGTTCGCATTGAATGTTCATTTGTTCTAAATCATGTGCAATTAATGCATGATAATGATGGCATGTTTCCTCAGGACTTAAATGTTCCTCCTCTGCTTTTCCTGCTGCGTAGGACTCGTAACTGTCGGTTCCTGAGATTATCAATGCGGTATGCCCAAGAAGTCGTAGGTATCTTGATAGTATATCTGCACTCAAAAATGGACCGCCAATATGGCCTAAATGCAATCGACCATTAGGGGTAGGTACCGAAGGAATGAGTAGATAATTTTTTTTATGTTCGTTCATTGCTTTATCCCTAAGCATTTTTATCTTTCAAACGGTCTGCCATCATTTGAATTGAGTTATCCCAACCCATTTGCGAAATTTGAATTGCTTTCTCAGTATTTCTCGCTAATACCGCAGAGACTAACTCCTCATTTTCTTGTTTGAATTCCATTAATACTTGCTCATCGTTATGATGGAGCCCTAAGCATAAAAAGCGATACCGTGATGAATGGTCATACAACATATCTTGGATTTTGAGTAACCAAGGAGACTGACAGGCTTTGATCAGGGTATAGGTAAATTCTTTTTGTAACGCATCCCATTCAATAGGATTTAATCGTTTATTTGATGATGGGCAGAGGTATTTTGCATATCGATGCCAACAGGCAATAATATCTGCTTCCCAATACTCATCCCCATATTGTATGGATAATTCCAGAGCACGTGTTTCGATCTGAATCCTAACGGCATAGAGGTCATATAATTCTGCTAAAGATAAAGAAGGAACAGAAAAACCACATAAATCCTCAAAGTTGACTAAGCCATGACTTACTAAGCGAGATAACGCTTCGCGTAAAGGACTGTATCCTACCTCATAACGTTCTTTTAATTGTTCCATTTGCAATTTTTGACCCGGCTCAAAATAGCCGTTCACTAGATCAAGACGTAATTTCTCTAATACCGTGCTCGTCTTTGATTGCTTCACTTTAATTTGAGACATGTTATTGTTCTTCAATTTAAAAATTTTGAATAGTATTAATTATTTTCGAAAATTTGTAAATTATCGAAAATAAAAATAATTAAATATTTATTACTGATGTGGATGAGTACTTCGATACCCTAATCTTTTTTCGAAGTTTACATTTTCGGAGTTAAATCGTCAGGTTCTGTTAGTACATATCCTGTAAATGCTTTTTCAGCAAACCATTGTGCATAGTCATCAATCTCTGGGGTTAGGAAGGCTTTAAAATCCCAACCTAATTCATTGTGGTTAAAAGGTCCTAATTCAATATTCTTTTCATGAGCAAGTCCTCTAACCATCCATTCAACAATGGCTGAGTTTCCTCGACCAACGGGTTGTAATCGGGCAAGACTATAGGCAAGTTTTCCCGCATTCATGAGAAAATCCTTTATATCCTGCTCAGGAGTCCAATCAACACATTCCTTAAAATAAGGTTGGATTAATTCAAATTGCACCTGAAAATAGCTGGAGCGATCACGATAATCTTGATGAAAAGGAGTAGGACAATGATCAATAACGATCCCTGTTTTACTATCGTTCTTCCCATAATCATCGAAGGTAATCGTAAGAACAACATCATCTTCAATAAAGGGAAAGGGGGATGAGGTATTCTTCTTATGTAATAAATCAAATTCCTCAGCAGTTAATTTAATTTTAATCGTATATTTTGCACCCTCTTCGGATTTGTGTTCTTGTCGCATTACCTCAACATGATTATTTTTTTGATGAATCAAAACCATTAAATGCTCATAGATCATATCCTTTTGGGTAGGAAGATGCTTTGATAAATTAAAATCATCTGTGGACACAAACCCTGCTTTATTGATTAATCCGAATTGA
Source organism: Legionella stuttgartensis (assembly GCF_977063405.2). Classification (NCBI taxonomy): domain Bacteria; kingdom Pseudomonadati; phylum Pseudomonadota; class Gammaproteobacteria; order Legionellales; family Legionellaceae; genus Legionella; species Legionella stuttgartensis. Next base: position 54,396 of record NZ_CDRUHA020000055.1, read on the forward strand.
TGTCTTAGCGGGCCTTGTTTCAACATTTTCGCTACTTCTCGTCTTTTATCAGCCAACCAAGCATAAGCACAACCTACTTGAGAGCTCAACATATCTGGAGGGCAATTAATATCTTTACTAACGGGGGGAGGCACTTCTGGAAAAGAAGATATTTTCGATCCCAATTCATGAATCACTTTTTTACTGTACTCCAGCCATTGATCCTGTTTCAATGCATCAAAATCTTTTAAGCGATCTTTAGAAGAGACCGTATTTTCTGTTGCCGAAAATAGAGTATTGCGGTTGGTTCCTACTAATTTTTCGGTTTTCTCATCTTTCATAATCATCTCCAACTGCGGGGATAATTTTAATTATAGATGCGAAATATAAACTTAGAGGGATGCCCCAGAAGCAAGCGCTCCTATTTGAAAATATTGGACCCCACTTCTATATTTATTTTTTACCCTTCTTTTTTTGAAACAAAAATTTGAACAGAACTTGGTCTGTTTGCATTGTGTCGTACAGCTCATAATGTAAAAGGATTAAGAAGTTCATTGTTTTTAAAGCGTAATAAAAATAAAAAATGGAGCTTGCTTATGAACACCAATGAACATACGGAACTGGGTGATGCATTACGATTTCAAGATTGGGAGAGCTTAGAAGGCAATCCATACCTAACAATCGATGAGAAGGGAGGCTTGCACTTGCAATTACAAGGGTTTAATGAAATGGGCCTTCCTGAACCCATTGGATTAAATATATCTGCAGGCGTCATTATTGCCATGTCTGGCGACTATTTTGGTGGAAAAGAAGTCTCTTTTGATTTACCAAGCATTGGTGAATTTAAGGCGCAACGAAGAACTTTTGATCGAACAGGATCTAGTGAAACCTTAGGTAAATATTTAATTAAAAAGCCAGTTACCGCGAATGAGGAACACAAATTAATTAGCTCTTATAAACGACTGGCAAATAAAAACGTACAACAAAGTGATATTGATACCATTTATACTATAAATAACGGCAACTACATCCCCTTTTCTACTACTTTAAATTTCTACGTTCAACAGCTCATGTTTGCTCTGAGGGTAAACAATTACAGTGACATTTTGAATCGAAATTTATCGCATTTTACCCCATGGTCTGTCCGTGTTTATACTATAGGCCATCATATAGCTCTCAAATATGCACTCATTCATTATGAGTTAAAACAATATATTACGCATGCAGATTATCAATCAAAGAACAGCGACTTCACTGCACTACTTGAGGTTCTCAAACAGACTCCTAATGGCTTGACACCAGAAAAACTGAAGGATCTAGCCCATCGATATCAAGCTTTGGCATTAGGTATGGAGTTCTTTTGCTTCCATTATTATACCGATCACTTTGCTGCAGGTCATATTTCATTTATGGGGGATCTACGTGCCCTGCTTCCACAACGCTTTGGAGTTTGGGGTAGTATTTTAGTCAACAATTTGCATGATGAGTTAAACAAAGTAACCGTTTATACCAAACGTATTTACGATCCTTCACCCGATAAAAGCGAGCCTCCGGTTACTGCAGGTGGCGATGATGATTTTAATACTGCAAATAATTATTTTAATAAACAAGCCTGTTTGGCAGGTATGACCTGTTCATTAAACGATTTAAATTCTGTGTTTAACGGAAGCAAGTTGCCTGAACAGACTCAATATGGCGGTCTGGAACAAATGCCGGATGTTGATAAAGAATATCGCCAACCACAGCCCTTAATTTTACAGGGAGATGACGGTAAAATTTATTATCGTACCGATCTCAATCACATTGAGATTTTATCCCCTTCTCAATTGCAGGCAACATTAGCTGCACCATCTCGACATGGATACACTGAGTTAAGTAATAAATTCGAGGCGTTCTTATTGGTGTTCAAACTTCGTATGTTACCTTTTATTTATTCCAGCCAAGTCGAAACACCGACTGCAGAGCAACTTAAATTCTTGGAGGCTGAGGAAAATGAACTGAATCCCGGAAGAAGGCCGATACCGCAACCACCAACTGCTCTTGGGCAAACACCGGTTACAGTACCGGTCTGGCAACAACCTGCGACTAAGCATAGGGTAACCGAGGGGCTTTTGAGGAACGGTTTCTTGGCTTCTTCTGGAAAAAAAGAACGTTCATTGGAACAGGATATCTCTTTGGACCTCGATGCTACATTGAGTCATTCTTCCCTGTAAACTGCGCGAGCCTGTATTAGTTAGTAGCTACTAATACAGGCTAACTCACTTAGAAAAACTTTTTTGCAAAGAAACAAGATCTCCGGTCGATGCGGATCTTTTCATACTAAAGAATGAGTGCTTCTCAGAAACTGACGGAAACCCTTGTTTCCCAGAAATTTGAAATGGCACAGTGGATTCTGGTTCATCAAAGGGTGCATCCACTGCCCCAGCATGTGCGGGTTCAGATTCTGGTACGTGTTGTGTTTCTTTAATCATTAGTTGCGCACTTAATCCAGCTGCTCTTTCTTCCGCGGCGATCGCTTGTAAACCTAAGGCTTTTTTCTCACTCTTTAAAAGTTCTATTTCTTTTTGCATTGCCTCGATTTGCGCTTTATCTGTAGCCCTATCATTAAGCAAGTCAATCTCAGAAGTAAGCTCCTCAATTAATACACTTAGTTTATGCGTTTCTTTATCCACAACATCACTTTTACATAATTCATCAATTTTCTCTTTATCCAATCCTCTCCACCGACTGATTAAATTTTCAATTCCTGGACGCTCTACATACCAGTACACAGCCAACGCTGCCAAACCAATCGCTACAGATGCAACAAGAATAGGCCATGCAGTTGCAGACAATGTAGTAACAAATAAACCTCCAATCGCCAAGGATACAGTTTGCCCTGCAAAAAAACCGCCACTAAAAAAGATAAAGCCCGCAACACCAGCTGTAATCTTTTTCGCATAATATAAGAGCCCATCATTTGAAGCTAATGTTAGCTCATAGCGGATTACATCTAATGCTCGGTGTTTTTGGAGTAACATTTGCGCCAGCTGAAGGTATTCTTCAAGTTCTTCTTTCGATTTTTTGGAAAAATGCGTAAGGCGGGCACGTACCGCTTTTATTTGGTTAAACTCGTCAAGTGCAGCATCAATTAATTTGGGGGTTTCTGAAGATTTAACCCCCAGGTTCTTTGAAATCTCAACTAAATCAAAACTGCAAAATACAATTATGGAAACAATTGAAAATGCAAGCCCAACGGCAATAACTGCAAGAGATGGAATATAAGTAAAAATTCCCATGAATGCGCTTATACCATCAAAACCCTCACACCCAAAAAAAGCAATTCCTCCAAGAGCAACTAGCGCATATTTGGCTTTTGCCGTCAATGGAGCATCTGTTGTGTCTTCTTCCTTTTGCCCGGTATTTAGCTTCTTATTTAACTCTTTTAATAAGCTAGCTCTTAAGCTGGTGACCAAAAAAAAGGATTCATCACTACTATTTATCGATTGAGTGAGGTTAAACCATTCAATTAGAGTCTTTATGTCAATCGCTGTTTCGTTTTCAAATAACTTAACAAGAAGTGGATTTATTTTTCCTAACTGGTCAATTAAAACTTTAATGGATTTATTCAGTGTCAGTGGTGTTATCATATCGCCTCCCCCTAAATTTTTGGGCTTATTTGCCTTTCCTAAGCGATAGGGAATAGTTTTCTATAATACTGACCAATTATTAACCAAATATTAACTAAGACAAATAAATTACTAAAAAAGTGTTATTTTTGTTAAATAAGAGAAAATTTATACCATGTGTAGTATTCTCAAAGAGTGAAGTTGTAACTTGTTCTATTTAGTGAGTTAGGGGTTTGGGAGAATATTAAGAAATACTTATGCGCTCTTAACTATAATTCGGATATAGGGATCTGAACACAGCAACGATAAAGGGAAAGATCATGCCAAAAAACGTAATCGAAGTTCCCGAATTACTTTCTTATGAAAAGTATGGGTTTACACAATGCGTCCAATACAATGAGTTGATTTTTGTCACAGGACAAGCAGGACAAGATAAGGAAGGAAAAATAGTTGGTTTGGATATTGAATCTCAAACTCGACAACTGTTCCAAAATATTGAATATGCCCTTCATGCTGCAAATTCAAGTTTAGAACATATTCTTGCTATGACATCGTACATTGTTAATATTGAGAAAAATGGTCTTGCTTATTTTACAACCAGAAAAAATTGTATTCCCGTTTCTTCCTATACAAGTACTTCTATAGGAGTAACCGCATTAGCATTACCCGATTTACTAGTCGAAGTCACTTGTATTGCAGCACCTAAAAAATAAATAGCGAGAGGATGCTCTACAATTTTTTATAAACTGGACTTGCGCAAATTTCAGGAGAATTTTAATGATAATTTTGTATTCTTATCCAGAGCTTTTTGGCCTGCCTGATAACAATCCTTTTGGACTAAAAGTAGATACGTTTCTTAGATTAACCCAAATTGATTATCAACATGAGCATATTATTAATACCCAAAATGCACCTCGCGGGCAGTTACCTTACCTGATTGATGATGAGCACATCATTACGGATAGTAATAATATTCTGCATCATCTTTCACACAACTATGTAAATTTAGATCATAATCTCACCGAAGAACAAAAAAACATCCATTTTTTCATAAATCGTATGTTAGATAATCATTTGTATTGGGTAATGTCCTATTCACGCTGGCAAGATGAACAATTTTGGCCTTCATTCAAGGCAGAATTCTTAAAACAACATTCCGAATTATCAGAAGCCTCTCTGGAACAAGTACGAAAGTATAATATTGAAAAATATCATTATCAGGGTATTGGTAGATACTCCACTACGGAGATATATCAATCGGGGATCGATGATCTGCAGGCGATTCTTTATCTTTTAGGAGATAAAAATTACCTATTTGGAAATAAAGTACATACAGTAGATGCCTGTTGTTATGGTTTTCTAGCCAATATTCTCTATTTTGAGATTGAAACGCCCCTGAAAGATTTTATAGTACAAACTCCATTAAAAAATTACACCAATCGCATTAGAGCATTACTTGAATATTAGGGGGAAATGATAATTACTCCCCAGAGCCTACGTACCGTGCTTCATGCGGTATCCAGAGAATGCTTATTGAAGTAAAAAAGGTCTCTAATTAGGATAAACCATTGTTCTAGATACCGCATGAAGCGCGGTACGTAGGCGGAGAACAAACTGCCCTCGCAAAGAATAATAAAATTAATTTTTATTCCAAATCACATCAAGAGCACGTAACTCGCTTTCCGTTAAAAGTTCATATTGATCAATTGCACGCGTAACATGATTCGGATAATGTTCAAGGCATTTTTTAATCAACTTCAACAAATCTTGCTCATTTATAGGTTTGGTAATGAAGTCTATTGCTCCTGCTTTTATTGCTCTTACGGCCATGGGGATATCGCCATAAGCTGTAATAATAATTACTTTCAGTAAGCTATTTTGTCTTTTTAATTTATCGAGGAGCTCTAGACCATCCATATCAGGCATACGCACATCGGTAATCAGACATCCCATGTGTTTAGGATTATATTGTTCAAGAAAACTTGTCGCATCCAAGTAGGTTTTTACGTCAAAACTCATTGAGTCAAAAAGCCATTTCAAAGCGCGCAATACACCCTCATCATCGTCAACAATATAAATTGTCTTATTCATCTTATGATTCCAAAATATGATTAGGTAATCTAAAAGAACTTATAGTTCCCTCACCAGCAGTGTTTTGTTCTATTTTAATGCACCCACCATGAGCTTCTATAATTTTTTTACAAATACTTAACCCAAGACCCAAGCCATACTCTTTGGTGCTATAGCACGAAGTAAATAGACTATCGATGACACTTTGTGACACGCCGGGTCCATTATCAGCAATAGTCACCAGTACCTCCGTATCAAGATTTTTTATCTTAATCATTAATGAAGGATTTTTTGTTTGGGCATCGAACATTGCTTCAAAAGCATTATTAATAAGGTTTAGGAATACCTGTCGCATTTGATTGCGATCTAAATAAACTTCAACCAAATGCTCATCAAACTCATATTGGACTGTTCCGGAAAAATTCGAATAAAATTTTGACAAGATAACAGACTGTTTGGCCAATGCCGCTAAATTAACTCGCTCAAAATGCAATTCTCCATGGGTCACAAAACGTTTCATTCGCTTAATAATCGTACTTATTAATTCAACTTGTTCTAATGCTTTTTGGAGTACGCCAATGAATTCATTTGAGCCTTTATCCTCTTGTTGTAAACGTAAAATACTACCAAGTAGATAGGAGTTTAGTGCTAATAAGGGTTGAGAAATTTCATGAGATAATGAAGAGGCAGCTTCTCCTGAAAAATAACATCTCGATATGCGGTCAAGCGTGGTTTGTTGTAGTTTAATCAATTCCTGATTTTGTTTTTGTTCTGTAATAAAATGCCAGGTACCAATCATTTTAATTGGATTATTTTCTGCATCACGAATATAACGCCCACGAGCCGATACCCATTCATAATGTCCTTTAGTTGATTGTATACGAAAATCCGCGTAATGGTCCTCATAATTGGTCAGAGAATTAACTAATGTATTGGCAATTTCTTCACGATCTTCTGGATGAAGTCGTATTATAAAATGATCGATATGCCCTACTTTGCTGTCTGCATTTAAAACCGATAACGATTCAGAGTAACCAAAATCAATTACTTCATTGGTACCCAAATCCCACTGCCACACATTTAATTTGCCAACATCCAATAATTCCATTAGGTAATCATGAGAAATTTCATGGGTAAGGGTATTTGAAAATAGATCTTCGGAATCTTCCTTTTTTAAATCCAAAGACAACTTGGAGTTCCTCATGATGTATCCCCTATGAAATTGAGTCTGACCTAGCTCTATTTTTGTTTCAAACAAGGAAACTATTCTTCATTTTTGAAAATCATACCACAGTATTTTTATCATATACTTGCATTAATATGAATTAATATTTAACATAATGATTTTTATATAAATTTTAATTTAATGCATACAAAAGTGATTCAATGATGGTTTAGATCAACCAAACCATCATTGCGAGACTACTTAATCGGCAAGGTGATAAGGTTTATAAACTGGCTCCCATACATTGTCAGCAAGCTCCTCTTCAAATCCTGCTTCATGGACCCCCGCAAGCCCTTCTAGTATCGCCTGTTTCCCTACTGCTTTTGCAACAGCAAGACTAATTGAGCGAAGATTTGCTAATGGAGGTAATAGGTTAGCCGATTTATCTGTCCGAGCTGGAGAACATTCAGCAAGCGCTAGGGCGGCCGCCTTGATCATTCCATCGGAAACTCGTTTTGCCTTAGAGGAGATAATGCCTAACGCTAAACCTGGAAAAATGTATGAATTATTTGTTTGGTCAATATGAAATTCTTTCCCATTGTACTGTACTGGTTCAAAAGGACTTCCTGTTCCAATTAAAGCACGACCTTCTGTCCATTTGAACAGATCTTGAGGTATTGCTTCACTATGGGATGTTGGATTAGAAAGCGGGAAAATAACAGGGCGATCTGTAAACTTCGCCATAGTACGAACCACTTCCTCGGTAAATGCACCCTGTTGTGCTGAAACACCAATAAGTGCCGTGGGTTTTACATTGCGAACCACATCGAGTAATCCGATTTCTTCAGGATTGCTAACCTGCCATCCAGATACTTCAGAGCGTTTACGCGCAAAAGTGGCCTGATCTGCAGTCAATCCCTTACCCCCTTCAACAAGAAGTCCGTATCTATCTACCGCATAGATACGATCACCAGCCTCTTGATCGCTTAATCCAGCATCCTTAAGAGCACCACGCATCAATTGAGCAATGCCATGCCCGGTGCCACCAAAACCAACAAAAACGATTTTTTGTTCTTTCAGGGGAATTCCAGTGACATTAATAGCTGAAAGTAATGTCCCTGTTGCCATCGCAGCAGTTCCCTGGATGTCATCATTAAATGTGCACAATTGATCGCGATAACGTGCCAATAACCGTGCTGCATTCACGCCTGCAAAATCCTCCCATTGTAGAAGAACATGTGGCCAACGACGTTTCACCGCAGATATAAAAGTATCCACGAACGCATCATACTCTTCACCACGAATACGATGGTGACGCCAACCAACATAAAGAGGATCAGCCAATCGTTCTTCATTATCCGTTCCCACATCCAATAAAATAGGCAAGCAATATTGTGGCGGGATACCGGCCAACGCAGTATAAAGTGCCATTTTACCAATTGGGATTCCCATACCTCCTGCGCCTTGATCACCAAGACCGAGAATACGCTCACCATCACTCACAACAATACACTTAATTAAATCATAACGTGGATGCGAAAAAATTTGGTCAATTAAATTCTTATTAGGATAACTAAGAAATAGACCACGCGGCTTGCGAAATATTTCACTGAATTTCTGGCATCCCTCACCAACTACGGGGGTATAAACGATGGGGAGCATTTCCTCGATGTTATTAATAATCAGCGAATAGAAAAGTGTTTCATTATTATCTTGGAGGCCACGGAGGAAACTGTACTTTTCTAATGAAGTAGGCAACTCATTCAATCCATCGTAGCGACGTTTTTGCTGCTCTTGCAAAGTACTCACTTGGGGTGGCAATAAACCGTGAAGAGAAAAGTCATTTCGTTCGTGATCAGTAAAGGCCGTCCCCTTATTTAATCTGGAATTATTCAACAGGTTATAACCTGTCAATTTGGTTTTAATGCTTCCTTCTTTGAGATATTGAGTTTCCTGATCTGATTTTTTCATTTTTCAAGGTCCTTTTTAATGAAGTATCTATAACTGGAACTGCAACAACTGTTTATTCTGGCAAAGGTATCAATTCTTTATCATCGCCGGGTATGGCGCCAAATCTTCCTTCTTTCCAATCCAATTTTGCTTGCTCAATTCGTTCTTTCGAACTGGCTACAAAATTCCACCAAATATATCGCCGTTGTTCAAGTGGTGGGCCACCCAAGATAATCATATGGACCTCAGAGGTCGCTGTGATTTTGATTTCAACTCCTGTTTTGAGAATGAGCATTCTTGTAGCGTTATATTCAGTATCATCAATAGTTATCTTACCACTTAAAAGATGAATTGCTCGCTCTTCTACTGTGGATGGAATGCTAAATTGAGTATCAGGCTTTAGTTTGCATTCAACAAAAAGCGCATCATGTGGAGTGATAACCGCTGATTTCAATCCCATCCATTCCCCAGTCACAATCCGCAAACTCATATTTTTATCATTATATATAGGAATGGCACTTTTATCATAATGTGTAAATGAAGGATTGGTTTCTTCTTTGTTAAGAGTTAATGCCAACCAGCATTGGATGCCAAAAAAATGATGTGGGAAGAAACGAGTCTCACGTGGTGTACGTTCTGAATGAGCTATCCCTCGTCCAGCAGTCATTAGATTCACTTCACCAGGAATAATAATTTGATGACTGCCAAGCGTATCTCGATGTTCCAGTTTCCCAGAAAATAGATACGTCATGGTTGATAAACCAATATGTGGATGAGGGAGTATGTCAATTCCCTTGCCAGTAAGCAGTTCGCTTGGTCCTGCTTGATCCCAAAAAACAAAAGGACCTACAGTCTTTTTCTCCTTAGAGGGTATTATGCGATCGACTTGAAATCCACCCAGATCAACTGCTCGCGGGAGCAACGCTACCCTAACTTGCTGCGGACATCCTTGAGTCTCACATATTGGGTCCTTTGCATTAAAATAACTCATTCTTGGTATTCTCCTAGATGACTCTAGCCCCCAATATTGCGCGTAGACCTATTTGAAATAAGCATAGCTCAAATTAAGAATTAAGGAGAGTACTAAACTGTCACACGTTATAAGAATAAATGTGTTTGGATTAAATAAAAGCCAACATGCTCCAAACATACTCCAACAAAGTTTTACGACTATACTTGATAGTACTCTAAATCAAGGAAAGGATAGCATATGAACACTTATCGTTTGGTCTTTCCAGAATTAATCAAACATTTTTTCGAGGTAATGGTATTGTTTTGTTTTAGGGTTTTTGAGCGCAGCGTCGTACGCAGAGCAGTCTAAATTAATTAAAAATTCTGACGGTTCTTCAGTAGAAATAAAAGCCGACGGCACTAAGATAATTACTAATGCAGACCATTCATCTGTGGTTGAGAAAAAAGATGGTACCAAAATTATAACCAATGCCGATGGGTCTAGCGTACAAAAAAAAACCGGATGGCACAAAAATTATTACCAATACGGATCATTCTTCCGTTGTCTATAAGCCCGATGGAACCAAGATTATCACTAATACAGATGGTTCCTCAGTACAAGTTAATCTAATGGCAAGGAAACTGTTAAGGATCCCAAGGGTAAAGTGCTCCACTAAGCAATCCCTAGGCTTTAACTGAGCCTTTATCCCCCTGAGAGGTGGATAAAAGCTCGATTATAAAAATTTTATACCTAGCGTTAACTCGATTTTTTACATGTTTGATAAAATTTTGCTACTAACTCATCTAATGTATTTTGTTTTAACTTGATATTTCCTGTTGCAACATAAGTAAAGAGTAATTGATTAAAGCATGATTGAAGAGCCCCCTGATCAGGCATTTCTTTGCTATCTGCAATAGTTCCTAAATCAACATAATCCAATTTCAGCTGCGCATCGGAGTTCACTTTATAATATGCTTTAGCAACACAGCAAATAGCACATGCTGCCAAATCATCATAGGCTTTAATCTTAGGAGGAGACGCTTTGGATAATGCAACAAGATCATAGGCGGTAAGATTTTGACTAAAGCTTAAGTGGTTATGGACTTCTGACACGTCTTGTAAGCCGCCATTGCACCGATCACCACCTGCCAAAGTTTCAAGATCCAAAATATCTGCCTCTTTTCTCTTTACGAGATGAATGGCAGTAAAATCTCCTGTACCACCACCACTATTAATGGTGTAAAGCCAATATAATTTCTCTCCAGCATTAAAGAACTTATAATAGCTGTAACCTTGCGCAGAGTCTGAAAACTGCGGATCTTGCCAATTATAGCCTATATAACCTTTCTCAATGAGCTTAGAATTTTGTCCTTTCATGACATATTTTTCTTTAGCCAATCCGCATTGGTTCAGATCAATTTCGTTTCCTTCCATATTAAAAAAACACAACGCATCGACGGGTTTATTATGAAACATAAAATCAGCAGGAATAGCGGCCCCAATTTCTCCAGCAAAAAGATAGGAAAACAAACAAAACCAAAATTTTCTAGCCAACATATTAAAATATCCTTCAATTGCTAGGTCACGGGAGCCATAAAGCCAATTATGTGTGCACCCTCAAATTTACACTACTGAATAGACCATCCCGGTTTGTGCACCTTCGACACTTTTGCTAAAAGCCAGAGCAACGCGACTTGCTGGCACCGATTCAAAACCACGAAAAAAAGGTGCATATCGATTCATTGATTCCGATATAACTGTAGGACTGACTGAATTGATACGAATATGATGAGGCATTTCAATCGCTGCACTTTTGACAAAAGAATCGATAGCACCATTAACCATCGACGCAGATGTTCCCATTGGAATTGGATCATGACTTAAAACACCGCTTGTCAAAGTAAATGAACCGCACTTATTGATGTATTTAAGACCAACTAATACCAGTCTTATTTGTCCCATTAACTTACTATTCAAGCCAACAGTATATTGTTCTTCAGTGAAGTTCGTTAATGTTTCAAAGTACACTTCCCCAGTGACAGAAACAACGGCATCAAACGAGCCTACTGATTGGTAGAGCTTCTCAATTGAATGGTTATCTCTAATGTCTGCTTGAAAATCACCGTTTGTATGTCCGACGGTAACCACTGTGTGACGTTGTGAGAGTTCTTTACACACTGCTTCACCTATTATTCCAGTTCCACCGACTACAATAATTTTCATTTGCTTTTCCTTTTGCTAAAGATTGAGCCGTCAAAAAACATTATAAATAATAGACGCCCTTTCCAATTTTGGCTTATTCTAACCCGTATAATTGTTCTAAAATGTCATCAATCCCTTTTTGGGCAATAGAAATTTCTGTGGCTGATTTACAATTCATTTTATTCGTATCCGCTAATAATCTATAGGAACGATGCAAATCAGTCCTTGCGTTAAACCAATATTCTTTTAATATGAACTGCCCGCTACGGTCTACTAATTTCGCAGACTCTAGAATTATGGATGAGCACGAGTTTGTTTGATCGACACTTAATGCTTCGATTTTTTGCGACACTTCATGACATTGGTTAGCAAGATAGGCTTTTTCATCTTCGGGCATACTGTAAGCTGAGAATGATAACAAGAAAGAAGAAGCAATGATAAGAAATTTTTTTAGCATGTGATTATCCCTATAAATTTAAGTCCAAAATTTCCACCCGAAATTTTTACATGAGACGTTCAACTTTTCAATTCTTCTTAATTTATTAATTCATGCATTTATGAAAATAATACAGATCGACTAATAAGATCAACTGATGTACAATTATGCCCATTATTGATCATTTAAATTCCACTTATGTTCAACAAAATTTATAACGCAGCACTCGATGCAAAATCCAAAGAAGACTTATGCTCGAAATTAGAAAAATTAAAGCTTGAGTCAAAATTAAAAGAATTACATCTTGATGAAAAAAGAGGAGTCAACCCATTAATTACTCCTGCAGGTGCATTAGCATTTAAGGGACACATTCAACAAGTAGAGTGGTTGCGTGAACTAGGAGCAAGCGTTGATCACATTGCTTATGCTTATGCGTTAGCTGGAAAGCATACTAAAGTCGCTCAATATCGTGACACTCATAAAGCAAGCGTTGATTTAATTGCCCAAGGCTATGCATCTGCTGGAGATATTTATTATCTAAACGTTGAAGATTATCGAAAAAAAGGTGCAAGTGTCCATGCAATTGCTAAAGGATATGCTTTTGCAAGAAAATATAAAAAAGTTGAAGATTATCACAGGGACTATAATGCAAGCGTTCATGAGATTGCGGAAGCGTATGCTGTTGTAGGAGACCATAAAAGGGTTGAAGATTATCTAGAACTGCATGCAAACATTGATAGCATTGCTAAAGGTTATGCGTTATCTGGAAATACACCAAAAGTTGAACAGTATCGAGAATTAAGCCAGAAAAAATCATGTATCGATGCAATCGCAGAAGGTTACGCCAGAGCAGGAAATCATCTTAATGTTGAACGATATCGAACAATGTATAACGCAAGTGTAGATGCAATTGCCAAAGGCTATGCGATAACGGGCAACCATCTAAAGGTAGAAGAATACCGAAGGGAACATAATGCAAGTGCCAATGCCATTGCTGAAGGCTATGCTTTTGCCAATAATCATGAAAAAGTTGAAGAGTACCGAATACAACATAGCGCCGCTCCTAGTGTCATTGCTAAAGGTTATGCGCTCGCCGGTAATCATGAAAAAGTTGAAGAATATCGTAAACATCATCAGGTAAGTGTGCACGCAATTGCCAAATATTATGTTTTGGCAGGAAATGATAAAAAAGTTGAATATTACCGTTATCTGGGCGCAAGCCCTAACGTCATTGCTCAAAATTATGCAATAGTAGGGAATCATAAAAAAGTTGAAGATTATATTTTTTTACCTGGGGTCGGCACTAATATAGTTGATGCAATTGCTCAAGGCTATGCGATAACGGGGAATCATGAAAAAGTTAAAGAATTTCGTACGCGATTACATGCAGGCTTTCCGGCAATTGCTCAAGGTTATGCTTTGGGTGGATATCATGAGCAAGTGGAAGAATACCATACCCAAGAAAATACTGATGCCATCGTGCAAAGTTATATTTTAGCGGGTAATCATGAAAAGGTTGAAGAATACCGCGTGAAGCACGGGGCAAGCATTAAAGAGATTATCCAAGGGTATGCTTCCCTGAAAAATCAGAAAAAAGTCAGAGAATATGACATTAACGCCCTTCTTTCTGGTTATCTTGAAGATAGAAATAAGATAGTTGATTCTAAAGGGAAACCTAAAGACTATTTTCATAGCTTTTTTACATGTTTCCAGAAAAGCTTAAAACAAAAAAATGATGCTGTTAATGACTTAAGCGAAGCCTTAAAAGGGAAGAGAATTGATTTAACCCAGCATGTAGCTACTTTGAGAAACGGTAATTTAGGTAAAGAATTAAGAGCGTTTATTAAGGCGGGTAAAGCCGATGAGCTGGTTGGTGAAAAAGTCCATACCGTTAGAGAGTTTTTGGATGCGCTGCAACGGAAAAATAATCAACAATTCCTACTGACCACCTAAAAGCCGAGTCAGGCTCGATAGCAGAATGATTCAAAAGTATCGGGGCTGAGATGTTCAGCTTTTCGAAATACAATCGTAAAAGGATCATTTTAAGTTTTTAATTTTGTCTTATTTGAAATTGCGATATATTCTAGATTTTCATTTGAGCAATTGCCTAAACTGTAATTTTTATTTTAGTGCACAGCAAAGAGATTTTAACGCAGCATTAAAAGAGGAAATGCAAGTTATAAAAGCTTTGATATTGATTCAGGAATAAGGACGATTATGCACCGGTTTATGAATAAAGTTTTATATAGCATCCTGTTTTTAGTAAATACTTCTGTTTTTGCTTCACTCATTGAAATAAATCTTGAACCTTATAAATCTTCTGTTTTAACGAATACCACGAAACAAAAAATATCCATGCTCTGTGAAATACATGCCGTTTCAAGCACGAAAAACCAGATTTCTATTCAGATAATTCGTGGAAAAGGCACATTCAATGGAACTACGTTTAAACAAGGTGATTTTTTAGTCTCAACAGTAACCAACATGCAACAAATTCCTGTCTTGGCAGATCTCGGTACTCAGGCACAAGTTAACAATTTAGGGCCTTACCCAATAAGAGCCACATGTAACTGATATAACTCTATTTAAAAGAAGAAAAAACTAAATTTTTGAAAATTCTATAGATTACCTGTACGACATTGGCTATCCTCAATGAGGAAATAATAAAATTTACAATCACAAGGAGTGACTGACTATGAATCGTTTCTTTTTAAAAGGAATCGGTATATCTATTCTTGCAATGCTGTGTTCCTTATCTACTTATGCTGACACTGCCGAGGATTTCCAATCTCGTTGTACTAATGCCTGGATGAAAAAAGCAGATGAAGTTAAAGACAAAGTAGATTTTAAAAATTTTGGGGAAAAATATTGTGCTTGTGCCTCAAAACAACCATTAGATAGTGAAGCAGCGGTTCAAAAAGCAGCTCAGGCGTGTATCTCAAGAACATTACTCCACGATGCGATGGATTCTATAGAAGATGACATTGGCTTAGATAAAGCAAAAGATACTGATGTTGCTGATTATTGTCAGAATCGATGGGCCCTAGTTATCCCCAAACAATCTGATGAAGATAAAAAATTAATCACTACTTATTGCGATTGTGCTAAACCCAAATTAACGGATTTGCTCAAAAGATCCAATGATATGACAGACAAACAATATTATGCAGAAATTGATACTATTGCTGATGCGTGCGCCGAAAGTACAGCTTCTGCTTCCAAATCTGAACCAGCACCAGCGTCTACACAAGCACCTGCATCTGAACCTGCACATTAAAAATGCTTGAACTGTTGAAACCGTAGCCCGGGTGAAGCGTAGCGAAACCCGGGATTCTTTGCCGGTTAAGATAGAAGATCTCTCAACTTGGATCAGACATATTGATAGAAACATTCTCTAAGAACAACAAAGGTTTTTTTAATGAGTTAACCCATTTTCTCCCCCAACATGTTTGGCAGGGGATAAATCGCTTAATGCAGGCAATTTTTTCTTTGGTGATGTAAATCATGCAAGTACGAAACGCAATATGATATTCCAAACCAGCACCAATTCTCATTGCTATCGCATCACAATTCGGTTCTACTACCTGTGTTGCTAATGCTTCTGTTGCAGCAAGGGATACATTAGGCGTTAAATTACTATAGAGTTGGCTAAATTGATTGTCATAAAAAACCATCTCTTTTTCTAAACAATAAGCATATCTATCGCGAGTTAGTGCAAACTGACATTTACCACTGTATCTAAGATAATTCGCATGTACATGAGCCGAAATTAAAAAAAGACATAAAAAAACGATGTGAGATGTTTTTTTCACAATACACTCCCTGTACTTCTGTTGCATTATAGAACTCCTAAATTCACTATAAATGCTAAGGTGACATTAATTCAACTAATCCATATGTTATGATAACACCTTGATAAAAAGAGGTAATCTAACGCATGAAATACACTAAATTTGGTTATAGGATAAAACAACTGACTGAAGGTTCTGGCTATTCCTGGCTCTTTTTACCTGCGGGTCCAGGCTTGGGTTCGGAATACCTCACTAATTTATGTGACACATTAGATTTACCCGGATCCATTTTTCTTTTAGACTTCCCTAAAGATGGCACAAATACCCAAGGCGAACTCAGCATCCCATCTTGGCAAGACGGTTTAATTGATTTATTAAAATCGTTTTCCAAGCCGGTATTGGTAACCCACAGTTTTTCAGGAATGTTCGCGTTAAACATACCCGAGCTAGAGTCCCATCTGACCGGATTGGTATTAATGAATACCACGACCGAAAACAGTTTTTTCCAACATGTAAGTGCAATGCAAGAACTGCATCAGTTACCCGATCTGGTTCCTGCAGCCAGTCAATATCATTTGCACCCATCTAACGAAACCTATAAAGAATTTTGGAACACTTATAAATATTATTGCTTTACATCTGATGAATTGGCGGGTGGAGAGAAAATCATTGCTCTTTTTGCATTTAATAATGCAGCTTATTATCATGCAATTGAACATTTTTATCCTAATTACTCCAGCAAATGGATTCCAAAATCAATCCCAACACTGACGATTGCAAGCGAACATGACTTTATTTGTCCGCCCAAAATCTTTGTCGAAAACCAAAGCTTTCAAGGAAAAAACACTATCAATAAAATAATTACTAAAGTAGGCCATTTACCATGGTTACTCGCTTTTGAACAAGTTCAGCAGTGCTTTGATGATTTTATAAATTCATTTTTATTGGAGGAATAAAATGTATCCGCTAACAACCCTAAGCAGTTCTTTATTCGCTCTAGCGTATGTTTATCTCTCAATGTATGTTGTGTCCTTGCGTCGAAAATATAAAGTTTCTCTTGGCTGTAAAGAATGTGTTGAGCTGGAAAAAGCAATAAGAGCTCATGGTAATTTTAGCGAATATGTTCCGCTTACGTTAATATTGCTTTTTTGTGCAGAAGCAAACAATACAAACTGGATAGTCTTGTCCATCTTGGTTTTTTTCTTCTTCTTGGGGCGATTTTTTCATGCATATGCTTTTCTTCAGGAAAAACATCATCTAAAGTTTCGTTTCCGAGGAATGATTTTGACCTTTGGCGTGATTATCTGCCTTTCATTTTTAAATTTGATGATGCTCATTCTAAAATAATAAGGGATACCTTTATTTGATATTTTTAAGCGGATCAATTATTTTCTTTTAATAAAGATCGCTGAACCTAGGTTAATGGATGACTAACCATCTTATAAATAAAAATGTTGATATTTATAAGTATCCAAATGAATTGGAACCCAATTTAGGCTCCATCACCCTCGGCGATTTACATGGCAATCCAATCAAGCTCATCCATTTCCTTTTTCGCCATCAAATCGTTAAATTTAAAGATACTGTTGAAAATACTGAACAAGCATATCATCAATTCGTAACACTTTATGAACAATATGGTGAGATCCTTGAAGAATATTTGGAAAACCGTACCCTTTTACAATTAACACAAGCCAAAATAGATAATGCCAAAGAACGCCTTGCAAATCTTAATAAACAAGTACTCCTTGAAACAAATAATGAAATTCAACAAAATCAAGCCTTAGCCCAATTACGGCAACAGACCCTAGAAAAGTTACAAAACGCTGAAGAAGAGCACTTAAAATTAAAACAAAAACTAGCTGAGCCTAAAGATAAGCTGTCTCTCTGTGTTGCCCAATTTAATCACTTCATGGACCAAATAGAAGTCCGTGATAATCAAACCATGATTCGTCTCATTGGTGATGAAGTTACGGATCGTGGAAATTGTGATTACTTCACATTCAGAATTCTTAATTTGCTCCAACGAAATCATTGCCCATTAAATATTCTTGTTTCTAATCATGGAAGCGAGTTTATTTACGCGTTCGAGCAATTCATGGCTGGAAATCCCTTTTTGCCTGCAGGTTATATAGGTGATTTTCAAATTCCCTCGTTCTGGGGGCTTAAGCTTTTGCTCGAAAACAATATTATTTCCCATGAAGAGCTAACCCATTTAGTGAATGAAAGCTATAAACCCACCTTAAAAATTCTGGACTATACAATCAATGAACAAGGGATTACATTATTTAGTCACGCTCCCATCCGTTTTGATGCCATTCAATTGATGGCCCAAAAGATAGGTGCACACTATGATGACTCCACCGCTGAGGCTTTAGCGGCAACTATTGAGCGAATTAATCATCAATTTCAGTCCTATCTTGAGAATAATAGCGTTCACACACTGTTTCATACGGATGCAATTCACGACAGAACCAATATGTCAGAACAAGAAAGAGCCGCATGGCCTTTAGTGTATCTTTTCTGGAATCGCTGGGATCTAACAAAAGAAACCGAAACAGCAAGACCTGAAACACACAATAACTACCGCATTAGCTATGTTCATGGACATGATGGTTTTCAGAGCCTCTTAGCACATATTTTCAATCTAGATACACTCTGTGGTAAGGAAGCACGTAAAACTGAAGAGAAACAAATCGACCAGGTATTTCGCTATCTCATTGAAAATCGCAATAAAACTGTGGATAAAACAGCTGCAGAATTTTATCTGCGCAATGTTTTAAGATATAAAGTACTCAATTCAGATGAGGGCCGCTTAGAACATAAAGAACGAAATAAACCTGAGTCCACAAAAACTCCTCCAGATAACGAATTAAACAGCAGTATAAGAAAACTAAGTCTTCTTGGCAGACCTGTACTACCACCCCCAATCTCATCCATTGAGTTGAACACGCACAACAAACTCAGTCCAAAAGAATTAATCATTGCCTCGAAAGAAGAAGAAATAATATTCGCTCCAGCTGTGGGTTTAACGAATTAAAACTAAATGAATAATAAAATCGAAGTTTAGGTGCAGCGCAGCGTATATCCTTTAGCCTGTTATCCCGAGCGTAGTGAGGGATCCCCAATCCGTGGCACTAGATCATATAACGCTAAAACTAGGAGATCCTTCGTAGTAAACGCCTCAGGATGAAGGGATGAAATGAACTAGCTCCCGGGCTACGGCTACGCCTTCACCCAGGCTACGAATGATCGTCTTATTTATCGTTGATGTTGGAAAAATAATTTTTTATCACCATAATTTGAAGCCAATAAAGGACTTTCCAATACTAATGTTCCTATGTGGTACTCTGTACCTTGATATTCTCCATATATATCATAGATAGGCCCCATAGGTACTTGTAAGAAAGAAATTCTGAAGTCTTCTCGAGAAGTTTCTGGAATCAAATCGTTGACTAAGCTCGTTGGTCTGAAATAAAGTCGCTCAGGGAATACTGGAATGCCATTATATTTACCTTCACTTGTCCACGCAGCTAAATGCCATAGAGGCAGATTATTCGCTGGATCGCGAGTGAATTCGAATATTTTCTCGATGGCAGTTAATGTCCAACTGGTAGGATGAGGTATTTGATTAGAAAAATCTTTTGCAAAATAATTCCAATTCTCTTTTTGTCCCTCAAGCAAATTCATGACATGTAAATTCAACGAAGAATGTTTAGAAATTAAAATTTTAATTGCCATTCCAGGGATGTAACTATCATCTGCAGGTGGAGTTGCCAGAGAAAGGCGCGCAACCCCAACTCCACCGGATTTATAAATACCGGTGAACGGATGGCCCGCGGCTGGAATCCAAGTAATTTTTCCTACTGAACCATTTGCATGAATAATTTTTATTCGCCCCTCAGGCAATTCATCACTGGTATAATCAAATGTAGGTTTTAAGTTAAATAGACCTTTTAATTTCTCGAGTACTTCATTAAAGCTGCTACCCGTTAATGGAGGCAGTTGATCCTCTTCATTACTTAAAGTGATTTCATTCCATAATAAATTTTGCTTTTCTGCAGCAGATAATTCCTGATAATCCATGGGTAACTGAGCATATAGACCGAAACTCATGAACAAATAAATGAGTGCATTAATAATCAAAGTCCAACTACGACGCATTGCAACCTCCTTGTTATCAAAGTTTATTTTTATGACAGGGTATACGAAAAAAAAGAGCTTTTCTAACATTTTTTTGAGGAGTTCATACGTGGAGCGACTTAACGGATTCGGATTGAGGTGATATATAGCTCCCAGGTTACGGTATCACCTTCACCCAGACTACAACTCAGAAAATCGTAGCCTGGGTGCAACACTCAATATTATGATTTCATAAAATGATCATAAATAGCGCGACTTGCAAGGGCAATAGCGCGGCTTCGAGGATAATCACTCGCTGATTTTGATTTGACATATACTGCAATTGCAATGTGCCCTTTATTTTTGGGCAAAGTAATAATCCCAACATCACTGACAAAACGATACAGTTTCTTAGAGCCGGGATATCTTAAATAATCCCGTTCATAAATTGACCAAGTTCCTGTTTTATGAGCTACTTTTACATTGGCCGGTAGTAATCCTCTTATTCTACTGCGGCCCGTGCGACATTGCTCCATAATCTTCATCAGAAGATCCGTACTCGATTCTGAAAGCGCTTCCTTTTTATATAATTTCACGAGTAACTTTGCCATGTCATCAGGCGTTGTGGTGTCGCGTATATCTTTTTCAAAACGTTGCCATGCTTGCTGTTTTTCTTTAAGAGGCACACGATTGGATATTTTTTGCCAGGAAGAGATGGGTTGGCGTTTTCTTAAAAATGAATGATCGACGTGATTTGTATCCAAAAACATTTCCATGATGGATCGATTAATAAAAGTATTTTTGAATCCTAGTGCACTCATCCGTTTTGCTACATATTTAGGTCCATTAGCTGCCTGCAATAAGGCATCACTTGCACTGTTATCACTATTTTTGAGTGTATGCATCAATATTTGTTTCAAGGAAATGCTGAGTTTCTTCTTTTCAAATAAATAATGCAATGCTCCAGAACCAGGAACTGAATTACGTGAGTCCATTTTAATGACACGATCTAATGAATCTTTTTTTTCATCAACCCGGTGTAAAAAAGCCATCGCAATGGGTAACTTAATGGTGCTCGCCATGAAAAAACGCTGGGAGCTATTATGTTCAATGATCTTATTCTTCTCTATATAAATGGCAGTAATTCCCATTACTGTATTCGAATTTTTTTCAATAGATTGTAGTTTTTTAATCAGTTCTGCATCACTTGGAGTCGCAAAACCATTCACTGAAAACACAAAACTAAAAAGCCAACATAGTAAGGAACTTTTTTTCCTTAAAATATTGACGCGTTGCGCCAGTAATTTTATTTTCATAAAGTATTAATCCATTTCTCATTATTTTTATTCAATTTTTTAGCGTACATATTAATAAATGTGTCCCTTTTATACGTATTTCAACTCATATGATCAATGTACGTTAGATATTTCCCTATCAGCATGTAACAGTCCATAGTTTTATGAAGGTTTGCGGCCTGGATAAGGGGTGTAAATTTTTTGTACCAATAAATTGTACAAAGCATTATGCAAATTTTTATTCTATTTTTAGGTTGATTACAACCTATTTTACATTTTAAATCACAATCTGTTTATTATTTTTTCTTGAAAATTAATCGTACTCACGTTTGAGATAATATAATTTTTAAGCATGTAACAAAAGATACAAAAGATGGCGCATTAAAATGTCTTCAATGGCGATCAAACTGCGCGTTCTAAACGGGTATATCCTGAGTCAAATTCGAGTATCTCTCTGCAAATAGGTCCGTTCAATATATCCCAGTAATGCATCCTTATTGATTGGCATTTGGGTTAAGCCAATGTATTTATCAGGACGAATCAGGACAGCAGTGGCTTGATTGATTTTAAAGTACTGATGCATTTTTTGATTCTCATCGATTAATAAAGACATTTCTTCAACTGGTAATGTCATTTCAGAACTGGAACATAGGATATGAGTTTTGATTAAACCTTTAAATCGCTGCTCCATTTCAGCTGCCAACTCAAATAAGGGCAGGGATTGATTAGGTACAAGACCAGTAAACAATAATAAATGATGCCGTGTTCCTTGGGTTATTTGGTGTAGCTCCTTTTTCTCCTTACTTTTAGCATCAATCAAAGGGAAATCAATAAGAAACGCACCTATTTTGAACTGTGTCTTTTGACCCAGAACCTTTACAATAGGGCTTTTAGCATAATTTACGCTCAACTCAGCAAGATCGTTAAGGACCAAATTTTTCATTGCATCAAACGACATGGCTGTATGTAAAATAAAATTACGGAAAGCAATCAACAGTGGATTGGTCATCATAATTAAATGAGTCATTACCCCCGTTTTTTTTAAAACAGCAGCAGCAATGGGGTGACGTTCACTGTGGTAACTATCAAGTAATGCATCATGCGCCAACCCTTTGTGTACAAGGGCTAATTTCCAAGCCAAATTGTAGATATCTTGTAACCCAGTGTTTAAACCCTGTCCCCCCATAGGACTATTAACATGAGCAGCGTCACCTGCAAAAAATACCCGACCATAGCGATAATTTTGGATTTGTTTGTGATCGATACCGAATTGGCTAATCCATACCGGATCGTGGAGCGAGGCTTTATCAGTACATCGTAGTTTAAAAGCCTGTACTATATCTTCCATTGTGGGTTCCTGGATCCTATTTTTTTCTGGTGCAGTCATTACGATACGGTACCGTTTTTCACCCATTGGAAAGCATGCAGCAGGGCCTTTGTCACTTACATACAGAATAAATTTATCTTCAGGTAATTTCCAATCAATCAGCACATCAGCAAGCCACCACGTTTGCTTATAAGAAGAACCTATAAATTCAGCATTAACTTGCTTTCTTAAAGTGCTGTGTGAACCATCACACGCAATAACCCAACTCGCCTGAACTGTTTCGATATGCCCATCAACATGTTTTAGGGTGGATACGATATGAGTGGATGTTTGTTCTATTTCCGTAAGCTCGGTTTGCCATTCAACATGTAATCCTCTATCAATCAACCCTTGATGGAGAATTTGTTCTGTTTTGCTTTGAGGAAGATCAATAACAAAATGATAATCTGCTTCAACGTTTTCGTAAGTTGCATCGATTAACTCATGCCCTTTAGATTTAAACAAAACGCCATGTACTTTTTGTCCTTGAATAAGGATTTCTTCAATAAAACCACAATCCCTAAGAAGGTCAAGTGTTCGAATATGAATTGCCAATGCTTTGGATTTATCACTAAGTGTTGATTTTTTATCAATTATCCGACAATTCAAACCCTGACGAGTTAATTCATTTGCACAAAATAAACCTACCGGTCCAGCCCCAACTACTAGTACATCTAATAATTCGTCAGACATAGTCGCGCTCCATGCATTGAATCAGACTCTTATAAACATTACTTATTTTATTGTAGCAATTTTATTCATCACGAGTTCTAAGGGCTAAATTTTTTCCCTTATAACTATCATTAAAAAGTTGAGTTAATCCCTCACGATAAGACGGATAAAGCAAGTTAATCTTTAATTCCCCTTTAATTTTAGCATTAGAAACCCGACGATTACTTGCATAAAATTGCTTTTCCATTGGTGACATGGTTGCTGTTTCATATGAGAGGAGTGGCAAAGGCGGCCGATTGAGTAATAATGCAGCATAAGCATCCACGATATGCGCTGAGGTTGGTTCATCGTCAGCAACATTGTAAATGGAATAAGGTTGCGGATTCTTTATTGAAGCTCGAATGACTGCAGCAATATCCGCAACATGGATTCTGGAGAAGACCTGTCCCTCTTTATAAATACTGACTTTTTTTCCGCCAAGGATTCGTTCTATCGCATTGCGATGCGGCCCGTAAATTCCTGCCAATCTAAAAATATGAAGTGGGATTTCCTGTGTTCTGGCAAAAATCATCCATTCATTTTCTGCAACTAATCTTAATTTACCTTGGATTTCTGCTGCTTTAGAGTCCGATTCCTCCGTTACCCATGCACCATGATGATCCCCATAAACACTTGTAGAAGAAAGATACCCCATCCATTGAATATGCGCTTTGTTTTGCATCATTAAATCACTAAAGCAGGAAAGGACCGGATCGCCTTGTTCTGAGGGGGGGATACTGACTAAAATGTGGGTTGCCTTACTCAAGTAATATGCAATTTCATCCCCATTAAAATCGATAAGCTTGTAATCTTTTTGAACCCCGTTGAGAATTTTATCTTTATCTCGGGTTGTACCAACCACGTTCAAATTCAATTGAGAGAGTTCTCTTGCTAAAAACTCGGCGGTATAACCAAAGCCAAAAATAAAAAAACATGAGGGATTAGGATGATGTTCCATAGCAATAACTTATAAATTGTTCTCAATCCAGCGTGATGTATTTTTACTACCATCAACTAATTTCATGACGCGATTACGAAAATCAGGGCCAGGATCCTCTTTATCGGTTTGATAATTCGGATCGCGTTCAAGCCAAAGTGGCGTGTTTTTAAAATTCAAATATTCGTTATGTCCTATAACATATTTTATTTCAGGATATTTCTTTTTGAGATAACACACTAAAAATGCATTGGCTTTGGTTTGAGCTTCGGTTAGATCATCCTTACCATCTATCCCCCCTATATTTTCAATACCTATCGCATAATGGTTCAACCCGATAACATGTCTTGCCATCCAGTTCTCGGGCATGAGTTGATAAATACTCCCATCACGATCCACTAAAAAATGACTTGAGACATTCAAAGTACCAGGTAATTCTTTGATACGTGGAGAATTCTGCGGAAATGTAGGTGAATCAAATACACGAAAGGTCGTCTTGAGCGTAGAAATACACGTCCAATGCAAGACGATCATTTTGGGCTCAATTTCAATTGACTTAGAGTCAATTCCATAATGAGCTAATTGATACTGACGGGTTAACTTTATCCGCTGTTTATCAAATTGGATCGGTTTCTGATGAATTGTTTGCGAATCATAACAAGAAAATGCATGGGCCAAAGAACTTATGAAAAATGAGCAAAATAGGAAAATTTTCATTTTTTTAATACCATAAAATAAGCAGCCACATAATCGGGCAAATGGCGAGCTGCTTGGGTGAACGCTTCTCTTCCTGCATAACTCCCCGCTAGAAAATCAACTTGATACAAATTGTTTTGGAATGCACCGCCTGTATCAGCAAAAATACCAGCTCGGGTCACCATTTTTCCTGCTCGATCTGGGTATTGTATCAACAACAGTTTTCCTAAACCAAAGTGCTCGAGATCGGCGGCAAAAGTGACCTCTGTATTTACTGTAATTTTATGATCTGCATCTTTTCCATACCCTTTAATCCCTGCTACCGGTTTAAAATACCAGTAACGTTCTTGCTGATAAGGTTTTTTAGCTTTGTCATATGCAATATTGTTGCAACGATGAACATTAAAAATTTGGGTCTGATGATTCGGACCAAAATCTGCGACCAGAGTACCTTGCATTAAAGCCGCCTCCAGATCATCTCGATGGAGATAAGCCAAAGCAGGAACATTTTTATGCGCCAATGCACCTTTCAATATAGCTTGCTTCCCATATTGGAAACGTATCAGTTCAGGTTTTGCATCCGCCTCTTCGAGTGTTAATGATTCTTCATCTCGAGGAAGCCCGTAAAGCGCAAATGGATAGGCTGCGCTAGGCTGGGTTGAGGCTTTCGCACGATGGACATAATACTTGGTCATCAAAATTTTATCTTGGGGCAAATGAGCAAGAAGTGATTTTTTCATCTTTAAAGTCTTGGCTTGCTCCAGATCGGGATACCAACGAACAAAATCAAAATGCTTTTTTATAAACTCAGGATTGTTCAATTCGTTTTGGTGTTGACAAATGAATATCAACGTTGCTTTGACTCGGACTAAAGGTACGGGGAAAACACTACCCTCATGAATAACACGGGGATCATAATGGTTCCCTTTATTTAAATAAGCCAGAGTTTCTTTAGCAGTTGCACATAATGCGGGTCCATTGATCTCATACTGACTCGCTGGAGCTGGTTCAGCAGTTACAAAACGAGGAGCGGCAAAAGCGTGAAGACTTACTAATAATCCATAAAAAAACAGTTTTATTTTCATTGTGTACAATAATTACGTGTGAAAACAAAATGATATCACATGCACATCCTGAAATTCTAAGAATTACACATAGAAGAGCATCATTCATCCCTGATGACGAGTTTTGGTAGCTATTTACCGTGATTTATTGACTTTGGGTAAATAGCTCATGTACTAAGCAGCTTCTGCCTCACCCAATCCAGAGTTATCAGACACGGCTGTTAAGCGATTGAAATGCCAAGAACTATAAAGGGCTCCAAGTCCACAAGCAATTAATCCTAAAGGTAAGGCATTTAGAGTTTGCATCAGCAAATAGGCGCTGATGATTGTTAAAACAGAGGAACCAAACATGCGAACGGTATGAATTATGGCCAGTGCCAGACCAGTATTCTCTTTATAATCAGCCAGCATGATCGACATAGTAGCTGGAGCAGTTAAGCTAATCCCTAAATTACAAATTAATGCAAAAGATAGAGCATACAGATTGAATTCATAAAAGGCTGCGCACACTAACATCGCAAAACCACCAGTAATAATAAACCAACTTCCAAGATAAATGGTCGATGCCATGCTGAAATATTTACGAAGCCAAATACCTAAGTAGTTGCCAACAATAATATTTAATCCATTAATAATAAAAATAATCCCGTACGCCAAAGGTGAAAAACCAAATTGCTCAATAATAATATAGGACGAATTAATCACTGAAAGCATTACCGCTGCAAAACTAAACATCATAATAAAAGAACCACTCCAGAGAGTCGGAGATGGAATAATCTCTTGATAGGCTTTAATTACTTTTTTAACAATAAAAGGTTCTTGAGGCTGGGTCCAAAATGGTGATTCAAATAATCCTTTACGGGATTGCAGCAAGAGTGTTATCCCAATCACAGCCATCAATATAAAATTAGCCTGCCAGCTATAATAGGTAAAAATCAGCGAACCCAGTACCGGAGCAAGGATGGGCGATAGTGAAACAATCATCGAAACATAGGACAGAACCTTGGCACGCTCAACTGTATCATCAAAGTCTCGAGAGATTGAAAAAGCAATTAAATTTGCACAGCATAAAGCAAATCCCTGTAACGCACGCCCCAAAATGAGTACATAGATATTCGGCGCAAAAGCGCAGATTAAACTGGCAAGAACAGCAAGAACTAAACTTCCAGGTAACAAACGACGTCGTCCAAAATGATCGATCAATGGTCCCCAAACGAGTTGGGTCACCCCAAAAACAAACAGATAAATACTTAAGGTTAATTGACTTAAGCTATGCGTGGTACCAAAAAAATTGGTGATATAAGGCAACGATGGTTGATAAAGATCAAAGGTAAGTAACGAAAAGGCTGATAATAAGCCAATAAGCAAAATCGAAGTTCGTGGTTGGGACATAATATTCATTTTAAAAAAAGCAGCGGGCCATTATAGTAAAATCTATTTATTTTTGCTCTAGGTTTAAGGAAAAAGTTGGAATTTTCATCACGATTTTATTGAGTAAGCGATTCCGGACGACTATTAAGTGAGTATTTCCTTCTCTCATTGAGGGAAGAAGGTGCCCAGAGCCTACCCTCTCCCCAAAATTGGGAGAGGGAAAATCTTGATTAACCTTTACGAATCAGGTAATTGCTCCCTGCGTGGATTACTTTCTTCATCCGATTGTCTTCTTCTGGGTTAGGTTGACATGCTTTAAACGAATCTTTTAATGAGGCCACACTAATAGGCAAAACTGGACGACTATCCGTTTCTAAATATCCATCTTTATTCTTGAAAATAGTAAACTGATCGGTTGCAAATTCTTGACACTCGCTTAACGTTTCATCCTGACAAATCGAAAATTTAATCGTTCGTTCAACACGATAAGACTCTCCCACTTCATCTGCAAACACCATATCACCATATACTACGCTATGACGGGTTCCACAAAAATAATAGCCATACTTATATTGACCATTCTCAGTAATATCAGTGCGAATATACCGGCCATCTCCTTGGGTGAGACCATTGAGTGTCACAATATGCCGTACCTCCTCTTTGGGGGCGCTTTCTGCAATTGCCACACCAGTTAGAGCCAATCCCATGATTAATAAAGCAATTCTTTTCATTTTTTATTCCTTATCTGAAAAAAACATCCTCAAGGAACGTGTCTTTAAGGATTAATAACCTACTCAAAAGTCAATTCGGAGGAAAAATTTTTACCAAACTGACATCGCGTTCCCATTATGCTAAGAAAAAATTCATTTGAACAGATAAAAAAATATTGCTTTTTAATCAATAGGAAAACAAATTGTTCGCAATAATACGAAACCAGATGCTATTCCAAATATCCTGGGCAGAAATCGGGCAAAAAGGAGAGTGCAAATGTGATATAAAATTTTATATTGGAAGTACTTAAAATTGATTTACGTACTTCCAATTCACTCAAGAAGATAGCTTACTTAAACACCATTACCTACATTATTAGAATGGGTATTCAGATGAGCATGGCAATCCTTGATAAATAATAAGGTGCCATTATCTGGAGCACAATCTTGGGCGGCTGTGCTTATATCAGGAATATCTACAGACGCACCCGCTTCCCAACAAGAATATGTATTTTTCACACTAAGAGCTGAACATAAAACAACACAGCATTCCCAAATATACCTTTGGTATTAGGCTCTTTCATGCTAGAATAATTTTTGTACATTGGGGGTGCCAGTTATGGCTGAGAGGATGAAACCAACCCTTTGAACCTGATCTCATTCGGCTGAGCGGAGGAAAATGTGTCTATTGTTATGCTCTCAGGTATGATCGCTTTTATTACTTCTTTTATTGGTTTATTGCCACAAATTGTCAAATCATTAAAAACTCGATCCACTCAGGATCTTTCCATGATCATGCTAATTAATTACCTTATTTGTTCTGTGGCTTGGATTATTTATGGAAGTAGTACCGATTCCTTTTTTGTAATCAGCTCCAATGTGGTGGGTTTAATTGTCAGTTTGCTGCTTATCTTATTAAAAAGACATTATGATACACGATGTAATTAATTTAACAGGCTATCAATCTATTTTATGCCTCAATGGAAATTTACCTGACTCATCTTTTTTCGCTGCGATGAATTTGCCCATTATCGCAGCTGATGGTGCCGCAAACAGTTTATTTGAACTTGGAATTAATCCACAGTTAATCACTGGGGACTTAGATTCTGTCCGACCAGCGCTCCTGAAAAACCACCCTTTTCTTCATATACCGGATCAAAACAGTAGTGATTACCAAAAAGCTTTGGGCTATTTAAAAGACCATAATTTATTACCAGCAATTGTGGTTGGGATAAATGGGGGCCATTTGGATCATATACTCAATAACATGAATATCTTTATGGAAACCAACTGTCTTTTATATGCTCCACCTATAAGGGGTTTTGTGCTTAACAAACAATCCAAAATAAATCTGTCATTGCCAGTACATACAAAAATTTCATTAATGGGAATACCAGAAGCAACCCTCTCTTCATTAGGTCTGCATTGGGAGCTCAATGACACTCCTCTTTCCTTTCCAGGGCAAACCTCATGCTTTAATCGAACTCAAGCACCTGAAATCGTTTTGGAGGTTCATCATGGTTCTGTTTTAGTTTTAATTTATGAACAAATGATTGATGATGCAGCGCTATCTGCCCGATAGACTCCATATCAATATTGTCCAATCGCCACACATCATGTAAAATTTTAATTTACTACAATAGAGCAACGCTCACCTTTAGTGATTAAAGTGACGATACTGTCTTTGGTGAGAACTTGGGAACCGCATAAAACATCGGGTCCAAATGCGGAATTTTTTCTAAATCCAAACACATATTCTTTATTTACAGGTCCTTTTCCTTCATAAGATTTTCCTCGAGACCCTGCTTTTTTACCATCCACAGTAAATCCTAATGCAGCAGCTGTTTTTTCATTCGTTTTGACATGCACGCGAATCGTATCATGGGCAATGGCTTGAATTGAAAATGAAAGGATGACAAGGCCACTCAAATTTTTTATGGTATTTCTTATCATAATAAACACTCCTTGTTTATGAACTTTTAATATACCTCATTTAATGAGTTAAGTTATAGATAAAATATTTACGGCATCTCTTTCATGCTTTTTCTAATTAAAGAACTGTTCCTCAAAAAAAACAAATATTCTTATCTTTCAATAAAGAATAATGAATCCTTAAAAGACATTCTTGAATTCCAACCTAGATACACTATGATAAATATATGAACGATATGAGTATTTTTTTATTAATTTGTAATGCTTGTAATCCCATAAAATCTAAAGGTAAATAGCAATATATGCCCAATAAGTTAAGGATTTAATTATGTTAGCTAGGTTAAGATTTTTTAAAAGTCGTGTCCCTGCAAATGAGGTATATTCTACCATACATGATGTTCACGCCTCACACAGACCTAGCCTTCTATCTGGAAGTTTATCTGGCACTCTTTGGCGTCATGATAGTGTCGAGAAAACATTAATTAAGGTAACCACTGCCAGTGAATATTTAGATTTACAAAAATCGGCAATGAGAAATTTCGAGCGTTGGAAAAAATTAAAAGCAGAAATCAACGCTTCATTTGAACCAAGAGTGCAAGTCGAATATCAGGATTGGGGTACGGCCACATTAAATGCAACTAAACACCAGGCAGTAATTTATAGCGTATTAAATATGGCGAACTCTCGCTATCCCGGAGGTGCTGTATTAGAAGGTGGGAGCGCCCAAGAAGAAAATATGTGGCATCGAAGCTCATGCTTACTTTCACTTATTGATAAAATAGTCACATTAGATAAACAAACCAACCTTTTTGTATATACTGAAGAAGGCACGGCGTTAGTCGAAGCCAGAAAAAAAATGACCCAAAGAGAGCGAGATATTCTAAAAGAACGTGCCCCTATGGTTTCTGGAGAGGCGTATAAAACCCTTCATAGTACAGAACCTAGAATATGTTTTAGAGGCCCGGAGATATTACTGTCTTCGCTCATGGAGGAGTATGGGAGCTCTGGGCAAACTGCAAGTCCAGAATTGAGTTACTCATTCCTCCCTTCAGACAGCATTTTTCCTTTTTATGAATTAAGATCCGCTGCTCCTGAACATTTCGCTGAATCCCAATCGCAAGAGCCTAGCGTATTAAAGACACATCAAGAAGATTTACGTCGGCGAATAGCAGCCCAACTGGATACATTAATTCTAGCTGGGCAATCTCATGCTGTCCTGGGAGCTTGGGGTTGTGGTGCGTTTAAAAATGAGCCTGAACTTGTAGCCCGAACCTATGCTGAAGAAATCGAAAAAAGAGCTGAGTATTTTCAACATCTTCTTTTTCCAATAATTAATACCAACCCACAATCTAATAATTTTGATGTGTTTGAAAATGTATTAAATGGGATAAAACTGGGCCCCTCTTCCACCAATAGTTTAAAAATTTAAACCAATTTAATGTGTTACTCCTTATCCTACAACATCCAGATGGGTGTTTACCCCCCAATGTCTGCAGGCTTTAAAAAATTTTTTTAAAATAGTTAATTGGAGTGAAGCTTACTTTATAATATGTAGGCAGGATTTTAATCCCCAAATAAAAGGAGAGTATTAAAGATGTCTTATGAAAAACAACAATCCACCTCAAAATCAGTAACAATGTATAATCTTTTAAATTGGAGCACGATATATCGTGGTTACAATGCCCTGGTAGCCTCACTTGTTTTGTTTCAGTACATTAATAACCCAGAGGCTGCAGCGATTGAATATCTTCCCGATGTTGCAATTCATGCATTTGAAGCAATCGCACCTAACTCATTAACTAATTTGGCTGTAGGCGCCAATTTAGCTCGGGGAATACAAGCAGGATTCGCCTTTTTTTCAGGTAGCTCTACTATTCCCAGTGTCGCTAATGCAACTGATGTATTAAACCATGGAGTGAATCTTTATCATCGATTATCCTGATTATGAGA
Source organism: Legionella stuttgartensis (assembly GCF_977063405.2). NCBI lineage: Bacteria > Pseudomonadati > Pseudomonadota > Gammaproteobacteria > Legionellales > Legionellaceae > Legionella > Legionella stuttgartensis. The sequence goes on from NZ_CDRUHA020000055.1 coordinate 86,703, forward strand.
AAAATAAATCCTATTGAATTCATGTAGAGTTCATGACTTAAATTAATAATTGAATAGCCCGGGGTCTGCAAAGTTCCGGGCTACTCTAAAGGATAGTTAATGTGCTGTTTCTTTTTTAGCCTCACCAAACAACCAATCCATACTTACCTCCAGCTCATTAGCAATTTTTTGCATGGAGTTAGAATCCAAAGCAACGACGCCGTGTAATAGGGCTTCGATTTTAAATTTTGGTAATTGGAACAGTTTAGAGCATACTTGTACGCGTTCTGTCATTAGGGCAGGAACTCCAAGCTCATCAAGCTCTCGATTTAAACGTTCAGTTAGTTTCTTGTTTGACATGGTAGTCTCCTCTTTACTTTTCACCAGTGTAAAACAAATAAGCTTAAGGATTGATTAACAAAGGAAACTTTGGCATAAAAATTAAATTGAACACCAAAAGCTCAACTTTTACCTAAGTGCTTATTTATTTTTTTAGCACTTTCGGTTAATAAATTCTTATTGGAATAAAGAAAAAAGTACTAAGTAATGTTATTAATAAGCAAATTACCTCAAGAACTTTTAATCATGAGCAAAATAAATCTAGAAGAATATCTTAAAAAAATAAAAGTTATCGTGCCCCATTCGCTAACGGATGCAAGCTGCGAGGAAAAAATTAATTTTTTAAGTTCTATCTATTTGGCTCATATTAAGACTTTTCCTTACTCAAATATTGAATTACGGAAAATTTCTAAACAGCATCTTCTCCAAAGGAATTCATTATCGTTTTTTGGCTATAAGAATTTGCTTTCTGAAGAACATGGGGGGTATTGCTTTCAAATAGCAGCTTTATTAAGTGATGCCTTATCACAGCTGGGGTATGAGGTCTCATTTTGTGCTGCACGAGTCCTGCTCGGAGCAACTCCAAACGACCCTGAACTTCTTAAACTCCCTCCTACACATCTTGTATTAACGGTTCCAATTGGAGATCAGAAGTTCCTTCTCGATCCTGGGTTGGGTTCATCGGCTCCTCGATTTCCAATACCCATTACAGAAACAAATGAGTCAATTGTGCAAAATGAAGATGAAATTAAGTTTTATCCTATCGGTAACGTTCATGTTCTTGAGAAAAAAACCAGACAAGGATGGTTTCGTTTGATGCAAACCGACTTAGCTCCCATCAGTGAGCAACAAGTAGCAATGAATTTACTCAAGCTACAACGACACCCTACACCCATTGGAATTCGCGACTCTAAAACTGTAATTGGGATCATTACCGAACATGGTCGAAAATCATTAATTTGGGATGCGCAATCCAAACAGTTGAAATACTCTGCAAATGAAGGAACCGAATACACACAAAAAACGTTAACCAGCTTTTTAGAGGGGAGCCAAATACTTGCAACCGAATTCGACATCCAACATATTTCAGCTAAAACTTTAGAAACCTACTGTACAGAAAACGTACCTTTGCCAATAAAACCCTGGACCATTAATTTTCCTTTGGATCAATTTGAATTGAAGGAAATGGAAAAAAATTTGAGACCTACTTTTTGATCTCTTTGGTTTTTATACACGCTGATTTTCGTTTAAACGTGGCTTTTATTTTTTAACAGTTAATATAAATGGGATACATCGAGCAAATTTTGATCTTTTGCGGGTCTACCTTCAGTTTGAGAAATTTCTTACACGAATATGAGATAAAAAGACGATGATAATTTAAAACATTTTGTTATCCTTACTTCAACGAGGAATGACAGTGGATGTCTTAAAAGGAATTTATAGCATCATGGAAGACGCTATTACCACAGGGATGTGGTTACTCTCCTCGTTTTAGTCTGCATATAAGTCTGATTATGCGCCCGTTAATCAGACTTACTCCATTTTCTTATTTGCTATTCAATTTATTTTCTCAATGATTCAAGCAAAATTTTTTTTAAAACCCTAACTAAGAACTACACCTTCAACCCAATTATTTTCTTTTAGAGCGCACCCATAAGTCTATTTGCCTTGTTTTTAATCGGATAATATTTTTTTTCGCAACACTGACATTCATATATCATTGAGACCAAATTGGGGCCTGTAAGTACAAATAATATCTTGACTCAAGCTCATTTGTAGTACATCTTATACTTACGCTGTCCTTTGGAGCCAAAAGATGATCACTAAGCTATTTAAATGGCTTCAAAGTGATGAAGAAAATGTTCATTTATCCAATCAAATCCTGTCTCGAGATCTTCTTGAATTTGAACAAATTCAAGCAAGTCAAACAAACCGTATGCTTCTGAGTAATGTTCGACTTGCCAAGTTAGAAGGCCTTGATACGCGCGAAGATACTAGTAAGTTAGAACAACACATCTTGTTCATGGATTATCTTCAATTTTGCAAAAATGAATTCGAAGAAAATCCGCAAGACTCTATATTTTTAATTACCCTCAAATATCTGCTCCCCAAAGCTGATAAAGAAAATCCTTTTCTAAATACTAAATTGAATGCGTTATTTGGGGCTTTAATGCAAGAAGACAGCGGCAATACGCTTAAGTTTTATCAGCAAAATGAAGCATTATTTAAAGATCGTTCTGAAATTCAAAACCGCGTTGAATCTGAGTTGCATCAACAGAGATTTAATGACGCAATTAAACGTGTTGAACGCAATTTAAGCTATTTAAGCAACAAGTTATCCAATCAAACAAATCCTTTGGGGATCATTGGATTATGCAGGGATTGGATTGGTGATACAGAGCAGTTCACAGCATTAATCCTGTGGTTATTACAGCGTAAGGTAAGTTCCGAACAAATTCTGCAAGCTTATTTACTTCATGATTTCTTGAAATACAATTTATTTACTTTACACTCTGAAGACAGTGAAGTTTTCCACTTATATGCTTTGCTCAATCATTTTCCAGAAGCCAAGCTCCTTGTCGAGGATGCCCATAAAACGGGTAGTGATGAGCGCGGATTTCAGAACTATACACTCGATGGATTCTTCAGTGAGCAAGAACTTCAGCATATTCAGAGAAAGCAACAACCTTTACAATTTTCCTTAAACGCAACGAATTTTTCAGCATTACATGAGTTATTTGGAGCAGCATTCCTAATCGCAGCCGTAATTACCAGTGAGGAACATACACATTCGGAATGGTTAGAAACATTACGAGATACTCTAAACAAAGCTGAAACGCGCACAAAAGAACTACCTGGCCTTATTAATGTAATTGCGCGCGAATTCTCCCCGGCAATCCTAGAATATTTAGCTCATTTAATTGACGATCAAAATGCCCAAGAACTTTTATCCAATAATGAAGGGGCTGTATTTTATCTATTACCTTATAAACCAAAACTCTCTGAATACATCAACGAAGAAAATGTTACTGAATTTATTCATCAAATCACCCTAAAGCATACTTCTGATCCTGAGCTTATTTTCCAATTAATGGCATTATTCTCGTTACTTTCAAAGAAAAAGGGTGCTGTTACGCAACTCGTATTCCAAGCGATAATCGATAATCTTGTACAACATCCACTTCTCTTGGAAGATGAAAAATTATTGCGTCAGCTAAGAAGATACCCCAATTGCAAAGCCATACTTTCCCAGCAAAGTGAACAAATAAAACAGCGCGTCACTGAATGCATAATAGAACAAACTGCCGATCGTGCATTTAGCAGTCACAATTATCAGATTATCGAAGATATTTGGCTTGAAGCAACTCGCAAACTTAACGTACTTACACTCATCGAACCGCAAGCGAAATACAACCTCAATCATAAGTATGCATTACAAGCAAAAATCGCTGAAACTGCTTTTCTTTTCCATGGAACCCAGTTTGATTTGGATTCCTTTATTGATGCTCTATCAATACCTCCCACAACTCCCGAAGATGGGGTCGGTGAGTACGAGCGTGCTCTTATTGAAATTCTTGCAACGATTGATGATGAATTAATCAGAAAACAAATCATTGAAAAACTAGAAAGTGTTCCAATACAACGACTTAATTGGGTAGAAAAAGAATACGAAGGTAAAACCATTGTTCTTAAGGCAGCAAAATATGGCAATCTTGGTTTAATCACTCTTATGGAGGATCAAATCGCTTCGGAAGATTTTAACAAAGCAATAATTACAGCAGCAAAAGCCAATCAATGGCATGTTGTATCGCATCTGAGTCAAATCGATGTAGTGCAACTGTCCCAGGACGAACTCGAACAAATCATGCTTTTGGCGGCAGAACAAGATCAGTTAAACGTTATAAAGTGCCTCTTGAAGACTTACGATTATGAACCCTCTACTACAGAAATTAGTAGATTCCTTAATCAGGCTATTAACAATGGCAAGCCCAATGTTGTTAAATATTTTTATAATTCTGCTGAATATATGCCTAACCAATCAACAATCAATAAATTCTTTCATTCAGCAATCGAATTGGGATTTTGGGATATTGCTCTATTTATTGCGGAGTCGGAACAACATGCTCCCTCGCTTCCTGCTATTGAAAAAGCATTTAACCAAGCAACAAACAGTATGCACGTAGCGGCAATACAACGACTTTGTAATTTATCAACAAATGCTCCACGACCGCATGTCATCCAGAAAGCTTTTGTAAAAGCGTGTCAGGCAGGTCATTTACCTGTAGTTCGATGCCTACATGACCTACCTGGAAAATTAGTTCGAGGAGGATTTGAAGAAGCAGTGGATCAAGCCATTATTAATGGGCATACAGATGTTGTTACCTACCTATATAGCGCTCCTACTTATTCCTCAAATCAAAGCTTGGTAAATCATGGACTTGTAACCGCCGCAAAAAAAGGAAAGTCAACACTTGTTGAGTTTTTTTGCTCCATGACAAGCAAGATCAAACCAACTCCAAATGCGGTGAATCAATCATTAAATTGGACGGTTAAATGCAATCAACCGGAAACATTGATTACTCTGTGTCGTTCACCACTAAATCCGCCAAGTAAATCGGCTATCAAGGGGGCTTTGCTCCTCGCGGTTAAAGAAGGCAAGCAGAGTTTTGTGGCGTATTTATGCGAAAATGAAATGAACTCACTCAATCCACGGGCGATTGAGGAGGCGTTGAAATTAGCAGTGAAATTTAAACAACCTGAAATTGTTCGCTATTTATGCGAACTTTCGATCCATTCACCGCAAAAAGAAGCGCTAAGAATGGCTTATAAGAGAGCAGCTTCCAGTGGTCAAAACGAAATTGCCGACTATTTAAAAGAACAATTACACAATAAACTAAACCCTAAAAAAGTCGACCTTGAAATTGATGTAAGTTCAGGAACAGATAACGATTCAGATGTCATTTCAGAAATCGATGTCTTCTACGAAAGTGACGTTGAAACAGATCATAAGCCAAATGCTCATGACAACAGTTCTGAAGTTGAACTTGATCCAGAAATTGACGTCGGAATCTCATTAAAAACCTATGGCTTTTTTAAAACAAAAATCTCCAAAACCTCTTCTGTATCCATCGATGCACCTAAACCAGGTGTTTCCACTAATTAGTAACAAGCAAGCCTAAATGCATCACAGCACCTATACTAAAATAGTGAGAACGATGAAAAAGAGAGGGTAGAATCTTGGGTATCCTCAAATACAGAACCTAATCAAGGAATTGGGAGCGCTTTATGCAAGGATATTGTATTCAAGCAGCCATGTTTCGGCTACCGACCCCTTTATTTAATCGTTTTGTCCATGATTTTTGGATTTTAAGGGAGATTGAAAGTAATGCTGTAGTCGCCCAATTGCACGGACTTGCCACCTCGAGAAAAAATGGTTGTATCGTCCCTATTGGCTACAATAGAGATCATAGTTTAAGAGCTTACTGTATTGCATATGATCCTCAATTTGCCAAGCAATATGGTTTGCAGACCGGTACTTTTGCATTACCGATTCATGCATACCACACAGTGTATCAACAAGAGGATGCGGTAAAGCACTGGCTACAAGGAATAAACGCAGTTAAAACAATTAATGCGTTGGATCTTAATTATCCTGCCTACGGATTTAAAATACCTTTATCATCAACCATCAATAGTAACTCCATTTATCATACTTTTGCTCATGTAATGGATGTCCCGTTACATACCTTTGCTGGATTTTTTCATATAGGTATTAATGTTTCTCTGTACGAGCAAATTAAACCAAATTTATAAATAAAATTCAGTAACTTAGCGATGTAGAAAACTCAATCTAGAAATCTTCTTTTTTTATAAAATAACTCTTTACCCTTCTTGGTATTTTAGGTAGTCTTCGATTTTTTAATTAATGAATAAGGATCTTTCATGCCTAACTTCTCTGTGTTCAGCATCTATGAAAAAGAAATGCGCGCATTCATAAAAAAGGTTGCTGAAACAACTTCTTTAGACCAAGATAAATTGACTGCATGGCTTTATAGTGAGGGAGTAATGCAATTTCGTGGCGGCCAAAGTGCAGATTATTATCCTTACGTTGAAGCGAATATAAAACAATTTGGACATCGACCATTAATCTCCAAACAACATTCTATGGGCCAAATATTAACTGGCTTAATGACACTAAAAAATGCACTCCTTAACCAATTTGCAAAAGAAGAGCCTGAACTTAAAGAGCAGTTAGAACAGCTATTTGTAGCAAATCTTTATTCCGCTATAGAACATCATTTACCTTTTATTCTTATTCAAAGTGAGATTTCTACTGAACTAAGTGCCTATCAAGATAAAAGTGGTCCACTTAAGCCTGCAGAAGCTCTTAAAATTTCAATTAAGATGTTTGAAGAAAAACGTATAGCGAACCCTCAGTTGGAAGAAGATTTTAAGAATCAGCTCTCGCTCATGAACGAATTTTTAGCTTTGTTAGATATGCAAGCAACACCTCCTGGGCAACTATTCTTTAAACCAAGTGACAATAATCCTGATAATCCAACAGCCCAATTTTTCACGATAAAAAACAGTTAAATAAGTGTTTTTTAATTAGATTGTTCGCAGTTTCTGCATTATTGAAGTCTGGGTGACGGCTCAAACCGTAACCCAGGAAATCTGCGCCAGGAAACCTGGGTTACGCTTTGTTTCACCCAGGCTACAACAGCTATTAATAACATTCCACGTCAAAGCGCAATCACATCTGTTTGTGAAGGAATGGAATAGATCCCTGTGGTGTTTGTGTCGTTTGATAAAGTTACCGTCATGCCCAGGTTATTCGCAGGTAAACCATCTATAAGTACATTAAAAGCACCTGTTAGCGGCGTGACTAAAAGCATAAACGTTCCTGAAATCACTCCTCCCATAGTCCCAGCCTGATCTCCATTTGATTCGGGAATAATGGTTCCTGTATTACAACTAGGTGATGAATTGATTAATACCGCAGGAACGAAATCAACGCTCATGAGCCAAGTACCAATATTCATAAAAGGATTAGGAACGCCTCGAGGAGGCATTTTGCAGATATCAATTGGACCAGGAGTGAGTACTTCACCCCCTATCATACACGCCATTGTCATTTGATCACCCTAATTGAATTTGTTTCGCAGCAATTTTAGTATCACCCTCGGCATGTATTTCCATTTCATCGCAATCAATTCGGTAATTGTGTTTTACAATAGTTCGTAATCGGCCCAGAAGTTGATGTTCCAATTCTTTTACCCATTGATAAACACGTAATGCTTGGGTATTAATTGTGTCACTGATTGTTTGTATATACTGACAAATTATCTTGAGTGATTGATAAGAAAATGTTAACTCTTCCCCACGAAAGTGAGCATGTGTTATCGAAAATTTCCCCGTATCACAATCAATATTTTGTGATGATGCACTTAAATTAATGGTGTCATCGGCCATCAGGCTAATCGTCGGTGCTTTAAGTTTTAAATTGTTATCCTCACCAACCAGACTTAAATTCTCCCCCAATTTAATCGATAAAGCGGCTGATTGATGACGATGAATAATTGATAAAATATAATAATTATTTGCATCTTTAAAGAGTAATACTTCATCATCAACTAAAGGAGTGAGTAAACAGGAAAAAGCTGGCTGAGCGCTAACCAATTGTCCTTGCAAAAGAATATGGTAGGTATCATCTGAAAAGAATTTAATTTTTCCCTTCAGCAATTCGCCTTTGGTACTTATACTGGCTACATCAGATTCAAGCATGATGAATTCCTTAATTTTATGACCATTGTTCTGCTTCTAATAATTCTGGGTTTGTTTTCAGTACGTTATCAAGAGCTGCCTGCTCCCAATTGACCCTAACTTCGGTAACATGATGCATAGAGGTTAAATTTAAATTTGCCTTCGTAAAATTACAAGCCGTTAAGAAACTGTTATTGAATCGCGCATAACTTAGTTCAGCTTTTATAAATGAGCTATCATTTATTTCTGTCTCTTCAAATAATGACTGGGTTAAATTAGCAGAATCAAAGAGACAATTTATTATCCTGGACTGATTAAAATTACTTGGGTTTAATTGGCACTGAGAAAAATCAACACCCTCTAATTGGGCCTCCTGAAGACAAACTGCTTCCAGGTTCATTCCTTTAAAAGTAGTTTTTCTTATGGTCGTTTTAAATAAATTGATGTGTTTTGTTTCAGAAGCAATCGAAAAATCTGTTTCTTGAATTTTCGCCTCAATAAACAAACTTCTATGGAGGTTACAGCGGTTAAATTGAATATGATTAAATTCACTTGCTTCAAAATTTGCCGCAGTTAAGTTGACATTTTCAAAGAGGACTGTAACAAATTTCGAATTTTTTGCAGTAACCCGTTCCATATTACAATCGACAAACTTTCCCTGAGAAAGATCACATTTTGAAAGATTGATTTTAGTAAGAGTACAGTTGCTGAACTCACAATTTTTAAGAACCTGACCACGAAATTTGCTATTCGAGAAATCTGATTCAGAGGCACGAATATCAATAGAGCCTTCATTGGAGTTTAAATCCGTCGCAATCCAGCTGGACTTGTGACTTTTTAGTTGACTTATTGTGGAGGAAATTATTGTACATAACTGCATCGTGCATGATTCAAAGGTAACCTGTTCAAATCGACATCTTTCAAAAACAGATGCAACAAATTGGACGTTTTTAAACACCACATTTTTAAAAACAACGTCTAAAAACACGGCACGTCGCGATTCAATATGTTCAATGATTATGGAATCCAGCGATACGTTTTGAATTATTTCTCTTTTGGATAGTTTCGTTGCTAATTCTTCAGCGTTCATAAGGACTCTTCTTGTTTTAACGAAATATTTCTCACCAAGCAATCCAGTATTTTCACATTATTTTTCTGACAGTCTGTAAACGGTATGCTGTATAAATTACAATGATTAAATTCAGTATTTGCAAAAGTTGAACTGTAAAAAATACCTTGAAAAAAATTGATGTCCTGAAAGAGGCAAGAGTCCACTTTACAGTTACTAAACCTAAACTTTTTAGCATTACATTTGCTGAAATTTGATTTGTTTACGGTGCTATTAATAAACTGTGATGAGTTAATGTCACACTCGCCAATAGAAATTTGTTCGTAATGGCCACCTAATATTGCCCCGTTGCTTAGATCACAATGCTCAAAATTGCTAGTTGATATATAAGTATGGTCATTACCCCGCAATTTCGTTATCACACATTTTATAAACTCGGCGCGAGTTAATTGTGCGTTCATCAAGTTTAAACCAGACAATGAGCAGTTAGAAAAACTACACTTAGAAATACTTGTTCCTTTAAAACTTAAATGGTCAAAATTGCTATCTTCCATCCTTAGATTATCGATCGAACATTTAGTTAAGGAGAGTTTGGGTGCGATGAGATTGTTCCCGCTCATATTGGATAGTTTTGTATCATCAAAGTGCGCATGAGATAAATCGGCTTTAACAAAATTAGGATTTACCCAAACGCATCTATTAATGTTGGCAAATTGCATCCTTGCTTCAGAGAAATTACAGGAATCAAAGCTACTGTCTGAAATATCAAGAAAATTGGCTTTTAGACTGAGAAATAAACTCCCATTAAACTGACAATTTTTAAGTTTGGCGTAATTGAAAAAAGCCGCAGAAAAGTTACATTCTTTTCCTGAACACCCTTCAATCTGTGCTTGATGCATATCGCATTCTTTAAAATCAGCTCGATTTAAAGCAGAGTTCTTTATTAAAGTCTGAGACAAATTGGCATGAGTCAATACCGCCTCGGATAGATTAGTATTAATCAGCGTCGCGGTTGATAAATTCGCCTTGTGCAATCGGGTACGGGACAGATTACATTCGCTTAAATTGCAACCCGATAAATCCATACCTGACAAATCCAAGTCAGATAAATCAATACCTGCCAAATTTTCACTGGCAAATTCTTTACCCTGTTGGATATCCCGAATAATTTCTTCTCGTGAATAAGGTGACTTTCCAACCCGTCCTAATCGAAATAAAGTTAAAGCACTGACTTTATCTAAGCGATTAAATTGTTGTTTAAATTGTTCCAAATTTTTTAGGATTTCCGATTTTTTTTCCTCTGGAAATTCATTGTTGATGATCTGTTTTTTAAGATAATCTAAATGGTTAACTTGTTGTGGGTGAATGTTTTTTTGAGCCCTTTCAAACGTGAATTTATCAAATACAGGCACTGTTTGATTTTGATTTTTATAAAACTGCTCGACTTCCGATAATACTTCCTCTGGAGTTTTTCCTTTAAAAAACTTTGCCGCTTCAATTTCATCCAAACTCTTGTGCGGATGAAAAATTTGAGCTATTTCTCTAATCTCTTTGTCTAAATCCAAATCGAGTCCAACGGGTTTAGCGGAGCGAGTCTTAGATCTTGACTCTCTTGGCTTAGCTTGTGCTGCCATTTCTTTAGGCTTATTGCGTAGCTTAACGTAATAATCGATATCCTTTGGCGGTTCATTTAAGGATTCACTAACCGTATAGATGAAATCAATCTCATTGGTGGCTATATCCTGAATATCCAACATACCATGCCAAATGAGAATCCCTTTTTCTTCATCAGGAAGTAACCAGAGTGTATCAAGGTTCAAATTTAATTCCCTCAAACTCTCCGGATCAGCAATGCGATTATAAAAACAACGTACACGTAAACCTGGTAGCTGGCTTTTAATCGTTGATTGCTCAGCATGCATATTAGTACAAGTAAATACCTCGTCACCCTTAAAAAAATGTTCACTTTGCTGATCTTCTTCTGCACGATTAAAATAGAGCCAATCAATGTCTCCTGGGTAATACGGACTTTCATTTAATAACCATTCATCGTTAAACGTCCCCAATTTATCAAGTTGGTACTTACACGTAGGCGTATGAGGAAGCAATAAAGCAGGCGGTGGGGTATCTCTGGGTAATTTAATCAGTTGTGTCGGAACTTCAACATTTGGAACCTTCGTTTCATTGCTGGAATCGGTTGTTACATATCCCTTACCGTCAGGATTGATTGCATGCCCCTCCCCTCCATACGCGTTTGTTAAATTAATCGGGATACTACGAAAGTACTTAGGTTTGGATAAATGGTAATTTGATTCAACTACTTCCCATTGCCTATCGCCAAAAACAGTTAATTGTTTTTGCATGTTGCCAAGTGTTATCTTCACAAAACTTGTGCTGGTATTGTCGTCATAGGCATAACAAGAGCCTTTGACAAAAAACTCTGCCTTTTTTTTGGGTATGTATAAATCGATAAACTCACCTTGGCTGGAATTAAACGATTTTTTTGCAACCTTCCAAAAATCGGCATAACTCAGAAACGCACCTTTTTGAGTAAAAGAGAACATTGTCATAATAGTAACAGCTAACTGCGGTTTACCTTGGTGGCGGAATTTGAATGTAATAACGGTATGAGGTTTATCTTTAAGTATCTTCATCTTTGAAGAGTAGTCCTGATTTTGAACATCAACTTAAACAGTTGCTGACAATATGAGGGATGTATGAATAGTTGTCAATTGGACAATTTGAAAAAGTGAGACAGGCTCATGCTATCTTGACACGAAGAAGAATCCTTCGATATTGTCAATACATCCGCTCACAGTAAAACATTCTGCACCTACAGATGTACCATTTTTTAGTATACGGATGTTTGCGTTTACTCTAACGATCAAGGCAACAGGAGTCTTATGAACGCCAAGCTATTAATGCCCCAATTACAAATTCCAGGAGTTGCTCCATCAGAAATCATTGTACTCGAGTTTGAAGGACAACAAGCTATTGCAGCTTTATATGAATTTCAAGTTGAGTTTGCGAGCAAAAGGTTGATTCAAGGCCAACAAGTTATAAGTCAAAAAGCACAGTTAATCTTTACTAAAAAAGACGGTGGGACAACCCCATTGAGTGGAGAGATATTTACTTTTTCACAACTTGATAATAACGACAATTATTATCGGTATAGAATTCTAATAATGCCCAAAGTCTATCGCCTGCAATATACACGCAATACCGAGGTATACCTGAACAAATCAATACCCCAAGTGATAAAGCAAATCCTTAATAGAAATGGAATTACTCAAGTCGAGCTTGATTTGATGATGGAACATAAAACCCGAAAATTTATTTTTCAATATGATGAAGTGGATTGGAGCTTCATCACTCGTTGGATGCAGTTTGAAGGTTTATTTTATTACTTTAGTCAAGATCAAAATGAAGAGAAACTTGTTATAACAGATGCTAATACTACTTTGAAAGATAACAAAGATGTCCATGAAATGTATTATCATTCGTATACCAATGCCAGTCAAAATAATCCAACTGCAAATTTGGTATATAATTTTGAATTCACAACCCATGCACTCCCTCATCAAGTTACTGTAAAATCATATAACCATAATCAATCATCAAAATCTTATACCTCGAAAGCAATTATAGATCCAACCGGGCATGCCGAAATAATGTATTGGGCGGAAAACACCAAAAGTGCTCAGGAAAATCAGCAAATCGCAAAATTTATAAGTGAAAGTTATAAATGGAAAAAAGAAATATTTATGGGTTTTTCTTCATGCTCATTGATTATTCCTGGAACAATAATTCAACATAAAAATTTCAAAACAGCTTCAATTAACAAACCCATGATGATTATTCAAAGTACCTATCGAGGCTCTCAGAAAAAATCCTTTGCATCATTACATAGTGGTGAGGAACAGGGTTCTGAGGATTATTTCCAATGCGAATATAAAGCCATAAATAAAGCAATCGCCTACCGGCAGACGATAGACGATCGAATTCCCCGCATTGCAGGTATTTTACCCGGATTTGTGGATCATGAAGGAGATGAGGATACAGTCCAAATTAGTAAAAAAGGACTATACAAGTTTCGTTTAGCAATTAGTGAAGACAGCCCAGGAAAAGGATCTGGATGGGTACGCAAAATGGAATCTTATATTGGAGATCAATATGCATTTGATTTGCCGCTTCGTAAAGGAGACGAGGTACTAATTGGTTTTCAATTTGGTAACCCCGACTTGCCTATTATACTCGGCGCAGTGAGTAACTCCACTCATCGGAATATTATTACTTCAAATAGCCAACATTATATGGGGCTTTACACCAAAGAAAACAATCTGTTTATTATCAATGAACAAGACGGAAAAACAAAAGGGATACAATTTTCTACAACGAATAACAATACCACCATGGTGTTAGGCACAGATAATATATTTAACTCGCAATTGGATGCAGGATATTGCCTTCGAACAGATAATAGCGTATGCGAAAGTATTGGAAAAAATTCGATTACTGACGTTGCTGCTCATAGTGCATTGAGTATTGGTGGGAATCATCTTGTGAGTGTTAAGGGAACTTCTTCGAAAACCGTGTATGGAGCTGATTATTACTCTTGCTATGGTGCTCGCGCCTCCTCTGTGCTCGGACTTGATTTTATTTCAAGAACTGGAGCAATGATCGACTCTACATCCGGTTTTCAAGTTAAATTAGGCAGTGGTTGGCGATATGAACAAGACTCATCAACGAGTTTGAAAACAGCACCTATTATTATGCAAGAAGCAGAAGCATCTATTTCACTGACAGTGGGACCATCTTCAATTACTATTACTCCTGAAGGTATCACTATCACCGCTCCTACTGTTGATGTTGTCTCTGAAGCAGAGTTAACATTGATCTCTGATGCGACAATAAATTTAGCCAGCGCTGACGTGAGTGTGTTAGGTAACATATCTGGGGGGCCTATGACGGAGTTTGGTGCGGGGGCTGGTGAGCTTGCCGCACCCGCGCAGGCTGCTGCAGTGGCCCAAGCCCTATCGGAAGCAGCTTGGAATATGGCCGAAAGTGTGCCTCTCATAGGGGGAGCTCTTGGTGCATGGGCAAGTGCAAAACAAGGGTTTACTGTCGCAGCGGATGCATTTGTTGAATTAGGGAGTGCTATGAAAGCAGAACTGGCACCACTTGTTGGGAAAGCATCGGCTGTGGTTGAGAAATTGGAGACCGGGGTAGAGAAAGTAAAAGGGGGGATATCAACAGTAGAGGAGTCGGTTATTAACCCAACAATGTCTTATACTGGTTATTTTACATCCTTGGCGGCTAAGTCCCAACTTTTATCTCAAGGACTGGAAATCCCAAAATATGAAGCAGAGTTTGATGAGGATTAGCTGACATGGGAGCGTCTACTTCATTTTTGTAAAAAAGAAAGCATTCAAAACCATGGACGAAGACGGTATTCTTCCAGACACACTTAGATTTATCTTCAATTTCATCCACTTAATTAATTGTGGTTTAGGAGAATAATTTTGCAAATTTGGAGATTTATGCTAGTTTAATTTATATGAGAAGATTTTTTACTTTATCATTGCCTCCCTTATTCATAAGGAAAAAAAAATGACTAATAAGGAACAATCTGTCGCTCCTAAAGAACGCATTAATATTGTGTATAAAGCTCTCATTGAAGGGGTTGAGGAAGAAATTGAACTTCCTTTGCGCCAACTTGTTCTAGGAGAATTCTATCCTGATGGAGTGAATGCCCCTTTAGAAAAGCGCCCAACAGTAAATATTAATAAAGATAATTTTAATGATGTGCTCAAAGAACACAACATCAAATTATCCGTTCGCGTACCCAATCGTTTTAGTAAAAACAAAGATGATACTGTAAGTGTTGATTTAAAATTTGAAACGATGAGAGATTTTGATCCGGATGGAATTCTTCATCAAGTTCCCCAGTTACAAAAACTATTTGAGTTACGCGAAGCGTTAAAAGCGCTGAAAGGGCCTCTTGGCAACATCCCAGAGTTTCGACGCAGATTGGATGCGATCATGAAAGATTCTGCGGCACGCGAAGAATTGGTCAAAGAAATTAAAGACAAAAAATAAGCAGTATCGAGTCGCTGAATCAAGGAGACAGCCATGGCTGATGCACAAGATAACGCTAAGAAAAAAGAAGAAAAATCGCTGCAAAAATTGTTTGCCGGAACGAATATAACTGATGATGAGGAACAGTATGCCCTCACCCAGAAAGGATTACTCGCTTTTATAGATAACGTTGTTGAAAGTAAGCTTACTGAGGAAACAGTGACCCCTGCTTTAGTAGATGACATTATCGCACATCTGGATAAACAGTTATCCGCGCAAATGGACGAGATTCTCCATAACCCTGAATTTCAAAAACTTGAATCCGCGTGGCGCAGCTTGAAATATTTAGTTGATCGCACAGACTTCCGTGAAAACAGCCTGATTGAGTTCATTCATGTATCCAAAGATGAGCTTTTTGATGACTTTATTGATGCACCTGAAATCCCAAAATCAGGTCTATATAAACAAATTTATACCAAGGAATATGGACAATTTGGTGGTAGACCTTATGGTGCCATAATTGGTAACTATTCATTCGGTCCGAGTCATAAAGATGTTACCTTACTCAGAAATATTGCTGCAGTTTGTGCCATGGCACACTCTCCTTTTATTGCCGCAGCAAGCCCTGATTTTTTCAACATCAAATCAATGGCTGAGTTGCCTCATTTAAATGATATTGAAGCAATATTTGAAAGTCCTGTTTATATTGCATGGCGCAGCTTACGTGAATCTGAGGATGCCCGTTATATAGGCTTGGTTTTACCTCGATTTATGTTACGTATGCCCTATGGCAAAGATACTTATGGTGTTCGTTCGTTTAATTACGAGGAAAATGTAAGCTCTGGTGAAGAGGCTTTTTCTTGGGGAAATAGTGCTTTTGCTTTTGCTGGATGCTTGTCTCAGAGTTTTGCTAAATATCGTTGGTGCGTCAATATTATTGGTCCCCAAGGTGGTGGCGCCGTTGAGAATCTACCTTCTTACTTTTTTGAAGCAATGGGTGAAGTCCAAGTAAAAATTCCAACAGAATTACTCATTTCCGAACGACGTGAATACGAGTTGTCTGAACAAGGATTTATTCCACTCACCATGCGAAAAGGTGCGGATAATGCTGCCTTTTTCTCCGCGAACTCAATCCAAAAGGCAAAACATTTTCCAGATACCCCTGAAGGTAAAACTGCACAAACGAATTATAGTTTAGGAACACAGTTTCCTTATATGTTTATTATCTGCAGGCTTGCTCATTACCTAAAAGTAATACAACGTGAAAAAATTGGTCTAGCCAAAGAACGTGATGATATAGAGCGTGAATTAAATACCTGGATTAGTGGCTATGTTGTTGATATGGATAATCCAGTACCCGAGGTCAGAGCAAAAAAACCGTTGAGACTTGCCAAAGTAAATGTTGAAGACGTTCCTGGCGAACCGGGATGGTATAAGTGTGTATTAATTGTTCGTCCTCATTTCAAATTCATGGGTGCGTATATCACACTACAATTAACTGGTAGTCTAGATCTTACACAAGGAGAATAAAAGTGGTCTCAAGAGAAAGTGATGGACATGACACAGCCATGTTACCTATGCTCCCAGACAGTGAAGTAGCAAGAACTCAGTATAAGTTAATGGCAAAAATAACCACTCAAGCCTCAGGAGTTGTCAAAGGAAGCAGTACTGTAAAAGGATATGAAGGTTGGGTAGCGCTCCTGGACTTTAAACAGCGTATTACTCGAGCATTCGATGCGCAAAATCAACTTATTGGCGTTCCCGATTGCAAATATTTTCGTCTTACCGGTTTGTGGGATCAAGCAGGTGTAGTGCCCCATACTCAAAGCATATTTACAGGTGAAAATATAAACACCGCCCTAATCCATTGTCTGCGCTCCAGTGCTTCAGGCGAGGTTGAAGTTGCGGTTGAAATCACCTTGGAAAATGCCAAAGTATTAGAGGTAGATTATGCCTATTCGCATCCAGCAGGCCCATTATTCATCGTAGACATGCGTCCTACTGTGTATAAGGTAATGGATAAAAAGAATAATCAAGAATTCGGTTGGGATTTGACTAAATTGATGCGGGTTGGTTAATGAGAGCAGAGCGTTTAACTGAACGAGTACGTCGTTATGCTCGTCAAGGATCTCTTTTGCCAGCCAAATTGGATTCATCGATGCTCATTGAATCCATACGCGACCATATAGAAAAAATCTTATCAACAAGACAAGGTAGCGCACCTATTGATAGAGAATATGGACTATCTGAGTTACCCACTCTTGTTGAAGATTATTCATTTGCGTATCAAGAAGAGTTGAGGATTCATTTGGAGAAAACCCTTCTTCGTTATGAGCCGCGTCTGGAGTCTGTCCAAGTATCTCAAATTTTAATAGATCCAGGGAAACAAACCATTACCTGTAACATTTTAGCGAATTTGAACCAGTCATTTGATGGCCTCAAAGTTTATTTTACTACTATTTTAACGAGTAAAGGCCGAGTACTTGTTACGTTGTAAATCAAGGTAGAGACATGATTATCGATTACTACCAGAATGAATTAAATAAAATTAGAAAGCTCGCTAGAGAATATGCCGAGCATTATCCTGCAATTGCCCCATTGCTTAGAGAGCAGAGTACCGATCCCGATGTGGAACGTATCTTGGAAGGCGTCGCTTTTCTTACGAGCCAGGTACGCATGGTAATTGATGAAAAATTACCTGGAATGGTGGATGATTTAACCCAATTATTTTTTTCTCAATACTCAAAACCAGTACCAAGTACCTCAGTGATCCAATTTATTCCTAAGGCGAACTTAGGAGAGGCCCTTCTAGTACCGAAGGGAACTGAACTGGCTTCAATTCCGATTAATGGAGTTAAATGTATTTTTCGCACAACAGTACCTGTAACTGTTGAACCCGTTACGATTAGCAGCATTAATTTTAAAGACTCAATAAGTGGAGTTGGGCAAATCGAAATTAATTGCCATCTGTGCGGTATTACATTAAAGAATTGGCAAGCATCTTCCCTACGCTTTTTTATCAATCAAAATTGGCATGATGCCAGTAACACCTTTTATTTACTGCAGCGATATGTTCACCGAATTACTATTGAAGCCCCCGGAGAGGATATACTGGTTTTATCGCCTGAGTATCTACAGCCTTGCGCCTTTGAACAGGAAGAAACCCTATACCCGGCACCTCCTAATGTTCATCATCCTCATCGAGTCTTGTATGAATATCTCCATCAACCAAATAAGTTTTTATTTCTCCGTTTATTCGGTTTAGAACGTTGGCAAAAGAAAACGGATGCATTTGATTTTAAAATTAACTTTGAATTAGAAGAAGTACCGCCATGGGTAGCTAATTTAGATAATTTTCAACTGTCCTTGCATGCGGTACCTATAGTTAATTTATTTTCTCATCATGCAGAACCCATTTACCTTGATCATAGACAACCCGATTACCAGATTATCCCTAATAATGATTTTAATGAAAACTATTCAATCTATGATGTAACATCGGTTATAGGTTATCGCCAACAAGAAAGAAAAAAGATCGAATACGATCATTTATTAAATTTTAATCCCGAACTCAATCTGAATTATAAATATATTTTCCATCACAGGCCTTCTGTCACTGGACCAGGCCGGAATACCTATATCAGTTTTTTCTATGATTTCGAGAAGGAGTTACCAGTTGATGAGACACTATCGATAGAACTCTTATGTAGTAATGGTCCTTTAACCAGGCTTTTGGATAAAGACGATATTATTTTACCTACAGATAGCTCACCTGAGAATTTGACGTACACAAATCTTATCCCGCCATCATCTTTTTTGGTTCCCACCTATGATCACGGTTTAATTTGGAATTTTCAGTCCTTATTAGCACTTAATCTATTACAACTTTTAGATAAAGATCACCTCAAGCATATTTTTAACTTGTACATCTATGAAAAAGGCGAAAACTATCAATTGAATATGAGCCGGATTAGAGGAGTTGAACATATTATTGTTGATAAAGCACGTCGTCTCTATTATGGAGAAATGATTCCAGGATTACATATCACCTTAATCTGTGATCCTGATTGTTTTAGATGCATTGGAGATATGTATTTATTTGGTTGCATCCTGGATGCTTTTTTCGGATCAAATGCGTCGTTCAACACGTTTACTTTATTACATTTGCAAAATGCACGAACTAAAGAGGTATGGAAATGGCAACCGAGGTTGAACAACCCGAGCTTAATATCTTAGACAAGTTACTCACTGAACCTAAAAGCTTTAATTTTTATCAAGCAATTCGCTTAATTAGCCATCTCTTAGCTTATGAAGCGAAAAAAGGGCTTAAAGGAACATTAGAGATTATTCCTTTATTAAGCTTGGCTTTTCCAAAAACGGATATTCATGCGATCCAAAAAAATCAGGAAAATAATCAATTTACACTGACAGCTACTTTTTTTAGTCTTTATGGGACAACTTCCCCCTTACCCACATTTTATACCGAGCAGTTAATCCAAGATAATGATCTGGATTCTGACGAAATGAAGTGCTTGCTTGATATTTTACATAAAAGACTTTACAAACTACTTTTCGAGGCATGGTCAAAAAACCGAATATTTGAACAATTTGCAGAACAACATGATGAGATTTATGAAAAGGCACTTTATGGATTCATTGGATTAGCAATCGAAGAGGTTCGTGAAAAAATACCCAATTACAATTACCTCTTGCGATATGCTAGTCATTGGGCTTCTGATACTAAATCTATTTGGAGTTTACAGAGCTTTTTAAATGATTACTTTAAAGTACCGTTCAAAGTCCATTCATTTTACCGCTCCATGCAAGATATCCCTCAAGAACAATATTGTCTGGTGGGGAAAGAAAACCATTGCTTAAGCAAAACTGCGTATCTGGGTAGTCAGTTTAAAGCAAACAGCAACAGCTTACTCATTTCTATAGGCCCTCTACATGCGGATATTTTTCCTACATTTTTAGCAAATACCGAAAATATAAATCGATTAAAATTACTCCTTCAACTCTATGTGAAAGAACCATTCTCTTATTTTATTGAGGTCATTTTAGATAAAGGTTGCTTCAAACCAATACGATTAACCTGTGAAACCACAAGTATTTTAGGTGTGGTCAGCTGGCTGTCACCCCAGAAAGAAATTGACCTATTCAAAATGCGCTACTGGTTAAAATAATAGACATAAAATCGTAATAAAAGATGCCACTTGATTGATTGAACTATGATTTTTAGCTTTAGGAAACATATACAAGATCTATTGTTTCCTTAAGAGTTCTGATACTATGGAAGTATTCATTTTGTTACTAATTAACGCTCATCTCATGTTAAGGATAATAAAATTAACGTCATGCTACGAATAATACTTTGTATTTTATTTCTAATTCTCGGTGGATGCACTACAGGTGGAAAGGAAAAAGAGCCGCAGTTAGCAAGCAGCTACCAAGATAATGCTATCCTTATTCGGGCAGTAGCCAGTAAGGATTTGAATCAATATGATCATCGAAAACATACTTTAAAGTTTGCTGTAGTTCAGGTCGAGAAAATAGAAGATGTACAAAATCAAATAGTGAATTCGGAAGGCATCAGTCAACTGCTTAATGGGGATACTGAAGCAGATAACACTACACAACCGAACAAGAAAGTCCATATTCAAACCTTTTTTATTGCACCGGGGATGACTCAAACCTTTACGCTTGCGCGTCTGGCTGCGGTCAAGAAAATTGTGGTTGTTGCAGGATACTTCAATCTAACTCCTGCGGGAGCGGTGCGCGTTTATGAAATTCCAGTCTTTAAGAAATGGAATCCATTAACATTTTGGAAAAAAACAAAAGAAATGGGACGAATTGCCATTTATCTTGAATTTGGGTCACAAGGAATTAACTACACTGAAAGTTCCTCGAAAAAGACAATAATCACGAAACAGAAAAATCGTGAGTCCTTAAAAAAATATTGGGATAAATAAATATGATTTGGAATACACCAATTGATTGGGAACATGGACTTTTTTTACAACCGCAACATTTCCAATATACTGAACTCAATCAACATTATATTCACTCTCAATTTTTACGCTACATAACCCCTTACTTTTGGGGATTTACTGATTTGATAGTGAATGAAAAATCATTGAAGAGCGGCATTTTTGACGTGGAAAAAATGGCCTTTTTTTTACCAACTGGTGAGTTTGTCGAAATCGATGTTAATGCCAAATTTTTACCTCGTTCCTTTATCTCGGAATGGCCAGCGAATGCAAACTCACTGAAAGTATACATCGGTGTCAAAGAACTTTCGAAAAATGTAGGCAATGTTACTGTTGTAGAGAGTCTGGACAATTTAAGTAACGTGAGTACTCGCTTTATTAGTTGGAATGCTGGTGATGAACTTCCGGACTACTATCATCAAGGAGCACAAGCTCATCTTAGGTCCTTATTCTATGTGGTCAAATTATTTTGGGAATTCGAGATAGAAAATACCCATAATTACTCGATAATCCAAGTAGCAGAATTGAGAAGAACAACAAAAGACGAAGTTCTTTATGATCCTAATTTTTATCCGTCCTGTGTTAGCCTCTCTGCACACCAAAATCTCAATTCAATAATGAATCATCTTCTGAGTGACTTAGTTAAAACAACCAGTAAATTAGAAAAATTCAAACAACCGCTTGACTCTTACAGTACTCAAGTGGATAAAAGTAACTTCGGCCGTTTATTTTCGCTACGCTCATTATTACGAAATGTTCCGGTTATGGAACATTATCTCAATGCCAAAACAGTTCACCCATGGCAAGTCTACGGTCTTCTCCAGCATATGATTGGGGAATTAAGTTTTTATTCTACTGAAATTAACTTTTTCGAAGGCGGAAGTGGCAACGTATCGGCAATACCTGTATATGACCATAGCAATTTGAGTAAAAGTTTTAATCTGATTATCGCGTTAATGAATAAGCTTTTAATCGCTATTACTGCAGATCCCGATCGTATTCGACGCATGGTTAAAGAGAAAACTCATTATTGGGCAGATCTGGGTAATAACTTCATCCAAAAAAACAGAAATTATTATTTAGTTATGTATGCACAAAATGATCTAGAAGAAATTGCGGACATGATAAAAGATTTTGGAAAGTTATGTGCTTATTCAGAAATAGAAAACTATATCGACTTTGCTTTACCTGGAGCGCCTATTTCCAGACTTATCTCTGCTCCAGAAGGAGTTCCAAAAGGTGCGAATTGTCTTTATTACCATATTGACCATAAATCCTTAATGTGGTCCAAGATTGAAATGGAACGAAAGGTTGCTTTTTATCTTGGGAAAACACCGGTAGACATTGTGATTGATATTGTCGCGGTAGGAGGATAAGGTGAATCTTCAAGCCATTTTTTATGATTTATTTAAATACGTCTGGGATTTAAATACAAATCAGTTCGCGACTGTGAGTTATGATGAATTCAGAGCCAAAGTTACTTCTTTAATCGCTGAGATTAAATTGAAAGAAAATGAGGTGGATAAACATAATCTGAATTCTGCTTTATTCGCAGTTTGTGCCTGGATTGATGAATTGGTACAAAAAACAAGTTGGGAAGGTGTAAGACCGTGGCAAGATAAGTTATTGCAAGCTGAATATTTTAATACTACCAGCGCCGGGGAAGAATTTTTCGTTCGCTTAAGTAAAATCCCAAGCAAACAAGAAGATCTCGTACGCATTTATTACCGTTGTTTAGTTCTAGGATTTGAAGGGGTTTATCATAAACCGTTGGATAAACCAGACTTATTAAAATATAAGCATTTTGCGTTAGAACAGCTAAGTCATGGGTTTGACATGACGAAGTACCCCTCTGAATTTGTTGCATTTCCTTTAGCTTATAAGAATGATAATTTGCAAAAGATCCCCCCCAAATTAGATCAATATCGAAGTGTACTTTGGTGGTTATTACCTATTCCGGTGATTTTAATTATTTATTTCTTTTTTTATTTTGTAATAAATAATACAGTTACTAATTATTTACATTTAATTAAGTAAGCAAGAGAGTCAAATGGGACGATTAGGACATATCATTTTTTGGATCTTGCTTGTGGTTATTTTGGCGGCCTATGCCACCTTTATAACATTTCATCTTGATTATCCAATTTGGGTAGGAATACTCATTTTCTTAGCAATGCTTTTGGCATTCATAATCCTCGATAGCCTCACTTGGGCTATTAGAAAATGGTATAAAAATAGAAAAGCTGCAAAAGCAAAAGAAACTGGCGAAAAAATTGAGACGGAAGGGTTGCGCTTAACCCTAGAAAATGCCCTGAACTATATAGAAACCAATCATATCGCCGGTGGAGCAAAGCGCTTTTGGCAAATGCCTTGGATTATTTTTTTTGGTAAAACAACAATCCTTCTATCTAATGGATTGAAACTACATACCCATTTTATGGTTGGCGATGCTGAAGATGAAGCCCTGCAGCGTAATCAAGTTTATGTACTCGATAATTTTGCCATATGGTGTGTTGATTCAGATCTTCTAGAATCCAACACCTCAAAAAAAGTGGAAAAACAATGGCTGGATTTTCTTAAGTACATCAAGAGTCAAAAGAAAGCCAGTACCCCCGTTGATCAGATTGTAATCGAACTACCCGCCTCCAAACTTTTAAATGGCGATAAATCAGATATTGCCCATCATGCCCGAACATTGAAGGATAGAGTTGATCAAGTCAGTCTTATGACCGGTTATCGCCAGCAAGTACTTTTTTGCATTACCCAATGCAATGACTTGAGCGGTTTTGATGAATACGTTGCACTCATGCCTGACAACTTGTGGAGTCAAGCCATGGGGTATATTGTTGCCAACCCACTAAAAGATTCAACTTCCACTGAACCACTTAAATACATTAGTAATCGTGCTGATGAAGTGATTGATATTGTTTTATTTGATACTCAAAAGCCAATCGATGTAACTGTATTTAACTTCCCCCCAACCTTGAGAAAACTTGAAGAAAACTATTCACGGTTTACCAGTTTATTTTTTGCTTCCTCACCCTATACAGAACCTGCAGTACTACATGGGGTTTATTTGCTGGGTGAATATCAGCACAATGGCAAAGAAGAGAGTGTTTTTTATTATGATTTTATTGATCAAATCCAGCTTTCTCTCATCCGCCCAATGTCGTTATTAACCTCTGAAATTAAAGAACGCAATAAACGGAGATGGGAATATCTAGGAGTATGGTATTTTGCAAGTGCTATAGCTGCGGGTTATCTAATTTATGTCTATAACGCCACATCAAATCGTTTAGTTGAATTAATCAAACCCTTACCCAAAAAAGAATCGTTCTCCGATCAATTGGAACAAAATTTACTGCAGTTTGGTGATTATCATGTTTTGATGGGGCAACTTGATCTCTTTAGAAATCAATTACAAATTAAAATATTACCTTACCGAGGCGGTTTAAATCGGTTATATACGTATTACAGCGAGCAATATGTAAATCATTTTAAACAATACATTTTAGTACTTCTTGATAATCGAATGGAACAAATGCTGACTCATGGAGGTCTTAACGACACCCAAAAAGCCTATTTGGTCCAGAATATGGTGAGTCGGATAAACTTAATCCAAGCCAAAATTATTAGTGGAGTAAGCCCTAACACACTGATGCAAATGCCCGACCCACAAATAAAATACTTAGGGTACACTCGCTTGCCAGAACGTTTTCTTAATACATTTGGTCCTTTATACAAAGATTATGTTATTTGGAATTCAAATTCGGAACAACTACGAGGTGAAGCTGGCAAACTGACCCTCTGGCTTGATCAATCACATCTCTTGGCATCGGATTTGCGTTGGCTTCTTGCCTGGGCAAATACTCAAGACAATGTAACTGAACTTGGATTAAACAGCTTCTGGATTGGATCCAATATTGTCAGGGATTACCTAATTGACCCTGCCTACACCAAAACAGGATATGCAGCCATTCAATCATTACTGCTACAAATTAATCATGCCTTACCTTTATACCTCGATATGAGCCGGTCCAAAACAAGTTTTGACCTATGGTATGCTGAAAATCGTCTTAGTGTATGGAAAAATTTTGCGCTTAATTTCTATAAAGGAACTAAAACCCTAGCCTTCCAATATGAATGGGATCAGACCTTTAATGATATGCTGCAAACCACCAGTCCTTACAATGCCTTCTTGCAAGATTTAGCATCAGAGTTTCAAGGCAATCTACCCTTCGCGAAACCTCGTTGGATTCAACTCGTTTTACAATTTTCTGACCTTATGGTTTATAGCCATACGAGTGAGCAGGGCATAGAGTTTAAACAGCTTTCTGATCTTATTTCAGATTGGATGAAGAAACTTCAGGAAAAGCCTTCTCAATTGAAAATCGATAGCCCCAGTAATGTATATAACAGACCGCCCAGTGTTGCGAATAAGTTGAACTTCAACACCCAAGTAAATGCGGCTAAATCTTATATGAGGTACCGTGATTTACTAAAACAACTCTATAAAGAACCTTATGTACAATCAGTAAAGGCTTATACAAATGCTCGAGAGTTGTATCTAAGTCAAATTGAAGTCGACAGACAATCTTCATTAGTCATGCAGGCATATCAGTCTTTAGTTGATATGAGAAGAGCTCTTGAACATTTTGACCAACTCGATGCCTCCAATCCTTTTTGGACATTAATGCGTGGTCCTTTGGACTATTACATTGACTATACCAATCGTTTTGCATCGTGCTATATCCAACAGAAGTGGCTGGATGAAGTATACCTTCGAACGATTGCTTTAAGTGGCGAGGAATTGAATCAAACTTTATTTGCCAAGGGTGGCCTGGTCTGGATCTTTAATGACAAATATGCGCTTCCTTTCATGAAACAAATTGGAACTCATTTCTTACCCAGATACATTCTAGGCCACGAATTCCCATTTAAAGATCAGTATTACCAATTGTTAACCTTTGGCATGAGAATCAATGAAGATCTGGAAGCGCTAGGCCATTTAAAACAAAAACCTGAAGAACGCTCCCCAGTGAATTTAATGATTTATGCTCAACCTACAAACCTTGATGTGAAAGCTACAGTACTGCCTTATAAAACAGTATTACATGTTGAATGTAAGGAAAAAGAATATTCTTTAGAAAATTATAATTACCCATCACAACAAAAAATTCCTCATTGGCAATTAGAAAGTTGTGGGCCAACAGAGATTACTCTGTTTTTCCCAGGCGCTAAATTAGTAATTCCCTATCAAGGGGACGAAGGATTTTTGCACTTCTTACAAGACTTTGATACTGGCGTTAAAGATTTTTATCCGCATAATTTTCCAGAGCATGCGAAATTTTTACAAGCAAATAAAATTGATAAAATTCGCGTGAGTTATTACATAAAAGGTGGTCATGACATAATGTGGCAAATTGACAAATACTTTGCTGCCAAAAAAGATTACAGAGTAGCACAACAAAATCTCTCTCATGTGTCTAAGCTTCCAAGAACCATCACTGATTGTTGGGCCCAGGGCGAATACGATGTTTAAAATTGATTCGATTAACAAATTGGGAACGCAAGCTATTCCTGGCATCAACAAAGCCGGTGAACAATGTTATGAGTTTGCTCAGTACGCCCAGATTCGTAATGAAGTGCAGAAATTATCCCGGGTAGGGCAATCATCGGAGGTGCACTGGTTAAGTATTATTGATAATTCCATTGAGTTACTCACCTATTATACTAAAGACATGCAAATCGCTTCTTATTTGGCTTATGGTCTATTTCATCAATACCAATTTAGAGGACTTGCTGCTGGATTAAATTTTCTTTTAAATTTTATTGTAAATTTCTGGGAAGAAGCTTATCCCCAGGGCCGGTTAAAAGCCAAAATTGAATCGCTAAACTGGTATGCAACCCAATCACTGAATCATTTAAGGCACCTCAAATTTGGTACCGACGATGAAGAGTTCCTGCAACCTAGTATTAGTGCTTTAAAAAATCTCGAACGGGAATTACTTACCCGCGGTGTCAATATCGAACTCTTTTCAAATTTCCAAAAGAAAATAGAGTCAACCAAAGTAATCACCATACCAACAACTGTACATGAACAAATGCTTACAGAGGTGCAGAACTCCAATCTACAAAATCAATCAAGTGCTAATTTAGAATCCGCGTTTATTCTATATACACAATTTGCCCGCGAGCTCATGGAAAAGGATCGCGCAAATCCCTATGCTTATTATTTAAATCGTGTTGCTGCCTGGAGTAGAATCACCGGACTCCCTGTTAACGACCATGGAGTGACCCTGGTAGAACCTCCTGAATATTTCAATCAAGAGCGCCTCAAAAAAGTTCAAGACACGAGCAATTGGGCTGAAATAGTCGCCACCGCAGAAGAAATAATCCCTCAAGAACCTTATTGGCTCGATTTAAATTTAATTAGTCTTAACGCACTGCAAAAACTGGATGGAACATTTAATCCTGCCTATGAAACAGTCAAACGCGAATTGGCCCATTTTATAAATAGAATTCCTGGTATAGAGAAATTAAGATTTAACAACAAGACTCCTTTTTTGAGTGAGCATTATGTTACGCAACTTAACTTGTTTATCGCAAAGAAAGGTTCACAAACTTCAGAGAGTGAGAAAACTTTATCTACAATCGAGCACCAACAATTGCAAGAAATAAAAGAAGTCATCGCTCAATTCAACAGCAAAAAACCGAATATTTCGCGCCAACAACTTGAGTTGCTGCACAAAGACTCCATCAGCAATAAGGTAAAATTATTATCCTATATGACGATTTGCGAATCCTTGCTTGATACCAATGAACAATCCCTTCTAAAAGCCTATTTGTCGTTTATTATTGAATTAATCAATCAACATCATTTAATAGCTTGGGAGCCTGGCTTAGCATTAGAGGCACTTAGTTTGACTTATCGCTGCATGAAGTTTTTAAAGGACTCCTTTTCAACTCAGGAAATGGACCATATATTTTCCTTGATCACAAAACTGGACCTGAATGCAGCAAAAGAGCTGGCTCAACGCTGAGAACCAACCTCTTTAAAATTCGTTATCAAACAATTACAATTCGCACAATTTTTCACTTATTTCATTACTTTTTAAAAGATATTGGTAATGACGGAGGACAGGTAACTTAACAATCTTAATCAAAATTCAGCTTGGCTGTTGAGAAAGATTATAAGTTAACTATCCTCTTGGTACTCGATGAATACCCCTTCACGTTTATTCAGGAACTTCTAAAATCGTTCACTCTTACTTTCTCATTTGATTGGCCAACTGATTTAACCCTTGCGTGTTTAAGAGTTCGAAAAGAAAAACATGGCTTGCTCAATGTCTCCCATGTCCAAATGTTGAAAAGGAATTAAATAATGAAAAATTTTAGAGAGCAACTTGTAAAGATCTATCCTCATTTACCCATTAAAAGTATTAAGGATTTGATATCCCGAATAGAACGATTTATTCCCCAGCTCACTGAATTAAAAATTTTTTTAGATTCTTATGGCAATCTAAGCGAAGAACTACTCCATAGTACCACCCCTTTTTCCTATAACATGATTCATACTCTCTTGTCATTAAAGAAACGGATTGAAAATCTACAAAGATTTGATAGGTGGGGGGAAGATCCTATCTATGTAATTGCCTTTCAAAATAAACTTGATGATACCCACGTTCGCAACCGTTGGACTGCTTTTTCCTTAACATGCGAAGCGCTTCGAATCTGTATCATCAACGCCTTTGCTAAAAGACTCTCCAATACTGACAGCGGACATCACATTGAAGACTTGCCCAACCATAAGATTGATGATGAACTGTGTCAATTGCTAAACCATCTGATTGATGATTTAAAATTAAAAACTCACGAATTATTTCCGCTTGTCCAAAACTCTGGATTGAGTGACCAGCAGCCGGCAATGTCTTCTGTCATGCCACCAAAGGAAGAGCACCTATTTTTTTCGCTGCCAGAAGAGCTAAAAGTAGGTATTTTGACTCATTTGGATGTAAGGGATTTAATCTCCGCCCAGCTTGCATCAAAAGATTTATCAACTACTGCAAGTACCGCTTTTGCAGTGCGCTTTAAAAAAAATCCTATGCAAGTTCTCGACCATTTGAATAAAATTCCTCCAAAGGAGGCCTATGAGTTTGTTGAAGGATATCAACGGACAAGTGAATATAAAGCTCTAAAAAGTCTGGTTGAACATAGAATGCCAATGTCTGATTATGAGGTGGCCTGTTACATGTTGACTCGACATCATCAGCTACTTCCCAATGTCGAACAATTAAAAAGGATTTGCACTGCTTCGCATATTGATGAACAGACAAAAGACCATCTACTTATACTTATCCAAAATGCCCTGGAAATTGATATAGCAAGTGAATCTAATCAGTCATCGCACAGGATATCCGAGAAAATAAATGCATTATTCGATTTATTTCTAAAAACTTTTTCTAACCGCTACCTCAATCTTCTACCCTCTGTCTATTTTCCAAGTATCCACTTGGTTGATGTAGATTTATCACATGCACCGCTTTCTCATACTCATATCTTCATGAGGGACATGTCCAAAATAAACTTGGCTAACGCAGACTTGAGGTATATAAGTTTTACACGTAGTTCATTGAATTTTGCTAATATGCAGCACGCAAATTTGAAATGGGCTAACCTGAGCGGTAGCTCATTGAAGTTCGCTAATCTGCAACACGCAAATTTGAGAGGAGCTAATTTGAGTGGTGCTGTACTTGAGGGTACTCTTCTTGATGGGGCTGATTTTACCGGCGTAAACCTAGCAAATGCTCAGCTTATTAATCTGGATATGCGCAACATCGATTTGAGCCAAGTTAATGTTGAATGGAGTTATTTGAACAAGGTGCGCGTGGTACCTGATGTAGCTCTTGCACATGTTGAAGCATTGGAAGATTTTTTTAATTCCTTTGAACAAAGTCTTACGGAACATCCTCATGAGAGTCAAATAAAATGGCGGTTCCAGATGTTAAAGGATTTGAAACGATTGATAAGTTCATCTTCAGAAAGTCATGAAACCAATCTACAATTTTTAAAAAAAATTCTCGCGCAGTATCCTCCGCAATCATTATCAAACACTATTTTTACCAAGAAACATCCATTTAAATATTTATTCGAACACTTTCAATTAATTCAAGCTGAACATCCAATGAATAATGAAAAACCCCCTCTGCAGGAGGAAGTAATTTCCATACTAGATGAGTTGCAACATCGAATTGATGGTTCTCCCTTCCCCGACTGTCCAGTCAGGACTGGGGACTTAGATAAAAAATTCGGCGATTGTTTCACAAAGGTGCCAGGGTTAACGAATGTGAATCAGATTTGTCAGCTCACAGGCAAGCATTTTTTTCTTCAGCAACTGTTTTATTTAAACTCCAAATACTCAAAGCTTAAACCCTATTTAGTGAATTACCCACAACATGAAAAAAGTGTTAGAGAGGATTACTCGCGGTATGCCAGTCAAATATTTGATGGCGAGTTGTTTAACCTTGAGCAATTACAAAAAATCCAGCCCGAAGAATTAGACACTTATCTTTATGGCGATGAAGATTTTATTATCAAGAAAAGCGGGCGCAACTTAAACAAAGTAAAATTGGGGGGCTTATTGATTAGCTATACTCCGGGAGGTAAAGGTTATTGCCCCGTTAAGGTTGAAGTTATTGATTTTCAGAACAAACGTTTAAAGTTTGGGTTTGATATCGAATCTTACTTTTCAATAAAGTCTGAAATCTACCTGCCTTTAAATCTCCTCAATCTTGACTCGACTCGTGGTGGATATTATCTATATCCAGAGGAGGTAGCAGCTACGCGAGCAGCTCTTGAGTTGAGAGCAAGCATCACGCATTACATTTTTGCAACCCAAAAAGGGCCTGTACCTAAATTGGCTCCAATCACAAGAATAGCGTCCCTCGCTGAAAAAGAAAGTGGGGGGACCGAAACTCCGCAGGATGAGGCTGAAAATCTGTTACTTGGAAAGAACCGTTATGGCTTATACCACCAAAAACCTAAAAAGCCGCGTTTAATGGTTTCTGAAACAATGCTTTGCGTACTAACGTGAGCAATTGGAGGAACATTTATATGGCCAGCGCAGCGTTGTCCATAAATATGGCAACTTGTCTTTGTTATTATTTAGAGTACTATCTTCGCTTTATTTCAAAATTTTGTCGTTTTTTAAGGTCTTAAATGAAATCGTATCGAAAAGAGTTATGGTTCCACGTACCCGAACGTATGGGATTTATTAATATCACCGAACAAGTACGTGAATGTCTAAAGGAAAGTCGCATTCAAGAAGGATTTGTTCTAGTCAATGCAATGCATATTACCGCATCGGTTTTTATTAATGATGATGAGGAAGGTTTACACCAAGATTTCAAAAAATGGTTAGAACAAATGGCTCCGCATGAGCCCATATCGCATTATCAACATAATAATACTGGAGAAGATAATGGAGATGCTCATATCAAAAGACAAATAATGGGCCGAGAAGTTGTAGTCGCGATTACGGAAGGAGCGCTTGATTTTGGACCTTGGGAACAAATTTTTTATGGTGAATTCGATGGATGTCGGGATAAAAGAGTCCTCATAAAAATTATTGGTGAATAAGGGGATCTATTTGTTAATTCATCCTCACTACTTACGTGTCGCAAACACTTCGTGGGCACGTAGGTGGAGAGGCGTTGCACTCACCTCAAAAGGTAGAACTGCTCCAAGTCGTAACAGCAATTTTATCTTATTTTCAATAAGTTGACTTAAAGTAATAATTCGCGAGTTCCTTTTAATATCAGCATGTTTGTTTTAATTTAGGCCAAAAACAGCAAAATAATCACATTAAATCAACAGGCATTCGCAATTGTCTATGATTGCCTGAAATTTCTGTGTATTATCACCGGCAATTTGTGTTTATTTTAATAAAAGGGGAGTTTTATGAAGCATCTTGTTAATAATATGCTGCGCACAAAAAATATGGTGGAATTGTTACATGCTATGGGTGTTCATTTGGATGACACTAAAGTGGTATGTCATGATGAGCGCGTTGTTTTTCACTCTAAAACAACAAAAGAAAATGAAAGTCTTGGGGCGGAGCTGCAAGAACTTTTACAACAAAATACTGTAAAACCCGCCCTAAAAAAAGTAACTATGGCAGAGTTGCTGACTGATGAGATAACTCAAGCAACCTGTGTTGACAGTGTCACTGCTGATACCCACAAAAAATCCTGCCTTGCCGTATTAAATGTTTTACAACTTACCGGGCTCGATTTCACCATCGATGAACAACAGGAATACTTGAGTATTCAATTACCGTCTTTTGCCTTTGCCCCATTATTTAATTCACTGAATTATAAAAACATGAGTATTGAAGGTGAGAAGATAAAATTCAACGTCAAAGCGTTTCTAAAAAATCACCCGCAAGAACTCATTTTGCTTGATGGAAAATCACCTTTGCTTCTGGCTCACTCAAAGTCATTTGAAGATAAAAAAGTTTTTTATGCACAAAAGCAAGTTAGCGAAGATACGCTTGAAGTAACTCCTTACTTTTTCGTTCCCGAAGCATTAACACCTCCCACTTATCATTTTATTCTAGATACTAGCTTCAGTATGGAGGGAGAGCGGTTAACGAAATTGAAAAAGAGTGTCATTGAATTTGCTGATGCTTTATTTAAATTTCAGCCCGACGCAGTCATTAATCTCATTGAGTTTAATATCAACACGACGAACGTGGGCATGGGTAGCTACCAAACTAAAGATATGGTTAAATTGTCTGATGATGTCAAAAGTTTACGTGCTCGAGGAGAGACTCGTCTTTTTGGTACCATCGCCGATCAATTATCGATGCTTATGAAATCAACTCAACACAATAATGTTCTATTATTTACTGATGGTGAGAATACCGTAGGCACTTACGACATAATGATGGAACATGTTGAAAGCTCTATTGATCTCTTAAAAAAGACTTCACCCCTTGTTCCTATTCGCAATAAATTTTTTATCCTGAGTTATGGTGTGAACCAACCTCAGATCATACATACAGTCGCTGAACTATTTGGCTCACTTGTTCTGCAGACAGATGATGTTGATTTTGTTGAGGCTTTAGACAAAAAAGAGAAACTTCAGGAATGGGCAGCGGCTCGAGAATTATTTAACTGTCGTATGGAAGTGGTTGACAATACCAGTCTTGATGCGAAAGCAGATGAATATGTTTGTTCTTATGATCTTTCCGGCCAATTTGTTGCATTAAAGCCAAAACAATATCAAAACAACGAAATGTTACATTTAACAATCACCGATAGTCAGGGTAAAACACTACTGGATGATAAAAAAATGTTTGCAAATAAACCAATGGAGACCTCTCTATTGCCAGGTACTGCAAAAACCGCAACTCATGTTGGTGTATTTAAATTCCAGCCAAATAAAACCAAAGAAGAAGAGACTTTTACAACAACACCACCATTTAATTTATAATGTGTCTCCTGACTGCAAGCAACTGTCTTGAGCACATTTCTACCCTCGCCCCGCGTCTTGTCTGTGGGGTCTAGGGGCTTAGCACAGCTCTCCTGGATCTCGCGGTAAAGCCGCGGGACGTCAGAGAATAGAGCTAAACAGGTTTTTCAGAAATGTGTATAAGATTCTGTTGCAAGCACCTGGATACGAAAAAATTCTCGATTTACAGATTGAAACCATAAGGTCTCGTGAATTAAAAAAATCGTCTTGGAACATGCAATGGAATACGTCAAAATGAATGCTTTATCTCGAGTTACTCAAAAAGCGATGCAGCAAGGATATTTAATTGAGCGCTAAGAACTTAACAAATGATGATTTTTTTGGAAAAACGATAATTTATCGCACGCATGATTCCTGGGGCAATATTTTCGTCGTTGATAGAGGAAATATTAGAGCGCTAAATTTCGATCCAGTTTATGATCAGAGCGGTATTTATATACAATTCCCTCATATTCCCGTGCATGAATACACTCGTGTGATGTTGTTAGTTCTTGCATTCGTCAATCCAAGCCACATCACTTTATTAGGCCTTGGTGGAGGAAGTTTGATTCATTGCCTTAACTTTCTTTTACCTGAATGCTCGCTTTTTTGTATTGAACTACGCGAAAAAGTATATGATGTAGCAACGAATTTTTTTCAATTACCAGAAAGCCCAAACATCGAAATATTAATTGCAGACGCCCAAACTGCAATCAAATTTCAAAAAAGTAACAACACGCAAGTCATTTTCTCTGACATATACCTCGATTATGGGATGGATTCATTTCAAATCCAACAACAGTTTATCGAACAAGCTTATCGAGTATTGGATGATACAGGTTGGCTGGTTATCAATTTCCATGAACTTCCTGAGTTGGATTCCGCTTTTATACAATACATGCAAGCTCATTTTGCTGAATTATTTATCTGCCCTACAGTGAGCGATAATTATATTTTATTTGCCAACAAGTCCCTTGTAGATTTGCATCTAGATCACTACCAAACCATCCTTACTCAACTAGAAAATAAACTCAACATCAAGTTAATTCGCTTATTTAAAAAAGTAAAACGTTATAAAAGTGAATAGCCGGGGACGACTATTCATTAAATCGAATATTACTTCAATCGCAAAACTGCTTTACAATATAAAGAAACTAACTAAAAGAGTGCTTGTCACTCGTACTATAGAATACGACGATGCCAAAAATATTCTTCTCATCCATTGTACTCATCACCTCCTGTTTATTAACCGGATGCTGGTCTGTACAAAAAGGCCAAAAATCCGGGGTAATTGTTAAAGTTGCCAAAGAAGGTAGGTTTTGGGGCACCTATGAAGGAGAAATGATCCTGGGTGGTTTAGAAAATGCCAGCGGGGCAAGCGGACGTGCTTTTCATTTCACTCTAGGCCAATTCAAATCCGAGCTGGTTGAGCAAGCCGATTTTGCCATGCAAAATAACAAACATGTAATCATTAGCTATCATTGTGATGCCTTTACTCTCCCATGGAGTGGTGAGACTAAATGTTTTGTAAGCAAAATTGATGTATTGCCAGAGAAATAAATTGGCAGCACCCTCTTATAGGAAAAATCAATTCAGTCTCTTTCAAAGAGTTCATGTTCATTTTAAGAAATGTCTTACAAAAGTTTAAGCAAGTAGACTAATGACCTTTTAGAGGATTTTGCTATGCTTAATAGAACGAGGAAACAAACAGTGGATGTTTTAAAAGGAATTTAGAGCGGCATGGACGCTGCAACACCACACGGAAGTGGTAGCTCCTCCTCGTTACCCATCATACCCTACTAAATCATTTTTTAACTTCTCGATTAAAAACCCTACTTCTGAATGCTTAAATAATTTTGAACATTACAATAGAGAGCAAGTCTTTATGTTGTAGGTCTTGGTGCTTGTTGTTCCTCAATTTTTTTCACAGCATCTTTAACAATTTGATTAATTGCTTTCACCGAAGATGTGGTAATCCATTTTTCCAAACCAACTTTATGAGCTATTCTTGTGAACTCTCCTTGACCAGCAGCAAGGGTTTTATATGCATCAGATTTTTTATATTCTTTTAAATATTTCTTAATATCCTGTTCCGAGGAAAATTCTTCAATTTTAGATTTAAAATCCGATAAAATACGAGTCTTTAATGCATCCCCTTTTGCATCTTGATATTTCTGCTTGAATTCCACTGAAGTGTTTTTAACAGTATCTGTCGTAACCTCATATTGATGATCTCTTGGATTTTCCAGGTCCGCAGGACTATAAATCGTTTTAATATATATTGCTTT
Source organism: Legionella stuttgartensis (assembly GCF_977063405.2). Lineage (NCBI taxonomy): Bacteria > Pseudomonadati > Pseudomonadota > Gammaproteobacteria > Legionellales > Legionellaceae > Legionella > Legionella stuttgartensis. Next base: position 122,723 of record NZ_CDRUHA020000055.1, read on the forward strand.
TAGTGACTCTTTAAGCTCTTGAACATTTGGGCACGATCTTTTTGACATATGTTCAGCAGCATCATTTTCGTTCATCGCCTGCATCTTGGTCAACTCCTGTAAATGGGTAACTGCTGTTTTATGCGGCTCCCGCAATTCTTGGATTTGTTCTGCACTCATTTCCTGTGCCGTTGACACCTTAATTCCAAGCTTATCTTCAATTATCCTTTCGTATTCAGTTTTTAAACTTGATAGTTCAACTTTGGTCTTATTGAGTTTATCGAGAAATGGCTCCAAAGTTTTTATTTTTTCTAGTTCTTCTTTGATAACGGGAATATTTTGGTAGGTCGATTGTTTAGACATAAAAAATTTAGCAGCGTCTCCTTCCGTTTCGAGCATCTCTTGAATCTTAATTAACTCATGTAAATTAGTAACCGCTGTTTTATGCGGCTCCCTCAATTCTTGGATTTGTTTTGCACTCATTTCATGTGCCGTTGACACCTTAATTCCAAGCTTATCGTTAATTACATTCTCATATTCAGTTTTTAAACTTGATAGTTCGGCTTTTGTTTTACCAAGATTATCCAAAAACGGCTTCAAACTTCTTATCTTTTCGAGTCCCTCTTTAATTTGTGGGATATTCTGGGCAGACGACTTTTTTGACATTAAAAACTCAGCCGTTTGCAAACCTGCTCCAAGACTTTCCTGGCTTTGTGTTTTTATCAATTCCTGAATATCATTCAGCTGTTGTAAATTAATAACTGCTGTTTTTTGCGGCTCACCCAGTTCATTCCTTTGTTTATAACTCATAGTAATAACCGTTGCCACATTCATATTGAGGTCTTCGATCACCTTCTCACATTCTGCTCTTAGTTTTGCTATTTCGTCATTTATCGCATCAAGATTTGGCGCAACCTCTTCAAAGGGCAATATTTTGCCTTTGGATACCACAAAACGATTTGGTTTATCATCAAGTTCGTCAAACTCTTGTAAATTCAGATAGTTGTCGTCAAAATAATCTTCTTCGACTTCAACTCCATCTTGAGTCAACTCCTTTCGCAAGTCTCTTAATTGGTGTTCCTTATTAACCGGATATCCCTCTGGATCCGTTGTTTTATATTCAGGATGTTTTTTTTGATAATCAACTATGGCTAATTTTTCCTTTTTAATCTCCTGCTCTAGTGTAGCTTTTTTTCGCTCTATTTCTTCTAGTTCTTTTTCCGAAAGTAAACGCTGTTTAATAACGCTTATTTCTTGTTTTAATTTACTGACTTCAGATTTTTGGGCAGTTGCTAACTCACGGCCCAGTTGTTCTATTTGCTGTAGGTTCGCTTGATGTGAGCGAAGTTTCGCCATATTCCTTGCATTTTCAAGGATTAAATCCTCAACGGGTTTTAATTCATCAAAATAGGCTAATGGTTTAACCAACATAAAATCAACAGAAGTAGATACTTTAACAGGTCTACCCAGTGCCTCGGAAAGGTGTGTCACAGCATCTTCAGTAGTTTTAAGTTCATTACCTGCCATAATTTGATTGGGGATGTTCAAGGACTGAACAAACTTACTTCGTTGAGTAAATAGAATAATCTCATCATAATCGCCCTCGCGCAGTAGTTTGACGAGATCAAGATTGAGTTTACCATTTATTAAAAGACATCCGTCAATATCAACAAGTGCTACTTTTTTTTTCTTGCGAGCCTCCAGGCTTTCCGGGCCCTCAAATTTATCTTCACTCATTTTTTGCCTTAAAAAATGTTATTGAATCATACAGTGTTAATTGGTGTTATCACCTCATTTAAGTGTATATTATTACAACCATGTGTTCAATTTTGATCCCTTTATATGCCATGTAATTGCAGCAAGACATACGGAGCATTATTAATAGTTCTCAATTAAGATGGTTAAATCTTTCTGATAATCAACCTAAAATAATAGAAGTAACAAATATATGTGGGTTTTGGTTTATAATATTGTAATAAGAACATTTGAACTCTATGAGGGATATTATGATCAAAGGTTCCGAGCTCCTAGTTGCCGCCCTTGAAAACGAGGGTGTCGAACACATTTTTGGTATTCCAGGCGAAGAAAATCTCGATGTTGTGGAGGCACTTCGCAACTCTTCCATCAAACTCGTACTTACCCGACACGAACAAGCGGCAGCTTTTATGGCAGCAACCTATGGGCGATTAACCGGAAAACCCGGAGTGTGTATGACTACCCTTGGCCCCGGGGCACTAAATCTCACTACCGGAGCAGCTTATGCCCTTCTAGGTGAAATGCCCATGATCATGATCACCGGACAAAAGGGAATCCTATCCTCACACCAAGCCCGATTTCAGATGGTGAATACGATAGCGACCATGCAACCCTTGACTAAAATGTCGCGTCAAATTATATCGCCGTCGATGATCCCCACTATTGTGCGCGAAGCGTTTCATCTTGCTCAAGCAGAAACACCGGGACCCGTGCATTTAGAACTTCCTGAAGACATTGCTGCAGAACGAACCAAAAAAGTTGCACTCATTCCCCCACACCCTATTGAATATCCCGTAGCCAGCGAAGCAGCCCTAAATCGCGCCGCAGAAATGATTATACAAGCCAAGCGACCACTCGTGATGCTCGGTGCGGCAGCCTCACGTCCCAGAGCAACCAACGCGCTTGCCCAATTTATTTTGCGAACAAAACTTCCTTATTTCACCACCCAGATGGGGAAGGGAACCGTTTCTGGGGCAACCGAACTTTATATGGGGACCGCAGCCCTTTCAGCACGGGATTATGTTCATGAAGCAATCGAACAAGCGGATCTCATTATTACCATTGGCCATAGTACTGTAGAAAAACCTCCCTTTATCATGGAAACCAGTCATCTTAAGGTCATTCATGTTGGATACCTATCAGCTACCGTGGAACAAATTTATTTTCCTCAAGCAGAAGTGTTAGGTGATATGGGGCCTTCATTAAATTTGCTTGCGGACAAACTCGAAGGCAAACTTCCACATGCAACTGCACTTTTACATTTACGCGAAGGTATTTTGAGCAAAATCGCTGCGCGAGCTACTGAAGATCGCTTTACTCCACAACGCATGGTGTATGACGTACGACAAGTCATGCCACATGATGGAATTCTCGCTTTGGATAATGGGATGTATAAAATCTGGTTTGCCCGCAATTATCGGACGCAAATGGCAAACACTCTCCTTCTTGATAATGCACTAGCAACTATGGGAGCTGGGCTGCCATCCGCAATTATGGCCTCACTTTTATATCCTAACCGTCGGGTGATGGCTGTGTGCGGCGATGGAGGTTTTATGATGAATAGCCAAGAGTTAGAAACTGCGGTCCGGCTTAAATTAAACCTGGTGGTGCTGGTGATTGAAGATCATGCATTTGGCATGATCCGTTGGAAACAGGCCGTGGATCACTTCCCTGATTTTGGCATGACCTTCACGAATCCAGATTTAATCAAATATGCTGAGGCATATGGAGCGCATGGAACCCGAGTGGAAAAAATTGAAGACTTTCAATCCATTCTGGAAAATGCCTTCACTGCTGGCGGAGTACAGCTTGTTATTTTCCCAATCGATTACTCAGAAAATAAACGTGTCCTGGTCGATGAATTACAACAACGTCTGCCACCAGCACCAGCGAAATAAGGATCATCATGAGAAAAACACTCCGCGTGGTACAAGCATTTGATCGGGTCTTAATCAAAGAAATTCCCGTCGATGATGAGCCAGCGCTGAAAGCAAAGCTTGGGACTGCTGCATCAACCCTAAAAAATCGCAAAAATTGGCTTAAACCCTATGAGCGCATGGCGATTTTAAAACGCGCGGCCCAATTATTAACCTCTGAACAGGAGCGCTTTGCAAAACTCATTGCGCAAGAAGGTGGGAAACCTTTTACTGACGCAGCAATTGAAGTGACACGTGCCATAGATGGCTTAAACGATGCCGCAGAAGAATTGCGCCATTTCGCAGGCAAAGAAATTCCTATGGGACTTACCGCTGCAAGTGAGCATCGATGGGCGTTCACAATTAAAGAACCCATTGGGGTCGTAGCGGCTATTTCTGCGTTTAACCATCCTCTAAATCTTATTGTGCATCAAGTTGCTCCAGCAATCGCGGTGGGATGCCCGGTCATTATTAAGCCTGCTTCCACAACACCCTTGTGTTGCTTAGAACTTATCAACTTATTACGACAAGCAGGACTTCCAGAAGCATGGTGTCAAACCCTAATTACAGAGGACAATGCTCTTGCAGAACAACTTGCAACCGATGAGCGGATTGCGTTCTTAAGCTTTATTGGCTCCGCCAAAGTCGGTTGGAGTTTACGCAGCAAACTGTCACCTGGAACTCGTTGTGCCTTAGAGCATGGCGGTGCAGCGCCAGTAATTGTCGATCGCAGCGCGGACATTCAGAAAACCACCCAATCGCTTGTCAAAGGTGGGTATTACCATGCTGGACAAGTATGTGTTTCAGTGCAGCGCATTTTTGTCCATAAAGACATTATCACAACATTTATGGATGAATTCGTGAAACGGGTTAACTCATTGCACGTTGGGGATCCACTCCTAAAGGAAACAGAGGTGGGGCCATTGATTCTCCCACGCGAAACAGAACGTGTCATGTCTTGGATTGATGAAGCAGTTGCTAAAGGAGCAAAACTATTTGGTGGGGGCCGACTTTCTGAAACCACCTTACTTCCAGCCGTATTACTCAATCCACCCGCTGATGCTAAAGTGTCCCAATTGGAAATTTTTGGTCCGGTAACCTGTGTTTATGAATATGAACAACTCGATGAGGCAATTCGTATTGCAAACTCCCTCCCCGTTGCCTTTCAATCCAGCATATTTTCTGAGGATATAGAGCCTGCACTAAAAGCAGCAGAATACCTTGAGGCCTCTACAGTGCTCATAAATGATCATACCGCCTTTCGCGCCGATTGGATGCCATTTGCAGGATTAAAACAATCAGGTTACGGCATCGGAGGGATACCATGGACAATGAAGGATATGTCCAAGGAAAAAATGATTGTTTTAAAAAAGAATTGAACATGATGCAAACCAAGGAAATCTGGTTGCTTACAGTCGGTGCATTCCCATCTTGATTTTTGTAGGTCAAATTTAAATTATCGGCACCATCAGGCTATACTTAAAATAACGTGTTGAAAAAATTTTGATAAATGGCACCAATTCTAGTTTTACAACATTCACCTTATGAACCCTTAGGTATCATTATTAGTACCTTAAAGAGTTCGGATTTGCGGGTTCGCTATGTCAATTTTGCTAAAGAGCCCCATCAGCGATTAGACATGAATTGTTATCATGGTATTGTTGTACTTGGTGGAATGATGCATCCCAGCGAGATTGATCTATATCCCCACTTAACTCACGAAATCGAATTATTGCAAGTAGCGATTGCCAAAGAAATACCCATTTTAGGTATTTGCTTAGGTTCACAATTGTTGAATATCGCCCTAGGTGGAAATTGTTATGCTTTAGACAAACCTGAATTTGGATGGGTAAGGGTCGACAAGCGTGGTGAACATGACTTATTTGGAGCTTTTACTCAGCCCATACATGTTTTTCAATGGCATCAATTTGCAAGCCAAACAGCCCCAGGTGTTGAGGTTCTTTTGGAAAATACTCAATGCGTACAAGCTTTTTGTTATCATCAAAATAGCATAGGGATACAATTTCATTTGGAAGTCGATCCCCATTTGATTCAACGCTGGCTAGAGCATCCAGACTATTTAGAGCATTTGCTCCGTCATCTACAGCCCGAAGATATTAGTGCCATTCGCGCAGAAACCCCACTCCATTTACCTCAGTCAATGACCATAGCACAACATTTTTTTACTAACTTCTGCAGTTTATTTAATAAGAAAACTGATATCTTATCGCTGAAAAGAACTCGGAGAGATTTCTTTTAATTGTTGGTACGAGACACCTCTAGCTTAAGCAAACCCTATTACCAAGACACCGATGAAGATTAAAAGTCCCCCAAGGATCACAGAAAAATTCACATGCACTTGATTAAATAAAAACCAAGTAAAAATAATGGTAAATATAGGATAAGTTAATTCAACGATACCAGCAATTGTAGCGTTTTTAAGGGTAATGGACGTAGCGATAAAATAACTGGCGATGAGTACAATTGCAATCTCAGCTCCAGTTAATAAGAGGAGACTTGAGTCTGTTGTTAGTATTTGAATGTCTCTTTTCATCGTGGTAAAAAAAGAAATACCAGTAAATAATATCGCTCCAATTGTCATTTCTAATGCCAATAAGGTAATAGGTGAAATACTATTTAGTATTTTTTCAGCTAAAGCATAGTTAAATCCCCATAAGATGGCGGCAAAGATAGCAAAAGTGAACCACATGATGTACTCCTGGAAACAGATTTTCTTTTTTGATTTGTTTCGATTTTGAAATAGATCTGGTTTTCTGAAACAACCTGGAACTCCAAAACCAGATGACCATTATAACATCAAATAGGTAAAAAATCAATCACTTATGAATGAGGTAATGCCAAAAAAACGCTCAAGTCCTCTGATTTTTTGAAGAATTTTTGGAGTGACTCTTTTGTCTTACACCATCTCAACAGATAAAAATTAACTATTTGTTTTCACATGCTCGTGCATTTGCAAATGTTAGGACATACTCTATATTAGGAGCTGTATTTATCACTAACCTGCGATAGGCAAAGAGAGGAAAATGAATAATCGAAATTTCAATTTAATCTTTGATTTTGATGGTACATTAGCAGATAGTTTTCCCATTGCTATTGAGAAATTGACCCTCTTGGCAAATGAACTTAACCTACGCAAAATAGATCCTTCAGAACTAGAAATATTAAGGAATTTAACATCAAAAGAACTCATCCGTTATCTAAAAATTCCATTTTATAAACTGCCTCATATAATGCATCGAGCAAGAGAGCATATGAAAAAGGAAATTCCCATCCTATCTACCTTTATCGAGCTGCCCGAAGTACTTGGTGAATTGAAAGATTTAGATTGCACCTTAGGAATAGTAACATCGAATTCATTAGCAAATGTTTCAACCTGGCTTGAACAACATCAAATGCAAAATATATTTAATTTTATTCACGCAGAATCAAGTTATTTTGGTAAACGATATTTATTAAAAAAAGCAATTAAATCATACTCCATGAACTTAGATGATACTTTTTATATAGGAGATGAAACACGCGACATTGAAGCAGCTAAAAAATGTCATATCCAATCTATCGCGGTCACCTGGGGATTTAATTCAGAATCATTACTGACTCGTTACAATCCAACCCATATTGCGAGAAATCCCCAAAATATATTAACTATTGTGAAAGAGTTGTTTTAATTAATGTTAACCGTTTCCAGCTCATACAATTAACTCGTACAATTTAAAATGAAAGTAACACCATTTTTGAGTCATGTTGCAAATTCTTCAACTCTAAAAAAGCATCAGAAAATTGTTTCGCAACCACATGATTAGGATGCAGGCTCACACAAAACTGGACCTTTTTAAACCAAGATGAATTTGTTAATGTGTGGATTTCTTTGCGCGACGATTCAAGAATTTGATACAACTTACTGTTATTGGGGCCAACGAAAAAGGGTACCCTCGTACTGATTCCATATTCACGGGTTATAGCTCTTTGAATTTCATCTATCCTTTGCTGGCAATGAAACAATTTTGCCAACGGCTGGGTTAAGGAACTCATTTCTTCTTCTAGTTTCTTTAACTCCCCCACTTGCTTAGGACGTCTTCGAGTGAGTAAGGAGTAATTCTCAACCTTCTTCAGCAAACTGTTCAGCATACCCTCAAAATTATAAACTGAAATGACGTTTGGTTTATCACGTGCGACCTCATTAAGAAAAGTATCTGCCCCACACACCACTAATCGTCGCCATTCACTGCTTACATTAAAAAGTGAACTCCAATCTCTAATAGGAAGAAATGTAAGAAGCTCGCATTTTAGCTCTTCGGGTAATATATGAATAAACGGGGTTATCTTTGTGAGAACTTCAGGAATATTAGAATCATCAAAACTTTTATTTTGAATCAGCTGAATACTTAAGAATGGATTTTGAGCAATTTGCTTAAGTATAATATCTTTCAAGCTTTTTGGAGAACTTTTTCCCTCTTCTGAGGTCTCTACTGATGCAACTATCGCTCCGGATAACTCATCTCCTACACAACTACTTTTTTTATTTTTAGTATCCCGCGAATGACCAGGCATTTTATTTAACCACTTAGTAAATAAGAAAGGCAGTGTACAACATTTTATAAAAGCGCAAAACTCTATTTCTAAACTGTACTAAGTCACTAGACCCGCGGATAAGCCGCGGCGCGTAGGCAGATCTAAGCAGAAAATAGGTTGCAAACATCAATGCTCTATTTCAAAGCCAGAAATGTGGAGCATGATTGTGTTATTTTGGTCTAAATGTTAAATTATTGTCCTTTTGATAGAATGACCTCATTTTCGACCCCTCAATGAGCACATGCGAATTAATAAATTATACCGATTGGGTAAATCACATTTGTAACGATCTATTTAAAGTTACAGGTATTAATCATTTCAGTTATGTCGAAATAAATAATCAAGGTAATTTGATTTGGTTGGGAAGCGACAGCAATTATTTGGAAGAATGCGTTAACCAACAATTGGTTAATAACGCACCTACCAGTATTTTAAAAACTTATCCTAAAAAAGGATTTTATCTTATTGATGTATATCAAGATGAGTACAAACAATATAGTCTTCCTGTATTTCAATTACTAAATCATTTCGATTATGGACATTCTTTTCGTATATTAGAAATTACAGATCCTTGCACCATTAAATTGTATTCATTTGATGCTCCCCTTGGAAAGCAGGATATAAACCAGGTTTATTTAAATAACCTCCATATTTTTAAAAAGTTTAATCTCTATTTTGAAAACCAAATTGCATTCATTCGTAATAAAATAAATCTAAACCCCCTTCCAGAAGATCAATTTTCTGAATTTACCAATTTATGGGATTTAACATTTAGACAAAATAATTTTATAGAGCAAACGCTACCTGCCACTTTTTATTCGTTAGAATCTAAAATTCAAATTACGCCACGTGAAAAAGAGGTATTATTTTGGTATATCAAAGGAAAAACATCTGATGAAACGGCACAACTATTGAATGTATCCAGACGAACTATTGAACGACATTTTGAAAACTTACGCGAGAAATTTGGTTGTTTTTCTAAAAGCCAAATCGCTTTAAAATTAATGGATTGAATTGCCTCTTCCGCGTCACCCCTACTAAAAAAACACAAGCGATTGGGTAATATTACACATGTGACAACCCTTCAAAATGTATTATATTTGGGCCAACAATTAATTTATTAGGTATTTAGAAGAAAATATGAACTCACGCGTTACGTACTTTCAAGAACAAATAAAATTTATTCACGCTGTTTACTTACTATTAGCACATTCCTACAATTATTTAGGCCGATTTGATCTGGAAGGCCCTGATGAGTCTAATGGAGCGAGTCAATTATTAAAAATTAAACAGGCATTGGATGAGCATGCAGGACTGGAGAGCAATTTACAAGAAATGCTTAACGCGCTAAAGCAAAAAAAAGACGACAAATCAGCCTTTAATTCCCAGGGCGCTCAAATAGGAATGCACGTAGAAAAACTACTTGCTAACATCATTGATCTGAGCTGCCCTGCTTCATCCCAAACGGCGCTTAAGAAACAATATAGTATGCTTCTGGCAAAAACATTTAGCGCCCTGCAGGCTCAAGAAAAATCGTTTCTGACGCAATTTACTTCACCTTTTACTGACTTGCTTGCTATCAAACAATTTAAAGTGGGATTAAAAAAATACATTGCTGAATTGACTACCGCCATTCAACAAAAGCAAAAAGTCATTGAACGCAACTTGCCTCTAAAAAAGCAAAACCAATTAATTACGACCAGGGCTGGCAGTTTCAGTAAACTACCTTGGGAAATTACAGCATGTATTACTTCTTTTCTCAAACCCAAGGATCTATGCAGACTCTCAGAAACAGGACAGTTTTTTAGAAAAATAACCGAGATCCCCAGAGCAACGTGTAAAACTTCTTTTGAGAAAAGTATCCCCCAAATTAATGTTAATCTTATTGGCGATTCAGATATCGGTATTAGAAGCCTCATCTGCCAGCTGGCCGAAAACAAATTTATTGATTCACATACGTTTCAAATTGAGAAGAGTGAGGTTCGGAATGATAAAAAATATGGAACGCTGCGGTTGAATTATCAAAGCCCGTTAATTCAGGGACGCGATTATCCAATGACTCATAACGCGGTGGCTTATTATCAAAGGCAATATCTGGGAGATAAAATTCATCTTCTGTGCTTTGATATCAGTTCTCGCGAGAGTTTTAATAATTTAAAATTCTGGTATCAGGATGTTTTTCGATATAACGAATATAATTCTCGATTCGGGTTTTTATTTGTAGGATTAAAAGGAGATACCAATTCGGAGCGACAAGTAAGCAAGCAAGAGGCACAAGAACTTGCGGGAAGTTTCTATACGGATTATATCGAAACATCCGCGAAAGAAAGAATTGGACTTGATCAATTAAAATCTCTAATTATCGAGACTTATGCGATGAGGCATAAATCAACGTTCGAAAAACAAAAAGAAGAATCCCATCATTCTGCCAAGCCTTAAAATACTGAGAGGGACTCTGTGTCGCGCTTAGACACTGAAATCCCTCATCTTGAGTGGCTTATTTTTTTCATATTTGCACAATAACAGACAAATAGTATATATATTATATAGAACTCAAATAATGATGGCTATTCCTATGAAAAACGCCGAATTGCTGGAAATAGCGAACGAAGCATGCGCCTATGCTAGGGAACATATAAAACAAGGTGAGACAACACCGCGGATTAAGTTTTATAAGAAAAATGCCGCTTTATTGGATAAAGATTTAACTTCGAAAAGAAAAGATGAATTGAAAAATAAATATGCAGAACGTTTTGAACAACGTAAAGCAGCTGGACATTATGAAAGCTCTATTTTCCATAATTTACAGTATTTAGATAGATTAACTCTTGCAAATGAAGTAGCTGATATAAGAGAGCAAGCTGATAAGTTATGGATGGCTTTTTGTGCCCATAAAAAGGTGGACGAAGACTCTGCGCGCGGTCAGTCCATTAGAAGGTATTGCCTAGAACTCTGTGTTTTAGAGAAACAAATAGGTAATTGCGGGGAATTTGCCACTCTGGCCTTTCACTATATTGAGAAAATGCATCCTGGACAACTTGAGGAAATGAACCTTACCCTCCTGGGAGTTAGTGGTCGACATGTTGTAGTCAGTTTGGGGAGTGATGAAGATAGGGTTATATGTGATCCCACCTTGGATCTTGTTTTTGAATTAAATAAAGAGCCTGAAAAATTACATAATTTTAGTCAATCTCGCGGGAAGAACACTTATTACCCATACAGCCCCGAGTTTGACAGGCTTAATAAATTAGCCATATCCACCCCTGAAGGAATGCTTACTCGGGAAGAAATCGAAGAACTAAAGCAATTCAAAATCGAACAAAGTCACGTCGTGGCTCCATCTTCTAATTTAGGGCAAGGTTGATCCAAGAATATCATCGATTCACCCCGCTGCAATCAGCTGAATCTTATACACATCGCTGAAAATCTTGTCTAGCTCTGAACTCTACGTGCCGCGGCTTGTCCTTGGGCTCCAGGAGAGCTCCGCTAAAACACGGGATCCCGCGGACAAGCCGGGGGACGTCGGCAGAGATGTAACCAAGAGACGGCTGCAAGAGCAGCTAGGAAATTTCATACAAAAAGTATTTCGTGACTTTAAATACAACATGGAGTGTTGCTGAGTTGCTCCTCTTCAAACACACCTTCCACATTAGGATAGATATTTAAGAATTTTATACCTGTTTCAAGTTCTTTAAGCTGTTTATCTCCGATAAACCGTGCATCTACATAAACACTGTAAGCAGCAGTGCTACAAATGAGCGCAGACACAATGGCCATCCCTAATCCTAAAAGAGCGACCCCCAGTGGTCCTGTAGCTACGGCAGTCCCAAATAAAACAACACCCAGAGCAGCTACAGAAGTCACTATGGAATTCCCGAGTAAGTTACATCCAGAAAAACACTTCTCCAAATTCTTATATTCTTCAATCTCATCTTTTAATAGCGAAAATTGATTGTTCAATAAATTAAAATGCTTACTTGCATCGAAGTGTGTCTCAGATATTGCTTCTTCAAGCGCTGTTTCGATGAGTGAATACATCGAATTAATTTGTTGCCCCTCTGTAACTCCTTTTAATTGCTCAAGACTTGAGATCATTTGAGAAGCATGCTTCTTTAAATTTAACAAAGCTTGATATTGAGCTCGTCCCCAATTCAAAGTGTTCCTATCGGAAAGCTTGTTTTGAATTTGTTTTTCAAGAACTGTGGGAAAAAAACGTGGAAAATATATTCTGGAATAAAAAAACATAACTTATTGAGATAGTTAAACATTCCGGCATTATAGAAATTTAATATATTTTTTCAAGCATTTACCGCAATTTTTATCCAACAATTCAATTTATTGATCACTACGTTGTCATTACAAGCCCATTAGTAAATCATACGAACAAAAAGACCACCTTAAAAACAAAAAGCAGGACCAATTTACAAAAAAATATATTTTTTTACTATAAGTATATTTTCATTATAAAATGCGCAACTTTTATTTTAAGGACCCTTTATGGCTAAAAATACACTCTTTAATTTCCTTTCTCTCCATAAAACTACTGTCCAATTCCCCCAAGGGCACAAATTGGAATTAGACACCAATAAAAATGGTCACTACTATTTCCGTGTAATATGCCCTAACCAAGAAAAATTGGTGATTACAGTTGAAGAGAAGGAATATCTTTTAGAAAACCATCATATTAGTGTGTATGAGAATGAATGTCGTGACGATCCTAAACTAAACCAATATCATTATACTGCCGAATTGAGAAACAAAGCAGGGGAATGCTATCGGTTGCATGTCTATTTCAACGCTTTTGATGAGCACCTAAACAGTACCTTTGAACAAAAAATTGGTGCTAACTATAAATTGGTGGATATCAAAAATCCAAAAAATCAATTCCTAACCCTAGCACTCAAACATACAGAGCCTTTGCTCAAGCAATTACGACAACAACATAATGAAGTCATTAGGGCGTTAGAACATCGTTACACCACATGTGATGAGCTACTTTCAAAATATTTTGAGTTCCAAGAAAAAGATGCAAATGAACTCCTTGTAATTACGACAGAAGCCTGTGAAATCTTAAGAAAAATCCTTCCTCTTGTTCGCTCCTCATATTACTCAAAGCTGCTTTCATTTCACGAAACCACCACACGGGCACTTCAGGAACGTCTAGTAACTCCTATAGAACACCCCCCCCAAATTCAAGCAAAAGAACCAGAGAAGAATACCACCTCAGAAGTAGATACGGAAACCCCTCTAGCATCATCAATAACCCAAACTTCCTCATTAGTTATCTTATCTTCGCTCACCCCAAAACAGGTCGAGAAATCAGATCCAAAGATTATCAGTCAATTAAAACTTGAGCTTACAACCTTGAAATCTGAATTTACAGCATTGTCTATGGCGCCAAGGGAGCTTAAGGCTAAGAAAATTGAAGATTTGCTGGCTAAAACATATGAAATAGGACTTATCTTCGAAAAAGTAATTAGCATAGATGAGTTGGAACAACTACAAAAGATCCGTCGAGAACTATACATAATTGGTGCTAATTTATTACCTGCTTTATTGTTTGAAAATCAATTTGAGTTAGCATCCCTATTAACTTCATTTCATCATCTACTGCATGCTGAAAAATTCCTCAATCTTGCCTTGCAAAAAAGAAATAGCAAAATGCTAGATTTTATTTTGACTTACGGTGACTTGGATTTAAATAATCAGCCCGTCACGGTACAAAAAAAACAATATCCTTCTCCCGTACAGGCCTGCTTTTATGAGAATACCCCCTCTACCCCAATGAATGACTGCCTTGCAATTCTCATCCAACATGGGGCAAATCTTTTGGCACCCGATGAGAAAGGGCTACCTCTTGTTTATTCAATACTAATTGATGAACTCCATCCGCTTCAAAAAGTTTTATTCATGAATCGTGAGAAGACAATTGATTCCGTTGAGTTTATAAAAAAATTGATTGCCCTATTGCGAGCCCACCTCACGCGAGGTGATATCAGTCCGGCGGATGCAAATTCAACAGAATCAGAAGTGAAAAGCTTTGAACAACATTTGGAATTTTTACAAAACGATAAACTTAATAATCCAAGCATACGTTTATTAATAAAACAGGGTAATCAATTAGAAAATAAATACTTAAATGGACTGAGAACTAAATTAAAAAATGATCCTGATATAGCGAATTTAAACAGGGAAGTTCAACAAACAGCAACAGAATTAACGCTCAGGCTTACCAAAGCGCAACAAAGACAAGCCAAATTACGTGCTTCTGAGCACTTGGACGATTTAGAACAGCTTTTTGAAAAATTTGATACCACGGACCTTGATTTTGATACACTGAAAAAAGCAGCTTTAAAACAATTGAACAAGGATTTATCGTTACTCACCAAAAAGATAGAGTTGTGCGATGTACAGCAAGAATTAATTGGAACTCGTCCAACAAGCAAATCCTACCGAAGACTTAGGAGCCGTGAAGCAGGTTTACTTCAAGAAATTCATGAATTACAAAAGGAAACGGCTCGGGTGCATAATCCTAAATATCAGGAGGCAGCAGATTCAGACAAAAAAGTAAGCACTTTATTGTTGGAATTTTCAGAACTATTTTCTTCTTCTGTAAAGATCTCAAAAACTTTATCAAAACAAGAAGAGGGAAATAAAAAAAATGATTTTTCGGCGCTGAGCAATGAACTGGAACAGCTAAGTACATTAATGAAGAAGTCTTAAATGATGTAGCCTAGGCGAAAGTGGTAACCCTGGAAGTCAAGCTGAGGTATCCACAACTATTTAATTTTTTTAAACTACAAAGTTCAACCTCCCGGGCTCGTCCGGGGAGTTCCTCGCGAAATTTACCTTCTACGTACCGCGCATAAAGCGCGGTACGTAGAAGGTTGAATGTACTTTATTTAAAAAGTTAAGTTATATTCTAATTTCGTGTGGAATTCTCCGCAGGCGGTAAGAAATGAGATAATTTAGCTTTATAAAGATTGATGAGCCTTATTAAGCATAAGAACTAGGTTAGACTAGGGTTTTGCTGAGCCCATTTTCTCTATTATTATCTTAATAAAATCTTAAGGTTTTCTCGATACAATACAAATCCCAATTATTAATCAAAATGAAAAAAAATATGCCTAAATTTGTTTCGGTTTCAGAAGATGATGCTGTTCAATACTCACCAAACCAATCAACTTATTATGAATTACATCCACAATTCGATAAGACTTTTCAGAGCTATAAAACCCCTTATGAATCCACAAAAATCGATCCTAAAGAACAAGTAGTCTTAAAATCAAAAGGTATTCACCACTGCCATACTGTGATTATCAAAGATCGCACATACAACAGTTATTTTATGCTCCATGTCTCCCCGCAATCACTGCGTAGACCCTATGATCCAGTAAATAAAGAAGTTGGAACCTTAATGAATACTAGTGGTTTTGGTCTGTTTTCCATGGACAGTGATACAGCCATGACTAACTCAAAAAAACCAGCCTATATTGATTTAGACCCCTATTATTTTGATGGTAAATTAGGCACCCATCCGGATTCAGAATTAGAAGTAATTGTTGTTGCAAACCATGAATATTGGAATACAGAGAAAGTTCAACAAAATATTTTAAAAACGTTGCAAGAACGAGTTCCGGGAAAAATAAGCAAATCTAATGTAATTATTAATGAAGCATTACAGCATGCCTATTATTATAGCGTTGCATTTGATCCAAAATCTGAATCTTTAACCGTCATTTCTGATAATGGTTTATACACCGAACCTTATGAGAAGGCCTTTGACAATAATGTACATCAATATGCTAATGAGATGCTCCCAGCAGAAAAGCAAACAGAGCTTAAGAACAATCTTAAAGATCTTCGAAATCAAGCTGTTGGAATTTTAGAGCCCTTATTTGGCGCACTTTCTCCCTATGACGGATTAGAGCAACTCGTGTTGAACCCACCCCATAATTTTATTGAGTTGGCTCGGGGTCAAAGAACCCAAATAGAATCACTTATCAATAAAATGGAGTCCGTCATTAGCGAAAGTAAAAACCCAGTAATAAATCTGGGTAGTCCTGCTTTGTATGATACATACAAGCAGCTAGGCTTGTTGTATGTATGTGCTGAAAACTATTCTAAAAGTGCATTTTATTTTAGCAAAGCAGCCGATTATGCAACCAGTATGCAAAAAGCTGAATATGAAGATGATAAGCTATTCTTTTCAACTCTTGCTGGTGCGGCATGTGAACGCAGCGGGGATCTGAATAATGCCTATGCTTATTATAAAAATGCAAGTTTTCTATTTCTTGGTTATGTTAAACGCGCTGATGCTAATATAAACATTGCCCGTGTTGCATCACAAATTAAAGGGAAGGAACTTAAAGCGCTAGAGGCGGTCATTGAAGCCAAAGAAAGTCTGGATGAAGCAATAAACCAAGTTAAAGAAGAAGTCTTCCCAGAAAAAGAAAAAACTCTTGAAGCATTAAATTTAAGACTGGCTAGATGTGACGATTTGTTGCACTCATTACAAAACGTCTTAATTGAACACCGTCATGAGAATGAGGAATTGCAACATGAATACGATAAACTTTTTGCCCTCTCAACAGTCGTATTGTAATGTATAAGTTGCAACTAAGAATATAGCAGGGGAAAGCGAACGTCGTATCCGGAAATCTGCAAAGAAAATCCGGTTACGCTACGCTGCACCCAGGCTACGATTCCCAAAGATCCAATTAAGGTAATGCAAAATGCCAGTTCATGGCTTTAGACAAGCCTTCCAGCATGATTTCGCCGCGAATACTATTTCCTTTCGCATTAACGCGTGGACTTAATACAACAATCCCTGCTTTGCCAGGAACAACGGCGATGGTATAGCCCGACACCCCGCTTTTAGCCGGCATCCCGGTTTTAACCATATGAGTTCCAGTTTCATCATATAATCCACACGTTGCCATAATTGCTAAAGTAATCTTACACGTTTCGGCGGAAATGATTTGCTCCCCACTTTCTGGATCTCGTCCCCCATTAGCTAATAAAGTAGGTAAAAAGAGCATTTGCTCTAACTTAGCTTCATAGGAGCATAGGGCGAAATATAAATCCAAGGTTTCATGAACATCCGCCCCAAGATTACTCCTGCTTTTCAATAAATAGGCGAGTGCACGATTGCGGTTACCCGTTCGTTTTTCAGAAGCGAAAACCAAAGGATTAATACTCAGGCGTTGATTAAACAACTTTTGGGTCCAATGTTCTAACCATCCAAATTGTTGCTCGCCTTTGCCTGGAATATGTGAACATAAAGTAATCGCCCCAGCATTCAACATGGGATTTGAAGGTTTAGGACCAAATTGCTCTAGGCGAGTAATTGATGCAAAATCATCTCCTGAGGGCTCAACCTTAACCCATTCAAACACCTGTTGGTCACCCACTTCTTCAAGGAGTCCAATTAGAGGGATCATCTTAGATGTACTTTGCAAGGTCACAGGATTCAGGGGATTGTTGCTGTGCGCAAGAACTTGACCACCTAATGGTTGAACAGCGATGGCTGTCAAATCGGGATTCACATTGGCTAGTTCTGGAATATAATCTGCGGTCTTACCCTCTTCATTCAACTCCGCCACACGAACTAAATCTTCGAGCAAATTGATTGTAAGCAATGATGACATACGATCCTTAGACTGAAAAAAGGGCCATTATGATAAATTTAGCACATTAAAACAAATAAATTTGCAAAACGGATTCATTCGGAGATATTGCGCATTTAAGATAATTTGCTTTTAAAAACCAAGAAGAGAGAAAACTTAAAAATGCTACCTCAAAAAGATATAGCATTTTAGACAATATCCTCTTAACCTTTCACAATAGGTTTCAAGTGATCAATATCTTCTTGAATTTTTTCAACATTAGCTTGTGACTCAGTTTTTAATTTAAAAAACAATTGGTTTTCGGGAATGCTTTTACTCTTGCTATAAATTTTAACAGGTAAAGCAATAATTAAATTAAGTATTGCTCTTCCAACCCATGTTCGAAATTTTAGATCTAATGCATTATTATCCATTAAATCCGTTTTAACAATTTTTGCCATTTCAATTTTGCAATTGGATTTTATTTCTTCCTGCTTCGTGCCGGGTTCTTTTGATAAATAAGCGCTTTTAGATTCTTCTTTTGCTTTCTTAATTTGCTGTTGTAGTGAACTATTAACGCCCTTTAAAGGACCAAGACGGCTATCCTTAGAATTTTTACCTCCAATTCTCGTTATTTCCCTTTGAATTTTATCTTGAATCTCCTGTACAGCGATAAAAAACGGATCTTTTTCTACCTGTTCAGATATTTTTTGTATTCTTTGTTCTTCTTGCAATCTTTTTATTTGTAATCGTTCTTCTTCATCTAATCTTTTTTGTTCTGCTTTTCTTTCTTCTTTCAATTCCTCAGCTTTTTTTATAATACGCGGAAAATCAGATTCAAAAATTTCTATCGATATTGAAGATTTACCAGCAGGTTCTTTTGATGCCTCTTGCAATTTCTTTGCTAAATTCATAACCACAGGCAAATTTTGCGCAGATGCAACTTTAAAAAATGTACATGCAGATTGTAAAAAAGTCCGAGCATCAAGAAAAAATATCTCACCGCCAGGTATTTTCTCAGGAGTCTCTGCTAGAACAATAGTTTTCTGTCTAAAACTGGACCATGAGTCCATTAATTCTAATAACTCAGAAGGAGTTGGCAATTGCAGAGAGAATATTTTTTCCCATTGCTTTTTAGAAGCAAGCCATGGCTCTAAGATTTGTTTTGACGTAGCCATAATTCCCCCCCTAATTACAGCCTATATATATATATTATATTACTTGATTATTATTAACAGAAGATGACGTGTTTTTTTGTTTGAAAAATGGTCGTTATTCAGTGCATAGAATTGTTACGTAGGTAGACAATGTTGTAGCGATTGTTCAGGTGTTCCATGCTTAAAACCTGCGAAAAACATTCCTGGCGCTCTCATTTATATTGAGAGTGGCTACCATATTATTGGGTTAGGGCACGTTGACTTAGAGCCTATCAGTTATCATATTTTGATCTCTATTTTCAATAATATTCAACATTGATAATCAGCTCAATTTGCAAGGCTGGTTCCTGCAAAGCTAGACGCACGCATATATAAATAACGCCCATATAAATCCAAAAAGACCCAAAAAATAACTAATTGACATAAATTTAATCTAAAATTAATCATAAGACGTATTCTTTAGATTGAAATGTTATGAGTAATGTCAGGAAAATATTTAAAGGCAAATATGGAGAATATGAAAAAGGAACCATGCATGTACAAGAAGGAGGTACAGTACCCAAAATACTTAGGAAGGTGAAAAGCAATGGAGACCATGATAATGAAATTCATTTTATTGAAAAAATGGAGGATGGTGCTCGCGGAAGTGTGGTGAAAGAAAAAATTTGCCTCGACTTTTATGGACTCGCTGCTAAATCACCAACTTCTCGAATCGGTTTACATTCACAAGACTATATGCTCGATTTCCTCTTTAACTACTTTAAAGGTAAAGGTTGGACTCATAAAGATATAGAAGCATTAAGTAGTGATTATATAGCAACCATGACCTATTATGGTTCAACTCATAATAGGCAATATGCTACTTTTTTAGGAAAAAAAATTGATCAATACAGCGATCTTGGTCCTGAGTTTGTTGACTACATTGCAGTGCATAAAAGACCACCGGAGGTGGTGGTAAAAAAGGGGACCGAATTTCCGTTAGACGGATTAATGAAAATTGCTGCGATAGCCAAAATACTTGGTGATCCAGACTGGATAGGGGGCTCTGGTAGTAATTCGGGTTATACCATCGAAGATGGGCGAGCAGAAGCAATAATTGTAGATGGAGGGTTAGCATTATCTGGACCCCCCGCTGAGCTTCAGAGTAAAGACATCCAATTTGGGAACGCAATAGGGTTTGGCATAGAGTATGAAAGCTTAACTGAAAGACAAAAAGATGAATACATTGGCACTTTGAATAAATTCATTTGTTGTGAAAATCAAGGGACTTTAATTGAATATACAGTAAAGAGAAATGGTGCCTTTAACGCCGAAAAGGACGACAAGGGAAAGCCCATTATCTTATTGGATGATAAGGCGACAAAAGATATTATTGCTAAAATTACTAAAAACCTAAACGTGTTGGCGCAAACCTACAACACAGAATTAGAGCTTTATAGAAAAAAATACAATGTTCCTGAAACAATACCCTTAACTGAATTTAATATAGAAATTACAGAGACCCTAGAACAAACGGCGGAAGTTAATCAAGGTGAGAACAGTTATAATTTTTTATTAACAGCAGGGCTTAAAATTTCTACAGGGCTTGCTTTATCACTGGTTGCAGGTTTCGCCTTAAAAAAAGTAGCACAAGAAGGTTTTTTTCAAGATTCCAAGACAACTTTAGGGGTTGGTTCAGTGCTCGTGTTAGGTGGATTGGGCTTTTATAAAACTGTAAATTCGATAAAAGGTAGATTAAGCAATTCCAAAAATGCTCAGGAAGAAGACCCAGATTTTAATCGCTCACTCGACATGTGATGATTATGCTACTCCCCCTCCTTTACGTACCGCGCGTAAAGCACGATACCCAGGATTCATCAGGGTCTGTTGAACCTATTTACTGCTCTTTTTTAGGATCAATTCGATATAAAATACAATAAAAAGCCGGAACTAAAAACATTGTGAGGATCGTTCCTATAGTTAATCCAAACATAATAGTAACTGCCAGGGAAACCCAAAAAATATCTTGTAATAAAGGAATAACCCCCAATATGGTTGTCACAGCTGCATTCACCACAGGCGATAACCGACTGACCCCTGCTGAAATGACTGCATCATAAGGCGTCATTCCACTCGCACGATTTATATTCACCTGATCCAATAACACCACGGAGTTTTTAATCATCATCCCCGATAGACTCATCGCGCCCAACAAGGCAATGAACCCAAAGGGAACGCCTGTAAGAAGTAAACCAAAGGTAATTCCAATCATCGCAAAAGGAATTACCGCAATAATAATCAGTGGTGGTCGGTACGCATTAAAAAGCATCACAATAATCAACACCATAATTACTACTGCTGGGAAAAGTCCCGGCTTTAGTGCATCTGCAGATTCTCTACTGCTTTTGTATTCTCCATCCCATGTCAACGTATATCCAGGAGGTAATTTAATTTTTTCGAATTGTGGCAATATGCTCTCTCGTAAGGTATTTGCTGTAACCTCATAGGGAGAACATTGGACAGTAATTGCTCTTTTACGGTCCCAACGCCAAATAATAGGGTCTGTCCAGGCGAGTTTAATATCATTTACTACTTGCGAGACGGGAATTGTTTTTGTACTAAATTGTGAATTAACTTGTAACAAAGGCAAGTCAACTGCTGCGGTATCTCGTTCATTTAAAGGTTGGCGTAAAATAATCGGAATCAAATTATCTTGTTCTCGATAAAGACCAACCGTAACCCCATCACTGGCTCTTTGCAAGGCTTGTGCCAAATCAAGCCGAGAAATATTTGCCCAACGCGCACGTTCTTGGTGGTAATCAGGAACAATTTGCAAAACCGGTTCCCGCCAATCGGTGCGTACATCAATCGTGTTTTGATTGTTCCGTAGTATTGCTACCGCCTGATCGGCAAGATCTCGTAAAACTGCAGGATTAGCATTCGCAGGCCCACTAAATCGTGCTGCGATTTTCCAGTTATTAAATGCACCCACCGCATATTTACGAACTCGCACCATAGATTGTGGATAATTTTTACTATTCCATGCGGGTAAGGTCGCGACCATGCGATCGACATCCTTTAAACTCTTCATATTTACGATTAACTGAGCGTACGAAGAATAAGGAAATTCCGACTCCACCGGCAAGTAAAAACGAGGTGGACCTTGACCAATGAAAGTACTCACACTCGTAACGCCTGGATCAGCAAGCAGCTTTTTCTCAAGTTGTTCAAGGTCCTTAGATACAACCTCTATACGAGTTCCTTCTGGAGCCCAATAATCAATCATTACTTGTAAGCGTGACGAGTCAGGAAAATACATGATCGGAACAAAGCGAAAACAAATAATAGAAAGTACAAGTAGCCCACACATAATTAAGGAAAAAAAGAGGCGATAACGTACCGCTTCTTCCAATACAAACTTATATCCTTTATAAAACCGACTTGTATATTCCGCACCTTCACCTACTTGTTTTGGATCAGGCATAAATAAAATACACAAAAGAGGTGTCGCTGTTTGGGAAAATACCCAGCTTAAAATAAGTGAAACTGCAATTACAGTAAACAAACTTCCCGCATATTCCCCAGTATCATAAGTCGATGCAAAAATGGGAAAAAAAGCCATAGATGCAACAATGGTTGCTCCCAGTAATGGCCAAGCTGAGATCTGTGCTGCTTCTATTGCAGCATCTTGTCGTGTCTTACCTTGCTGCAAACGAGTAATAAATCCATCAACTACCACAATTGCATTATCAACCATCATCCCCATAGCAATAATTAATGCGCCTAAAGAAACACGTTGCAAATCAATATGCAACATTTTCATAACGATGAATGTTCCTAAAATTGCCAAAATGAGCCCGGACACACCGATGATCATGCCGGCTCTCATTCCCATAGTGAATGCCAATACCAGTAAGACAATGACTACTGCTTCAACTAAATTGATGATGAATGCATTAATGGACTCAGCAACGATATCGGATTGCCACGAAATTTTATGAATCTCGATTCCTCGAGGTAACTTTTCCTGAATCTCATTTAACCGTTTATCTACATCCTGCCCCACTTTAACTGCATTCACACCAGGCAATGGTGCTAATGCAATGCCAATCGCTGGTAATCCTGAATAACGCATTAATTGTTCAGGAGGATCAATGTATCCTTCTTTAACCTCAGCAAAATCGCGAATTCTAATGATTTCTTCGCTTTTTTTAGGTTGCTCATTTAATTTAAACTTCGGAATAATTGCTAAGTCGCCAATGGCATCGGCTGCATTAAACTCACCTGTTGGAGCAATACGCAAACGTTGTAATTGATAATTTACATGTCCGGCATCAACAACCTGATTTTGTAACTTTAATGTACGTTCCAAATCGTCTAAAGTCACTTCTAATTGGGAAAGTTGAGTATTTGACACATTCAAATAAATTCTTTTTTGCTGAACACCCCATAAATCCACACGAGCCACCCCTGGAACAATGCTGAGTTCCTTTTGAATTTCTTTCGTATAGTTTTCAAGTTCAGCATAATTGAATCCATCTGAGGTCACGGCCAGAAGGAAGCCAAACACATACCCGAAATCATCTCCTACAACGGGTTTTTCTGCTCCTGGTGGTAAACTGTTTTGAATGTCATCTACTTTTTTACGTAAAGTGTCCCAAACTTGCGGTAAACGATCCGACCAATATTCGTTTTTAATATTGACTTTAATAATTGAAAGTCCTGCTCTGGAAATAGAAGAAATATCTTTCACCTCAGACATTTCTTGGATTTTTTTCTCAATTCGATCGGTGACCTCTAATTCAACTTGCTCTGCACTAGCACCTGGGTAATGCGTAGTAATCGTCGCAGTTTTAACTGTAAATTCAGGATCCTCAAGCCGTCCTAGTTGGAAGAAACACAACGATCCTGCGATAAAGAACAACACCAGGATAAATGAGGTTACTGTTTTATTTTTAATTGCATAGTCCGCTAAAGCCATGGCTAATTATCCTGCTCATTCAAAAGAGTGACGCGCTCTCCCTCTTCCAAACTATGGATACCTGCTGTCACGATCCAATCGCCTTCATGCAACCCTTTTATAACCGAAATGCCCGTCGGAGTAAGTTCTCCAATTTGGATTTCACGTCGATTCACTTCGTGTTTTGTTAGATTGATTATCCACACATAAGTCTTTTTTTCGGAGTCACTCGTCAGCACTGCGGACGCAGGAATTGTATATTTGTTTTGTGCCTTTTTCGTTCGCTCAATATGCCCAGTCGCTTTCCCAGCCATACCGGGCAAGATTTCAATCTCTTTAGGTTGTTGCATAATTAATGTCACTGGATAAGTCCGAGTTTCTGGAGAGGCCTCATTGCTGACTTCTTTTATTTTTGCCGGAATTGCAGAATCAGGGAATGGATCAAAATACACAATAATATCTTTTACCTCAGAAATAGAACTGATCGCCCCTTCGGGAATCTGCACTACCATTTCAATTTGAGAAGTATCTAAGAGTCTGGCTATATTTTGCTGGTTGGCTATTGTCTGGTAATTTTCAACATACAAATTTGAAATTTTTCCATCAAATGGGGCTTTAAGCACACTGTCTTTAAGCGATTTTTCCGCTAATACTTGATTGGCTTGCGACACTCCAAGTTTTGCTTTTAAAAGATCGTAATCTGCCTTTGAAATATGCCCTTTGCCGACCAAGGCCTTGGCTCTAAGGAAATTTTGTTGATCTCGATTAAACTCCGCTTGAGCTGCTTGCAATTTTGCCTCAAACTCTCGCGGATCAAGTTTTGCAATTAATGAACCTTTTTTTACGTTGTCCCCAACTTTTACCGGCAATTCAATTAAAGAACCGCTCACATTAAACGACAAATTGACTTGTTGAACTGCACTTGCCCGCCCAGGAAAGGCACGGCCGTTAAATGCACTGATATTACCTATTTGAATGGCCTTAACCGGCCTTGCTGTATTCGGGGAGCTTTTCTTTTGCTCCTGGCTACATGAAACTCCCAAGGCAGCAGCAAGAATTAAGATAAAATAAGAAACTCGCGATGAAATAGGCGTCCTCATAAATTCATCCTTGATCTTGAGCGCTTGCTCTTTTTTATTATTAATATTCTTTAGGTTATCGTATTTCTTTTTCCTATCAGTATAGTTCAAAAATATAAGATAAATTTATTATTTTATTTGATTTTTTTTTATTAAACGTTTAATAATGGGCAATTCGAGATGCTCAATAGAGCACATAAAATGCCCCCTTTCCTTAAATTTCATCCCAAATCGTTTCCCTAAGATTCGAATATGCTAAAATCAAAGTAATCCGAGATTTTGAACATTTATGGCTCCGGATTACATACTCCATACTCAATGTAAATTTATGAAGACCGTTATGAATAACCATCAAAAAATCACGTGCCCTATTTGTGGGAAACAAAATACCTGGCGCCCTGAAAACCGGTTCAAACCTTTTTGCTCTGACCGATGTAAACTCATTGATCTAGGAGAATGGGCGAGCGAAACGCGAACAATTCCTGGAAATACCCTTGATCCAGACCTCAAAGTTGCTGTTCATAATGGGGAAGATGAATCGTTCTCTTCAGAAAACGAATAGTAATTGATAAGTTTCAGAGGAAGTGACCATCGTATTATTGTATCGTTTTTTGTTTTATTTGTTCTTCTGATGGTAATTTGATGTCATGGGCTAACCCAACACGTGATAATAAAACTATTAATATATAAGAAAGGTCAATTTGTCCATTTTTGAGCCCATGCTTGGCAGAGCTTGGAAAGGCATGATGTCCATTATGCCAACCCTCACCATAAGCAAGAATCGCCAAAAGCCAATTATTTTTACTGTTGTCTTGCGTGTTAAAGTCTTTCCTACCCCAAATGTGACAAACCGAATTGATGGACCAGGTCACATGTTGTTGGAAACAGACTCTGACAAATCCACACACAACAACTCCTTCCCAGAACGAATACCAGTTCATGTAGAGTAATCCATTGATAATCCCAGGAATAATTATTCCACTCAGCGCAATAGGGCCATAATATTTGTTTATAAATAATAAATCGCGATCCCGGAGCAAATCACCCAAGTAATATCGCCAGTTCTCAAGAGTATGGTTAGACATCCATCCCATATGGGCGTGATAAAAACCGTATAGCTTCCCTTTATTTGCCGAAAGGGGCGAATGAGGATCGAATTCGGTTTCTGTATATTTGTGATGTCTTCGATGAGCTGCTATCCAAAAGAAGGGAGGACCTTCATAAGCCATACAACCAAAACAAGCAAACACAAGTTTAACCCATCGCTTTGTTTTGAATGAGTGATGTGTTAACAAACGGTGAAAACCAATCGTAATCCCTAACACAGTACAACTGTAACAAATCAAAAATAATATTAAGGTACCAACACCAATATTAAATAACATCCCTGAAATAATACTGTAGAGTGTCACTAATAAGGGTATCCAAATGATGGCCCTACTGTAACGTTTTTCCGAACTGGTTAAACCACGATACAAATGCAATTCGGTCTGATTCATAACTACCTTTTATAGAAGACTTGTTAAGTCACCCCGATTGAATTGATAATTCTTATAACTATAGGTAATTGGTTTCCACAATTCAACCAATCAGAGTAATATTCAATCAATCCCTTGCAATAATAAGGCGTCCCGTACGCTTAGTCACAATAATTCGGCTTACTCTTATATGAAAAAAATTAGCAAAAAACTGATTATTTTTTGAACATTCCCGAAAAAAGACTACACTCATAAAATATGTGAAAACTAAGATATAGATAAATTTGTATCTGAAAATTATTTTGGCTGTGAAAATGAACTCCAGGACAAAAATCGAAAGTTTAGTCGAACTGTTCACCGAGCGTTGTCTCTCCAATCCATCAGCTCCGATATATTACTTTTCTGCAACAGGGCTGTTTGAAAACAGTCAACAACTCACCTACGGTGAACTACAACAAAAGATATATTCTATAGCTGCATTGATTCAACAGTACACTAAACCTGGAGAGCGAGTATTGTTGATTTTTACGCCTAGCCTTGATTATATAGTTACTTTTTGGGCTTGCTTGTTTTCTGGAGTGCTTGCAGTACCCGCGTATCCTCCATTTGATAAAAGTACGGTTGAAAAATTACAAGCAATTATTAACAACTCAAAACCATCTATTATTTTATCAAATACAGAAATAACCCAAAAAATTAGAAAATTAGGGTTTATAAAAAATCTTGCCTCCATTCCCTTGATTCAAAAATTTGTTAGTAAGTTCTCTACAAAAGTAGATCATTTAATGGAGTGGGATTTTCAAAGTTTTCGCTGGGTTGACATCAATAAGGCCTCCCTTGAGATGGCTGATTTATATAAGCCTTTATCATTCAAAAGTTCCGACATGTGTTATTTGCAATACACATCGGGATCAACAGCTATGCCCAAAGGGGTCATCGTACGGCATGGAAACCTATTGGATAATTTGAGCTTGGTTTATGAAACTATAGGAAAAACAAGCAATGAACGGATGGTTTCCTGGTTACCGCCTTACCATGATATGGGATTAATAGGCAATTTATTATTCCCCGTCTACACAGGCTTTAGCATTTTTATGATGTCTCCTATGTCGTTTCTCAAACACCCTTATTTGTGGCTAAAAGCAATTTCTGATTTCCAAGCGAATATCAGTGGCGGGCCGAATTTTTCATATGAAATTTGCGAAAAAAGAATTGATGAGCAATTACTCGAAAATCTGCAATTAAATTCATGGAGAGTTGCATACAATGGAGCAGAATTTATTAATCATAAGATCTTAAGTAATTTTTATAATAAATTTAGTAAATATGGATTTCAAAAAAAATCTTTTTATCCGATTTATGGTCTGGCTGAATCAACTGTATTCGTGAGCGGCTACAAAAATGGACATGACTATCCGCAATTATTGAATCTTGATCTGGAATCCTTACATCAAGATAGGGTCGAGCTATCTGACGGAACTAAAAATAACGCACATAGTGTTCTGGTTGGCTGCGGTAAGCCAATGGTCCCTTTAATTATTGTCTCTAAAGCGCCTTTTAGACTGTGTGCGGAGGGTGAAATCGGAGAAATCTGGATACGCGGGCCTAGTGTCTCCTCAGGTTATTGGGAAAATGAGGAAGCAAACAAGGAAACATTTCATGCCAATTTAGAGGATATAAAAGAAATAAAATATCTGAGAACTGGAGACTTGGGATTTTTATATAAAGATAATTTATACATTACAGGAAGAATAAAAGAACTCATTATAATCAATGGCAAAAATCACTATCCTTATGATATTGAAATCCTCATTGGCTCATTAGAGTCTCGTTTAAAAACGGGTTGTATTGCGGCATTTTCGACGCATGTTGCTGAATCGGAGCAATTGGCCATTGTAGCCGAAGTCAAGCAACTGTTCCCTGTTCATGAATGTGAAGAGATTGTAAATAAAATAAAAGCCGCTATCAGTTCAAGTTTTGGTTTAACCCCTCATTTCATCGCCTTATTACCACCTAAAAAAATTCCTAAAACCACCAGTGGCAAATTGAGAAGAAACATCATTAAAAAATTGGTAACCAACAATGAGTTAAACGCTTTTTATGTATGGCAATCTGGAAGTAAAAACTATGATGAGTAAAGATCATGTTACTGTTAGCGAAATTGAAGATTATTTACAAAATAATATAGCGAACATTCTAAGTCAGCCTAAAGACAATATCGATACAACATCTCCTTTAATGAATTTTGGGTTTGATTCTTTGCATATCCAACAGTTCATTGCCAATATTGAAGATGGCTTTCAGATTACAATCGACAGTGATTTAATTATAAATTTCGAGAATATTAAAGAACTGGCCGACTATCTACTGGAGTGCATTAATGAACAACAAGCAAAACCTGACTTCAGTACACTCAATGGTTTTTCAGACACAAAACAAAAAAGTATCGAAAAAACTAATGGGAATTATACCGAGTTTAAGGAATATCCTCCCTATGTGCAGCTAAAAAACATGCAAGCAAAACTGGGTAATACTATTTTTTTTGATTCCCAAGAAGGAACTTCCGAGAGTACGTGCATTATTGATGGAAAAGAATACATTAATTTTACCTCCTATAATTACTTGGGTCTTGCTTCTCATCCAGAGGTAATTGCCGCAAGCTGCGATGCAATTAGAACATATGGGACCTCGGTTTCTGCAAGCCGGCTCGTATCGGGACAAAAAATAATTCATCAAGAACTGGAAGATGGATTAGCGAAGTTGCTTGGAGTCGACGATGCCATTGTTTTTACCAGTGGCCACGCTACAAATGTAATGACCATTGCTCACCTCTATGGACCTGATGACTTAATTTTGCATGATGAATTAGCTCATAACAGTCTGGTCTTAGGCGCGGTTTATTCTAAAGCAACGCGCATTGCTTTTCCTCACAACGATTGGCAGGCTGTTGATACTATTTTATCTAAAGATCGAGGTTTTTATAAAAGAGTATTAATTGTTGTCGAGGGAGTTTATAGCATGGACGGCGATATCGCTAAACTTAACGAACTCATTAGCGTAAAAAATCGCCATGGTGCCTGGCTCATGGTAGATGAAGCACACTCCATGGGTGTTCTTGGGATAAATGGCAGAGGCATTGGTGAGTACTATGACCTTAATCCAACAGATGTAGAAATATGGATGGGAACTTTAAGCAAATCGTTTGCCAGTTGTGGTGGATACATTGCCGGTAAAAGAGAATTAATCGAATACTTAAAATATACGTGCCCCGGATTTGTATTTACAGTGGGGTTACCTCCAGCAAACACAGCTTCCGCCTTAGCCGCCATAAGACTTATGGCTAAAGAACCTGAGCGAATTAAACGATTGAATGAGTTGAGTCAGCTAGCAAGGAAGACTGCAATGCAATATGGTTTTGATATAGGATTAAATGAGAGTACACCTATTCTACCCATTATATTGGGAGACTCACAAAAATGCTTCAATATCTCAAAGCAATGTTTTAGCCTGGGATTGAATGTAAAACCCATTATTTATCCCGCTGTACCTGAAAATTCTGCTCGATTACGCTTTTTTATAACTGCTATTCATACACCAGAGCAAATTCTAAAATCGTTAGAAATTTTATCGCAATCAATTCATGGTTAGAATGAGGGTTTAGCACATTGAAGCAAGCCTGTTTTAATCTATTTTGTATTATACTATTAATATTGATATGGGCATTGAAACAAATAAGGGATTAATCAATGACTCAAGGAAAGAAGCCGCCTCAACTTTTTCTTGCATTTCCAGATGATTCTGAAGCATCGGAACCAATTCAAGGTGCAAACGCACCTGAGCCCTCAGCGAATGCAAGACCATGGTCACGTTTCTTTGCTCGCTCTATTGATATTACCCTATGTTCATTCCTTTTCGCCCTAATTCTCTCTTATTTGACTCCCTCATTTTTTCTCGATTTACCTGATCCAATCTTTGTCTTTATTTTTCTTTTTTTATGGATATTTGTTGAAACTATATTATTGACTACCTGGGGCACTACCCCAGGAAAAAGGCTTTTAAATATTCGGATAAAAACCACTAATGATAAAAAACCCCAACTGCTCAATGCGTTTCGACGAAGCATCAAAGTTTGGTTTTTTGGAATGGCAATGGGTATCCCGTTCATTGCTGTATTTACCTTATTTTGCGCTTATTTTGAATTAAACAAAAACAAGATAACTACTTGGGATAAATCAGAGAATTTTACAATTACTCATCAATCGATATCGATGTATAAAATAATCATTGCTGTACTCATTTTAGGAATCCCTATAGTACTGACTATTTATGAATTATATGCTTCGCAATGACATCCAAAGCAATTAGATAATCAGTTTTTTGCATTATCTTGCTCTTTCCAACTATCGGTAGTTTTTGGAAAAATTCTTACTTTAATAATTTTTGAGGGCGTTGCTTTTTCAATTTTGGCATTAAACTCTGGGAATTCAATACGTTCGCCTTCCTTAGGTAAGTAACCTAATCGATGAATGAATAATCCATTTAAAATATCAATTTCATCTTCTATATCAATCTCTTGATTAATTGCTTGCTCTAAAAAATAAATAGAGCAATTCCCAGAAGCAGATATGCTTCCATCCGCATTTAATACCCAATCCACTTTAGTACGATGAAACTCATCTTTAATGCGGCCAAGCATTACTTGCAGCAAATTATCGAGAGTGACAAAGCCTAAAATACTTCCTTTGCCGCTATACACAAGGGCAAAATGAGACGTTCCTTCACGAAATTTGTTTAATAAATCTAAGGCAGGCACGCGACGTGACACTTTAAGAACAGGTCTAATCAATGAGTGTAGTTCTTTGATTTCGCCCTGCTGATAAAAAATAGGTAGCAGATCCTTTACATGAATAATCCCAATCACCTCTTTTTTATCTGGATCATAAACCGGATATCGACTGTAGCGATGCTGCATGATTACCTCAATAATTTGCTGCATGGGCTTATTGATGTGAATCATAATCATTTCTTCACTATATCGCATGACTTCAGTAACTTTTAGATCGGCTAAATCAAGGGTATGTTCAATGATTTCGACCTCTTCCTCTGTAAGCTCACCATGCAAATGACTGGCTCCCAAGAGCAATTTGATTTCCTCTGTGGAATAAAAATATTCCGTATGATGAACTTCATCTAATTTAAAAACTTTCAAAAGAAAATTTGAGCATGTATTAAGCATCCATATTGCCGGGTACATTATCCAGTAAAAACCATATAAAGGGAGCGCAGTCCACACCGATACACGTTCTGATTGACGAACTGCAAGGGATTTAGGCATTAACTCGCCAACAACAATATGGAGAAATGAAATAAATGAAAACGCCACAAAAAAAGCAATTACTGTAATTAATCGTGGTGAGTCAATGCCAATAAAAATCAAAAAAGGTTTAAGCAATTCCGCAAAAGCCGGCTCTCCCACCCACCCCAATCCAAGTGATGCAATAGTGATCCCGAGCTGACAGGCAGATAAATAGGCATCCAGATGTTTATGTATATGAACTAAAATAGTACCGCGTAGACCATAACTATCCTTGATCGCTTCAACGCGAGTTGCGCGAAGCTTTACCATGCCGAATTCGGCAGCAACAAAAAATGCATTGAGTAAAACCAACAGGAACGCCAAAAAAACCTGTAACAAGTTAATCACTTATTGTCCTTATCTAAAAACCCTAGGAATTTTTATCCTTTTTTAGGGACTCTTTCCAAGCTTGCTCTTCAGACTGCGTTGCAAAAATCTCTGTGTCTGATTTTTCCGACAGATCTTTCGCTACTTTTTTATGTTTAGGAACTGGCATGCCACCGGGTTTATTTCGAACCTTATTTACTCGTTCCACGGCATGTGGATGAGGATTTAAATAGTTTTTCATATAAGTCCTTTTTAAACTTTCACTATTAGTATAAGTATAGACCGTTGTAGTTGGGTAAAGCACAGAGTCCCCAACACATCTCTGAGAAACCATTCCATCTCTATTTCGACACCCCACGGACAAGCCATGGGGTGTAAGCGCAGATGCGATCAAGGTAGCATAGCAGGCTTGACTAATTCGTTCTTGGTGACCGACTATTGTATGATGCGACCCGGGCGCCCCATTCCAATAGATTTTTATTGCAATCATCTTTATCTAAAATTACTTCAATAAAGCATAAAGCATCTGATTTTTTAGCCTCTTCGATTGCATCAAGAAGTGTTTGATGGGTAGGAGCTCTAAAAGCTCGAGCGTTTACTTGTTCTCCATTAAACACATCCACTAAATCAGCATAACGCCAATTATTAATTACATTATACGGACCATCATGAATTTGAACTTCAATTGTATACGAAGCATTATTCATTAAAAAAATAATCGGTTTATACCCATAACGAATGAGTGTTGATAACTCTTGGGCACTCATTTGAAAGGAACCATCGCCAATCAAAGCAATAACGCGCTTTTTATTATGAAGTGCTGCTTGCATTCCCAAAAGAGCACCTACAGACCATCCAATAGAGCCATACTGCATTTGAATTTCAAAAGGGCAACCTTCAGGTAAATTAAGACGCATGCCATTAAACCATGAGTCACCGGTTTCCGCCAAAACCCCATAATCACTACTTAGTAGCTTTTGAATTTGCCCAAATAGAAATCGTGTCGTAAGTGGTGAGTTCAAATCATCTGGCTCGTTATATAAAGGGGCGGAACCAGCAATTCGTTTGTACGCTTTAAGAGATGCATCATTGAATTTCAATTGATCCTTTAGACCGCGTAAAAACTCATTCATATACACGTCGGTATAAACCTTTCCTGCGATAGACACACTACCATCGGCAATAACAATCAGCTTCTTAGGCTGAATATTACATACATGGCCTACCGTCGTATAATCATTAAAATTGGGTCCTATAAAGAAATACAGATCACTTGATTCTACAATTTCGCCACATCCTGGTGAGCTCACCGGTCCCCAATAAATACCAATGTAATTGGGATGCTGCTCTGAAACGAATCCCTTCGCATCAGGCATTGCAGCCAGGGCATAGCCACAAGATTGGCTTAACGTTTCGATCATCGCTGTTGCTTCACAAGAACGCGATTTACTGCCAGCGATAAGCACCGGTTTAACTGCAGCGTTGAGTTTAGCAGCCGCATCTTCAATTGCAGCAGCAAGAGATGAAGTATCACTTAATCGTTTGACATTCAGTGCCCTTTGCGTTGGCGGCGAAACACTAAGCCCTGCAATATTACATGCGATTTCAATATATACGGGTTTTTTCTTTTCAAGTGCGATTGCTAACGCGGTATCAATTTGCATGGGCGCATCACTTGGTCTATGGATAAACACGCTGTGTGCCGTAATTTTCGCAAAAATTTCGCGAACATAGCTGTAATTTTCGGTTGCCAAAGTATGGTGCAAAATTTCCGCATCTTGCACGGAGTTTGTATTCGGTCCCCCTGAAATAACGATAATGGGTAGATTCTCTGCATAGGCACCGGCCACAGCATTGACCGCACTTAAGCCCCCTACACTAAAGGTAACAAATAACG
The DNA here is from genome assembly GCF_977063405.2 of Legionella stuttgartensis. Taxonomy (NCBI): domain Bacteria; kingdom Pseudomonadati; phylum Pseudomonadota; class Gammaproteobacteria; order Legionellales; family Legionellaceae; genus Legionella; species Legionella stuttgartensis. The sequence goes on from NZ_CDRUHA020000055.1 coordinate 156,807, forward strand.
CTGAAACCCCTTTTATACGTGCATAACCATCAGCTGCATAACCTGCATTCAACTCATTGCAACAATTGATCATGTTGAGTGATTTATTTTTTAATAGCTCGTCCAATAAACCCAAATTATAGTCACCAGGGATAGCGAAATAATCCGTCATACCTAATTCTTGGAGGCGTTGTGCGAGATAAGTGCCTACAGTAGCCATAAGGAATCCTTTTCTTGAAAATACTGCTAAAGAGTAAATTCATTATGGCAGTGGGTTACTCTTTCTTCAAGGAATTCATCGGTAGTCACTTTTTAAATGATCCACAAAATAATCCCAAATTCGACGCCAAACATAAGGATTCATAAAATACAAACCATGGTTTGCATTAGGAACTAATAACATATCAAAATTTTTATCTGCTTTAATCAACGCATCAATAAGGTGCATCATATTGGATGGATGAACGTTATCATCTAAATCACCATGAATTAGAAATAACTTACCTTTAAGTTTATCTGCATGGGGATAGTTGGATTGCAATGTATAGTCTACATCATTTGGCAGTCCCTGATACCGCTCGCCCCAAAATGCTAAATAACTTCGTAAATCTTGTAATCCGGAAACACAGACGCCCACTCGATAAAAATCAGGATAGTCTAATAATGCCCGGGTCGCAGCATATCCGCCTGCGGATTGTCCCAAAATGCCGACTTGATTTACATCAATATATGAGTAGTGTTGTGCGAGGCTTTTAATAACAGCAACGTGATCTTCTAATCCTCCCGCAGTTTCTAAATGTTGATAGGAATAATCATGGAATTTTTTAGACCGCAAAGGCGTGCCTCGTCCATCGATGTTGACGACAATAAAACCTAATTCCGCAATACTTTGAGGCCACCAACAGCCATAAAAATATTCAGGAGGGTCATAACAATACGTTTTAGGTACTCGTGTTAATTGTGGCCCCGGATAAATATCATCAATTATTGGATATTTTTTCTTTGGATCAAAATCAGTAGGGAAATAAATGACGCCATAAATATCAGTTTCTTCATCTGCACCTTTTAGACAAAAAGGCTTAGGATGTTTATATCCTAAGGAAAAGAGCTGAGAAAAATCAGCCTTTTCTAAGGTATCAATTTGTTGGCCATTTTTATCCCGTAGTTTTGTGACTGGAATGGAATCCATAGTGGAATAATAATCGATAAAATATTCTTGAGATGGTGAAAAAACAATTGAATGATCTGCAGTTTCTGGGGTCAACAATTGCACCTCACTTCCATCCAAACGAGCACGATATAAATAACGGAAATATGGATCAACTCCAGGCTCTTTACCATTACCCAAAAAATAAACCCATCGATGTTTCGCATCAACATGAAACACTTTGCGAACTACCCATGGCCCTTGCGTAATCTGATTTTTTATTTGCCCCGTTTGTAAATCATGTAAATAAAGATGAGCCCAGCCCTGATGATCGGATAACCAAATAAATTCATTTGACGCTTCAAGCATTCCCGTGTAATTCTGCCACAAAATTAATTGGCTGGGTTCGACATACCTCTTGGACTTTTCGGTAAAAATAACGCGTAGCTTTTGGGTGGCAACATGCAATTCACATAAAGAAAGTTGATGATTACCTCGTTCTTCCTTTAAAAAAAAGATTTTCGTGCTGTCTTCACTCCACCAGACATAGCCAGCTTCAATTGGAGAGCCCACCAATGCAGGCATCAGAGGAGGCATATCGATTTCGTGCAGCTTCTTTTCACTGACATCAATCCAACATAATTTAATTTCCGGGATCAGTTCATCACCTAAAAAAGGAATATGTGCTTCATGCACTTGGGGACGAAAAGAACCATCTTCAGGAACATATTGTAATAATGCCAATTTTTTTACATGTTTTTGCTTGCATTGAAAGCTGACAATTTTTTGTGAATCAGGAGACCAAATAGCCATAGGAGGCAGTACAACTTGGGTGCGGCGCAGCGTTAATGAAGTTAAATTAGTATCGGGAGAAACCGCGTATGCATTCGTTGAAGTACCCTCTGTAGTGAGCTGATATTCTTTATTTTCGTCAAATGAAAAAAGAAATAGATTATGCTCCTTACTGTATAAATCCCAATGTTTATTTGGGGAGCGAATTCTTGGCCCCATAGGAATGGGCAAAAGCCCCCATATCTCCATAATCGTGGGACACCGAGACATCGCAACCGGCTTCTCCTCGCTGACTCGCGAAAGTACCTGAGTTGTTCGATCATATTGAAAAATAAATTGCTCAATATGCAATTGCAAAATGTGTTCGTCAAAAAAATCAATTTGATTGATTGGCAAGGCAAAAGCCTTTACATCCCGATTTAATTGTTCCGCAATTTGTCCTGCCAATATTGAGTGGTCAAAGGCAAGCTCCTTCGTTTTAGTTTGTAGATTGAAAATAAAATATTCATAACCTTCAGCCGTGTCGTGGCGATGGCAAATACGCTTATCATCAGGTGACCACGCAATTGCAGGTTGAATGTTTTTTATCAAACGCACCACATTTTGCGGAAGAAATTTTTTTGCCCGCTCATAACGCTTTTCCTCATCTTTTTTCATAATCATGCCTGTTATTTTTGAGCTTGTTGCATTTTGGAGATCATCTCGTTCAAATCACTATATACCCAGGCTTCAGCGATTTGCTGATTCTTATCCAAGCGAAAAATGGTAATCCCACTATAAAATACAGGGATACCCGTGGCAGGAATTCCCGAAAATTCATCCCTGTGGGTACCCTGACCATGCCAACGAGTCACAACTTTATCACCACTTACCATCAGATCATCAATGGAGTGCATCAGATCTGGAAAAGCGAGATACCATTGTAGTAAGGCTTCTTTAAAATTCTGCAAATTGGCCGCTTGCTCATAGCTAAAATGGATTGAGGTCTTTGCTGAAAAGAGCTCATCAGCTAAGGCGGCCTTTTGCTGGTTCCACATCTCATCGAAAACTCTTCTCACTGTTTTTTCCATTGCCGTGACAGTCATGTTCATTCGTTTTTCCTTAACCTGTAAGTGTTTATTGCACTCAAGTGTGCTGGTTCTGGGAATAATTACAGTATAGTTCACTCAATTGAGAATTTATGGTGTTGGCTTGCTCAGTCCGGTAGTTGTAACAAGAGCACTCGACTTGGCTGATCCTAGTGCCCAGACAGATTTAAAAAAGCCAAAATGATTGTTTTTCTTTTCTGTATCCGCTTTAGGTGCTTCGAGCATTGTAGGGCCGAGTGGCGGGCTGGCATTCACAATCATTCCTTTACGTGCTTTGATGGCTACTTTAGAAAAAGGAATATTATCCTTTTTGGCCTCCATGATGTAATCACCTGGCGGGACATTAATGAACGCAACTCCGCCATCCAATGACGTCGATTTCAATTTATGAATAAAAGGGTTTGTTTTGTGAACTATAGGAAAAATACCAAAATAAAAGGTTTCTGCATTAACTTTAGGCGATAAACTAACGGTCACTCCCTCCACTCCTTGCGGGATATCATCCATCGTAGTATTGGGTGGGGTAACTGTTGCCGCGATTTGGCAGGTGTGGGGATCTTCAGTTTTCCACATCGCATAAGATAAAAATTGATAAGCCATAATTGAAGGCACTTGGAAGGAAATATTTTTTAGAAAATTCTCATTATTTATGCCTTCAGGCGGGACAATTAAAGTTGCTGTTTGTATGGTCTTATATCCGGTCCAAAAAGATCCAGGTTTCTCAAAAACCAAAGTAATCGGCTCTCCCACGGGCCATTCAAAAGGTCCAAATCGTCCCGAAGAGTCTGTTTTAAATTTTAACTTCTCATTTTCAAGAACGGTAATTGTTGCATCTGCGATGGGCCAACCGGATATAAATGATCGTGCAAATCCAGATACCAATGCTGTTTTCATAATAATTCCTTTTGAAAATTGAATGAAAATCCTAATTCAATATACCTTAGGTTCACAAGCCCAATTTTTATTTAAATTTTTTCTGCCAATTAGAATCCTTGAAGGTGGTCGACATTAGCTTAAACCGTTTAATGTATTACTTTTGCGTTCTATCAGTTCAGCTTGAGCCTCCGGATCATCAGGATTCAGATCCCCCGAACGAACTTCCCTAGCAGTCAAGGATTTCGCATCGGTCGAGAAAAACATTTTTTTATGTACCAGAGAAGTTACTTGACGCCAAGAAGATCTTCGTGTTTTCTTTGAAAACGTTAATTCATCACATGAAGTCGATTGATGACTTAAGTGTTTTATTTTAGCCTGATAAAATTCTAGACTTAGGGGTGCCATAAGCTTTTGTTTCACATAGTATGTTCTATTCACTTCGATGATTCGTCCAATCGTTTTTTCAAGTTCCTCAATCAACTGATCCAATGTTCCATGCGCCTCTTTCAATTTGAGTTGCTCAGGGGAAAGCTCCTCGACCGCCTTGAATTCTCTAACCGCTTTATTTAGGTTTTTTATATAAGAACTAACATAAGAAATTAAACGATTCGCCAACTGAATGGGAGGGTGAAGTTGCCCTTTAAAAAGAACCGCTGGTAGCAAATTATTGTTTAAAAAATTCTGGTTCAGATCATCCAAAATCGATTGGCAATCTCTGCTTGGATCATCTAAATTAATCACATCAGTTTTTCTTAGTTGGATCCTAAGTGAAGCCAAATATAAGTCGTCCTCATTAGCTTCAAAACTATTATTTAAAAGAACCCTCAGGTCTGTAATATTTCGGCTGAACTTATGATTCAATAAAGTCTTGAGCTCAAGAACTCTCATCAAGATTGCACCTACTGCCTCAAATCGGCCTAAAGGATAATGATTTCCATCCTTAGCAAAAGTAACATCGGTTAAAATAACTCCTAAAAATGGCAATGTCGTTCGATAAAGTCGATAGACTTCACGCATCCATTTGGAATTTCCTTCCTTACTGACCATTTGCTCTAATTCAATAAGTGTTTTTCGTTCTTTGGATGACAAAAGTTCAAATGAATTCGTGAGTCGTAAAATATTCGTGTTATTAAATACGCTGCAAATTAACATTAAATGGTTTAAATCTGGATATTTTTCACCATCTAAAAGACAAAGCTCGTGAGCCAATTCCAGCATAAATTGTAAAGCATTTTTAATGTTAGCACTGGTCTGACTCAATATTTTCTTTTCAAAATAAGCGCTTAACTTGTTAAAAAATTGAGTTAAATCATCGATGTGAGGAGCATTTTTTTTAGCCCCTGCTTTTACCCAATCGGTGCCAAATTCTTTAATAAGTACATTTTGGTAAAAACTGATCGTAAGAAGACGCATTTCTTGAGCAATTTGTTTTACTTCGTGCTCCCGTTCGCCTTTCTTCAAATCTAATGCTTGATCCACAAGCTGATCAAAAGACTCTTGTGCAACCTCATATTCTGCCAATCGTTGAGTGATTATTTGATAATTACTTAAAACAGGATCATTAAACACTTCCGAATTATTTTCAATTAATGCCTCAAAAAGAGAGTTAATTTGCATACCCAACAAGCCTAAGCCCATTTCTTCATCAACATTACATTTGAAAAATGATTCCATTTGTAAAAAAACCATGGGATCAGAGCTTATCCCTTCAATGCATTGATAGGTAAATAATTGCCACACAACATAATTAGCAACGAGCTTTTGGTGATAATCAAAGTTCTTATATAATTTTCTCAAATTAATGAGGATGGTTACTAAATCATAAGAACTTAACAAGCCTAAAGTTCTATGAGCAACTCGTTCAAAATCAAATTCTCGTATTGAATCGGGTGTTTCCTTGCAGGCTGTTAATAATTTGAGGGTGTTAGTAAGCGATATTTTTTTGGAAACTTCTATTTCTTTTTGCTTTGGAAGCATTAAATTATTACCGAGTAACAAAGAAGAAAAGTCACTGAATAATTTGAAATTTCTATTTTGAATTTGTTTATATTGTGCGTTCACAACCGAATACGAAGAAGAAAGAATATTCAGGAGGACCTCTTGAACAGTGTCCGCTGAAAACTCACTTAAATCCAACGCCTCGTTGATATGATATTTACAAAATAGCTTAACTACTCGTTCGAATAATATCTGATAAGAAGAGTCTTTTGCTTGATGTGCCGCGAGTAAACTCTTGAGATAAGGTGTTAACGAATAAGGTCCAACTGGTTTTCTATCAAGCCCCCCTCTTCCCCCTTGTTCTTCCATTGGCTCAAAGTTAAGTGCCTGCGAGTTGATTTCTTGTAATTTGTAGGTGGGACTAGAAGAGCCACCACTATCTGGAGAAACTAAACGATACGAGGAGGCACTTCGTGAAGACATCAACGGAAATGATACTTGAAAACTATTAAGAGAACTCGAGTCAGGGCTACTTGGACGTTTACGTAAATCAAGTAATTGAATCTTGGACAAATCAATATTGAGAATTGCCTGTCTGATTGCAGGGTTTGCAACAGCCAATTCGGGAGCTGTTTTCTTGTTTGCATTTTTTATCGAACGCTTTGTTTGCTTATGTTTAAGAAGAATGTTAACCGCCCAAAGCTGATCAAAAAGAACCGCTTCATGTAAAGGGGTATTTCCATTGCTATTCTGACTATTGACCATGTCTGGGAAATGCTTAAGCACAATATTCAAGGTTTCTTGATTTTCTTCTCCATTTCTTATTGCGAAATGTAATAGTGTATTACCTAGTCGATCGGGTCTTTGCGCAACTGCTTTTCGATGTTCATCAGATAACAAGATATCAAGAACCTTCGTTTTGTTTTTTAATACTAAAAGATGAAAAACATTGCGTCCCAAAATGTAGGTTTTTTCAATTAATTGGCGATCTTTACTAAACCATAAATCCAACTTTTTTAAGATCGCCGCTTGATCGTTTTCTGTAGAAATTAAATTTTGTATTTTTTTTGTTTTCATTTTTCCACATCCTGTTTTATCTAAATACTACTTGAACAGATTTAAAATGGCCCAATTTTAACCTTTATTAGAGACATTTATATATACAGTGGTTATTTTTTTCATGTAAATGGTGAAATATGATTATGAAACAATAAGATGCAGAAAAAAAATTTATAATTGACAGCCCTTCAGAAAAAGTTGAACCTGAGTTATAGAGCATGCTCCAAGGTACTAAGTTAAGAACTTTTCTTCCTGTCTGCGACTTGTTCGCGGGAGCAGCGACGAAGCTACATTCCTTGGTTTTCGCGAACAGGTCGCTGAACGTAGACCTGGGGAAAAGCTTAGCTTCGTGCCATTGGAGTTGCTCAATTTATTGGTCTTTTTTCATTTTAAATATAATTTGGAACGAACTCGCAATGGCAAATATTAAAAAAATAATTTTCTTCTCGTTATATTTCTTTTTAAATATCAACGTTCATAGCCAATCACAAGCAATTGATGAGAAAATTCTAGTTGATTACAATTACTTAGGCACGTTTTCTAAAGAGATGGCGCAAATAGCATTAAGAAAAATGCCTCCACTTGATGTACTTGAAGCCAATTACGATGTAACTCTTTATAAGATCAACTATAAAACTCCAGCTCCTGATGGTCATATCACCACGGCTTCTGGCTTGGTTGCTGTACCTCGTGTAATCGGTAGGCTAGGAATTGTCAGCTATCAGCATGGAACACGCTTCAACCATGATGATGCTCCTTCGAGGATGAAAGAAGGCGATGCAATATACCCGGCTCTATTTTCCAGCCATGGCGGTTATCTAACCGTTATGCCGGATTATCTTGGTTTCGGAGACAACGAGTTACCACTCCATCCTTACGTACAATATGAAACCCTGGCCAGTAGCAGTGTAAATATGCTGTTAGCCGCCAAGGAGCTTACGAAGATAATAAAGATTGATCTCAATGACCAACTCTATATTGGAGGCTATTCAGAAGGAGGTTTTTCTTCTTTAGTATTGTTCGAGTTACTTACCACCCAGTATCCTAATATCCCGGTTACTGCTGTTGCTTTAGGTTCGGCTCCTTACGACTGGAATGAAACCATGCAATTTATTATGCGGGATCCGGGGCCACGAGCTACCGCATATTTGGCGTATTTTTTCTATTCGCTGCAAACCTATAAAAACTATTGGGCTGATTTAAACCAGCTATTTGTTGCCCCCTATAATAGTAAGATCCCCGAGTTATTTGATGGACATCATTCCACTAAGGAAATACTCAATGCGCTGCCGCAAAACCCCGCATTAATTTTTCAGCCCGAATTTTTTGATGCCATTTTAAATCATACGGAAGAAAATTCAGAAATACTGAAGAACTATTTCAATCATTATAGTTTTTCTCCCACGGCACCTTTATTACTTGTTGGTACCAAGGGTGATAGAGATGTTCCTTATCATGGAGCAGAAATGGCTTATGAACAATTTAGGAACGCGGGTAGTAATGTATTTATTCATTCAGTAAGTGACACACTCGATCATCGTGATGCAGGGCCCTATGTCTTTTATGAAATGCTTCGATTTTTTAAGCGATTTCATCCTGAATAAAAAATTAAACACCTTCTCCCCTTGGGGAGAAGGTGCCCGACAGGGCGGATAAGGGCCACTCCCCTAAATCACCATTAATTCCTTCCCGCCATAACCCCGCCATCAACATTAATAATTTCCCCGGTGATCCAGCTGGATTTCTCGGACAGCAGAAATTCAATAGCATTTGCAACATCAGTAACCTTTCCTATCCTACCAATAGGGTGAAAGCCATTAAAATTCTGCAGCGATACTTCAATTTGCTCTTCAGCGATGAAGGACTTATAGATAGGTGTGACAACCACTGCCGGAGCTACCGCATTCACTCTGATGTTGTGATCTGCAAGCTCCATAGCTAAATGCTGGGTTAATGAATGAAGACCTGCCTTTTGCATTGAATAGGCCGAAGAAGGAGTAGCCTTGATCGCTTGATTTGCCCACATGGATCCAATGTTAACTATGGCCCCACCGCCCTCGTGTTTCATTTTTTTTGCAACAGCCTGAGTAATAAAGAAAAATGCTTTATTAAGGTTTATTTGCAGATCATAATCCTCTTCTGTATGGTCTAAAAAAGATACTGGTCTAAAATAACCCGCCGCATTGATAAGATACTTTATTGTACGCGTTTCATTCTTTATTTTCATAACCAAGTGTGCCACCTGTGCTTTATCATAAAGATCAATAACGAACTCTTCGACCTGGCCTCCCATCTGTTTTATTTCATTGGCTGCATGTTTCAACTTTTGCTCATCCCTGCCGGTGATGAGTAAATCAACACCACTTGCAGCAAGCTTTTTTGCGGTTTCCAATCCCATGCCACTAGAACCACCGATAATAATGGCTAAATTATGATTTAACATGTCTCTCACCTTTTAGTTGATAGAAAATCTGTTCCGCTGAGTATGGGAGATATATAATCCTAAAAAAAGTAAGTACTTAGTGGTACAGTAGGTACTTATTGGTATGCATTCTTGAATTATTTGAAGAAGACGTTGAAAGAAAAAAAACCTTTAAAAACAGCAACTATGGTTGAGACTATTTACGGTTGTAAGTGGTCACTTACCATCTATTCTCTTTTGCGAGAAGGAATCAATCGTCCAGGGGAAATGGTACGTTGTGTCGAGGGCCTCTCCACTAAGGTTTTAAATCAATGCCTTAAAAAAAATCTTGAATTCGGAATTCTTGGCAAAACCACTTTTCACGAACTTCCCCCTAGAGTTGAATATTTCGTCACTCCTTTTGGGGAAAAATTTCTAAAGATTCTCGATGAAATCGAAGAACTGAATCGTTCGATTGAACCCTAAGAAAATGAATTTACTTTAATGTACAGGAAACCAGTCCATTATCCAGTTGCAATTCATTACCTCCAAAATCCGTCATAAATTGCCCTATGTACGCTTGTTTTTGTTTGTTAAATTGTGCTGAAAAGAAAATCCGTGGGCGATCTTTCTCATCCTGATCCATTGCCACAAGGAGTAAATTATCTGCTCGCAAGCTGAATCGGGTCACATTCACTGGATAATCAAAATCAATTTGAGGTAAATCCCCGATTTTATTGGGTGCCACAAAGGAAATAGCATCTTCTATTCCTTGCATATGACAGACAACAGTCTTTTGCGCAGCAGATGCTGCACCAAAGCCAACAAAAATCAGTAGCAATGATAAACCAAGACGTTTCATTAAGAATGAACTCCTATCCTTAGGCTAAGCACATCTCATTAGGAATAAATAATAACTTAATCGGTACCACTTCACCAGTGAGGTATAGATTTAATCTGGAGCCCCAAACGAGCGGAAACAACACGTGCATTCTAAGTGAAACTGAAAAGTTTATAGCGATGGGTATAATTTGCCAACCGTATTTGTAAACCGAAGTAGAAATATACGATTGACATCAGTGTGTACTGATTTATGAAATCATGCTTAACACGCTGGTGCAGGAAGAAGTCCATCCACTAAAAATATATCTCGCTTAAAACTTAATCGCTTATGAGTATCATTAGAGATGAAACCAATTTCCTGATTGGTTATATTACATATCCAACGCTCAAGACTTATTGGTTTTTTAGATTGAAACGCTTTGGGGGTAAATAACGCGACATTGATTCCTTTTTCAGGATCGCGAGCAGAAATATATTGAAATGCTTCTACATCCGCGTTTCTCATTGAAGTACCCAATTTTTGAGTATCACCATAGTATTGAGGCGATGTAATTATTTTTTCAAATGCATCAAATGGCTGCTTATTCAAAAAAACGCCGTGAGCTGTTTTAATCCCTACTGTGTAGCTTGAATAAGTCATCTGAATGTTATCAGGATATGGTTCCTTCATCCCTGACATAAAAACAAATCGATAATAAGCAGTTTCAGCTAATGCGGTGGAACTATTCAGCGCTCCGTAAAATAGGCTGGGTTCAAAAGTACTGCCAAATCGTGAACCATATTGCAACGGTGGATAGCGAAATGGAGTGATGAGTAAATAATGCAAATCTTCATATTCTTCAGGCTTTTTAGGTTTAGATGTTTCTAATAGTTCTTCTAATATACCTTGTTCTTCAATATTATTAACAAGAGAGAGTGTTGCAACCTCTTCTTGGTCTTCTACAACTCGATGTATTGTTGCCATTATCGAGGTAATATATTGTGTACCATCCATTTCATCCCATAGATCTCCCACTAAACTTTACCTCTCATTGCATCTAAATAATTCACAACACGTGATAGTCCCATTATGGTTTTCATTTCCTGCAAAGGAACGCCTTGAATATGGTGGTTATAGGTATTTAACCAATGAATCATCGCTTTTTTATCCCCGCCATTAAGTGCGTATAGTGATCGATAAACGCGAATCAATAGCAAAGCCAACTCTCCTGGCTTGCTACTAGGGTCAAGCTCACCTTTTTTTAAACATCTATCAATAGTATTGCGATGTTGGCCAATAATGGCCGCCAGATCCTGGCTGTTAATTTTAATCACGTGTTTAAGTTGATTTATTGCCGTAGCCAAAACAGTTGCAGGATTAGGCTTCTCTGCTGCATGCATCATTCATACTCACTCATTAACCATATGGTGAATTATAGCATAAAAATCACCATTTAGTGCAGCATCTTTCTTTTATGCAGCGAACTTATCCCAAATAGTCATAAAAAGTGCCGGCAGCGGTAAAATTGAAATTAATATGGGCCTTAGATGGACTTAATCTTTCAACATTCCGGCCTGGATGCAACGAAGCGAAATCCGAAAATTGTCATTCTCATAACAAATCACATGGTCTTCAAGTATTCATTTGAAACTAATTTTCATTGCGAATAATGACGTACCCTTCATCTGTTTGACAATAGCTTACTGTGGCTAAATTATTGATTATGTCGAGCAACGATTCTATTTCAATTGGCTTAATCAGATAACCTGCAGCTCCTAGAGCGGCGGATTTTTCTCTGTCCTTACTATAATCCGAACCGGTACACATAATAACCGGAGTTTTACCGAGTATTTTATCAGTTTGAATTTGTTTCAATATTTCAAATCCATTCATGCCTGGCAGGTTAATATCAAGAAATATCAGATCAATAGGATTATTTCGAGTAAATTGATCATGTAATAAATTAAGTGCTTCTGTCCCGCTTTGCGCTATAAATAGATTAAAATTTATATGCGCTCGCTCTAGGATAATTTTAGTAAACTCCAGATCCTCATTAAGATCATCTACAAATAAAATATTCGCTAAGGATGTTTTACTGGATACATTAACTGGATTCACTGAGGTTTCTTTTACTTTTCCTCGTCTATTAATCTTCAAAGCACTTGGGAGAGTAAAAGAAAATATTGTGCCACCTTCAGGTTTGGATTTACAATTTATTGTTCCACCATGTAATTCTACAATTTTGGCACATATCGCCAACCCTAATCCAGGCCCATTACTTATGCGGGTAGCTCGTTTGAATGGTAGAAAAATGGTTTCATTGTCTTTGCAATCGAGACCTAAACCATTATCCGATACATGAAACGTTACACATTTTTTCTTTGGGTTTGCAGAAATAGATATTTCGGGAATATTTTCATTATAATAAATGGCGTTGCTAATTAAATTTTGCATCAATTGGATCATTTGAGTTCGATTTGCACATACGTGAGGTACCGTATCTGCACGAATATTCGCATTTTTTTCTCTGATCAGGTAGTCAAGGTTTTTTACAACCTCTACGATAACCTCATTCATATCACATGGTTCATTAAGTTTCGTTTTCAATTCATCAAGTTGCATGTAATTAAATACAGTATCGATTAGCGTCAGCATGCGTTTACTGGCATTGTAAATATGCTGAAAGTAATCGGCTACTCTACCAGTAAAATGAGATTCTTCCTGAGCGATGATGTCAACGAAAGAACTCATGGTTCGTGCTGGCTCTCTAAGATCATGAGCTAAGGCACGGGTAAAAATCTCCAAGGTATCTCGTTGCTCTCGAACATTCGCCTCTCGCTCTCGTATGGTTTCTATATGTTTTTTTAGATCGATATAAAGATGCGCATTTTTCAATGCAACCGATGTCGTATCGGCAAGAGCTTGTAAAATATTGAGTTCTTCTTGTGTGGGTAAGCGTTTTTTGGCCCAGTAATTGCCAATAGCACCTATAGGATCTTCTCTACGAATAGGTACCATCGCCAAACTCTTAACAAATGTCGGTCGATATGCATCTTGTGGGATGCGTGGATCACGATAAATGTCCTCAATCACGGCTAATTTTTTATGCAGCATCACCCAACCACTGATACATGTTTTCATTGGAAAACGTTTGCCTTTCCATAGTGGACCGATCGCATTTTCTTCCACATAGTAACAATAATTACCGTCCTTTAATACAAATGTTGCACCATCCGCTCCAGTGAGTTCGCGCGCGGCATGACGCACAATTTCAGTGATCGCTTGAATATCATTTGCCTGAGATAAATCTTGTACGACCTTAACCAAGTGTTCCATTGCTGAAACATACCAAGTAGAACACTCTTTGCCGTTAGAAGGTAATTTGGCATCCTGCATAAAAAAACTCGTTATGTTAGTTAATTTAAGTATAGCAGCGAGCAAATAGAAACATTTTCATCATTTGCATACTCATTTTTTTAACAATTTAAAATCTTATCGAAAAAATTAAACACCTTGACACCGAAGCTGGCGCACTGTAGAAATTGAAACAATAAAGGATAGAGAAGGAGAAATTATGGAAGAAAAACTAGAGCTCCATCGCCAAGAAATAAACAAAGTAACTCAGCCAATTTTTACCCGTCTTGATCACTATGGTACGGTCATGTTGGAAATAAGGAAATTACTAAAGGACTACTTTTTTAATGAAGGACGAACACAAAAACTCACCGAAGTGGCTCATGGAGAAGAACAAGTTTTTAGCTTCAACCTGGTTCGTGAAGCGATGGAACAATGCCTTGTCGAAGAACATATATTAGCGAAAACCGCAGAAGAAATTAACAATTCAGCAGGACATCCAAACCTTGTCGCAGCTTTTGATACCCACGTATCAAAAAGTGGCTTACCGTTAGAGTTTCACAAGCAAGAGGGTACATATTACTTTAAACCTGAAAAAAACTATACTCCTGAAGCCCAAGCTTTTATGCGACAATTTGCTTATGCTTTGGGTGCTTACCGAGTATGTTTGGGGATTGGCGAGATCTATTTTGCTATCTATAGCCACAAAAGCATACAAACGAAGCAGCTTCAAAATCACATTGACTCAGCGCATTATTTGAAACAACAAGTAAATGAAGAAGTCGATTTAATTTTGCTATATAAACAAGTAAAAACAATAAAAAAAGAAATCACGGGTTTGCTGCGAGCGGCGAAAGTACATGAAGGATTAACTCAATTTGAAAACGATATTGATTTCTTCAAAAGAAAACTGGTTGACCTATTAGAGTCTGGCGCTGTTCATTTACAAAATTGCTATACAGAATTTCCTAACAATCCCATCTTATGGATGCTACATGATCGCAGCTGGCATGCGTTACTCAAGACTCTTTCGGGACTACTCTATGCAGATCAATATACCTACTCTACTTTATATGGCACATTGACGATTAAGAAAGAGTTTACTGGTCTTATCAAAACTGAAATAGATCAGTTTGAAGCTACAAACTTAACCCAAATACCTTTGCTTAAAATCGAACTATTAAGAAAAGCAGCAAAACTTATTGCTGAAACAAAAGTCGATATACAGGCAAAGCTTGCTGAAAAAGGGATTGAGTTGATTGAAGCACCTACCGTAGGCATGTTTTCTACAACGCTCTCTAGTGTTTATGGAGTAATGCTTGCCTATCACCAAAAACAATTAACAGGTATTAATGCAGCAAAAGATGAATTATTTGACACGGATGAAGAATCGAATCAGGATATTCCATCATTAAATGCTTCTCCATAATAATAAAAATTCCCATAAAGGAGACTCTTTCGGAGTCTCTTTATTTTCCTAGACACCATTGAATAGGAAGAAGAGTACGGGTAAAAAGTTCGTACATCGCAGCTCCCTAAAAAGCCCTTTTTCAACAGCATAGAACTGATATTTAATACTCGCATCACCTCATTACAGTTTGCTTGCGTTAATTAAAAGTTCTCCTGCAAAAAGAACATCACTCATCCCCTTCTCTTAATTGAGCAAAATATAATCGTCTATACTATTAAAAAAACCAAATGAGTTTATTTGGATCATGAGAGAAAGAATTGAGGCTATTTCCAAACAACTATCAGAACTTGGCATTAAGCACCAAAGTGAATTGCCTCAGGACTATGATCATGACTTAATGCAACGAGCGGCTTATATTGAGCAGTTAAATCACGTGGCATACGACGCTATCGAAGCGCAATATGCTCAATTTAACCCTCAAGCATCTAAAGATGAGCAAATTATATTTTCCCAAAAAATTCTTGCGATAAAAAACATCTTGAGGGACTTACAAGTTGTCCATAATGACTTAACAGAAAATTTATATGCAAGTTCAGCGCTCTATATTCATGATGAACAAGAAATTGCATTAAACCCTCAATACATTCTTCCAGAGTTAAAAGAGAAAGAACCTAAAGAAATCGTACGAGCCAATTTTTATCAACTCCTTGCTAATATAAGTAAAAATAATTCACTAAATAAAAAGGAATTTAATTATGTTAACTCTCTATTAATGCAACTGGCTTCCAGACCCGAAGGAATAAAGTTGATTGTAAAACTAAATTATTTACTGACTACTAAAGACGCCCAATTAATATTAAAGCCCAGCAATAATTTTGAATGCTCAATGGCTGCAGGTGGACTCGCAAAAACCAGTCCAGAATATGCCAGAAAATCGATAACATCCGAGCAAGATTTTAAAGCGATTTTTAAAAGAGAGACCGTTCGCGGAACCGGTACGGCACGAGTGAACATTGGTGTAGATTATCACTATAATGATAAAATTTCCGCCTTAAATTTAGAAGTATATGCTTCACCTGGCAAAGGACTAACGGATATTGGCCCACCCTTTATTTTATTAGGTCATGAGCTGATTCACGCCCTGCACAATCTTACTGGCAAAGCGAGGCATAATTTTGCGCCTTTTTTCCATGGGCCAAAATATACTGATGACCCCTTAATGCAAGCCTTATATCCTACAAACTCCATGTATAGTTATGGGCCGTCAGCTGAGGAGTATTGGACCATTGAAGGGGGAACTCTTTGTGAAAATTCGCTTCGCAAAGAACATGGATTATCTAATAGAACCGGCCATATCAGCGCAGAGCAAGGTAGTAAAGCAATTCGAGATCTTTACTATCTAGGTTTAGCTCGAAGTTATTCCGAATCTGATTTGGAAAACTTTGCAAGTTACATCACTAAGGTCGATACGGAAGAAGACCTCAGCCAAGAGGATCAAATCATTGGACGAGTGCTACAGCTTGAACAATTTAATTATTTGACTTATTCCTTAGCTAATCTAATGGACTTAAGTAAAATCACTTCTTATACACTCAAAAGAATGGAAAAAATCGTCGAACAATTGAAAAATCCAACAGATGGGTCAAACGATGAAGACACTTTACACGATTTATTAATGAATGTACCGCCTAAAATAGCTCAGTTACTTATCGCCGTTGCACGTAGTAAAGAACTAGATAGCGATGAAGAAATCGATACTAAAACTCTTAATGAGATATTACCTAACCTTCAAAGAATTAATGAAATGCTAAAGTCCTTAGACGTACCCAAGGACTTCCTAATTGCCTTTAATGAGTTCGCTCAAAATATGGAAACAAAATCAACTAAACCTCATTATTCCTTATAAACATTCTAGGCAAACTATAGATCGGGGGGGGAATGGTTACAAAATTGCATAAACTCATAGACAGATAGTGGTTTGGAGAAAAAATAGCCTTGAATAAATTCAACATTTTTTTGCTTTAAATAATCGTATTGAGCCCGCTTTTCAACTCCCTCAGCAACAAGTCTTAAATTCAAACTTTTAGCCATCACAATAATATGCTCGGTCACATTACTGATGACCGACTCCATTCCTAAACTTTCAATAAATGTTTTATCTATTTTTAGTACATCCAAGGGTAAATTCTGTAAATAAGATAAACTGGAAAATCCTGTACCAAAATCATCAATCACCACGACATATCCCAATTCTCGTGCTCGAATAATAATTTTTTTTGCTTTCTCTGCTTCTAAAAAAGTGCGCTCTGTAAGTTCTATCCAAATTTGATTTCTTGCTATCTTACTTTTTGCTATCTTCGATTCCAACTGTTCAAAAATCCTGCCGGTATAGAGATCTTCACTCCATACATTAATAGAAATATGTAATTTCTTATTTTGCGCAAGAAAATTTGCCATTTCGCGAAAGACGATATCAATCACGCGTTCTGTTATCAATGAAGTAACTCCGATTTCCTCTGCATAAGAGATGAATAGATCAGGCCGTATCACCTGGCCATTAGGACGTTGCCATCTTACTAAAGCCTCGGCACCAAAACATTCACCAGATGCGGAATGAACCATGGGTTGATACTGTACAAATAACTCATTATTTTTTAATGCTTCATTCAACTCTGATTTAAAAGACAAACGTTTCTGTGAATAATAGATAACCAAGCCTACAATAAACGCAGCGGTGATAAATCCTAATGGTAATAAGATGTATTGCAGCCTTTTATAACTCTGATTCACGAACGATTCAGGTTCTGATGCAATAAAGTAAAATGGACCATACTGATTAATAGATATCATTCGTCCATCAAGAAGAATTACTTGATTTTTTTCCAGGTTTTTTGCAGGCTTTAGACGTTCTTTTCCATGGAACAGTTCATAATACTTACTCAAATTATCATGACTCAATTTATTGATTATTATTTTAAGTAAGTAAGGCTCAATATCATTCTGCTCAGTGATTATTTTCCCATTGTAAATAATAGCCAACCATGTTTCGCGGGGTACAATAATGTCAGAGAAGCGTTTCGGATCCACAAAAACATCATAGTTTCCTTTTTTGCGCACAGTAATTAGAGATGCTTTAGGGTCAACTGATAATAGTGTAATGACACCTACCTCTAAACCATCCGGTAGAGTTAAATCCGTTTTAGAACGACGAATTTTTGTATGGGGGACCCCACACCCTCTACAAAGCTCCACACCATGTTTAAAATAAGAAATACCCTTAATATCTATTTTTGCTTCTGCAGCTTCTCGCATCCATTGGATATGTTCTGGCGAGCAGGCTGAAACTAATTTATGACCTTCAAGTGACGAAAGTACCTCTCGAGTTTGATTTAGCGTATCTTTTGCGCGGATGAGCATTCGGCTAGTATATTCATATAGAGTTTGACTCTCTTGATTAAACGCCAATAACCATGCAAAAAAAAGTGCCCCGATCATGGGCAAAATTGCCCCAATAATCGCCAAGAACACTGCGGTACCAATTATCCTTATCCGGCGCATCCTTTCTCCCAATTAAGGGCACCTACTAAAATTGAAGTTTTTCAGCACCTATTTTTAGTTGGCTCCTGCCAAGTTTTAAGAACTCATTGAGTTTTGTATTTTAACACTTGGATCCAATTGTTCTGGTTTATCATTTTCTCTATTATTGTTCATTTTGTCTTTAAAACTCTTAGTCTTTTCAACACCCTTAGTTATGATATTATCATCAAAAATCGAGGCCACTTTTAAAAAAAACTCAGATATTTTTCTTAAAACTCGGGGTAATTTGTGCTTTAGGCTTGAAGCAAAGTGTAAATCAACCTTATCTTGCAGTGCGTCGTCATTCTCAATTCTATGAACCAGTACATTACAAAATTTTTTCAGCTGATCTTTTCTCATCAATTTATGGGACGGGTCCATACTCTGGATTTCCTTATCGAGTAATGACACTAAATTATAAATATCTTTCTTATATAAAATAACCTCGCTGAGATGTCGAACTTTTTCTTTTCCTTCGTCCTCAAGTCTATTATTGACCACCTCTAACAATCTGCTTCGAAGTCCATAGGTAAAAGCTCCGCCTTTAGGTATCCCGGTAATCTCACTTAATACTCTAATTAAATCCTTTGCTTTAAAATTAAATTCTGTATTTTGCTCTACCAACTCCGCTATATCTTTTGGGATTTTTATGTCATCAAGTACTAAACAACACCCAAGCTCTAGGCTTTCATAGATTATTTCTCGATCCGTGCGACTGTGCGCCGCCTCCACATTCGCTAAAAGCCCTCTTATCTTATCCCATTGGCCTGTTTGTGCGTACAATGGCATTAATTGCCGTTGAACCTCAATATTATCTTGAGTTCCAAGATGTTCTAAAGCCACAATTTTCTGGGTACGACTATGTAAATGATGAATCCGGTCAAACTCTGCTTTAATCTCCAGGTTAACTATAGGAATAATAGATATTTTTGAAGGCATCATCAGTGCTTTTTCTTTAGGTAACTCCTCGATCGCATCTTGAATTTCTTTGGCTGCTTTATACCAAGTTATTCCATTCCCATGCTTAAAAGCCTGTTTCAATAATTTATTAATTTTTTCATATCCAGGGGTATCTTCGATGATATTCTTTACATACAAACAATATACTTCAGGAGAACAATACGTGTTACGTTGTAAATCATCTATCTCTCGAGTGCGAGCACGGAACATAAAATTCATGTAGGGGTCTTGGCCAACAACCGCTGTGCCCACAAGTCCTATATTCTTTTTCCATACATCAAAGGGGATGGAGGCGGATTGTTCGCGCCCCCAAGTCAAAATGCGGACATTTACCTTATCATTTTGTTCATCATACTCAATATTTCTAATAATAAAAAAATGACCATCCATAAAGCGTTGCACTAGATTTTGACTCTTGGGCTCCCCTTCCTCTGGGTCGAGTATATATGAAGCAAGACTTCCTGTACCTGCAAAACCAACCATATAACCATCCTGGATGAGGAATTGTAATTGCTTTATTGCTTCCCGATTATGGATAGGAATATTTTGCACATGGTGATAACCTGCTTGTTTCATCCAACGATTTATTTCCTGATGAGTCGTAACACCGAACAGCTGTTTGGCCAGCTCTGCACCTTCTGCACTATAGCGAACAATTGAATTTTCCGAAGAGCGTATCCCATTTAAAATGACATGATCGACATCACGAATCGTATCGTCCTGGGCACTTCTTTTATTTGCAACCGCATCAGTGACCTCAATGCGCAACACCCCTTCTTTGCCAGCAAACTCTTTAAGATCGCACACCCCCTTAGAGGCAAGCTCCGATACTATTTGTACGTATTTCAATGGATTAAATAAAGCGATATTGTGTACAAATGCATTGACGCCACAGACCTGCTCATCTCGTTGATTGATATAACGGGGATCCAATACCCGCATCATCATTTGGAGAGCAAGTAAATTACGATCAAAATTTTTAAATTTAAGTGGGTCCAGGTTATTTAAAAAGTTATCATAACTATACGCTTCATAATCACACTTTACTGATTGCAACAAGGGGAATTCTTCGAGGATTTGTTTAATTGCTTCTTGTTCGCCTGTTAGAAACGCAAAAGCTTCCAGCTGTTTTGCTACTATATATATTTGAGGATTGTTTTTATCGTACCAATCACTTTGCGTTTCTCGAAGATGCTCTTGAAATTTTTCCAATAAAACTTTTGCCAAATTTTTCACATACACAGGAGATAAAGGAGCATCTTCTTCGTTTTGACAAATATGCGTAACATTATCTAAAACAAGTAAATAATCCTGATAGGAAGTGGCCTTCTTTCCATTGATGATCGCATCAAATGTGACTTGGCCATTCGCACCATAATCTAAAAATTCTGATAGTGAAAATCCCATGTGATCCTCAAATAAAAACTGTTTTTATCAATGAGCGAACACCTGAAATGTATTCGATTTTGAAGAAAATGTATTATTTTTTCATCAGATTAAAAATACCAGATTGCTCTACTCGTCACTTATAATCTTAGTATAGTTGAACATTTGTGTTTAAAATCATTTAATACGGATGAGAAGCACTGCTGGTTTTTATATTCTTGCATTTAATGGATTATCTTTAAAAAAGGATACAACAATTGGCACTGGTTGCCTTCTCCCTAGTTTGATGCGCAAAATAATGATTTAGATTTTTTTTGTCCAACCGTTCAGGATAAGTAAACTCCTTGTCACTTAATAAGTGATTCAGCCATGAAGCGTTCATATTGAGAGACGAATTATAGAATGTACAGAGGTCTGTTTCAGTTAGGGAAAAAATCGTACCTATCCATGGATCGAGCAAAAAATCTTTTGTGATAACCACAGTATGTTCAATGTCTTCAATATCATAAATAAATGCGGGAATTTTTTGTTGTCGTAGTAATGCAGCTAAATAGAACGCTTGATGTTCACAGTTCCCCGTCCTACATTCAGACATTGTATATTTTATGGGAGCTCGCGCATCAAGAAAATTAATTTTCTTAGTCTCAATATATTGTGAAACTTTAAACAGAAAAGATCGAAGCTTGCCCATTTCCTGCAGCGCAATGAAACTATTTTCGTTATATTGAGCCATTCGCTGGGGACAAATTTTTGTTGTTAATTGATTAATAACTAATGCAGAAGTACTCGCAACACACACGCTCATGGTTGCCTCTAGTGCCTTACGTAACACCATATAATATTCATTTGGTGGATCAACCGTCTTTTTTTCATCTTTGAAAAATTTAACCATATCAATCTCCCTTTGAATGAATACAGTAGTTCAATTGCAACAAATTTTAAATAGGACTGGGTAATAATCAAATCATCTCGACCAATTAATGAGCTTTTTACATATATTTTGAGTATCAAAACGTGAATTTTTTTACTCAAGAAAATAACTTTTACTGAAGCTCACAATGAGTTAATATTAAGCACAATGATTATCTTAACTATTTTCATAACGTTCATTTTGAGCTCTATTTTTTCTTGAGCCAATTGAGTAATTCGTTATGAAAACTTCATAAAAAATATATTTATAATAAGGACATATATATCGCGTTTAGAACAATAGGCTGTTGTAATTGAACAATGCAATTATCTTTCTTCAGCCTATCATTTTGACATTAGTGCTTTTGAAAACATGCTGTGAACGGAAAAATGGATGTCCTCGAACACATAATAAAATTTGAGGATTTTTCTAGCTAACTAAAGAAGAGAGGGATAATGGGCATTTTTAAGGATATGACAGACCGTTATTGTCAAAAAATATTGGAAACCTATCAAACGCAAGCAGACGAAAAAACGTATAAAGGCAAAGAAGCAAAGCTATTGGTTGAACGGAATGAATTTGCCAAATGTTTAATCAAAAAAATAAAAGAAATTGAAGTTAAAGATAATGATTATCTTGACTATTTTGATCGCATTGTAAAAGAAATTAACTCGCAGAAGAAAGAGGTAAAGACTGCGGTTAAAGAATACAATAAAGAAAATAAGACGGAATTCACTACGGATCTCTACGAAAGTCTTTTTCATAATGGCTTAGTCAATTTTATTAGTGCCTTACGCAATCTATTTGAAAGTAGCCCTGCGCTTGTTACAGACATTAAAGATAAATCGTTATTTAGCACCAAGGGAGATGTCCCCTGGGTGTGTCAATTTTCAGCTGTTTTGTATGAATATATTCTTGAAAGAGAATTTGAGTTTGCGGTCGATAAAGTGGATAGAGATATTTTTGATGCAAAAAAACAATTGATCTTTAAGTACATCCAAAGCGTAGGAGACCTCTGTTCTCGCTTTGACAAGAAGGAAGATGATACTAGCTATCAGGAGTTGATGAAGGCATTATTAAAAAGTATGCGTTCGGAAGAACAAAAAATACAACGACGCCAATCAGAAGGAAATACAACAAGTTATAGTGTCATGTCTTATTTTTATAAGGCCTCTGAACAAATAGTAGGGAAGAATCAATTAGGACAAAAAATCGAGCTTTTAGTGAGCGAATTTGATGGAAGAGCGGAAAAGGGATTAGTGTGTAAATAATCCCTGGTTATGCTCCTTCAATAACATCCATTCTGGAGTTTTATTCGCTTTTTAGGTGTTGCTGCAAAAAATCATACGCTTTTCGTGCATACACAAGTGGAGGCGCTTTGGCAGGATCCTGTTCCGCTTCCACGATCATCCAACCGGAATATTGATGTTTTTGCAGCATCTTAATAATCGAAGCAAAATCAATAGCGCCATCTCCAGGAACGGTAAATACCCCAGCACGTACGGCGTCCATAAAGTTCATATGATCACTCTTAACTCGGTTAAGCACTTCAGCACGAATATCCTTTAAGTGAACATACAAAATGCGCTCATAATATTTATTAATTAAATCAAGCGAATCAATATCAGCAAAAGCTGCATGTCCGGTATCAAGCAATAAAGAAAGCAATTGAGGGCTAGTGTTTTCCATTAAATAATCGATTTCATGCTCATAAAAAACTCCCGTACCTGCATGGTAGTGATAAACAAGCCGCATATTAAAATCATGAGCAATACGGCCAATGGCATGCAATCCCTGAATCAGTTTTCCCCACTGAGCCTCACTAAATTCGGGCTTATGCGGACTTAAAATAGGTAGTTCTGTTCCTTGAATCGCATGTCCACATTCACATACATTGATAAACGATGCCCCCACTGCTTTCATGAAACTTAAATGCTCCATAAATCGCGATAAAGTCTGTTCATACTGTGTAGGCTCAGTAAAAAAAGTACTGAACCAAGCACTCGATAACTGCAATCCCCGCTCATTTAACGCTTTTTTTAAAACAGAAGCTTCACGAGGATACTTATTACCTAGCTCAGTTCCCACATAACCTGCTTCAGACATTTCACTAATGCATTGTTCAAAACTAATTTCTTTACCTAATTCAGGATCATCATCATTGCACCAATTGATTGGGGCTATTCCCAGTTTTATCCTCATACATCGTTTCCTTAATATTCTCTAACCAGTTTTAATTGTTCTTGCATCGCGTGATGTGCCTTACTCACTTCTTCAGAGTTCGAAATTTCTGCAACTGCGACACGCCACCATGTTTGATAACCATTACTCATCGTTTTAGGTAGGGTCGGCACTACAATCACCGAAGAATTTTTTTCATTACGCGCCGCATTCATGGCGACAGTCAATTGTTCATAAGCATCTACAAAAAAAGTTTTAGCCCCTAGTCCTTCTGCATACTTACAAAAATCAATCGGTAAATACTCTCCGGATAACTTATTGGTTTTAGCCTCTCGAAAGCGAAACTCATTCCCAAAGCCTTGGCTACCCTGACTTTCCTGTAAGTTTCTAATACATTGAAAACCATGATTATCGAAAATGATAATGGTCATTTTTTTATGTTCTTGAATGCTCGTTAGCAGTTCTGAATGCATCATCAAAAAGCTGCCATCGCCCACCAAAACATACACCTCACCCGGTGTCTTTTCTTTAGCTAACCGTACCCCTAAACCCGCCGCGACTTCGTAACCCATGCACGAATAAGCATATTCCAGATGATAATCTTTAGGTGTTTTGGATTTCCAAAGACGATGCAAATCACCGGGTAAACTACCTGCAGCACAGATGATGACATCATCTTCCGTCACTATCTCATTTAATAAACCGAGAACTTTAACTTGGGATAAACCACCTTCTGCAGTATGAGGCGAAGTACAAATGCGTTTTAATTCCTGCTGCCATTCATTTTGATAATGCTGCACCTGTTGCTGGTATTCTTGGGATGTTTTATACGCCCCCAATTTCTTTCCTAATTGCTCTAAGCCTGTTTTTGCATCTCCTTTCAACATCAACCCATTCATTTTGATTGCATCAAAACGAGAAACATTGAGATGAATAATTTGGCACTCTTTATTTTTAAAACCCCATTTAGACGCAGTAGTAAAATCTTGCAAACGTGAGCCAATCACTAAAATCACATCGGCTTGCGCGGCGAGCGCATTGGCTACTTCAGAACCCGTAACACCTACTCCGCCCACATTCATGGAATGGCGTGCTGGCAAAGCACTTTTCCCAGCCTGAGTTTCAGCAACAGGGATTTTGTGATGTTCAGCAAATTGTGATAAAACATCTGCCGCCAATGAGTAATGCACGCCTCCTCCAGCAATAATGAAGGGCTTTTGGGCTTTAAGAAGAAGTTGCGCTGCTTCCTCAAGCGCACGTTCACTCACCGGGGCTCTATCAATATGCCAAAAACGTTTTTCAAAAAAAGAATCGTCATAATCATAGGCTTCAGACTGCACATCCTGCGGTAAACATAAAGTGACTGCACCTGTTTCGACAGGATCAGTAAGCACCCTCATTGCATTGAGACACGCCGTCATCAATTGCTCTGGGCGAGTGATACGGTCCCAATATTTACTAACCGGTTTGAAGCAATCATTAACAGATAGAGTATAGTCATGTGAGGCCTCAAGTTGTTGTAATACCGGATCCGGTTGTCTGCAACTGAATATGTCTCCTGGCAATAACAATAAAGGAATTCTATTGGTTGTTGCGGTAGCCGCTGCCGTAATCATATTGGTCGCACCTGGACCTATAGAAGAAGTACAAGCAAAAATACTTAATCTATTTTTTTGTTTCGCATAAGCTGTCGCTGCATGCGCCATTCCTTGTTCGTTATGTCCCTGATAATAAGTCAAACCATAATTATCGTATTCAAGGGCTTCACCTAATCCTGTCACATTGCCATGTCCAAAAATTCCAAATACACCTGCAACAAACTGATGTGATTTACCATCCAACACGACATATTGATTTGCTAAAAATCGCAATAAGGCCTGAGCCATTGTCAATCTAATCTTCATAAAAACCACCCTTTAAGATTATTATTTTTTCCACACTCTATTATTTGCTTTACGTGTTCGCGTCCATTCATGTTCTTTGATGAACGTTGGTGTCGTATAAGGGTTATCTTTTAAATGACGAATAAACCAAAGCGTATAAAGAGCATATCCTGGAGCCGCACAATGAGCATGGGTCTGACCGTTCGCAATTCGATAGGTATCATAATTTTCGATACGTAAAACCTCGTTTCCATTTTCACCAAATGCATAGCCTTGTGGTTCTGAAAAACGATAATGATAGATTTCCGGCTGATCGTGATAATGGGAGGGATAACTTGACCACCGCCCTTGGAAGGTAATAATTTCGCCAACAACCAAATTTGACTCAGGTCTGTTGCGCTTATCAAATACAGTCCTTACGATGCGATACGAACTATCGTCTAAAATGTCTTTTCCTCGATTATCCAACTCCAAAAGATTGGACTGATTAAATAATAAAGGAGCAAATGAAGCATCATTCTCTGTTTCAATCAAGAGAATTTCACAATAAGTCAACGCCTCAACAACAGCTGTTTGGCCTGAGGGGCAATGCAAGACAATAGGTTCTTGAGAAAAATAATCGTAGCGGGCTGCACGCTGGCTTTGTTGTGCAAAATGGAACTCCACACATCCCGTCATTAATAGCGCCGCAAACTCATAGTGCTCATTGAAGAAGTATTTTTCTCCCGCAGCCAATTTAATCGAGCTAAAATTCATACTGTCATTTGATAAAGGATTTATAGTGACAATCGAATTGAATCCTCTAGTAAACCCTTGTGGATTCTTAATAAGCAACTGAGGAAGCGGCGCCTTCTTTTGGTGTAATTCTGCTAAACGAGCGCTGTTCCAAATTTGCGGATGCTCATCAAAATGTTGAATAAAATATTCTAACTCTTCTTTATAGGGAATGGCGGGGGCACAACCATGTCGCGTGACAACTAAAGCACCACTGGCATTTGCATAAGTAGTAGCAAGTTCCCAGGATCTTCCTCGTAGAAGAGCCGATAAAAGACCCGCCATAAATCCATCCCCAGCACCCAGTACATTAAGTATCTCAACAGGAAACGGTTTCGTTGGTAGGTTCTTGCTGCTGTGAGCAAAATTAACTTCACAACCTTTTGCACCTTGTTTTATCACTACAGGCGCTTGAGTTAAGTCCCTTATTTTCTTTAAGGCGCGATCAACCTCATCACATCCACCAGCAATACAAATTTCCTCTTCCGTACCCACAATTAAATCACACAAAGGCAAAATGCGTTGGTAGGTTCTACTTACGTTTTGGCTCTGGAGGTATCGTGTTTCTCCATCGCCCAATGTGGTTAATCCCCAAAGAACCGGACGATAATCCAGATCGAGAACTACTGCCGTTTCGGCTTGTCGTGCAAGTTGGGTAACTTCTTCAGTAGTTTGCAGCATGGCCTTTGTGGATAAACCGGTGCCGGTAATTAAAAGAGCTTTTGCCTGCTGCAATACATTTTGGCTTATTTGATGCGACTTAATTTGCATATCCGCACAATCATTGCGATAAAACATCAAAGGAAATTCATGAGGTGGCTTAATCCCGAGCAATACAAGGCCAGTCAAATGCTGAGCGGTTTCCTGCAATAAATCCGTATTGACCCCCTCACTTTCAAGCTCTTTTTTTAAAAAACGCCCCATCTCATCCTGGCCAATACAAGACAACATCATGCAGTTTAGGCCAAGGCGGGCCGCGCCTACAGCGATATTCCCCGCGCAGCCACCTAAGTATTTTTTAAAACTCTGGGCCTCGCTAAGTGCAATGCCAATTTGTTCCGCATAAAGATCGACTGCCACACGCCCCATACAAATCAAATCTACAGATCTGGTTGCATCAAAATAAAATGATGGATGAATCATGCCGTCCTCAACTCAAAAAAACAGGTAATTTAGTTACGAGCGATTGTTTCGCTGCTTGAGCTATGCGTAAAGCATACAACCCATCTCTTCCAGACACCGGGCTGGGTTGATTATGTCGCCAGGCATCATAAAACGAACTTAATTCTGCTCTAAACGCCTGATGATAACGCTCAAGGAAAAAATATTCCGGATTGGCTTGTTCGGTAAACGTACTGGCATAATGCATCACTGAATGTTTCAATTGATTATTTGCCAGCAACATTCCTTCTTTGCCAAAGACTTCAATTCGTTGATCATATCCATACACAGCCTGACGACTGTTATCGATTACTCCCAAAGCACCATTGGCAAAACGCATTTGGATGATTGCGGTATCCACATCATCCAATGCTTCAAAATCAGGATTAATTAGGACTGCTCCTGTTGCATACACCTCAACCACTTCGGACTGGGTTAAGAAACGCGCCATATCAAAATCATGAATGGTCATATCCATAAACATACCGCCAGAGGTAGCACAATACTCTTTAGGAGGACAAGCTGGATCCCTAGAGGTGATCTTAACCAGATGAACTGCTCCAATTTCACCGGCTTGGACCTGTTTTTGCAGATGGGCAAAACTGGGATCGAAACGTCGATTAAAACCCAGCTGTAATAAGGTATTATTTGCTTGAACTGTGTGTAACGCGTCCAAAATTTCTTCTTCATGCAAACCAATTGGTTTTTCACAAAATATCGCTTTACCTGCCTCACTTGCAGCTTTAATCTGCTCCACATGGAGATTCGAAGGTGATGCAATCAGAATCGCATCCAAATTCGGATGAAACAGTACTTGCTCAAAATGAGTATATTGGCCCGCAATCGATAATTTATCGGCCCACGCTTGATTCAAAAAGGGATCTGCAATGGCTTGTAACTCAAATTGTGGTAAATAATTTTTGATATTTTCTGCATGGAGTTTCCCGATTCGTCCCGCGCCAATGATTCCTATACGACATTTTCGTTGCTGATTTTCATTATCCATTTTTAATCTCTCACTAATTCAAATTCATTTGTTTTTATGGCTGATACTGGCTTGCCAATGTCTCTGATTTTTTTACCCGCTCGCAAATTTTTTTCTATTTTTTCTAAAGAAACTCCGGTTGTTTCAGGTACAAAATGATAAATAAAGAAAAAGGCCACTAAGCATAATGAACCAAATAAAGCAAAAGTAAGCACTTCTCCTAAATTTTGGTAAATCGCCAAAAAGGATATAGAAACTACAAAGTTAGCGCCCCATTGCGCCACAGTGGCAATGCTCATTGCCAGGCCTCGTACCGATAAAGGATAGATCTCTGAGATTAAAACCCAAAATAAAGATCCGACACTAATACAATAACCCATCACATAAATGGATAATGCGCCCAATATCCAGAATTTTTGACCTGGTAATGGTGTGTTAAATAACAAGCAAACTACAAAAAGACTCAATGCAGCGATCATTGTTCCGCTTAACAATAAGAAGCGTCGACCTAATCTATCGATATAAAATAAAGTCAGTAACGTAAATAAAAAATTAACAGCGCCCATACAAAAAGTGGCCAAAATAGCATTAGTAACTGGATAAAAACCTGCCGTTTCAAAGATAACCGGCCCGTAATACATTACGGCATTAATTCCCGAGAATTGCTGAAACACTCCTAAAGCAATGCCCACTGCAAGAACAAAAATAATTGGCGCTTTGGATAATAAATTCTTATGCGGGTGAGTTTGTTTTAAATTACCCTGAATTTCATCAACTTCTTTTTGAATGTCATAACCTGAAGGGCGGATACGCTTCAATAGCTGTAGCGTTTTATTTACTCCATGTCTCTTCATGATCCAACGTGGCGAATGAGGAACAAAATGCATCCCAGTAAATAAAATCAAGGCAGGAATACTTCCCATTCCAAATAACAATCGCCAACTGTTTGTGGAATAATCATGAAGGAAATAACCAATTAAATAAGCTATAGCTTGACCAAAGGTAATCGTTAATCCATTAATCAGAACCAACGCCCCCCTTCTATTAGGCGGAGCAATTTCCGCAATAAACAATGGAGCAATATAAGAAGCAACTCCGATACAAATACCGATTATGAATCGACCTACTAATAACACGATGAAATCATCGGTGAGCGCACAAAGAGCAGTCCCCAAAATAAAGCCCATCGCCACGGTTTTTAGTAAGAAGCGCCGACTTAGCCTGTCAGCAAAGAAACCACTTAAAGGAATACCAAGAACACAACCTAAGATACTAATGCTTACTATTTGAGACCATTGCCACTCAGAAAGAGATAATTGGGCCATAACTTGATCTTTGACATCCGCAATGACACTGGAATCAAAACCAAATAAAAACCCTCCAAATCCAGCAATTAGGGCTATAAAAAAAATAAATGAATTAACTCCATCATTCATGGTAACACTTTCCTTAGCTTATCCTTAATCGTTGCTGATGTTATCACCCTCCATACTGAATAAACAGATGCTCATAACACGAATAATGGGTATTTTTATAGCAAATCCATCCGTATACAGATTTTTAAAAGTCCCCAATTTGTCATGGATTTATAATTTTTATGATATAATGAACACCTTTAATTCTTTTAATTCATCATGCTAAAAAAAACCGAAATCGAACGAGCAGAAAAAGTTAAACTTTCTCCTGTTCAAAATACAGGGGATTGTGGCTATCATGTAGTCGTCATTGGGCTCTTTTATTTAGCACTTAAAGCCGCGGCGGATGAGAAAATAGTATCGACGCTTAACTCCAGTGAACTGCTCACGAAGCTTTTAGCAGCCCAGCCAAGCTCTATAACAGGCTGTCTTGCTAAACCATTTAAAACAAATCAAGAATGCTTATTAAGTTACTTAGATGCAATGACTGCAAAAGGCTTTGATCAACTTACTTTTAGTGAGATTTTATCTAATTTTACTTTGCAATTAAAACAAGTTAATTCCAGCTCCGATTGGCTACAAGAACGCGTTAAAAATGAAATTAAAAGCGGCTTATGGTTAGAAGTAAATCGAGCTTGGGAAAAGTTATCTTCATTCAAAAATATAATGAAGAAAATTCAAATAAAATCAGATGAGTTGTATCAACAAGCAACTAAAGAAAAAAGCAGTAAAATGGATACTGATTCCTTATATGCAGTTATCTTTCAAGCCCAAATCGAAGCGTGCAATGCGTTAAGCGAAGAAGAGTTGACCGCTTCAGCGCAAGAAGTGATTACTCATTTTTATACAGTAGACGCACCCAAAGCCTGGGTAGACAGCGAGTTTCTCAAACGCTTAGTGACCAATTTATTGGGAACATCCACACTCATGTTTGATCTAAATGGAGCCGAAATAACTGGGGAAGGACCAAGTGATTGTCATTGGTACATCAAACTTCCAAATGATGAATACACGAAACAATTGATTTCAATTTATAAATCAGGCTATCACTCCGGACTTACTATCGTTTTACCGGGAACCAAACTTGAGGTAAGTTTATCAAGTTATAGCTCCCTTTTTAAACCCGAAATCAAAAGTTATCCTAACGATTTCGAAGGATATTCCATATTCAACTATAACTAGCGAACATTATGTCGGAAAACCTTTATCACTTTTTATCGACGTTCCATGCTCCTCAATTTTCTCCATTTTGCCACCAACTGTTGATTTTTTAGCGCCCTTAAAAGACAAATCAGAATGAATCAGTGAGGATACGGACGCCTTTTGTTTTTTTAATTCAAGCTCTTTTTCAACTTTATTGATTTTTTCATTTATATCGACAATTGACTTTCGAGTCATACTCAGCTCAGTGAACTCTGGAAAACTCTTATCATCAATGGAAATAATAGGCATTAACACTTCATCTATGGTTTCTTGGCTTGGCGGTTCTTTATCAAAGAGACTTAAAGCTGAAAGTCCGAACAGTACGTCTTCTGAAAAAGATGAATCAAGATGCTTAGCATAAAGACCTGAAGCAGTTTCTTTAAATTTAGCAATTAATTTTTTTTGTACTTTAAGTAAATCATAGTGCTCATGCTTTAAAGCAGATAAATCGTTTAGTCCTTTTTCTTTGACACGATATACTTCAAGTTCGATAAGATATTTGCTCGAACCTGAATTTACGAGTTTCAATAGAGAATCAGTAGTCGTATCTTTAGGAACATCGATGTACCAATGCGTGCTTGAAGGCCCAGTACTCGTGATTTCAATTTTACTAGGATCAAAGAATAAATTCTCAGCCATCGGAAACATTTGTTCCGAAAAATATTTTAAAAATTCCGCATCTAACCAGGCTTTCTCAGAACCAGGACCATAATATTTTTGAACCACGGCTTTCGCCATATCCTCCAATACCGAATCACTTAATCCTTTAAAAATTTCAAGTGTGGCCTGGAATCTTAGTTCACCTGCTTGCTCTGGGCTCACATTCTTGCCATTTGCAAGTTCTGCCATTCTATCTAAAATTTTTACATTTAAACGTCTAAATGGCGGCAGATCCATCCATTTTTGATTATCAATTACCCATGCTCCCTCTTTAAGCATGGTTTTAAAATATTCGGTTCCCCAATCAGACTCAACAAGTGCACGGCGCACACCATTACTAAATTCAGTCAAGACCTCTTTCAAAGTAAGGCTATCCCAACCTGGTTCACCCAGTTTTTCGAGCACATTTTCAAGAGTACTTACGTTGTCAGAACCCATTACTTTATTTACCTGGGGCATATTAGTAAAAATTGTTTTGAGAACTGCACTTTGATTTATCAATGCTGCCAATTCTATATTTGTTTTAGCTTGCATTCCAAGATGTAATAAACCAACGCATAAGGCATAGTAACCACAATCGCCAGCATCATAAGGGGGTTCAAGTTTGGAACGTCTTCGAGCAGAATCACTATCGATTCGTAGTTTAATTTTCATAGCATGACTTATATTGGCAATTACTTGATCAAATTATAGTACAATTAGACAATTTGACTTTTCCCACCATTTTTACCCAAAGAATAGGTATGCGAAATAAAGGAATACGTGATTGCTTATGCGGGATTTTTTGGGTTATCCAGGACTGAGTGATTCCCACTCGTCTTTTGATTACCCCAAGATTACAATAGAGACGGCTCTATTGATTAATTTTTCAATATTTATGGACAAGGAAAAGCACATGATTGCGAATAAATTATTTAAACTAATTATCCTGATTGTTTATCTCTGTATGACACTATTCTTACTAAGTTCCTGTGCGAACTCTAACTCACAAAATAATGGTATCGGTGAAGAATACGGTGCAAGCGATCGAGCATGGTATTAGGACAAAATTTGATCTCCATTGCGAGTCAGGTCAAAATAACACTTCTTTATTTGTAATTGCTTTTATTTTTAGGGGAGATTTACTTCCTATGAGAATTTTATTGTTCTTGCTTTTCTTAATGCATTGCGTTTTTGCCCAAGCGCACTCAATGATTGCTTTTGAACGCTATGGGTCCATTTGGACTGCGAACATGGATGGTAGTAACGCAAAAAAAATTACTGAGGGGTATATCCCTGAAATTTCACCGGATGGGAAATACATTGCCTATAATGTTGTCAATCGCGACCAATCCGCAAACCGTTACCTGGCAATTATGGCCCTTGAAACAGGGCTAGTTACCGTATTGAAGAATATCCCTTCTTCAAACAACTTTAATCCCGTGTGGTCGCCTGATGGCCAAAAACTACTGTTTAATACTTTTATAAACAGCGATTGGCACTTAGCATTAATTAATGCTGATGGCAGTGGTTATCGCCTAATAGAGAATACTCAAAATGAATACAGCCCCGCATGGGCTATGAATGGAACCTCTTTTTTTAGCCATGACCTTGATTCAATTTATTGGCAGGACTTTGAAGGAAGGCTAATAAAAAAATGGCGCATTAATGATATTATCCCACAGGCAAGCATGAGTAGCGCTTCGCATCTCCACGTCGCTCCAGATGGAAAAAAGCTGATTATGGATATAGATATGGATGAAGAAATTCATAGGAACAATTGGAATGAACCACCACTTGCATTATGGACATTTGATCTGAGCTCCGAAAAAGCAACCCGTATTACTCACAAAGGCAGATTGGCATGGAGTCCTTTTTGGATTAACTCAGAAGAGTTTATTTTTTTAGAACAAGAAGTAAAAGAGAAACACCCTACACTGTTTCGTGGTTCACTAAAAAGCGCCTCTAAAACACTCTTATTAAAGGATGTTCAAACACCAAGCGCGCACCAATCCTGTTAGCGAAGGACTTCCGGCTCCTTTGCAAATAAAATCAATATTAAAAAAACTCAAATTACACATGTAATTCAGCTATTCTTGTAGGTTGATTCGGGTCAACTCCACATTTGATATAAAATTGAGAATGGTTCATCTGTTGGCATCTTGGCGAGCGATTCAAATAATTATCAAACTAAGAAATAATATAGAGACAAAATAAAGCAAAATAGTTTATAAAGGACTTAGGGAAACTATAAAAAATACAATTATGGATCGTACGAAGAAAAAAAGTATCTTTGCCGGTTTATATGGAAATACTTTAGAATGGTTTGATTTTCTTCTTTATGCCAATTTTACTCCCTTATTTGCGCAAATATTCTTTCCATCAGATATCTATTTTGTTTCCCTACTTCTCACCTTTGGCGTATTTTCGGTTGGTTTTTTTATGCGTCCATTGGGAGGGGTCTTATTAGGACATTATGCCGATCATATTGGTAGAAGAAAAACGCTGATTCTCTCCGTGTCGATTATGACCTTTTCCACAGCCTGTATCGCTTTAATCCCAGATTTTCAGACTTTGGGAGTCCTTTCTCCACTACTGTTTGTTTTTTTTAGATTAATTCAAGGAGTTGCTGTTGGAGGCGAACTTCCAGGCTCCACCACTTTTCTCATAGAACATATGGCAGGTCATCGACGTGGTTTTGCCGGAAGTTTGGTATTAAGTACTGCTTTTCTCGGTATTTTTTTAGGTTCATTTACAGCTTCTTTACTCAGTGTTTTATTGAGCGAGGATACTTTGCGCTCTTGGGGATGGCGTTTGGCTTACTTAATCGGTGCCCTCCTTGGATTAATCGGAATTTACTTACGTCTTACCAGTGTTGAACCCGAGACTTTTTTACAAACCAAACATACTACCGAGCTTCCTGCAAAGATTGTGGTACTTGTTCATCAGCGCAAATTATTATTAGCCATTATTTTTACCAGCATATTAGCAATGACTAACTATTTACTCATTGCTTATATAACAAGTTTTCTAGTGAAATCAGAAGGATTTATATTAAAAGATGCTCTGATTACTAACTTTATCGCGCTATTGGTATTAACCATATTAATTCCATTGATGGGCTTATTATCAGATTACGTAGGTAGGAAACCCATTTTTTTATGCGGAGCTGTTGGCATTTTTATTTTTATTTATCCTCTCTTTATTCTTTTTTTGAGCGGTAACTGGTGGTATGTCCTTATGGGAGAAATAGGGTTAGCAATCATACTTGCCCCATTGAATGCTACAGTACCGACTATGCTTGCAGAGATGTTCCCCACAGCGATTCGCGCGAGTGGTGTATCTATTGGATATAATATTGGCCAAGCAGTTTTTGGTGGAACCATGCCCTTAATTTCCTTAACCTTGGTTGAGTTAACTGGAAATAAATCTGCTCCAGCGTTGTACATTATTTTTTGGGTCGTTATCGCAATTA
Source organism: Legionella stuttgartensis (assembly GCF_977063405.2). NCBI lineage: Bacteria > Pseudomonadati > Pseudomonadota > Gammaproteobacteria > Legionellales > Legionellaceae > Legionella > Legionella stuttgartensis. Next base: position 192,223 of record NZ_CDRUHA020000055.1, read on the forward strand.
TTGCTGCTCGATACACAAAAGAGACTTATCTGGATAAATTGGACTAATTACTTGCGCAGTCTTATGAAATGTCGCAAAAAATTGCGAACATCCAAATAAGAGCTTTATGATAGTTAAATAAAATAAACACAGGATCACCACGACTATGAACCACAGGATTTTAAAAAGTATTGTATTAAGTTTATTCGCTGTTTACTCGACATTGGGTTTTACCGAAACCCATAGAGACAGTGTCTCTAAAGAAGAAGTAGATGGTACGTTCATTATGAAATTCCCTACCCCCCATAATGATATGTCCAATACACTGACGGTTCGCGCGTTGGGCGGGGGAAAACTTAATATTTCCTTCGAACTAACATACCCCTATATGGTTAATGGCGAGCTTCAAGCCAATACCGGGGAACTCTCAGGCGTCGCCATTATTAAAGGGGATACTGCTGTATACTCTTCTTCTGAATATGGCTCATGTACCATCACCATCACATTCATCAAACCAGGAATGTTATCTGTTAAACAAGAAGGCTCTGATGCAGATTGTGGTTTTGGTCATAATGTTTATGCGAATGGAACTTATTACAAACAGAAAAAATAGTTCATTTTTCATTCTTTAATCCAGACCCCGCTTGTTTGTCCTCAAGCTAAACGTGACAGGGGACGAAGCACTTTTTTATTTCCTTGCAACATAACGCCCAACCATTTGCCCAATGAGAACGGCTAAATAAAATTGGCCTATTAAAGACTCAATCCAGGCAAGCGTTTGTGAGATTGGTTTAAGTGGAACAACATCACCATAGCCTACCGTCGTTAAGGTGATCATTGAAAAATATACTGCTTGCGATTCATGTTCTGTGGTTAAACCAGAAAAGGAAGTTGGGATTAATAATTCCAAAAATAAATAAACATAAGCAAAAATGAGCCCAATAAATAAATAACCCGCAATGGATCCAAATAAAGTTGTAATACTGATCGTTTTATCTTGCAATGTGAAATAAAGGCAAAAATAATTCAAGATAACCAGATAGGCAATAACGGCAAGGATTCTTAATGCATTGATTAATTGTTCACTGCAACAAAATTGCAATACAAATAATACAATTTGCAGCAAAATAATGGATGTGAGCAACAATATAACTAAGTTTTCTCTATGACCGATGATTAAAAGACATGAACCAATAAGTAAGGCAAAAACAATCTCATGCAGATCCCACCAAAGAAATTGGGTGGCTATCGCTTTAAATAAACAAAATACAATGAGCAACATAAAAAGTAACATAAAGCGTAACTTATTGATTAAATAAAACATGCTATTCCCTGTCGTTATCTTTTAAAAAAAGCGAAAAACTAAATACGCTTATCCTTTTCTATTTCTGCATATAACAATCAACAGATTACTCAATATAAGATATCCAGATTAGTGCCCTAGCAAAAGGTATTTTAAAAAATTTATTAAAATGAACTTTCTAGGGAGCAATCGCTTCTGGTCTTGTCTGGACTGAGTATAGAGAAATCGTGAACTGGATTTCATATTTTGAATACTTGCACTTCAGTCAAACATTCAATATAGTGGAATATCAAGTTGGTATGTAGTTCCACATTTAGACTAATGGATTTAGCTTTAAAAGGAATTTTACATGACGAGACTAGAAGAATTAATCTATTCCCTGACCGCAGTTATAGTGCGTTATCACGACAGTCAACCGAAAGTAAAAAAATTAGTTAATGAAACTGATGAGGAGCTACTCCGAGAAAAATCATTAATTCGCGCTAAAGAAATCATTCAAAATAAAGATGTTCATTTTAACATACGCTTGAATGAGCTCATTAAACAATGCAACGATAGTGGTCGCAGACCTTTCTTATATTATATTTTGCATGAAATAACCTTACTAGAGACACTGCTGAACAAAAAAAGCTCACTTGAACCTGCAAAATTAGAAGAATGCAAAAATCAAATTTTTCAATTACTTGTTGATCTTAAAGTCCTTTTGGAGACTCCAAAGCACAAAACGTATCGAATGAGTTACAGCCAACCTGAAGATACCAAGGAAAGGACTATAGGATTGTCTGGTTTAAAAAACGACGGTTATATTGGCGGTGAACTATGTAATTCCGGGGATATTTTAAACGATAGTGTTTTAAAACGCTTTAACATCAGCACCCAAACTTCCAATGCGCGAATTAGTGACATTGCAGAACAAATATGCACCGAACATCAACATGTTCTTTTAGTATCCGAGCTATCGGAAAAAAATACCGCGCTAAACAAAATAAACTCGGAGCAAGAACAAGAGCTGGATTTACTATCAACTGAACATAAAGATACTCAAAAAAAATTAGAAAATATCACTGCAAAAGAACGTATGGCCATATATGTGTTCTACATTATATTTAAACGGATGCAAGCAAAAGAAGAAAAACAAAAAACCGTGATTGAACAACAGCAAGACACCATTGGCGAGTTACGACAACAAATCAGTGAATTAACACATTCAGGTGGCACAAAATCCTCTAATCATAGGTTTTATACTCCCTCCTATTAAAGGATATACACTCTCAAGTATGCTCGGGTGAAGCGAAGCAGAACCCGGGCTTTCCTGCAAACTCCCGGATTACACTCCAAAATCCATGTCATTCCCGCCCAGGCGAGAATCCATCTCACAACAAAGTCAGGAATTATTTTGAAAGATAGATTCCACCAGCGTGGGAATGACACGCCTAAATTGTTCGAAATGTGACAATACCTAAGGTTCGTGATGATGTAGCCTTCGCTCAAGCTCACAATTACATTCAATATGTATTAATTGCGAGTCGCCTCAGGTAGAGAGGCTTTAGCTTTTTTAGTTTTTAACTGGAGCAAGATGTAGCTACCAATAACCGCAATAATTAATAAACCAATCGACATGAACGGTCGCGTAGCAAACCAAGCAATCGCGGTAACAATAAGCCACACACTAAAACCCAATAAAAAGGCTATAAACCCCGTACCAAACCCTACAATAGAGCCTATAAATGGAACTACATCGGCCAAAATAACTAAGGGTTTCATGATGAGAGAGAATCCCCCAATCAATAAAAGTAAAGAAACTAACCGCAAGAGCCAAGTGAGCAACCTATTCTCTGATTGAGCTTCTTCAATCATTTCATCAGATGAATGCTGGCCGGTTGATAATAAAATGACACTTTGTCCTGCAGGTGCAAGATATTCTTGCAGCGTATTTCCAGTTTGCTGCGCGATAATACTGACTGTTTGCGGTTCAACAGCCGTTAGAGTAAGACGCATATCACCCAGCTGCGGATTTTGAGTATCTTGCCCTAAATACAATTCATTATTATTCAAACTCACGGGCTTATTAAATTGATTCTTTAGGTCTTCTTTATTAACCGGAGCCAAACTAATTGGCTGGCTAATATCAATCTGTTTAATTAAGATATCGGGCAACAAAAAATCCCCTAGGGTTACGGTTTTTGCATACTGTATCTCAGAGTGAATGGGCATGGACTGTGGATTCTGATGCCCTGCAGGCGTTTTGAAATTAGAGCTGTCGATTAAGTGTTCCGACCAGACTTTATCATAGGTATAGGTGGTAATATGTTTTTCCGATCCCCCTAGTTGTGATTCGGTTCTCGTTTCAGTTTTTTGTTTCCACTGATACATTTCAACCTTACGATTAAGATTTATCGCATTTACGGTGATCCCCAGTAAAGAGTCTTTCAAATGCTCTTTCGTCGTGGCTAAACCACTCAAATAAACAACCTTAAGATTATTTTGTTTGTCTATGGGGGCATTGGGTACAGCAATTACAACCTTTTTTGTTTGTGCCAAAGATTGTGCCATATGTAAACTGTGTTTTTCATTCCAGAACACAAGAACAATAGCCCCAATAATTAAGGCTATACCGACAATAATACCCAGGAATGCTTCTTTTAATCGGGAAAACCATGAAGTTGTTGTTATTTCCTCATCTGCCATGTTTTCGCTCCATCGATTATTTATTATTTTACTCTAATAATAGTACTAATTTTATTAGTACGTTTAAGTTCCACGAGCAAAATAACTTAAAGACACACCTTCAAAGTGTAATAAATTTAAAAAATGAACAATAAAGATGCATATTTCGCATCAATATGGTAAATTATGGTGCAATTTATTTACTTATTGGATTGGTGGTATGTTTTTTATTCGCTTAGATACATTGTTAGTCGGGTGCTTTTTGATGCTATTTCAACAGCCAGCTCATAGCCACGGACTCATAGAAAAACCTATGTCACGAGAGTATTTCTGCGGCAAAGTGACGCAGCCACATCATATTGAGCCAGGCAACAAACTGCCTTATGAAGGGTGTCGTCCCATTTTGACGAAACAAGATGGAAGTTACAATCATGATGTCTATCAATTTATGAGCGTACTAAGCCACACCCGAGGTTATTATCAAAACAGCAATCTCCCAAAGCATGTGTGCGGTTTTGATAGTGAGACCTTTAAAGGAAAAGTATCTCCATGGGATGCAACAATTAATTGGCCAGCCAATAAGTTCGCAACAACTCAGCAAGAATTCGTCTGGGATGTTTCTTATGGCCCTCATTTTAGTGATACGGAGCATTTCCGTTACTGGATTACCAAATCTGATTATCACTTTAATCAAAATCAAGCCCTAAAATGGAGTGATTTTGAAACAGAACCCTTTTGTGAACTTACTTGGGATGATAAAAATCCACCTCGAGATAAGAGTACCATTTGGGCAGATAAGAAAAATAATAAGTTTCATATGACCTGTGATGTACCAGCACGCACCGGACGCCATGTCATCTATGCGGAATGGGGAAGAGACCAAAGCACCAATGAACGATTTCACTCGTGTATTGATGTAGCTTATTAATTACCCATACCGATAACATCGTACGCGTTGTTTTTTGACAATAAATCGCTCCTAATTTTCGCGATTGGTCAGTTTGCAACGCGCGCACAAGCCTTTGATTTCTGTTGTGCAATTAATAATTGAAAATTGAAGTGAATTTGCTAATTCTTTAATGCAGGTGAAATCAATAATGCATTCTAATTCTTTGACAAAATCACATTGGTTACAGATTAGGAATTGGGCTTGGCCCACATGATGTCCATGCAAACAAGCAACATACGATTTAAGACTATCAATGCAATGAATAAATCCCTCCTGATGCCAGAACTGAATCGCACGATAGACTGTAGGCGGCTTGGGATTTTCAATTTGTGTAGAGAGTCGTTGCAAGATTTCATAAGCACCTAGAGGCTTTCTTTCCTCTATCAATATCTTGAGGACACGCTCTCTCGGTTCTGTAAACCGATAGCCATGCTGCATGCAATGCTTATAAGCCTTGTCCAACAAACTGTATTTCATCAATCATATTTTAAATTAATAACTTAACTTTATTATACCACAGTCCTTGTTTTACAGAAAAATTATCAATTACAGGTGCCGAATATTAGCAAAATGCTTCTGGTTTAAAAATTATTTAATATGACTTGTTCTTTGGCAAGAGAATGTTACAATGTAACACTTTCTAAGGCTAGGACGCATCGTAACAAATACCAGACGCTGTTTTATCGGTTTTTAACGGAAAAAACTAATTTGGTCGTACCGTTTTAAAATTACTGTAAATACCAGTAACAGGTCTGAAATTAATTGATATACAACTGAAGTGGGCCGTGCTCCTCTTTAACATTTATGTTGTCCTTTAAATGGAGGAAACCAATGTATTGTAATTATAGATTCAAACTTTATGGTAACGAACCTTTTGATCTGGAAAGCACTCCATCACAAATCGAACAGATTTTGTATTCAGCCGAAAATTTAAAGTTAGTACGAGTCGCCGTCGATTTAACCAGTCAAGATAAAAGCATCAGTTTGCTATGCAAGTCTAAAGATTCGAGTATGATACAAACAATCGCGACTGAGCTTTTATCAAAGGAAGGAATTTTTTTAAGTGACAAAATGGAAGTGGAAACCATAGAGTATGAAGAAGAAATAGTGCATTTCGATAACACCTCAATATCCCCCCCCAATTACTCTGCTCCTATTAAACAGAGTAGAAAAAAAACAAAACATCTTCACTCTCACGACCATTCTCACGACCATTCTCACGACCATTCTCACGACCATTCTCACGACCATTCTCACGACCATTCTCATGACCATTCTCATGACCATTCTCATGACCATTCTCATGGCCATTCTCATGGCCATTCTCACGGTCACGGTCATGGTCACTCTCACGGCCACGGTCACGGCCATGCCCATTCTGATGGTGATGACAATCATTGGTTTAAAGCGGCCTTGGGGTTGCTTTGGGGAATAGGGATGCTTGTTATTGCTATTGGAAGTTTTAATATCCCTATGCTTGCCTATTACCTCATCACCGGGCTTACTGCCTTGATGACATTATATTTGGGACGGACTGTTTATAAATCAGCATGGTATGCATTGCTTGCAAAGGAATGGGATACTACCACCTTATATGCGATTAGCACCTTGACCATCGTTGCGGTATCGCTCGCCAGCCTATTTATTCCTGGATTACCCATGATGTTTGAAGCAGCACCATTGGTTTTAGGTTTTTGGCATTTGGGCGAAGGCATCGAACATACTTTAATTGATGAAATTAGTAAAAAACTAGATGTACGAGATTGTTTGCTCCCTACAGTCCTATTAAAAGGGACTCCAAATAAAGATATTTCAGTTAAAAATTTAATCCCTAACGATATCATTCGTATTAAAAGCGGAGAGGTTCTTCCTGTCGATGGAATATTAACCACAAAAGCACTACTTTATACCACCTGCATCGATGGTTCACCGCATCTACAAGAATTTAAGCCGGGTGATCCAGTGAAAGCGGGGATGCGTTTGGCAGATCATCTTTCCTCATTGGAAATGCGCGTTACTAAAACGTACCAAAGTTCCTACCTCTCATTAATCGCAAAAAATATTGAGCAAGCTAATGCTGAAAAAGCGCCCATTGAACAATTTGCAAATAAATTATTGAAATATTTTATTCCTGGTTTACTGACCGTGGCACTCATCTCCGGCATAATCATAGGCACGGTATTTACTCCCGCTTTAGCGATTCAGTGCGTGATCTCAGTGCTCGTGAGTGCATGCCCATGCGCTTTGAGCTTGATTACGCCTATGGCAGTTAAAATTGGGATGAAAAAAGCATCCGAAAACGGAATTCATTTTAACAATGGTAAAGCATTACAAGCAGCTGCTGATATTGATACCGTGGTTTTTGATTTAAATGGCACCCTGACTCAAGGAAACATTGTAGTTCAGAAACTGCGGATTAGTGATAAAAAATTCTTGGCCCATGTGGCATTATTAGAGAGTAAAGCAGATCATCCAACGGCACATGTTATTGGATCTTATATAGAAAACCTAATCTTTAGTTTAGAACCTTTAGAAATCACCTCCATTGATAAAAGTCATCACTCGGGAATAAAAGGTGAAATTCAGGGTGAGACATTCATGATTGGCAACAAAGACATGCTCCAAGCGAATGGAATTTTTCACATTGATACGCCTTATGATAATCCTGAAAATGGTAGCGTTTATATTGTGCGTGGCACCACTGTAATCGGGCAAGTCGCTTTAACTGACCCCTTGCGCGAAGATGCTATTGCAACTGTAAAACAACTACAGCACCTTGGTAAAACAGTTCATATTTGTACGGGAGCAGATAAAACCACTGCGGCAAAATATGCAGCTTTATTGGGTATTTCTGAACAGAATGTGTGTGCCAATACGGTAGGGGCGGTCACGAACCCAGATGAGATATCCAAAATTAGTTATATTGAAAAGCTAAAACGCAAAGGCTGTAAAGTTGCTATGGTAGGGGATGCAGCCAATGATGTGAGCGCAATTGCCTATTCCGATCTTGGAATTGCAGTTAAATCAAGTATTGGAGATACCATCACGCAACAACATGCGGGTATCGTCATTCAACAAGGAATATTATTTTCCATTGCAACTGCATTTGATGTCGCAGAAAAAACAAAACAAAATATTGTTCAAAACTTATCCATAAGCCTGAGTTATAACTCACTCATAACTTTAGTAGCCGCCGGATTGTTTGTTGCAATCGGTTTTGCACTTAATCCTGCAGTGGGAGTTGCATTAATGGTACTTGAGTCTGCAATTGTGTTATCCAATTTATATCGTTTTAAACACCAGGAAGTAATGTCTACTGCAGCCAATAATGCAAATGCAGGAGTGAATGTAGAAACTGGGAGTAATACGGCCTTCAATCTATTGCATACCTTGGGTTATGCCGCCGAACCCACACCGACCATAAGCAATTCTAATCCTGTGACAACCCCTTCTAAGGGTTTAGGCTTCTTTGAGAATAGAGAAGAGCCTCATGGTGCTCATCATGGAGTTCAACCCGAGAGAGGATGTCTAATGTGTTGATTAGACATCTCTATTGAAATGATATCGCATAGACTTACGAACGATATCTCAAAGCATAGTGGACTTAATACTCTCACTCTGAGCTGACAAAGCTTTCTCTTCAAGATCGGATTTACTAACCCTTATACTTCCTTGCCAAAAAAGAACTCTATTATCTTTAGGCTCTATATGGGATAAAAGACAACGGGCCTCGGTGAATTCTTCCCAACTTAAATGACAGGGGTCCTCAAGCTGATAATCTGCCAAAATGGTCTCTGGAAACAATTTATTTTTGAATCGATCCCCATATAAAAGGCACTGATATACGGAAATATATTTTTGATACTCTTGAAAAGAAAAACGCTCATAAATTTTACTTCTATGACTATAAAGAATGAACAACAAATCCTTCACAGCGGTTGTTGACTCCAGCTCCAGGGTTACAGACTCCCCGCTATTTTTTTTATTGATTATAAGTTTCATTGGTGACCATTAATTCATGAACCCAGTCTATTAATATATTTTGAAACAACAAGAAAGGGCAATAGCATCCAAATTTAAATATAATTAATGGGTAAATTCTAGCTATAAATTCCTTGCTCTCAATCGAGAGCTGACTCACTCATTTTATCATTCTTAAGGCGAAAAAGTATTATTAAAGCTCAAATTAATAAATTTATAATCTTTTTGAGCTAAAATAATACTATTAGTATATATAATTGATGTGAACAACATGGGTGTTTTACTTAGTAAACTTGCTACGAAAAATCGAGAAGCTGGTAAAGAAATTGAAAGGCAAATTTCATCGATCTTAGCATTGGAGGAATTAGAGAATGAAGATATAGATGATATCCTTAAGCAAGTTTTTCAACAATTAAAAGGTGCTCGAGGTGAGGCCTTTAGGAAAAAAGGTTCTATTTTAGAACATCTTGAAGATGATGAATTAATGGGTATCATTAAGACATTTAAAGAAATGTTACCTAAAATTTCTAATAAGCTTAATAAAGAAAGAGAGATGCTACAAGAAGCTATCCGTGAGGGAGATAGAAAAGCATATCAGCTCGAAAAAACCTCTAGGGAAATTCTTTCAAATCAATATAAAATAAAAAATCTATCACCAGAGAAACCCGGAATCTGGGAAAATACAATTGCAGATGAACAACCTGGTTTGATTACAAGATTCCTCTTATTGTTCGTATCCCAAGAGTCAATTGATGCAGCCAAGAGAAAACGTGCTGATTATCAAAACCGCATTGATTTAATCAAAAATAATGACGACCTCGATTTAACCAAGAAACAACTAGAAAAAGAAGTCGGCGCCAGTGAGGAAAAAGTTACAACTCGAACCAAGAAAGTTGGGGAATTAGATCTGTATCATAGTGTGTTACGAACCAGTATCGAAAAATTAGAAGAAAATGCTAGTGCTTTAATTCCTAAAATGACAGCAAATAAAAAACAAAAAACAGCTCAAGTTAAACCTGAGGAGCCTGACGAGATGATGTTTACCATGGACTTGTAACCAACCCCAGCACCACTATATATTTTGAAAGAACAAGAAAGCAATAGCATCCAAATTTAAAATATAATTAATGGGTAAATTTAACCTTATAAATCCCTGCTCTCAATTGAGGGCTGAGTCGCTCAATTATTCTGTGATCGAGAACAAGTATTATTCCAAGCCTATTTAATAAATCATTAATTTTTTTGTATTAAAATTATACTAATAAAGAAATAATGTCTGAGATAAAAATGGGCGCGGCACTTTATCGACTTACAATGGGAAACCAAAGGGCTGGCAGAGAAATTATATATGCTGTTGAAAAAATTCTAGAATTAGAGGAAGAATATGTTAGCCTCCTCTGCTATGAAGCTTTTGATCAATTAAGAACCGCTCAAATGGTCGCCGAGCATAATTACTATGAGTCTATTTTAGATACGCTAACAGACGATAATTTAATTGAGATCATTCTTAAATTTGAAAAAGGATTCCTCAAAATTCAGTCAGAGCTTAAGCAGATTCATGAGCACCAAAAAAACCTGATGGGCGACCATTCAAAGGTTCAGCTTTTAGAAAAACAGCACAAAGACCATGAAAAAAAGATTACTGATAAAGAAACAGAAATAAACCGTCTGTCTCGGGAGACACCAGGGTTTTGGGTCCGTATTTTTGCAGATGAACAACCCGGTATTTTTAAACGTTTTTTCTTATTATTTGTAAATAAAAAATTAATCGATGAGGCAAAAAGTACATGGACTGATTATCACCATCGTAATACTTTAATAGCTGAAGTTAAGGGCCTTAAAGCAATCCAGCAAGAACTTAAAAAAGAATCTGATTTTTTAACAAGAAAACTTATGGAGCAAGATAGGACGCAGGAGTATGATACATTAAGTAATCACCAACAGATCCTACAAGAAAATTTCAACAAACTCAAAAAGCAAGCGGGTGTTTTAATACCCGCTAAAGATATTCACATCATTGAAACTAAAATCAAAAAAAATGAAGTTCAAGAGCGACGGCGTGATGAAGATAACGAACTGCAGTTTAACTGGTAGCCTATTTTTGATACTGAATCTTAAAAGCAAACTTGAGTTTCAGCACTCCTCCTGGCTAAGCGTGCAACCAGAGTTTGACATCTCTCCGTGACAAAAGGATTTTTAACGCTCCTTATATTAATACTGCCAGTTAGAAGCTTTTTGTAAATAATGAATGTCTCCAGCAGCATCAAACATCCCAGCGTCCATAGACTCTTCTAAAGTGTAATCGTCATACATTGTAGGGTGCTTCTCCAACATGTCTCGCTCCGGTGTCGCACTTCCAGCGGGAGGCCCGCCAGCTAATGGCTTTGGTATTGCATTAAAAAAGGTGTATCTGCGATTGTAATTAATCTGATCGGTATATACCGAATTATGAGCGTCGGCTGAGTATCCGTATGTAAGCGACTCGTAATTTTTAATTGAACCATCAGGTCGAGTACTGATATCAATGATCCGTGGGTCCCAAGCATCAACCTCCCAGATAGAGTAATTTCTTTCTCCTCTTAACTGAATTAATATTTCTAAATAAACATGATCATATTTGAGCGAGTTAAGGATGCGAATTCTTGCAACCGCCCCTTGACGCATAATTTCTTTACCAATCTCTACCAGAAGATAATCTGCAAGCTCATGACAATTTCCTAAACCCACATGTCCAATAAGATCATGTCGATACATATAATCATCTTCTTTGGTAGCAACAAGAGGGGTGCGGACATTTTTAGTGAAGTAGTCATTTTCTTTAATCTCACAGTGATATTTTACATATCCACTTTTTTGATTTCCGATCGCTACTTTTCCTCTAGTGTTTAAAATAGCTTCTGTACATATATTTACAAACTGTTCTCGTGACAAAAAAGGCATAACAATTCCCACAACTTTAAAATGCTTCAAATAGAGAAGTGATTATACCTTCATAGTGTGCGTAAATTAAGCATTAAAAGTAGATGTGTTGACTTCTCATCTCAATCGAGGCCTGCGTGCCGCGCTTTATGCGCGGTATCCAGAGGATGTTTGTTGAGGCACAAAAAGTTCTGATTAGGATAGATTGTTCTGATATCGCGCATAAAGCGGGGTACGTAGGGGTTTAAATTTCGTCCGGAACGCTTAGGAACAAGCCGCGGGACATAGGAATATAGAAGGACTGTTTTTTCATCGATGTGTAAAAGATTAAGGTCTTATTGAAAAAGAGAAATTATGAGCCTAAGCCTCAATGCCTGTTCCTATATTTGGCTCTCCGTGTAATCAGAGTAATTTAAGTGATATTATCGCATTGAGTCCAATACTCTAATCAAAAACAAGGAAGCAAGATGAGGTCATTTTATGCCTATATTATGGCAAGCAAGCGAAATGGTACATTATACGCTGGTTCAACATCAGATTTAATTAAGAGAGTCTGGGAGCATAAAAATAACTTAACTCCTGGATTTACTGCTAGGTACAATGTTCATATGCTGGTTTATTATGAGACTCATGAAACCTATGTGGAAGCTGCTCGACGAGAAAAACGTTTCAAAAATTGGCGCAGACAGTGGAAATTGAATTTGATTGAGAACCTAAATCCAGAATGGCGTGATCTATTTGAAGATATTTACCTTTGATTAAAAGCATCTGGATGCCGCGAACGCGTCGCGGCATGTAGGCAGTGGGGATGAGTTGCTACCTTTAAACATTAAGCTTCCAGCATCCAGTTTAAGGTCTCTTCTAAAGTAAAACGCGAAAAGGGACCGATAATTTGCTCAAGTTTTTGTTTACATCCAACTAAGTGCTTTACTTCCTGGCTGCGAACAAACGCGGAATTAACACGAATTTCCGGAGTATGACCTGTTAATTTGCTCAGCATAGAAAGTAACTGCTGCAAAGAGTATCCTTGGCCCGTACAAATATTCACAACTTCATTTGCAACCCCACCTACTTCAATTAGGCGTCGATAGGCGTGTGCAACATCACGGACGTCAGAAAAATCGCGTACAATATCTAAATTACCTAACTCCAAAGAATCAGCACGCTGGGAAAAATGAGTTACTATTTTTGGCACCAAAAATAAAGATGATTGTTCCACTCCCGTATAATTAAATGGACGTACAATGGTAATAGGAAGCTCGCTCATCCAGAGTCTTGCCATGTGCTCCATAGATAATTTACTCACTGAATAATCATTGACCGGTGCGGCGGGTGCTGTTTCATCAATGAATTCGCGATCTGTATTACCATAAATATTTCCACTACTGGCTAAAAAAATGTGTTCCGGACGTTTGGATAATCGAGCTAAGGCCTCTAATAAATTTCGGGTACCGATGATATTCGTCCGATACATTGTTTCCGCATTATTCTGGCCTATAAAAGAAATCGCTGCCAAATGAACAACCACGGTAGGTTCTATTTCTTTAATGATCTTGCTCAGCTCATCTTTATTTAAAAGATCACATGGAAAATAACGCACATCCGGAATAGGGTGAAGCGGTAGACGCTGGCAAAGACCGATTACGTTCATTCCAGAACGAACCAGCTCCTGCGACAGATAATAACCGGTAAACCCTGAGGCGCCGGTAATAATAACCTTCTTCATTATAAGGCTACCCCACGCTTATTTCGCTCAAGATCCGCTTCGAACATCATTTGACATAAATGTTCTAAAGTTATTTTAGGCTCCCACCCCAAGCATTTTTTGGCTTTGGAGGCATCACCAATTAGCAAATCGACTTCTGCTGGACGATAGAATTGAGGATTAACTTTCACTATAGTTTTCCCAGTTCGTTGATCAACAGCTATTTCATGAGCACCACTTCCTTCCCAAGCAAGATCAAAATCTGCTGCTTGTGCCGCTAAGTTTACAAAATATCGAACACTTTCAGTTCGTTGAGTTGCCAATACATAGGTATCAGGTTCCTCTGCTTGCAGCATACGCCACATCCCTTCTACATACTCTCTAGCAAACCCCCAATCTCGTTTTGCATCCAAGTTTCCTATTTCTAAGACATCGAGCATTCCCAGTCTGATTTTTGCAATACCGTTGGTTATTTTTCTAGTAATAAATTCACTGCCTCGCAGAGGCGATTCGTGATTAAACAAGATGCCGCTACATGCAAACAGATTGTAACTTTCACGATAATTAACAGTCATCCAATGAGCATATAATTTGGCAACCCCATAAGGACTACGAGGATAGAATGGTGTTAATTCAGTTTGCGGCACAGTTTGCGCTTTCCCAAACATCTCCGAAGTACTTGCTTGGTAAAAACGAATCATCGGATTCACCATACGAATTGCTTCTAAAATATTTAAAGCCCCAAGCGCAGTAATTGAAGAGGTCATAATGGGTTGGTCAAAAGAAGAAGTGACGAAACTCTGTGCCGCTAAGTTATACACTTCGGTCGCTTGGCTTTTCCTAAGTAAACCAACAATGGAACTTAAATCAGTTAAATCAAATTCAACCAAATGTAAATTAGGATGCTTATCGATACCTAATTCTTGAATTCGCCAAAAATTAGTTGCACTAGCCCGGCGATAAGCACCATAGACCACGTATTTTTTTTCTAATAATAACTCAGCCAAATAAGCACCATCTTGGCCGGTTATCCCTGTGATCAATGCGATTTTAGGAGATTTAGTTAGTTGCATTGCCCCTCCTCTTCTAATGCGTTTTCATTCATCACTAAACATTGATTCCAATCAAATTCACAATGATCTGAGCTTAATTGGGTATACCACCGCTCATTAAACAATACCTCCAAGAGTTGCTGCGTACTTTGTTCCCAGGTAAGCCAAGGCATGTCTTCCGATAAAATATGCGTCTTTTCTTTAAAATCATCCAACCAAGAAAGAATAGCCTCTGCCAAAGCAGAAGGATCATTAGAGTTAAAATAGGTAGCATAATTGCCAGCGACCTCACGAAAAACCTCTAGATCACGTGCTATAATTGGAAGTTTATATTTCGCTGCCTCAATTAAAGGTAAACCAAATCCCTCCCCTTCGCTCGCAGCCAACATACAAGATGAAGAGGCGTATATCTTTTCTAAATACTCATCACTCACCTGTTCTAGCCAGAATAAATTTTTAAATAATTCCGGGTGTTTTCGCAATTTTTGGACTAGTTTTTCTACATTCCACCCTTGCTTTCCTATAATCACTAAATTAACTCGATGTCCTTGCGACCATAATAATTCAAATGCATTGAGCACTTGTGTGTGCCCTTTTCGTGGCTCAACCGTTCCAACCATAATAAAAGTAGGATCGTGTTTCAATTGTTGAAGAATTTGCTCCTCATTACTATTTATCCCATGGGTTGGCAACGAGTTTTCAATATCGGCGCCAAGGTGAAAATAGCCTATCTTGAAGGGGCGAGAATTTTCAAATTTAAAACTCTTTAAGTAGTCACACACCGTGTCAGCCACTGCTTTAGAGATGCATAATGCACCATCAAACATTGCAACCGTATTCATCCAGTTGTGGTGCATTTTTTCCGTTTTGGGATTGAACATTTCAGGCATTAATATGGGTAGTAAATCATAAATAACAAAATTAATAGAAACGCCCTTACGATGAAGATTCAGCAAATAGTCCTTATGTTTAGGAACAATATTGGGACTTAAATCCAAACCTAAAAAAATATCTCCTGCGTTGGTATCAATGGGAGTGTCGTCAAAACCATCAGCAGAACACGATAATAAATTAAGCGTGAAATTGCGAGCATAGCGATATGTGTGACTCTCAGAAGCATAAACAGGCTCTACTCTATAACCGGATGGAGGGGACTCCAATAAACTTTTTACAATACTTCGTGTCACTCTTTGAATCCCTGATTTCACATCTTTAACAATGAGCAATGACACATCAATCAAAAATTGTCGGGTAGGAATTGATTTAGGAATGGACTGAGCTACATCTCTGGCTAATTGCATTAAATCGCGCGTATCTGGAGAATAAGATGTAAGTTGCGCTATTGACCTACCTAAAGAAAACATATCAGCTGAAGCGAGGTCATACATTTTTTCGATAGAATGATAATAGTTCCGTGCACAATCATAAGGTGCATGCTGAACTCTTATATGTTTTTGTGCTAAATCGCCTAGTGCTAATCGACGATTTTTATCGTTCCAAAGAAGTTCTAGGGATTCCTTCAATTGGTGATCAGTAAAATCTTCTGGTACCTTCCACACACAGTTATCAGGTAATTCGCAGAGACTTCCATGCGCATTGATAATAGTAGGAACACCGTAATTCATACAATCTAACACTGTTCCAGATGTTTCTCCCCGCGAGTTGCTCCGAAGTTGAACCGCTAGATCAGCAGCTGCTAGATACAACTGGTACGTTGGCTCATCGCACCATCCAGTAATAGTTACATTGGTTCCCACACCAGCATTAATGGTGGCTAATAATTGTTTCCCATAAGAACTTTTAGAATTGTTTATTCCTACAAAGATAAGTTTGCATTGTTTACTGTGCGCGAGTTTGGAATCCAACCAAGCCTCTAATAACCTATGGTTTACTTTATTAGGGCCTAAAATGCCAAAACTACAGACTATAAATGCATCAGGGTTAAGACCTAATTGTTCGCGCGCTGCCATTTTATCAATGAGTTCGACAGGTTTTCTTAAATGAGGAATAACCGCCCAATCCCTTGCGGTATTGGTACCATAAAAATGGTTCGCTAAATAACGAGAATATTCTGAATGAACAATAATGCCTGTTGCCTGTTGTAGGATTCGAAGATTACAAGGATATTTAGAGATCGCAGCATCATGATCATTTACTCTATCCAGACACCCTTTATAGCCGTGGGAATAATATAATTCTAAATTTAAAAAATTCTTAGCTTTACCATGATAAGCAATATAATCAACGACACCTGAAAGGAAAAAATCATGCAACACAATAATACCCGGTATTTCTTGAATCAACTCAAACATATGTCGATGAAACATCGAGTTACCAAAATGATAAATAACCCGATCGTAATAACCAAGGCCATGCTCCTGGAACCAACTTGCTGATCGAATACGATGATTGGCGGAAATCCAAGGATCACTCACTTCATTTTGAGCGACAACAACCTCAATGTCATAAAATCGACTCAAGAAGGGTAAAAGCTCCGCACTGTAATAGCTTATTCCACTACGTTCTGGAGGAAGGGGGGAAACATAGGCTAACTTCGGTCGTTGGTGTGAATTCAATGAGAGACTTTGTTGTTTTTTTTGTTCAACATCTAAGGATTCCAGTGCTTTAATTGCTCTGCGGGCACTAATATCCCAGGAAAATAATTTAGCTTGCTCAAGTGCTGCATGTCGCAACTCACATCGGAAGTCATCATTATCCAAGACCTTTAATAGCATGTTGGCAATTGATTCATCGTCGCGAGGATCAAAAAGATTATCTTCTCTTCCAATCACTTCCGGGATACTGCTTGTATTAGAGCCAATTACCGCTTGACCGCAAGACATTGCCTCAAGAACAGGTAAGCCAAATCCCTCATGCAATGAAGGAAAAACAAAAATTTTGCATAAATTATACAAGCTCAGCAGATCATCGTTGGGTATAAATCCGGGGAGTATTAATTCGTCAGTAGCTAAACCATGCGAGGCCGACAATGAAAGAAGATTTTTCTTTTCTGTACGTGTTATAGAGCACACAATCATTAATTGATGCTGATCACGAACATCGAATGGTAATTTCGCATAAGCGCGAATTAATCCGTCAATGTTTTTGCGAAAATCAATTCCGCCTGTATATAAAACAAATGGACGGGTTAATCCATATCGTTTTTTCAAACTCTCTGCATTATTTACTTTTATGGGTTTAAAATAATTATCCACAGCTGAAGAAATATTAACAACTTTGTCTTCTGAAAAATTTAAATATTTTAACGCCTCCTGTCTGGAGTGCTCGGAGTTAGATAACAGTAAATCCGCTTGCCCCAAAGAGTCGAGTTTTTTAAAGTACCATTTTTTTGTTTTTGAATCGTGTAGGTAATGCTCAGCATAAACAAGAGGAATTAAGTCGTGCATCACAACAGCTACAGGTATTATTTTGCTGAGTCGGCCGATACTCGTGACAACCCCGCCTCCATTTGTTCCTTCAAAAAAACTACCTATCAGGACTACATCAGGTTTTAGTTGAGCAATGAATGCCTCTTGTATCAGTTCGGCTGTTTCATCATTTTCAGTTGTACTGTACCACACACGAATATGCTCCTGCGGCAATATTCCATCAAATACAGCGCGTATCGGTTCAATACTACCTGGAAATTGTCCATTGAGCGCAATAAAAATTTCGTGTTCTCCGCGATTTTTGACAATCGCTAAGGCGAGGGAAAGTACATAACGGCCAATGCCACGAAAACGAGTATTGGGTGCTTGTGCTCCTTGCAGATCCAAGACAATACGCATAAAACAACTCCTTCAATACAATCCAAATGGATTTTTAATTTAAAATAAAATTAGAAACTCGAGTACAGATTGGTCCACTTAATTTAATATACCGTCATATCTTCATATAAATTTTCGTTGAACCAGACCTGAATCCCATCCAAGGTTGTCATGCCCGTTAGATTAGAAAGTTTTGGATTGAAATCAAATTTACAGGGTTTTTCATGAAGTAAAGTCCATTTATTTTGGATGAACAGTTCCAATACTTCACCTTCGATTTTTCGACTATGGGTTGCTATAAGCATAAAACGAACTTTTTTATTAATTGATCCAATTGAATGTCTTAGTGATTTAAATTCACTACCTTGAATATCCATATGGACATAATCAACATAGTTAAAATCATCTAAAATGTCTTCGATCGTATAGGATGGGATCTGACTCTTGGAGAGCTCTTGTCCACGATAATCCATTGCAGATGAATCATTCGAGACGGCCCCGCCCCAATCAGCAATTCCACTCGCGCCATAAAATAAAGGCTCTTTGCTCTCACTAATTCCACCATAAATGCAACGCGTATTGATCTGGTTTTCGGTTTTAATATTATCAGGTTCCGAAATAGGCAGACCATTTTTAATAAAATGGGCTCTCATCAAGGCAAGCCGTTCTATATCGGCCTCAACTCCGACAAGAGTAATGTCATTTATTCCATTTTGTTGCGCAATTTTTGCAGCAAACACCAGCCACGGCCCATAACCTGCACCCAATTCAATGCCTACGAATCGATTTTTAGCAGCCTCTATGGCCTTAACGGCGCCAATGTATTCAAGGGCCTCAGCATGAAGGGTGTCGCAAGGGAAAGGGAGCCTACCAATAGATTGCTCATGGTGGGTATTATTAAGTGAAAAAAAAGATAAATCGGTTTTAATGCCAAAATAGTCGGTATAAAACCCTTTTTCCAATTCTGAGTGGGCCTGATATTTTTCGAGTCGTTTTAAATCGTCAAAGGTATATCCTAAATAAATCTGATTTTCTGTCAAATCCGTTTTCCAACTACTGGCATTTTCTAACATTATTGCAATCCTTTGTTAACATCCAATTTAAATAGTTTACGAAGTTTTTCTGCAGGTGCTTTTATTAAGCATCTAATCAATACATTTTTTGAGTTGATAAAAAACATGACGTTCATGTTCCGATAAATGATGTAATTCGGGCTCAACTTCATTCGTACCTGTAGCTAATAAATGTTGCTTGATTTTATTATTTTGCTTTTCATAAACCTTTCTAAAATACGCTCCAATCATCGGCCAATTTTGTCTTTTATAACAACGAAAAGCCTTGTTAAGTCCCTTGATGCGAATTTTTTTACTCTGTCCTTCGGGTGATTTTAATAAATCTTTTATTATTAACGTCTTATTCCGACCTGCAGATAGATGGCTCAGATAATACTGCATACCCTCGGGATCGGGTTCTCTATTCAATGCGGCAAGGTAGGCATGGTAAATAAAATCCTCTCCTTGTCGATGTAAAAGTAAGTTGATATCGCTTGAGTTCTTTATTGAAGCTTGAACGAGCTGATTTTGCTGTTGCATTTGAGTAAGTGCATGCTCTTTTCTACGCGATTCTTTTTCCTCAATAAGTTCTGCATTTAAGGAGTCCAGTTTTTGGTTGGCGCTATTTAATTCATTCTGTAAATTTTGAATATGTGCTTGTTCTTTTCTACGAAATTCTTTTTCCGCAATAAGCCCATCGCTAAGAACAACTAATTTTTGGTTGGCCTTATTTAATTCAAGCTGTAAATTTTGAGTATGTATATGCTCTTCCCTACGATGTTCTTTAATGGTAATCAGCTCTTCGCTTAAAGAACCTAATTGTTGATTAAGCTTATTTAATTCATTTTGTAAATTTTGAACAAATCCTTGCTGATGAACGCGGTATTCTTTTTGTAAGTTCAATTCTTGGACTAATGCATTCTTTTCTTGTTGTACACGATAGGCATCGTTTTGCTGTTGTGCCTGATATTCTTTTGCTAAATTAAGTTCGCTTGCTGTTTGCTCCAGTAACATATTAATTTTTACTTTATAATTGGCGACTAATTCTTGGCAAAGCCATGAATTCTCGGTAATCTGCCATTTATCAAATATATTAGGCGGACTAGTGAACGCATCGAGAAGTTCCGGGTGCTCTTTCGCAACATAAAAACGGTTAAGCCCATCAGCATACACAAAGAGATAGTCGGCGGAGATAAGTAATGATTCCCATTGAGCATGATTTGTTTCAGGTGAATTAGGGACTGTGGCTTCAATTAATATTATCCAAGGACGTAACCGTGTGGGATCCCAGCCGTTAAGCACTTCTTTTTCAAACCCTTCAACATCAATTTTCATCCAATGAATGTCATTCTCAGCTAAAGTATTCATTGCTGATTGCAATGTGAGCGTTGGCACTTGTACTTTATGGCAAGGTAAGCCTAATTCATTGGAATGAGTTTCTGCAATGTGGTCAATGGCTGTACTTAAGCCGGTTCCAGGAATAATATTAAAATCAAGTAATCCATTATGGTCTGATAGGGCGATCTGTAATACTGTTTCATCAGGTCGTGCGTGTCGCAAAAGCTCAACAAATTCAGGAACGGGTTCAATATGAATACCCCGCCAACCTTTATCATAAAATGCTTTACTAACCGAATCGATTACCGGATGTTGAGCACCAATATCAATATAAAATCCCTTCTGCACATGTTTTAGTGCCCGCCATAACATAATGTCTTCAAAATTTTGTGCAAAAGACACGAAGCTCATAAGAATCCCTTTAATTTAATGCCAAGCCGTTAAATTGACTTCTTCCGACAGATACTATTAAACCTTTTCAAAAGAGTTCAAAAGTATAAGTCTTGTCCTGTTTTTGTGAATCCATTATACTTTTTCAATTAAAAATAACAATCGTTTTAGCTCGAAGTTAAAGACTCTATCCCCTCTATTTATCGTTAGGAACGTGCCATTAAATAGGATTTTTTATGTCATTGCCAAAAGACTCATTACTCAAAATACAAGCTCGGGTAATAGGCGCACTGCTTATGCGCGAAATCTTGATTCGCTATGGCCGACACAATATTGGATTTTTATGGATCATCGTAGAGCCCATGCTATTTACCTTGGGAGTCACTACATTATGGACATTAACCAAGCTCACCCACGGCTCCAGTTTACCCATCACCGCCTTCGCACTCACAGGGTATTCATCGGTTCTTGTGTGGCGAAATACAGTAAGTCGATGTACTATGGCGGTACGTTCAAATCGCAGTCTGTTGCATCACCGATATATTAAAGTACTGCACTTGTTTTTAGCCCGCATAATCCTTGAGATTAGCAGCGTAACGATGTCCTTTTTGATTTTATCCATAGCATTTATCAGCATGGGTTTAATGGATTTCCCAGATAATATTTTAACAATTTTATTCGGCTGGTTCTTGCTTATGTGGTTTGCTATCGCCCTGGCATTGATGATTGGTGCGATTAGCGAACACTTTGAAACAGTTGAGCGATTATGGCATACCGTAGCATACTTACTTTTTCCAATGTCAGGTGCTGCGTTCATGGTCGACTGGCTGCCTCAAAAAGCACAGGAAGTTGTTTTATGGTTACCAATGATTCATGGGGTTGAATTAGTGCGGGAGGGATTTTTTGGATCCGCGTTACATACTCATTACTCAATTCAATATATGTCCTCTTTTTGCCTGGTCTTAAGCCTTTTTAGTCTTGCTATGGTAAAAGAAGCGAGTAGACGCGTAGGCTCAGAATGATTCATATTCATAATATCAGCAAGATTTACCCTATTCGCCAAGGCGTACGTACTGTTCTTGATAAGATCAATTTAACCATTGACCCCGGTCAAAAAATAGGGATTTTAGGACGCAACGGCTCTGGGAAGTCAACCTTAATCCGTCTCATTAGTGGCGCCGAACAGCCTAGTGCCGGAAAAATACATCGGGGCATGAGCGTTTCATGGCCCCTCGCTTTTGGTGATGCATTTCAAGACAATCAAACAGGACTCGATTGTCTTCGATTTATATGCAGAATTTATGGCATTAAAAAAGAAGCCATGCACGATAAGATCGAGTTTGTAAATGATTTTGCCGAGCTTGGCCTCTATTTTCATGAACCCATTAAATCCTATTCATCTGGAATGCGTGCGCGTTTAAGTTTCGCAATTTCAATGGCTGTCGAGTTTGATTGTTTCTTAATTGATGAAGTGATTGCGGTGGGTGATGATCGATTTCATAAAAAGTGTTATGAAGAATTATTTGAAAAAAGAAAAGACCGGGCACTTGTTATAGTGTCTCATGATCCAACTTATATAAAAACACATTGTGAATCAGCAGCGGTCCTCAGCAAAGGCCGACTCTATTCTTTCGATAAAATAAATGAAGCCTACGATTTTTATCAATCAACACGAATCAATGCGCCAACCAGAGAACATGTCATTGCTGGCTATCGCTTTATTCTCGGACGCGAGCCCGAAAGTGAATATGCAATTGAATATCAACAGTCAGCTTGTGAAACCGTCGAAAAGTTAAGAAAATGCTTGTTTACGTCTGAAGAATTTAAAAATCAATTATTACAAAATAAGTTCAGCGTATTTTCTGACACGCTTTGTTCCAACGCCCCCCAAGAAGAAGATATTACTCTTGCATTTAACCTAATCCTTGCTCGAGATCCTGAACCAGATGAGCTGAAGAACATTAAAAAATCATATAAATCATTTGAACGATTAAGAACTCGCCTCCTTGAATCTAAAGAATTTCAGTTAAAGTTCAAACGACTGCTTTTTTAAGGACAATGAGCGAATTAAAGCATCTTTAGCTGCATTTTCTTGAAGATGATTTTCGAATATTGAAGTCATCTTAATACCATCCTATAGCGATTTATTTAAGGTTTTTACTTTTATACGATGAAGTAAATTATATTCAGCAATTATCATTATTGTTATGATATAGCTGAAGGGTTCCAGGAGGAGCACAGTACTAATGCTTTTTTACAAATAGATGTGTCTAAGTTTGGTATTGTTTTTTAATTAGCTTTAATTTTGAGAGTATTATGGATATTACTGTGTATGGTGCTGGTTATGTGGGATTAGTTACAGCATTATGTCTTGCCAAAATAGGCCACCGAGTGTGTTGTATGGATAAGTGTCAAGCACGTATTGCGTTACTTAAAAAAGGACATTCTCCTATTTTTGAAAAAGACATCGATTTACTGTTACAGCAACAATTAGAAAAAAAACAATTATTTTTTACTGCAGATTTAGAGGAAGCAGTTCATTTTTCTACCGTACACCTTATTGCTTTAGGCACACCCCGTTTACCTGATGGCAGCACTGACTTAACCCAATTGTTTGACGTAATCGAATATATTTCACACCGTGTTACCCAGTCGTGTTCTATTGTTATCAAGTCTACGGTTCCTGTGGGAACTAGCAATCAAATTAAACATACAATTCAGAAATTTCTATCGGAACACTCTAAAAAAATTACTATCTCAGTAGGAGCAAATCCAGAGTTTTTACGTGAAGGGACAGCGATTAATGATTTTTTAAATGCGGATCGTATTGTTATCGGTGGTGATGAGCAAGTTACTGCGATATTAAAAAATATTTATAAACCATTAAGTGATTTGGGTATACCATTATTAACTATGGATCCGTGTTCTGCTGAACTTACCAAATATGCTGCCAATATCTTATTAGCATGCAAAATTAGTTTTATTAATAAAATTAGTGAATTATCGCACGCATTTGATGCCGATATTAATCAGATTGCTCGAGGTATTTCTTTGGATCATCGCATTGGACCACATTTCTTAAAAGCCGGAATTGGTTATGGTGGCTCCTGTTTGTCAAAGGATATACATTCTCTTATTCAAACATCTAAATCAGCAGGCATAGACGCTTCATTTTTTGAAGCAATTGAGCAGGTAAATCACCATCAAAAAAAATGGGTTATGACACAGCTCAATCAATATTTTAAAAAGCAACTTACTGGATTACATATCGGTATTTGGGGTATCGCATTTAAACCTGGAACAGATGATATTCGTGAAGCAAGTAGTTTAGTCACCATCCATGAATTAAGTAAAGCTGGGGTTGATTTACTCATCTATGATCCTAAAGCCATACCTAATACCAAAGAAATGTTAGGTTGTTACGATAATATTACGTGGCTTGAACACTGCGATGAGGTGTTTCAATATGACATTGATGCATTGCTTCTGCTGACTGAATGGGACGAATTTGTTCAGTATCCGTTAGTACAATTAAAAGAACATTTACAAGACACGCCTTTATTCGATGGTCGTAATTGCTATAACTTAGACATGATGAACAAGCTGCAATTTAATTATTATTCAGTAGGACGTCCTGCCGCCGTTACCGCAACGGCTACCGCGAAGGTTGAATGTATCTAGTGGGTCAAAGATGATTCTAAACGTGAGATGCTATTTCATTGACTGCATAACTTATTTGTTCTGAGCTATGGACACTACTTATAAAAAATCTTAATCGAGCCTGATTATCAGGAACCGCAGGATATATAATAGGTTGCACGTTGATTTTTTTATCATAAAGTTGACGCGATAATATAATTGCTTTTTTAGAGCTACCACAAAGGATTGGAATTATTCCCAATCCTAGGCTAAATCCTGTATTCAGATTTAATGCCTTCGCTTCTTCTAAAAATTGCGTTGAACGCGCATTCAGAGCAGTAACTCGTTCAGGTTCATCTAACATAATTTCCAAGGCTTTTAAGGACGCAGCAGCAAGCGGCGGCGCCATACCTACGCTGTATAAAAAACCAGGGGCGGAGAATTTAAGATGCTCCACTAATGCATGGCTTCCAGCAATGTATCCGCCACAACCGGCTAAAGTTTTGCTCAGTGTCCCCATCCAAATATCAATTTCGCGCCCATTTATCTCGAAAAACTCATGAATGCCTTTGCCACTTTTTCCAAGGACGCCTATTGAGTGAGCCTCGTCAACCATCAAAAAAGCTTTGTGCCGCTTTTTTATTTCTATGAACGCTGGCAAATCCGGATAATCACCATCCATACTGTATAAGCCTTCAATGATAATAAGTACTCGCTCAAACTGATGGCGACGTGTTATTAATATATGCTCTAAAGCTTGCCAATTATTATGAGGAAACGACATTCTAAAGGCACCGGATAATTTGATCCCCTGTAAGGAACTATCATGAATTAACTCATCATGGATAATTAAATCCTTGGGGCCAAATAAATAACCAATGGTGGTGACATTAGTTGCATGCCCACTAACAAAAATCAATGCATCTTCAACTCCATACATTTTCGCTAATGCATTCTCCAATTGTTGATGAATAGGCCTCTCTCCAGACACCAGTCGACTGGCAGATGCAGAAGTTCCATAACGTTGGATGGCTTCTTGTGCTGCGGCATTGACTCGAGAATCGCCATTTAAATTCAGATAATTGTAACTGGAAAAATTAAGGAACGACTCTCCATCAATAATCGAAGTCGCTGAGGCTGTTCCTTCATGCGTTAAAAAAAATGGAGTGTCAATTTTTAATTTTCGCAAATAAATTTGTTTTTGTTTTATTGTTTGGTAGTTTGGATAATCTTCAAAATTACAAAATCGCTCAGGAATTTGAACAGCTGAATTATGAGCTTGAAGCAACTCATTCTGAGTAGTATTAGCAGAGTCTTTTAAACGAAGTTGGCGTTGACCTAACGCCATTTTGATTAGACTATCCTTTATCTTGCTCATTGGACTGTACTCTCAATTATTCTTGATTCCTGTTCGAGTTCTATTGCTTCTTTAACAGAAATAATCTCACCGTGGCGTGCTGCCTCATGCATTACCCTAAGTACAGGACTCTCATGTTCTTCGTTAATTTCATTTTGATTACTTAATTGGCTAACAATGCGTTCTGTTAAAGTATCTAATGAAAACCCTTGAGAAAGGGTCATCATGGGTAGCGGAAAATTAAAGCGCTGCTCTATAGCATTGCTTAACTCAGCCCCAACTAAAGAATCCAGGCCAATATTAAGCAAGGATTCTTTTCTATCTATTTTTTCTTTAGGTAACCGCAAAATTCGTGCTACTTCATCGGCTAAAATATTACTAACAATTTCCAAAGCTTCTTGGGTTGATTTGCCAGAAAGGAGCTCATGAATGTCTGTTTGTTTCGTATATTTTGAGTTTTTGTGCTCCTCTATGCTAAGCAGTTTACTATATTTGGGAGCATTCATCTTGGGAAAAGCGCGCTGCATTTTTCTCAAGTTAAGATCAGCAATAGCCGCGCCCATTTCTTTATTAAGAATTAATTGTTCCAGCCAATTCAAAGCATGTTCTGAAGTAAAAATCTGACCGCCCATTTGGGTCATCAATAAAGCTCTAAGTTTTTCATTTCTGGCCAAATAGCCTGCGTCATAAATTGGTCCCCAGGCAACAAATAAACCACTTAAACCTTGTTTTCTACGAAGGGAGATCAGTTTTTCTAAATAATGATTTGCTGCAACATAATTACCCTGTCCTGGATTACCAAAAAGAGTAGTAACCGATGAATAAACCACAAAAAAATCTAATAATAAATTCTTGGTGCTGTGATGCAAATTCCAAGCCCCTTTTACTTTAGCAGCAAAAACATTATTCATTTTTTGCGTATCCAGATTTTTAATCAATGCATCTTCATACACGGTTGCCGCATGAATGATGCCTTTCAATAAAACCTTGTTCTGCTGCAATGAATTAATAAGCTGTTGTATTTGCATAGGATCACTGATATCCAGTGCATGGATATCGACTTTAATTCCTTGCTCAGTCAAACG
The DNA here is from genome assembly GCF_977063405.2 of Legionella stuttgartensis. Taxonomy (NCBI): domain Bacteria; kingdom Pseudomonadati; phylum Pseudomonadota; class Gammaproteobacteria; order Legionellales; family Legionellaceae; genus Legionella; species Legionella stuttgartensis. Next base: position 219,406 of record NZ_CDRUHA020000055.1, read on the forward strand.
CGAAACTGCGTTTTTAGCTTCCTCTTTTACGAGTCCTTGTCTTCCCAGCAGAATTAAATGCCGTGCACCTTTTTCCGCCAGGTATTGCGCCGATTTCAAGCCAAATCCACTAAAACCTCCGGTGATTAAATAAGCAGAATTTGGACATAAGGATAATGAAGAAAGCGATTTGAAATTTAATAAATGATCATTTGGTTTTTCTGTAAAACGAACAATAATTTTGCCTATATGTTTTGATTGCTGCATGTACCGAAAAGCATCATGAATACTGTTATTAGCAAATTCGCGATAGGGCAAAGGTGAAAGTACATTTTGTTCGAATAAAACCAGTATATTTCCAAAAATCTGGGAACATAATTGGGGATTTTTAATGATTAATTGATCGGCATCAATCCCAAAATATGCGATGTTGTTTTTAAATGGTCTTAAACCAATTTTACTGTTGAGATAAAAATCTCGTTTCCCTAACTCTAAAAATCTGCCGAAAGGTTTTAAAATAGTTAGATTTGCATTGATAGCCTCTCCTGACAGGCAATTTAAAATGACATCAACCCCCTCGTTGGCGGTTTCTTGCATAATCTGCTCGGCAAAAACGAGTGAACGGGAATCAAAAATATTCCTAACTCCTAGAAGGCGAAGAAAATCCCTTTTTGATGCTGAACCCGCCGTAGTATAAATTTCCGCACCAATGTTGCGAGCAAGTTGAATTGCTGCAATCCCTACACCACCCGCCGCTCCATGGATTAAAATCCGCTCACCAGGTTGTAAATGAGCGAGATGATGCAAAGCATAATAGGCTGTGAAAAAAGCAATGGGGACACCTGCTCCTGCTGAGTAATCCCATTGAGAAGGTAAATGGGCTATGGCATATGCCTTGGTACTGGTCGTGGTACTAAAGCTTGCCGGAGCAAATCCCATTACCCGATCACCCACTTTAAAGTTGGAAACTTTTTTTCCCGTAGCAAGAATTTCGCCGGCAAACTCCATACCTAAGGTTGCTCCCAAAAATCCATCTTGTACCGCCTCATCAGGTATAAAACCCATTGTGTACATGAGGTCGCGAAAATTAAGTCCCGTAGCATGAGGTTTAATTTGCACCTCGTCATCTGCAAGTTTTATCTCCTGAACTGGAAACCATTTTAAATGATGAAGCGAACCAGAGCGCTCGAAATCAAGACGATACTCTTGTAAAACACTTTGCTCTAAATGAGCTGCCGTCGGCATCATAAGGCGGATGCCATATCTGGCGGTTGCAGTAAGAATAATTTCATCTTCGCCATCATTTAGGACCAATTCATTTGCCAGATTGGCTGCCAGCTCTGGGGTGATATCACCTTGTAAATCAATGAGCTTGCAGTCAAAGCCTGGATACTCATTAATTAACACACGGCCCAGCCCCCACAAAGTGGCCTGTACCGGGTTATCAGCGATTGTTGTGGGGATAAGATCACAAGGAGCAGCATTGGAAGTTACCAGTATAACTTGAGGTTGCACCGTCCAATTATAACGTTCAATCGTTTTGATTAAATCAATCACTTCATTACACTTAACCCCAGCCTGCTCCATTTCAATGCGCGCATCAAGAAGAACCACCAGTCGTAATCGGGTTGATTTTTTAATAAAAGGCGCTAATGATTGTTGCAAAAGTTTCGAGGAACAATCAAACGCTTCGTTATCATTGCTGACGAAATAAATGTCAGCTATCGCTCCTTTGTTCTCTATTGCCTGAGTCAAATAGTCCTTGGCTTTATGCTGAGATGTAACTACGATAATATCTATCGGTTGCGGCCTTATTTGAGGAGCGAAAACCGTCGTGGTATCACTAAGGGGTTGAGCCAAAAATAAAAAACTGCCTTCTCGCTGAGCTGCCCCTGGCTCAGGTAACGCTTCCGTATATTGAAAACCAGCATCCTGCAAGAGCTTGCCCCAGGTTGGCAAGGAATAAAAACGAGATAAGGGTTCATTTTCGTCATTAAGACGCCACCATTCTGGCCTCAACCCTAAACTCATATCATAAAGACGATCGCTATGTCTTTCCATGAGAAGTAAAATACCGTTCTTACTTAATAAAGAACGCAACATCGTCAAAGGATGCAATACATTGTCAACTGCATGCAAACAATTGCGGAGTAAAATAATATCAAACGATTGCTCTGCCAAAGAGCTCTGATTAATGAAATCAGAGTCAAGAGCTAGTGTTGTCGTTTTCGCAAACAAATATTTACTTAGATAATGTTTTGCTTCGTAAGACGCTGTTTCATCTCCTAGAGCGATTAAATAATCCGTTCTTTCTGCAGGGAGAGATTCTAATAGATTAAGAGTTAAACTACTGAAGCCTTGACCAATTTCTAGAATACGAAGTCGTCGTTCACTGGGCCAACGAGCTACTATTGCTTGAATAGACTCTCTAACAAGAATATGAATCCCATCTGCAGAAGGAGCGCTGTTTAGAAAATAATGAAAAGTATCATCGTGTAATGAAGGTAAAAACTCCTCGGTAGTAATTTTCCCTTGCAAAAGGGATGTTAAATGCAAGCTCCAGCGACCAACAATTGATAATTCCGAGAGGTAATTTGGATAGTGATTTAAAAGTGCGTTCCAAATGAACTCTGCATCATATTGTTCTTTGGGTTCAACAAAAGTGTACTCTTGAGATTGTGTTTTTAATAATAAGCCATCTTCAACAAGAACTCTCAGGTATTGCTTTAATAAAGGTTGTTGCGACTTAATCACTCCTCCATAATCACATAAAGAGTCTAAGGAGAAGGTTTGTTTTTGTGCTGCAATTGTTTTAATTGCACGATAAATAAACTGGGCAATCATCACATCAAATAGAGGCATTACCTCTTCAAAATGGCGAACCCGATCTTCTTTTTTTGTGTAGGCAATATCCTGCACGTGTTGCCTAATCATGGTCAATGTTGAGAAATCGATGCTTAAGGGTGCAGCACAGGATAATAAATGGGCCTTATTAACATACATTTTCATGGCATCCCCTTGCCTCGAAAAAGATATATTTTTAAAGCGACAATCATCAATTAAAGCAATTAACCTACCTAAATTGTCAATAATCTTGAATTGGGCATGAATTCCCTGTTTGGTGATCGTTAAGATCTCAGCGTAAAGATAAATTTGTTCAGGTAACTGAGCGAACATCCGAATACGGCCTATTCGTACGGGAAGTGCTGCTTGGCTTGAATAGCCTTGGCGATGTAGGACACCAATAAGTAGCTGAAAACAACTATCAAGAATAGTTGGTGGGATACAATATTGCTCGAGACCAGCAAATATACTCGGATGAATTGTGGTTTGCGCTAAAGCACATCGTTTTTGTAACCAAAGATACAAAATACCTTGAAAGGTTTGTCCATAATCTAGCCCTATTGAACGAGCCATGGCATAAAGAACCTCTCCCTCAATAGGGGAATTAGCCGCTTTCCGCAAATGCATGATATCGATATGATCAGGTTCAGAAACTACAGGTTCATTAATTAAACGCCCGACCGCATGAACAATCCAAGATTCATCTGAATGTCGATTACGACTTTTAATATTGAAACTACCATCCTGTGGTTGTAGCTCAAAACGAGTAATACGACATTTTTTTTCTTCAAAAACCATAGGTACGAGGATGTCAATATCTCGGACATCATGGTGGTAATTGCCATACCATAAACGAGAAGCAGCCAGAGCCATTTCAGCAAAACCAGCTGCTGGCATGACCGGAGTTCCATCAACTACATGATCAGCAAGGTAACTCACAAGCTGAGTATCTAGATGATTTTCCCAAATGAATTCCTGAGGTCGGATTCTCCAACCCAATAAGGGATGCTCGATGCGTAAATCGGTCAGGTTATTATTCTCATTAGTTGGTTGTTGTCGATGAACCTCTTTAATCCAAGGATACGCAGGTAAAGAAATTGCTTTTCCTACGACCGGAAATAAACATGATTTATCAAAATTTGCGCCACTAAGTAAGACTTTATAAATGGATTGTTTGAGATCAAAAGATTCATCCCCATGTCGTTTTAACGTGGTAAAAACTGCTCCTGATGCTTTTCTAGTGTGCAAAATATCTTCAATGTAGCGTTTTAAAACGGGTTGCGGCCCAACTTCAAGGAAAACTTTTACGCCATCATCAATTAATTGATTAATTGCTTTTTCAAATTGTACTGGTTGACGAATGTTATCCCACCAATAATTTGCATCGAGTTTCTTACCCCGACGTTTAGTGCCCGTTACAGTGGAGAAGAAATTAATTGGATTCGCTTGTGGATGGATATTATTCACTCCAGAAAGAAAATTCGCTTTTAAAGGCTCCATTTGTTGACTATGAAATGCATAATCAAGATCCAGTGGCCAATGTAAGATGTTTTGCTGAATGCAAAAATTGTGTACTTGGTTAATGGCCGATTTTTTTCCGGAAATAGTACATCCTTTGGGGCTATTGACCGCACAAACTTCCAAAGAAGAAGATAACTTGAGATCCTTAATTAACTTTGTTGCCTCACCAGCACTTAATGCAAGCGCAATCATTTTCCCTTGCCCATGGGTTTTCCCTTGCCAAAAGCTGCGTTGAAAAATAACCTGGCAAGCATGTTCAAGTGTTAAAGCACCACATGCCCATGCAGCAGCAACTTCGCCTACACTATGACCTACTACTGCATTAACTTTTACTCCTTGAGCAATAAGACAACGAGTGAGTGCTACCTGCAAGGCAAATAAACAAGGCTGAGCAATTTCTGTGGCAAGATAACGCGAATTTTTTTGCGTATTTAATAATTCCTCTTTAATTGAAAAACCAATTTGTGCTGGTAATAAGGAATCTATTTCTTCAATGGTCTCTCTGAATAAGGGATTACCCGCCAACAACGTGCATCCCATTTCCTGCCATTGAGCACCATTTCCGCAATAAACTAGAGCAACAGGGGCACTTTTTCCCACATATTGTCCCTGTATTGCATTATGATGGACTACTCCATGGCCAACGCTAATTTGTTCAAGCACGTCAATAATTTCGGGAATAGTCGCTCCGTCGATGAGCAAGCTTTTATTTAGCAAAACATGACGATTAGCTAAAGTATACGCCAGATCATGATAAAGCTCTGGCTTTAGGCGAAGCAATTGAGCGTATTGTTTCGCCCTTTCAGGTAGAACACGTTCATCATGTGCAGATAATAACAAAGGCGGTAAATCGTTTAAATGCTGAGCTCGTTCCGAAGTGGACTTGGCACGTGAGGCATAAGCTTGCAAAACCACATGCGCATTGGTACCGCCAAAGCCAAATGAATTAACGGCCATAATATGAGGAAGTCCGCTAGGTGACAAATCTGTAAGTTGATCAACAACCTGTAAATGCAATTCCGTTAAATCAATATTTGGGTTAGGAGTTTTATAGTGGAGAGTTGCTGGTACCGCATTATTTTGCAGACACAATACAGTTTTTAATATTCCTACCAGACCAGAAGCGACTTCCAGATGTCCCAAATTACTTTTAATTGAACCGATTAATAGGGGTGTTTTATTTTTTTTTTGTCGTTTTTTTCCTAGAGCGGTACCAATTGCCAATGCCTCAATAGGATCACCTATTGTGGTTCCCGTGCCATGAGCCTCCAAGTAAACAATGTCTTCTGGTGAAATGTTTGCTTCCTTGTGAACCTTAGTGATCAATTGCGCTTGTAATTCGGAACTAGGCATAGCAATGTTTCTAGTTCGTCCATCACTATTTACACCGGTATTAAGAATCACAGCATGAATAGGATCACCATCTCGTTCAGCATCAGCCAATGGTTTTAAAAATAAAACGACACACCCTTCAGAGCGAACATAGCCATCGGCGGTCGCATCAAAACTTTTACAACGTCCGGAAGGAGAAAGCATTGATGCTTTTGAGAAACCAATAAAAGAAATTGGTGACATCAATAAATTAACTCCGGCAACAATCGCTGTTGAAGACTCCCCACTCCAAATACTATTACAGGCTTGATGTAACGCAACCATCGATGAGGAACATGCTGTATCAATTGCGATACTAGGACCTCGTAAGTTAAAAATATAAGACAGACGATTGGCAGCAATACTCACGCAGCTTCCGAGCATCGCATGAGCATAGAGGACCGAACAATCATTAATGTATTTGAACGTGTGCTCATTGCTACCAATACCTACATACACAGCACAATTAGAACCATCTAATTGCTCTACATTTTGGCAACCGTTTTCCAAGGCTTCCCATGTTGTTTCGAGGAGGATCCGCTGTTGTGGATCCATCTGACGCGCTTCCCTGGGAGTGATATTAAAAAAACTGGCATCAAACTCATCAATTTTTGATAAAACGCCGGCACTGAAGGTATAACTTTTACCCAGTTCAGTTTTCCTAGGATGCAGATAATTTTTAATAGGCCAACGCTGATCGTCAACGGAGGAAATAAGATCTTTTCCTTCACTTAGCGCATCCCATAATTGAGGGACTGTAGAGATGTCGCCAGGTAGGCGAAATGCCATTCCCACTATAGCTATTCCATTTTTCCTTTTGCTACTCATGTACCTACTATTCCCTTTTTATTAAGTCAGATTGAAATTAGCGCATGAGGATTATGTATTTATAAACTGGAACCTTAAATTACACCAATTTTCAAACAGCTGGTAACTTCTTTAATAGGAAGCTCCTTGAATGGGGTTAAGTCTAGCAATTTTTTTAGTTATACTAAATAGTTTCATTAAAACCACACACGTATATGGTCATTTGCCTCGTTGCTTAATTAAACGTTCAAAGTTTGATTCTGCTCCTGGAAAGAACTCTAGAAGGAAGAAAAGAAGAAGATGAGAATTTTAGTTACAGGTTGTGCAGGGTTTATTGGTATGCATACGGCCCTACGCTTTCTAGAGCGAGAGGTAGAGGTGATTGGCGTGGATAATTTAACAAATTATTATGACGTTAGATTAAAAAAAGCCCGCTTAGCAAAACTTACTTCTCACTCCAATTTTAAATTCTATCAATTTGATATAGGAGATTATCAGTTAATCAGCAAATTATTTGTTGAAGAAAAACCATGCCTCGTAGTGCACCTGGCTGCTCAGGTTGGAGTACGGTACTCACTCGTAAATCCTCAATCCTATATCGACTCAAATATTCAAGGTTTTATGAATATATTAGAAGCCTGTCGACATCATTCAATTGAGCATCTAGTTTATGCCAGTAGCTCTAGTGTTTATGGCAATAACAAGCTCATTCCATTTGATGAGTCATGTGATACATCTCACCCTATCAGTCTTTATGCCGCAACAAAAAAATCTAATGAGCTAATGGCCCATGTATACAGTCATCTCTATCAGTTACCGACAACAGGGCTACGTTTCTTTACAGTATACGGCCCTTGGGGAAGACCCGACATGGCGTTCTTCAAATTCACGCAGGCGATTACTACAGGAAAACCTATCGATATATATAACAATGGAGAAATGCTGCGCGATTTTACCTATGTTGATGATATAGTGGAGGGAATTGTAAGGGTCACAGAAAAAAGCTCTGCTGAAACTGGCATCCCATATCGTATTTTTAATATAGGAAATAATCATCCTATTGATTTAATTACTTATATCGAGACGCTAGAAAACGAGCTTGGTATTGTAGCCCTAAAAAATTATTTGCCTATGCAACCTGGAGATGTATTTGCCACTGCTGCGGATATTTCAGCACTTGAGGAGTGGGTTGCGTTTAAACCCAGTACCCCCATTGCTTTAGGAATCAAACGTTTTGTTAACTGGTATCGCGATTACTACATGAATATATTGCAAATAGCATGAACTGTTTTTAAATATCGCCGCACCGCTGTGAGAACAGTGATCATCAATTTCATATAACCAACCAATAATAGGGCACATACCGAAGATGTGATGAACCAAGACTGAAGGATAGGGATTTATATGTCACGAGATACACCCAAAACAATATTAATTACCGGAGCGACAGGAGCCATTGGTGGCGCTTTAGCTTTGGCTTATGCCAAACCTGGAGTAAAACTAATATTGCAAGGACGTAAGCAAGAACGTTTAGATGAATTGAAAATGTTGTGTGAAGACCAAGGGGCACAAGTATCCATCAAAGCCGTAGATGTTCGTCATGAAGAATATAAAACTTGGCTGCAGCACATGGCGCAAGAAGAACTTGACTTAGTGATGATCAATGCGGGGATGAATACTCATACTGGACCGGAAGGAGAGCCAGAACCTTGGGATGAAGTGGAGGCTTTAGTAGACATCAATATATTAGCTGTTATGGCAACTGTTCATGCTACTTTACCTGCTATGCGAGCACGAAAAAAAGGCAAAATTGTTTTAATGAGTTCTTTAGCTGCTTATTTTGGGCTGGCACTCACTCCTAGTTATTCTGCAAGCAAAGCGGCAATTAAAGCATATGGTGAGGCTTTGCAAGGATGGGTGCGTTCAGATGGAATTAAAATTCATGTCATTTTTCCAGGTTATGTGACCTCCGAGATGTGCAATAAAATGCCTGGCCCTAAGCCGTTTCTATGGACGCCAGAACAAGCTGCTGCAGCGATTCAAAAAGCAGTAAGCAAAAATAAATCACGTTTTAGTTTTCCTTTTCCGTTAAATTTTGGTGCATGGTGTTTATCCATCTTAAGGCCTGGATTTTCTCAGTGGATACTAAGTAAACTAAGATACAGTAATTAAAGGATTCCCATGCGTATTTTAATTCTTACTTCTGCAACAGGTGGCGGGCATGATATGCGAGCTCGTGCCCTAGAGGCGTGGATTCGTACCACAAAACCTTCCTGGACTACCAAGATTCACCATGCCTTGGAAGACTCTCACGGGGTCTATAAATTTGGCGTTGAATTATATAATTTCATTCAACGTACCTGGCCTCCCTTACATCATATTTATTATAATTTTCTTGAGTTAGCGGGCGTGATGAGTAGTGGGAAAGCCATGCTTGGTCAAGCGCGTTATATTGAACTTTTAGAAGAATATAAGCCGGATCTTATTTTTAGTGTACACGATTCAACGAATCATTGTTTTTTTGAAGTTGCACGAAAGGTCTTGGGTACTAAAGTACGATGTGTTATTTATTGTTCGGAAATGCATGGCGGTTATGGGATGAGTCGACACTGGGTAAATCCAGATGCAGATTTATTTATCGCTTCCCTGCCAGAAACAATCGAAGGAGCAATTCGGCTTCGTATGCCCGAACAGAGAATCCGCTTAGGTGGCTTTCTTTTACATCCTGATTTTTATAATCCTCCCACCGCCGCAGAACGCTCCAGTTTTTGGCAAGAACAACTGCTATTGGACCCCTCTATCAATACGGTGATTTTAGGAACGGGAGCAAATGGTGCAAACCATCATCTTCCACTTCTAAAAGCAATTCAAAATTTTAAGGCTCCTTTACAACTCGTCGTTTTGTGCGGGAAGTCACAAAAAAAGAAAGAGAGCATCCTTCAATATGCGCAGCGTAATCAATCCTCTGATTTATCGATTCGTCCGTTAACAACAACCAATAAGATGTCGCTTTTGATGCATGGTGCTATGGCAATAGTAGGACGTCCGGGGGCTGGGTTGAGTAATGAAGCAATTCAAGCGGGTTGCCCACTGATTATTAATAAATTAAACGGCTTAATGCCTCAAGAAATGATTAATGAGCGCTTTGCTATAAAACATAAAATTTCTTCCCGTTTGCGAACGCCAAAAGATTTATGCACTATATTAAATCACTGGCTTAATCATATTGAAGATTATCAGCAGCTAAAGCAAAGGATTACGCATATCAGACCCAAACAACATCCTTCAGAAATTCTTGCTATGTTGGAATCTTTATAGCTAAGGAATTTGCCACTAATTTAGTTAAGCGGGACGCCGCGAACTAGTCGCGGCACGTAGCGGTGGAGTATGACTTGTCAACACGTTCCAATTTTTTTGAGATTGAATGCTAATGAATATAATATTATTTGATATACAGTTTATGCAGTCGAAAAAGTGGGCGATTTATCATGGTGGAGGAGAAAATGATTATACGGTATTACTGGCTGTGCTCAATGCTATAGGTAATAAATCGAATTGGAAAGTATATGGTCATTATGTGCAGGGTGCTGCATTTACCCATGATATTAATTTTTTAGAAAGCACTTATTCTAATTTTAAATTGGTTTCAGATAAGGATTTGGATGACTTAAGGAAAAAAGAACTTTTTGCAGGAATCTATTCTAGTGGAATCGAAGGATTACAATGGGTTTATCGGCGTCAATTACAATCAAAACATACGATGATCGTGATCCATGGAATACGTCGATATGAGTTGACCGTACATTTTAAAGATATTTTTCTACCTAATCGTCCAAGAGATAAAGTATTTATCCTTAAAAATTATTTTATGAGGTATTTTATGCGCCGGACGATCGTTAAAAATTACCAACAATTATTTGCCCAAAAACCTGAACACGTTAAATTGGTCGCAACCTCGCACGACACCAGAGATAAATTAATTGCTTTGTGTCCTCAATTAAAAACACTAGGTATAGAAACTTTATATACTTCTGCGAAAACTCTTGTTCCAAACAAGGATATGTTGTCTTTAGCAAACCAGCAGCGTGTTTTAAAAAAATATAATCTTGAGGCAGGAGCTTATTTTCTTCTTGTTTCCTTAGGGCGTATCGAAAAAAATGTCTATTTCGCTTTGGAAAATTTATATCGGTTGTTGAAAGAGCATGATTTACCTTTGAAAATTTTTGCTTGTGGTGAGACAAAAAATAATTTCCTTGTTAACCGCTTTAAGAAATCATCACACGTAGTGATTACGGGTTATATTTCGGCGGATGAGTTAGCCATATTATATAAAAATGCTTTTGTCTTTGTTTATCCTACTCGTTCAGAAGGGTTTGGCATGCCGGTATTGGAGGCAATGGAGCATGGTACTCCAGTTTGCTGTACGGCCTTGTCATCACTTATTGAAGTGGGAGGTATGGCTGCTGAATATTTTAGTTTAGGTAATCAGGTGGAGTTTTGTGCAAAAATTCTGCGCCTTTATCATGATCGGGAATTTTATCAACATAAGCGCCAGTTGTCGTTGAATCGTTTTCAATACCTAAAGGAATTGCAGGAAATTGATCTGAAAAAGAAGATTACTAAATTGCTTAGTGAAGGACATAATTAGTTGCTTGCTTATTAGTAATAAATTACACTTTGCGATTCACATCATAGGGAGATAATTGTGTTGTATGAAACAAGCCTTCGTATCCAAGCAAATCATTTATTTCCCCTCTTCTGTAATTAATATAAATGAAAAATAATATCCTATTTTTTTTAGATTTTTTTCCGCAAAAAACAGAAACTTTTATTCACAATGAGCTAATCGAGTTACGGAAAAATAACATTCAGTTTTGTGTTGTCGCATTAAAGACCATTCGTGGAACCACACGTCCAGAACTGAAAGCAATCTTAGAACAAAGCTATTATTGCACCAAATACAGCATCTGGTTAAAAGGCTTTTTTATTGGATTGCAGCACCCCGTGACATTTTTTAAAAATATAGCCTGGGTCTGGAAACTGAAGCACAAGAATATCTTGTATCGTTTCCGTGTAATTACAGCATTGCTGGTTGCTTACGGTATCAAAAACTATGTTTTAGAAAAAAATATCGACTACCTTCACGCGCATTTTGCCTCTTATCCTACAGAGGTTGTGATGTGTTTATCACGAATAACAGGAATTCCTTTCGGAGCAACCTGGCACGCATATGACATTTATAGAGATGGGAATATCATCCCGGAAAAAATTTTATATGCAGAGCAAATTTTGACGTGCACCCAATTTAATCTGGATCACATTAAAATGCTTTCTAAGGAGCAGCCTCAATATCATAACCGGCTTAAACGGGTTTACCATGGGGTGAATATTGAGAATCTACCACCATCACAGCTCATTCAAGAGGACGCTCCTTTTTTAGCGGTGGGTCGTTTGATTCCCAAAAAAGGGTTTCGCTATTTAATCGATGCAATTGGGCTTTTAAAATCTCAAGGGTTGATTATTCATTTGAATATAGTCGGCTTTACCCCTTTTCTTGATCGAATTTTATGTCTTGAAGATAATGAAACCAAGGTTCTATTAAAGAAAATCAAATTTTATGGGTTGGAGGACCAAGTAAAACTTTTAGGATACTTGCCTCATAGTGAAGTATTCACATTAATGAATAAATCGTACGCATTAATTATGCCCTCCATTCAAGATAAAAAACGTAATATGGATGGCATTCCCAATGTTATTTTAGAAGCTATGGCTACCGGCCGCCCAATTATAGCCAGCCAAATTTCGGGGATTCCCGAGGTTGTCATACCGAAGCAAACGGGTATTCTTGTGGAACCGAAAAATATTACTGAATTGGCGCAAGCGATAGCAACATTAAAAAATGATTTAGTTTTGACGCGAGAGATGGGCGATAAGGCGCAAGATTTTATTATGACTCATTTTAAATTAGAAAAAACAATGCAGGAATGTCTTTCTTGTTTTGCCCCACAAGAAATAGCCTAATAATCTGCTTATTCTCCAGAGCCTACGTACCGACACCTTAAGTACCGCGCTTTATGCGCGGTACGTAGAAAGTTGAATCTGTTCAGTGAATAGGCGTCAACGCTTACCAATTTGTTTTTCACTATAGCTAGAATTTCAGCTCAAGATTAAACGACTGTTTTTAAGTGGCCGCTATGGTTGCTGCATATAAAAATGGATTTAGTGGCGCTGTAGCCGTAGCCAACACCCCCAAGAATTTTTGCAGTTCTGCCATTGGAGCATTTGATACATATAGAATGTCATGATCCTTAATCGCGAAGCTTTGAGCCACAAAAAAACTACGTGGATTTTTTAAATCCAGCCTATAAATAACAGGCACTTTACCCTCTGCGGTGATAAATCTAGGGGGTCGTGGCCAATGAATCGCCGTAGCCTGTTCAAAACGAAAAACAAACACGCCGCTGATGTTCGCGCGGTGATCTTGAAGACCACCTGAGCGTCCCAAAGCTTGCGCTAAATTAATTCCTTGGGCCTCAAAATTAATTTCTTCACTTTTTCCAGTTGCGCCCAATACCGTAAAACTTTTAGATTGAAATAAAGCCGTAATTACATCACCCGCCTGCAATACAATATTTTGTTTGGGATCACGAATGATGATATCCAGAGGTAAAGAATGTACTCTTTCTCCCCGTGTTACTTGAATCATGGTTTTATTCACTGGGGTTTTTACCCCTTTTGCAGCCGCTAATGCATCCAGCAATCGCTCTTTACTGGGCGTTAATGGTAAACGCCTACTCGAAACAACTTCCCCCACAATGGTCACCGCCGAAGTAGTATTTTTAGCAAGACGGACTAACACTTGCGGCTTATTGGCCTTTCCTTTTAATGCGCGTGTTATTTTATTTTGAATTTGTTGTACATTAAGCCCTGCAACATGGATGGTACCGGCAAAAGGAAAACTAATCGTGCCCTCTTGGCTAATCACTTGAGACGGCAATGAGTTCATAGGATTTGAACTCTTCCCAGCAACCCCAACCAGGGTAGGCGTAGTAAACAATGTGGCAGGAGGTATTTCCCAGATTGAAAAATCAAGCACATCTCCAGGCCCCACACTATAACGATTGGAGCGATTCTGTCTTAATGCATCAGAAAATAAATAATTCTTATGGCTTCGAGCTAATTGATGAGCAATGTCTGGGGTGATATCAATCAATTGAACATCGCTATTTACAGGTTCAGCAGCTTGTTTTACTACCCGTGCACTCGGTCCACTCGACATCATGGTACAACCTGAAGAGATGATTGAGAGAATAACCAACGCCAAGTGAGACGGTTTCATCTTAAATTTATTAATACGGCAATGCATAAACTCATAATCCTAACAATTAATTTATTCCAAATGCTCTTTCACATTTGCAATCAGAAGGGATATAACCCCCCAAGAAATAAGACCCAAAATGAATATCGAAAAAATATTCCTACTACGATACGGTTCAAATGAATTATCAGGCTCATTAGGATGAGCGATCATCTCTAAATATAATTGTTTGCGTTGTGCTTCGATTTGCGCTTTTTTTAATGAAGACAACGCAAATACCAGCTGTTTATAGGCAAATTTTTTATCTAAAACCAATCGTTCATAGCGGCGTACTTTATTTGTGAGTGAGGTCAGATTTCCAGTCACCTTACTTTTTTCGGTATTGATTGATAATCGTAGCGTTTCAATATTTTTGCGCAGTGAAGAAAGGTGGGGATTATGCGGAGCCAAACTCTTAATTTGTGCTAACTGACCTTTTGCAGCAACCAATTCAGCCTCCATCTTTGATACATGCTGAAGTCTCATCGCAGATTCACGATTAGGATCAAAAACACCTTGAAAACCTCGATAATCCGACAAGGCAAGACTGGCTTCTTTGGCTTTTTGAATTGCTGAATCCACTTCCGCTTTTGCAAAATCAACATAATCTTTTCGCGATTGAATATTAAAACGATTAATAAATTGTTCGGCCAATTCCAGCAAATGTTGATTCATTTGATATGCATCCTTGGCGGTAAACGCGCGAACTTGTAGTGTTGAAATGGAGGAGGAGGAATCAATGACAATATTGATTCGATTTTTATAATAACGATAAAGTGATTCGAAACTTGAATCCAATCCCAGTAATGCAAAACGGTGAAACAAATCAATCTTGTGGTCACTATAAAGATTTTTCAAATTAAGCCGTTTGTTTAGTGCAGACAATGCATCTCGAGACAAAATATAATCATGAATACTATAATCAGCCTCTTCTGCCTTCGACAGAGGCGAAGAAGACAATAAAGCAGATAAACCGAGATTTACTGGGGGTTGCCCTGCTCTGCGCACAATAAATCGCGACTCGGACACATACACATCAGAAGCAAGAAAGCCAAAATAAAAAATAGCCAATAATGTAGGAATAATAACAGTGAGTACAAATAACTTATTTATTTTATTTAAAAAAAGAGAAGCACTTTGAAAAGATGATTTCCAGGGTAATGCTGTCACTGATAATAATCGACTAAATTGCTTCAAACTAACTCCTTTTAGTTTAGGATCAATTCTAAGGTATTTTCCTCTATTTCCTTCCTGCCTACGTTCTGCGCAGGTCCTGGGGAATAAGCTTACTTAGTGTCATCGAGGTATGCTGCGTTTGCTGATGCGCTTAAATTCAATTATTCAAGTCAACATAAGCATGCAAGACCCGCGCTATTATTTAAATTGTAATTTGGGACATTCTACTGTCCTTAACTAAAAATAACAATGACAGGTAAATGAAGTGCACACCGCACCAATCCTGTTTGTTATTAAACAAGGAATCGCTGAAGAAAAGTTACTCTTATCCTATACCGAAGCAAGCCTCGAAACTGTCTTAATATTTTAACAGTTGCTCTTACCAAAAGAACTTAAAAGAAACAAATAGGGTTCACTCTAAAATCGCCCTAAACGTGCAAATAAAATAAACAGACTATCCTTTTTTTAATAATCTCTTAAGAAATTAAGCGTATTATATGTAGTACTAAAAAGTTAAATCCCACATGTACCATAATGAGGATAATCTGTGTTTAGCAAGCTTCATACCAAAACCGATAAAGTCAATGAAAAAATCGCCCGCATTAAGAGTGCTACAGCAATAAAAGACGTACGATCCCTGGAGCATTTTGATGAGATTTTAAGTAAAAATCCACACCATGCACAAATTCAGGGTTATTATGTTGAAATTCCACTCTCTGAATATAAAACGTTTGTACCTAATGGCCCTCAATTTCCCGACCGATATGGTAAGTCTTATGAAGGGGGGCAGTTTGATGCGCCATTATTCACGTTAAAAGAATGGCGTGATAATTGGCAGAAAGGCCATCCAAATACAGACAAACCGGATTTATTAGTTAATGCAAACTGGTTTAATGTATGGAACACGGGTATTCCAAATGTTGGAGAAAAAATTAATCCTAGAACACAACCACGTACTTATCTTGCTGGATTGTCATTAAGCAAGGGAGAACTGGTGTCTACCCATCATGTGCTTGATCAGAATAATATTGGACTTGATACAATCACCTTTGATAGCGTAGGCAAAAAAGCTACCATCCTTTCCCACAATAATATTGATTCCGAATTGGCAAAAGATCAGCATTTTTATGATAATAAAGATGCCGTTTCTGGGTTTGTTATTTTAAAAGACAAAACCCAATTAAAAACACCTGATTTAAATAACAACCATTCAAATCGCTTGCCCCGCACAGGAGTCGGCTACAAAAATAATGGCCAGACACTTGTTGTTATGGTTATTCATAATACCGATCGTAATTGTGGCGTCACAGCTGAGGAGTTTGCGAGTTTATTTGAAGCGCTCAATTGTAGCGATGCGATTAACTTGGATAATAGCGGCTCAGTAGAACTCTACTACAGCGGATTAAGTGAGTTCGGTGAAAAATCAGTCACCGTTCAAACGAAAACTTGCGATGCAGGAGCTGACTCTGAACGACCTAAGCCAAACTGTTTGGGCTTTAAAAATGTAAGTAGGCATACATTTTTTGCAAGAGATGACTCAGATATACCCCCAAGAAAGACAACACGTTCTGAGAATGAAAAAACATCAGCCAAAACAGATGATGATGTAACATACACCTATTACATTAAACGCTAGGCCGACGAAAATTGGTCATTGCAATCTGTATTTTCTCATCATCAGAAATTGCATCAGACGAAGAAACATTCGATGCAATTTCTGCTGCGAGCTCTAAAGGGAATTGAGTCGTGCTAAAAAAACAATTACCATCCCGATATGCTTGTGCCAGCATATAAGAGGCATATTGTATTTTATAATACTCAGAAAAATAGGGACAAAGTACTGCAAGGTGGAATTTTGAAGCAGTATCATGTATGCGTCGATCAGTGATATACAGGTTACAGTCCGTGGAATCAGATACGATAAGATGTGCTTTATCTAAATTAAGTAACCGAACAAAGTGTTCCTTTGATTTAACTGTGGTAAACCTAACACCGAGTAATTGACCTCCCGACAGAAAAGCGGGGAAATAAACCCTATTCTCATTAACCTCTATTGAATCAGTTTCTTTATTTATACCCGATTGATGCAAAAAGATATCGCGCATTTTCTGATTGGGAAACTCAACTACCAATGATTTTTTGTCATTCGTACTAAACTCCGATAATTTAATTACAGGACCAATCGCGTGTTGTACAAAAAGATTTAAGCGCTCTTTCAACTCATGATCTTCATCACAATAATGATCAACCATTTTTGTGAACCAGGTAGTATAGCGGTTCCTCTCCGTAAGTAAGGTGTAAAGTTGCCCATGAAGATTTTTAAGTAATTTTTTAGAGCACGCCGGATCCAATGCGGAGTTTTCTGACTGCGATGCATGCACGCACACCATTTCCTGCACAATATTAACCATCGCTTTAATACGAGGCTCATCTACAGATCGAGCCAATAAACGATTTGTCAAAATTAAGAAGTCATTTTCATATGTAGTTATTGAGTGTTGCGTATCGTTTTCCATGATACATTCGATCCGATTTAAAGGAATAAAACGCTACCAATAATAATGAGGAGGAGCGTACTTATAAACCCATCGTCATTTTGCTCTCTTCCTGACTGCTGTTTTTAAGCTTCGTAAATAAAAGCTCCGCCTTCTCATAGAGTTGTTTGTCTGCCTGTGAAGGAGCTTGCAAAGAAGACGTTTTCTTTTGAACCGCTGAAAGCACGGAGGTGAGCTTATCAACAACCACCGGATTGTTGCGAACGCCAATAGAAAAATGATCGTGTAAGGGGTGCTCTTCCAAAACATCGATGATTCGACTAATCGACGGGGCATCAAAATGTGGTCGTTCTAATAAGGCCTCAATTGCAAAGCTTAATGCTGTTGTTGAGTAAGAATAGCAATTGGACTGATACATATTACACATTTGCTCTTGATTAATGAGTTTATCTGCAGAATCTAGAAACTTATTAATTTCTGGTTGAGTGAAAGAAACTCCTGTTGGATACCCTATAAAGTTATATCCCTTACTTAAGTATTTTTTTTCATCATCTTTTTGGGTATGGAACGTTACCCCTTTTCGCAACCATTGTGAGAAATCCCACGGGCTTTGACGTCCATATACAGAAAAAGAACCATTCTTACTGTTTTTTAAAGCAATCGCAGAATGACTAATCGGCATGTAAGGAAGAGGAAGTCCGGCTTTGGTCGCAAACATTAATTCAAAAGTGTCTTCTTTAGCTGAATCATCCAAGGAGCGCATTTTCTCGGGATCTATGGGTTCTGGGCTTAATGAAATTGGCTGTTCTGCATGAATTTCTTCGTCCTGAGTCAATAATTTATGGGATTTACTTCTCACCTGAAACAAAGCATACCGGTTCAATGCAGTCGCTTTATTCGAATATGCTATAGGACTTATTATCTTTGTTAACTTTGTAAGCATAATACCAACTCCCTTTAATGCCAATTCAACAGAGTGTTCTTTATTTAGTTATCTTTAACACAGTAACCAGTTATCGTCAACTTCAATATAATGGAAAAATAAAGCGCACCATAGTCTATAATAATACAAAAAACAGGTTAAAAAATATTATTCCGGAGGTAACAATGTTTGCTTTAATCAGTCGACATTCTGGCAAATTAATAGGTACATCAGGGGCTGGCACTCTTCTCCTTGCATACGATGCATACAAATATAAACAACTACAGGATAAAATGGCAGAGCTGCAAATGACGCCTGAAGAAACTCAGACTATCGTAGACGCGGATCAAAAAAATTGGCTCATATTTGGCAGGCAAAGTCCCGGTTACGTACGAGATACTGATAAAACACCCAAACACCATCTTCAAAAGAAAATACATTCGAGCTCTATATATTTCAAGTCATTGGGAACTCAGTTAGATAACGAGAAACACTTTGATTTATTTTCAGGTAGTGATTTTGTGGTAGAGATGTTCTCAAAAAAAGGAAAAGCGCCAAAGGTACGTGTTCAACCAGAAAAGATGCTCAGTGATGACTTAGATACAATCAAAGATGATGACCTATTTGAAGTTGGTTTTGCTCGTAAACAGGGCTTTGCAGACATCACCCAAAAATCTCCTTTTTATCACTCATCCATCGCATTAAGAAGAATTAATAAAGAGGATGTTGCTAATTCAACATTTGTGGTTGTTAGGGGACAAGAAATAAAAGAGGTCATAGATAGAACGAATAAAGCGATTTGTGATGAACAATCGTGTAATCTTGTTCGATCTAATTGTTATTCAGCCTCGACCTATGCCAGTGGAGAGCTCGTCAGAGTAATCGATGGACGAAGTATAAATGCAGAAGAGAAAAAAGAAGACTTGGAAGCAATTGTTTCCGTAATGTCACAACGAGTATTCGATAATCATGCAGTAGGGATTACCAATAATTCACCGGTATTAGAACAGTGGACGACCCAGGTACCCCAAATATTGCAACCGTATGGACTAGTAAAGCCACCCCAATCCAAAACTCCAGATGGACCCACATTATAAAACATAAACAATATACCCATTAAAAATGCCCTTATAGGAGGTAGAAGAATGAAAGCCGCAAAGATGTTTACAGTAGATGAAAATATTTTGAAAAGCCTTGGCGCAAGTACTCTGAAAATAATTAGAACTAAAGGAATCCAAATGGAAGCAGAAATTGCCGCAAAATTGGAGGAATTAGAGTCATTGGTTGTTGAAGGAGTTTCTAGTGATGGACTTGCCAAAGCGAAGGTGGATGGAAAACATCAAATTATAGAGCTTTCCTTGGATCCCACCTATTCAGAATTGGATAATAAAACAAAAACATGTACGCTGATGACAGAAGCAATTAATGATGCAATCTATAAAGTGAATCTAACTATAGAAAATGAAATATCGAACATAAAATATAGATATACTGGGGAAGTTATCAAAAATTTATCTTAAAAATCGTTTACGATGCATTTTGATTGTGTTCCTTTGTTCTCTCCTTGTACTTGCAAATGTGGGTTGAGCCAAGCTTAACCTTCTTGCCAGTTCCTTCGCTTCTTTATGTCATACACGCTACTGCAATATTTAGTGCAATCTGATTTACTTCGGTTCTAAAGTACTCTTATTGTGCTGAACACTTGCTTGATTCTCCTCCCCTTCCTCTTTTTTTGTATTCCAAATAGATAAACCCTGTAAAGATGATGGCTCTTTTTTTTCCCTTGGAGCATCCTGCATGGTTAAACTGGATTTGAGTGCATGTTGATAAAGCTTATAACTTTTGAGTGCGTTATATAAATTAGCAACATGCCGATTAAACCCCGCACCACATTCTCCAGATAACAAATTATTGACATCCTCTACGAAATTACAGCGACGTCCTTTTACGTCTGAATAGCTACTGATGGGACCATCTTTTGAGGTAAGAAAAATAAGCGGATTCTTTTCTACTTTTTTTAATTGATCAAGATGTGTTTTAAATTCAGCGAGTGGCTCATGTAATTCTGCCGTAAGTTTATTCTGATCCGCACTCAGTAAGGCGTTTTCTAAAATTTGTGAGGCAATGACAATCTTACCTATCAGATTTAAAGTAACCTCATTTACACCATCAGCATAATCGTGTAGTCCCGAAAAAATAGGACTATTTTCGAATGCACTACGAACGACTGGATGCGTTAAAAGGTTAGTAATATCTTTTTCGCTGAATAAGTTTAATGCCAACCCCGGCTCCAAGACTTTTGCATTAGGCGTTTTCAGAGGCTCTTTATTTTTATAATCACGAAATATACCCGCTATTTCAGATGGATTTTGGAAGTCCGTAAATGCCCAATCTCCCGAAATAAACTCGACAATTTGATTAATATCGTACGCATAACCACTTTCAGAAACAAACAAGTTTTCTTCAGGGATATCAAGCAAATCCGCTTTATTTTTGACTGCAACCGTCTTTCCCATTTTCTCATCACCTTAGCTCGCAAATGAGACAAATTAAATCTTATTGATTAATAATTATACGCCGACAAAGAGAATATAACAATTTTACATTGAGTATTTTAGCGGGTATGTTCAAATGATTTTGGGCTACTGCAGATTGTTTTCCCTTGGCAATAACATAGATAAATATCAATAAATATCTTCTAAATGTAAACTCTCTTGATCTTGGAGCCTTTAATTTGCTGTCTGGAGGCTATAATTAAATCATATGAACTGCAACAAGGATGTTTTTATGTATGACGACCTCAGCACTCCTTATCAAGCATCTAAAAATATTGCATCCCTACAACTGGGAGGCATTCTTATTCAAGATAAGGTATTAAAAAATGCTCCCGTTAATCTGGTGCTCAAATCGTTTAACCGCCATGGCTTAATTGCCGGAGCTACAGGCAGTGGGAAAACAAAAACCATGCAAGTGCTTTCTGAACAATTGTCTTTGGCTGGAGTTCCTTGTCTGGTCATGGATATTAAAGGGGATATTTCCGGCTTGGCAATGCCTGGTGAGGCCAATTCAGGCATTGAAAAGCGCTGTAAATCCCTCCAATTATCGTTTACTCCTCGGGGATGCCCCGTAGAATTATTTACGCTTAGCAGTGTCCCAGGAATTCCTTTACGAGCAATTGTTTCTGATTTTGGTGCACTCCTTTTTTCAAGGATGTTAGGAATCAATGAAACCCAGGCGGGAGTTGTCACCATTCTTTTTGAATATGCGAAAGACAAGGGCATGCCACTCGTTGACCTGCAAGATTTTAAAGCCTTACTTCAATATGTACAAAGCAAAGAAGGCAATGTAGAAATAGAGTCGCAATATGGCAGTGTCGCTACGGCTTCCATTGGCTCAATCATGCGTAAAATTGTTGAATTGGAATCCCAGGGTGGCGAGGACTTCTTTGGTGAACCGGCGTTTAAAATTGATGATTTATTACAATGTAACCAACAGGGTCAGGGAGTTATCTCCATTGTTCGTTTAATGGACATGCAAGATAGGCCACAACTGTTTTCAACATTTATGCTCAAATTACTTACTGATATTTATCGTCAGCTACCCGAATTAGGTGATCCTGATAAGCCAAAATTAGTTTTATTCATTGACGAGGCACATCTAATTTTCAAAAATGCCAGTAAAGCCTTGTTAAATACCTTAGACACTATTGTTAAACTGATTCGTTCCAAAGGTGTAGGCTTAATTTTTTGCACGCAAACGCCCAACGATATCCCCGAGGCCATTTTGGGGCAGCTCGGTTTAAAAATTCAACATGCACTACGCGCATTTACTGCAAAAGATCGACAAGCAATGAAATTAGTTGCACAAAACTTTCCGCCTTCAACGCATTATGATACCGAGAACATATTAACTTCTCTGAGTATTGGGGAGGCTCTTTTGAGTGCCCTTGATGCAGAGGGTCAGCCAACCCCATTAATTCAATGTTTGATTAGACCCCCAGAATCAAGAATGGGGGTCTTAACTGAGAACGAAGCCCAGCAAATCCTAAGCAAATCTCATTTATATCAACGCTATTCCCGTCCAGAAAATCCGCATTCGGCAGCAGAAATTCTTGCGGAGAAGAAACAAAGTACCGCAATGGATACCTCGTCTCCACCTGCCCAAGAAAAAACAACGACATCAGAATCTTCGTTATTGGTAACAATCAGTAAAAATACTCTAGTTAGACAAGTCATTCGCGATTTTTTTCGTTGGGTATTAAAAAATTTAACTAAGAGTGGACGCTAATATAAGCATTTTTCCTGTAATGAAAAAAGATTCATTTCTACAATGCTATTGAAATGAGAACACCTTATATGTTCATATCAGCGATACACATTACTGAATGAATTAGATATTGCTTTTTTAATTGAGTAGGTTGTAGCGATCATCTTGCTCATAGGATGAAGGGTTCCATGGTAGGAGAATAATATGGCAAGACCCAAAATAGGACTCGTTTTGGGAAGTGGCTCTGCGCGCGGCTGGGCACATATAGGCGTTATCCGCGAACTGGAAAATATCGGTATAAAACCAGATCTTGTTACCGGCTCCTCTGTGGGCGCCTTAGTTGGTGGGGCGTACGCATCCAATAATCTTAACGAATTTGAACTATGGATTAACACTCTTAGCCGTGTAGACATCATAAAATTATTCGACATGCGCATGACCGGTGGGGGCTTTCTCCAGGGCAAATTACTAATGAATGCCATTAAAAAATACATTGGCGACCCTAATATTGAAGAACTTAAGCTTCCATTCGCTTGCGTTGCAACCTCTCTCTTGAATGGTAAAGAGCACTGGATGCGCGAAGGTTCCTTACTCGACGCAGTCCGAGCCTCCATCGCCCTACCCGGAATTTTCTCACCGTTCCCTTTAAAACACGATTTTATGGTAGATGGCGGCTTAGTTAATCCTGTACCCATCTCGCTAGCACGTGCTATGGGCGCTGATTACATTATCGCCGTAAATCTAAATAGTGATCTTGTAGGTCGACATTTCGCGCCACATCATGAGGATACCATAACTGATAATGACAAATGCCCCCAAAAATCGGAGGATGCTGAACGCGATCCGACCATTACTATGTGGGCATCAAAATTGAAAACCGGCTTTGATATTAAACTGGACTCCTTCATTTCCTCTCTGCGTAAAAAGAAACCTATCGAACCTGGTCTCTTCGATGTATTAGCGAGTTCCATTAATATAATGCAAGATCGCATCACTTGTTCACGTATTGCAGAAGACCCGCCGGACGTCCTGATTACACCTAAACTTCATCACATTGGTTTGATGGAATTTGATCGAGCCCATGAATCCATTTATGAAGGACGCAAAGCAACGCATCGTGTTATAGAAGAACTCAAACGGCTGACGTATGACATCTAACCATTTCACAATTGGAATTTAAATATGCGCCATAACTTTTTAACAGAATCCCTAATTTCTTATTATTTAAAGCATATCGGGGGTCTCTTACTTACTTTACTTGGTATCTTCGGACTCATATTAACCTCCCCTCTTTCTCTTTTAGGAGGAACCTTCGGCTGGTTAAGAGGAATGAGGAATAGAACAGATCCATGGGAGTCAGGATTTAAAGGAATAAGAATTGCCTCTTTAGGCTCCATAGATGCAATTATTTTTGGAATAAAATTGGTACATCCAACAACACCTGTTCTGAAATCTAACGAACCCAAAGCACCTTTGATAACAAGCAACCCCATTGAGTTACATGTTGAGGAGCAAGTTCCAATTGTCGCCCCCACAACCGCGAAAGACATCGAAGACACATCGCCAACACTCAAACCAAGCACGGTTTCTGATACATTTTTTTCCAGGACCGAGTTAAAAACAGATATACCCCAAGCTACTTCCCCTCCTGAAGTCAATGACGCCACCGAAACTCAGGTATTTCTAGTTAAAGTAAATCAAGCGATTGCTCAAGATGAAGCGCAAGCTACCATTAAAATAGAAGATGATGTATCGAACGTAGAAGAACTCTATATCGACAAATTAATTACCCTAATCAAAGTACCTACCACCTCAAAAAATGATTTTTGGGATAGATTAGAGCAAATGAGTAACAAGGATATTAAATTATTTGTTAGTAAATTAAGTGTCCATAAAGAAAAAGGCAGATTTAGCGCTACCGAACTGGATTATTTATGGCGTCAATTTATCGGTTTTGAATTTGAAGTCTCAAAAAGGGAATATCAAGCAAGAAAATTGACAGTGATGCTCGAAGCCATTTCTGACGAACAATTGAAAGCCTCGGTTGCTTCGGCCGATTTCTTAAACGTTTTAAATAAGGATGCGTTTGCAGCCAGTGCAGTGAACACATTCACTCGTAAACAATTGGAATTATTTGCCGCCGATAACAAACTCCATGAAACGCTAAACTCCATGATTAAAAAACTCCAACCAGGTCCTTACTTATTAGGTAAACTCGTTTCTATAATGCCTTATGCTAGTTGGAAATTAAGGATAGCGCTTACCGATCAAATAAGCCATATGGCGCATCCAGCTTCGTTCAAAATTGAACTGACCAAATTAGTCGATCATTACATTCATGTTAATTTTCAAAAATATAAAAATCAGCTTGAAGCCTCACAATCAAACAACCCACAACCTCATCCCCCAACATCTCTTCCTACAAAAAAATGGGCCTCCGTGCAGGTTGTTACCCAACCAGTTTATATAGATAACTCGGTGCCCAAAACAGAATGGAGCGATGAGGCTTTTGATGCATTCATTAGCGATTTAAATTCCCCAACATTTATTACAAATGATAGAAAAATAAGTGCTGATTTAGACAGCCTGCCTGATTATCGAATTAAAATGCTCGTAGAGCGAGCAGCATCCGCAGCAGGCCCTAGAAATTTACTAAGCCACATTTGGATACTCGATTCGAAAACAAGAAACCATAAATCGTACATCGATTGTCGAGAAAATAGACTAAAAGTTATTTTGGAACATATGACTCCCGAGCAACTCGAGTGCGCGCTGAAAGACAACAAATTTTGGGAAATTTTTAGAAATACTCAAGAACCGTTTTGCGAAATGGCTGCCCGTGTATTAACCCCCGAACAATGTGCAACGATTATTATCCATGCTCCGCTTGAACGACATGCAGATTTTGCCATAATCATCACTCAGATTAGAAAAGATAGTCCTATCGAAAAAGAAAGACTGCAAAAAATCTTGGAACTAATTACACCCCATGCCACTCCTTGGGTTGCTTTGGCACTGGAGCGACAAATTAAAAATTTATTAACATACGACCAACGTCTATTTGAGCGTTTGCACAATATGTTAAAAGTCTCCCTTACGCAATCTTTAGAGAGACCGGAGGTAAGTTATAAATATAAACGAGATCGAAGTTTAAATAGGCAAGCAATTTCTTATCTAATGGAGTCTCATCCACATATCTCTAGTGCCACAGTGAGGTTTTAAGAAAAACGTTACCTGAGTGAAACGCTGCATACCCCGGGTTACGACGTGCGCTTTCACCCAGGCTACATTGGTTAATCAAATTAATTATTTCCAGGTAACCATCGACGCCCAGATAATCTGATGTCTTCCATAACTTCCGCATGATTTTCCACCCAGCTATCCTGTGCTTCCTGTTTATATTGCTCGATTAGTCGCCCTTCAGAAGCTGTTGCAAAAAACCTGCTTCTATCGTCAGCAAAGAAACCAACGATG
The DNA here is from genome assembly GCF_977063405.2 of Legionella stuttgartensis. NCBI lineage: Bacteria > Pseudomonadati > Pseudomonadota > Gammaproteobacteria > Legionellales > Legionellaceae > Legionella > Legionella stuttgartensis. Next base: position 245,618 of record NZ_CDRUHA020000055.1, read on the forward strand.
CTTAACTTCGTTGAAATTGGGCAACTTATCCGCAAAGCAAGTTGATGCTTTGCGTCATTTTTATCTTTTTCAGTCGTAGGTAAAATGGCTGCCTCTGGTAGATTTTTTTTTATTTTTTCCTTTACCGATGCAATGTGCTTGCGGTGTTCTAAATGAATATCATCGATAAATTTTTTTTTCTCTGGCCGTACCCACTTCTTCATCAAATCACTCCTAATGTTCAAAGAAAAAGCATTTTAGCCATAAAGCAAATGTTCTGTCGATAGATTGGAAACTTAATCTAAACCCAGGTGATAGTTCCGTAAGATAATATTTATCTTTTTATTAATTAAATATAATCTAGATAATACATACCCTTGTATGTACATCTCACTATAGAGCGGTGAATGATAAAAGGAATTAAAAATAATGTACATTAAAGCAATATTGTTAGCCCTAGGATTCCTCCTCTCGTCAATGGGTTATGCCACGATTAATATCGGTACTCTTATATTTAAACCACCTTATATTTTCTCTCCAAAAAATGGATTTGATATTGATTTGGCACAATTACTATGTCAGCGCTTAAAAGAACAATGTAACTTTATTCCAATGGGGATGGATGAACTTTACAAAAAGCTAAAAGAGGGAAAAGTTGACCTGGCAATGGGAGGTATTCCGATTTCTCATGACCTTAAAACCAATTTCATTTACAGCCTACCCTATATGTTAAGTAAGGGACAGTTTCTCGTTTTAAAAAATAGTGAGATTAATTCAATTAATGAATTACAAGGGAAAAAAGTGGGTGTTCTGCGAAACCCGCTCAATGGTGGGCTGTTTTATGAATATTTATCAACCCATTATGCAAAATTATTTGAAGTAAAACTTTATGATGACGTTGAGGATGTTTTAGCAGATTTACATAATAAAAATATATCTGCTATTTTTCTCAACCGCTCATCAGTAAATTATTGGACTCAGGAAGGTGGCGATCAATTTCAGCCTTTAGGTGAGGTACACATCATTGGAGACGGTGTAGTAATCTTGGCGCCCCCCAAAAATCAAGCATTAATCGATCGTATTAACAATATATTAAAAGCAATAGAAAAAGATAATACATACATAAAATTATATAATACTTATTTTGCGGATGAATAAATTTCTCAATTGAAGTAATGGTTTGGAGAAATACCGTCTGTGAGTTTGCTTACAATGTTCTCAAGCTGTGCTTTTTGAGCAGACGTGGAGTGTTCACTTTTTAGTTTGCTTTCTAATTTAGATAAAGGAGTATCGAAATAATGAGTGCTTTTGCTTATCGCGTGACTATTAAACACCGCTGTAAGTTCGTTGCCATTGGACTCAATTACCTCCAGCAGTAAGTTCGTAATCGCAGTGGTATCAATATTTCGTTCCATTGAAATAATTAAGGCGTGCACAAGATGCATGATTCCATTTTCGCCTTCTCGCTCCCCAGTGTGTATTGGTTGAGTTAAAGCAGCAATAACCTTATCATGAGATTTCTTTAAAAGCTCATGAATAAGCACCACAAGTAAATTGACCATTTCTGTATTATTTTCAATATAGGTAGCAGAGACTAATGTTGTTAATAAAATATGGAACGAATTCATTCCTTGGTTGTAACCGCTTTGGGTAATTTTAGTTAGCGATGACATTAACGGATGGGGATGGTTCTGATTGATTAATATAAACATTTTGCAAAGCGTTTTTACGGCATCGATATTGTCTTTAGAACACTGTGCGAGCGCAGCGACTACAAAATCAATAAGACTTGTTCCAGAAAAGATGCCTTTACTCACCTCTTGAGTTATAGCAAACCCTAATTGCTCAGGAGAGCGAGTAATAAATTGAGTCAACAATTCTGCAATTAAATTGGTTGTCGATTGATTGTAGTCATACTCAGATGCGTTTTTTAATGCATAAATAAGATTTAATAAGGCATTTGTTCCGCTTGTAAAACCACTTTCAATGGGTTTCGCCATCATTAAAGAAAGTGCTTTACTATCATATTCAAGTAAGGTGGAAAAAATTAAATTCATCACTACTATAACAGGTGAAAAAATAGTATTAAACGTTGCTCCATAGAATCGATCCGTCCAAACAAATACTCCAGTTTGACCTTTAAACTCACCCGCCTCAATTGTTTTTCCAAACATAGATATTACAGTATGAGGATGTTTTTCACTTATTTTATGAAATAGAGTGGCGATATGGACCGAAGAGGAAAATCGATTATTTTTCATCGCATTAGACAAGCCATATGTTAACCAATATAAAAAATTGCTTTGTTCGAGTTCTGAGGAACTTGCTGTATTTAAGTAAGATTCCATTTTATTGATAAGCGCTGACAATTCCTCATCTGAGAGATTAGGTGCAAGATCCCCCGAGTATTCTTTAATTGGAGTTGTAAGGAAATCTTCTTGAATTTCTTTTCCAGGCATATGCTATTTGGCTGATTAGGTACGTTTCTAATTATAACCAGCCCTACTTCGATATTCAAAAAATTTTTCATTTAGACAGATTTTTTTACAAATACAACTTTAACAAACCTAATCTTCAGAATCTCCGTTCAATATATTGAGAGAAGTTAAAACCTCTAGTTGGCTCATTGATGCTCTATAATAAATCATAGTGATCATTTAACAGTTTGTATGAGCTTGTTATGGACGAGAAAAGAGATGCATCTCCTGTACCATTTTTTATAATGTTAAAGAAAACCCAAAAAACCACACTCTATACTTCGTATAAGGGAGACGAAGAACACTATAAAAACAATGATGGTATCCTCCAACAACTGCAATACTATGTTAAAGCGAGTAATGAAGAAGAATACAATAAGTTGGTAAAGAAGTTTCCAAACCGCATGTTTCGTCGAACAAAAGGCGAAGTGTATGAGATGTTCGATGAAGGTAATGAAATTGACCTACACATTGCGTTACAGGTCAAAGGGCATAGTTTGACATGGTATTTTTGGAAGCCTAATGTAATGGATCAATACCCACAACAATTCAGAGACGTACTTTATAATGCAGCGGCCCAAGCACATAAGCACGTTAGTAATGGTTGTGATTTGTATTATCGTGGCAGTAATTCAGTGCATATAAAATTAATGCATCATTTAGAGAGTGAAGCAGGTCATAATCATAATCATTATCGTTTAAAAGATAATCAACCTTATACACCCGAAGATTTTAAACAACATATGAATGCGTTAAAAGATACTGAAGCTTTTAGCCAATTTTTTGAAGAACATGAAATCGAAGAGATTATAGAGAAATTTGAACAGTTTCATGCACATTGGCATGAAAAACCAAAAGCTGGTGGCTGTTCTCGACACGAAGAATATATGAGACACCCCTCCCAACAACTAAATGCCGGAGATGTAATCGAGATAATGCTCTTTGGCTATCAACAAGAACCCTGTAGGATTAACGTAAGCGAATTAAGAATAGATTATGAGGCCGCAAGAAAAAAAATTGAAAAGGTCCTCGAGAAAGGAGGATCTGAGGAATCACAAAATAAATTAATTAAAAAACTCAAAGTTATAGAACAACAATATACTGAGCTCTTAAGGTATAGGGAAAAAGGTGGCAGCCGGGGGTTACTTTCCGAAATTGGTCCTACTCGCCAAACATATCATTCAGAATCAAAACCAACTCCCTATGTAGGTGGTCAAGACAGCAGTCTTGGTATTCCCCCAGAAATCCCTTCATGGGCCAAAAAACTTAAAGCGCTAGTAGAAGAAGGCAAACAAGCCATGATTAAAACCCGAGCCGAACAAAAGGTTATCGACGAAGCAAAAACAGAATCGGCCATAAATGATTTTGAGCGCGAAATTCCTGAACATGTTCGTAAGGCAAATATGCAAAAGAAACTTGTTTTTTTCCAAGAGAAGGACGGTGGGAAAGATGAGAGTGACCCAGAATCCAGTATTAAAAAAGATTTCCCAACGCTATAAACCCGATAGAAACCATATTATTAAAAGGAAAAAATATGCAAACCAATAAATCATTTAATGATAGAGAGTACCAACAAAAAGCACAATTGATCCTTAAAAATCTTGATAATGTTCAATCAGACATAGAACAATTTAATAAAAAATTGGGGCTTCTTGGTGAAAGATTAGATAATGCCAATTCATTTCCTGAGTTTTTTGAAGTCGTTAATGAAATTATCAAAGCAGAAGCCACGCTTAATACATTTCTTCGCAAAGAAATGAAGGATTTAAATAAAGATGTAAAAGAAATTATCGTAAGAGATTTAAAAGATAAAAGTGAATTTAGATCTTTTACTAACATTTTGAATTTTAATCAAATTATTACTGATAAGATTTTAAAAAATAAAGAACGCCTCAGCATGGCTCAGTTAGAAGAGCAATTGCCAAAAGAGCAATATAATCGCGCAAAAAAATTTATTCACTCCATTACCGATTTAAAATCCATGTCATTGCTTATTGAAAAACAAAAATCTCATTTTAAATCGCTACTCGATTCAGCAGACTCAATGAAAAAAATTCATGACATTGAACATCAAATTGATGCTCAGAACAGTGATTTTCAACAAACCTATCAAAAGTCGATGAACTTTCCAGAAGATGAAGAAACGGCTGGAGCTGTTATTAAATTTTTAGAGACCAATGAGCATCTTAAATCCATAATGGAATCTTTTGATTTTGCCGAATCCTTAGTCGATGATGTATTAAACGCAAAAATAAGAGTTTCTCTTCCTCCAAGTCCTGGGCTGAAGTAACGCTGTTATTAGCTGTTAGGTCTAGCCATCCTCGTCTTTTCCAGCTTTAGGCGCGCTATGCAGAACTTCGTGTGACTCAATAAAAATCCTCTGGATCCCGCGAACAAGTCATGGGGACGGGACGTAGAGCGCTCCTCCTTTAATACGCACTCTTTGTCCTTGAGGGGCACAGAGAATTTAATACCCTACGTACCGCGCTTTATGCGCGGTATCCAGTTTCTTTCGGGGCTCAGAATTTCACCGGTGTTAGGATCTACCCTCAAAACGGGATAAGATATACTGTGCACCACCGGATTAGTGTAATTATTAAACAGCTTTCTAATCCGATAAATAATGGAATTCTGATTAATTAAACAAAGGAGTTTGTTATGAAAAAGAGCTGTTTACTGAGTTTTTTACTTCTATCGCCGCTTCTGGCTTTTGCTAATTCTGATAATAATAGTGCAGAGCATCTTATTTTTTCCCCATTGCCGAACACTAAAAATACGGTAGTCAGGCACTATAGTAATGAACAAGAGCGTCCTGATCTGAAGCAAATGGTTCAACGAACTATTGATTTTCCAACTCAAATCGTTCGCGTTCGCGGTGATGTTACCGGATTGAAACTCAGTTGCGAGGAGGTGGAAAATGAAATAGACCAGGTTTTTTCCAAAAAAATCTCTGCCAATCTTTTTATCTATAACACATACATCAACTGCAGCTATGATCAGGATAGCCCAGAAGAATACGCGTTAAGTTTTTCGATTCAGAGTTATTTTGATCCATTAACAGATAAGGCCATTGATTATTTAAAATCCTATCTGGAACAATATAATGGATACAATTTATTCAATACTACAACATTACAAATTGAAAATGCCAAAGGTGTTATTACATCGATGAATCTTAATGCCGGTTTAAAAAGCAATCCCAATAAAGCTCCCTTTATGCTTTATCATCAAGATCGGAGCAATTTCTATTTTAAAAGTAATTTCGAAATGAGAAAGGAATTAATTGCTGATATTTATCAACGATTTTATTCTAATGATCCCGAAATCATTCTGCCGTTTATAAAACAATGGATTTCCTCCTCGGCAGAAACAATTTATTACTCTATTTTAAAAGCATCCAATTATCTTGAATTACAACCCGAACGAATCTTTGTAATGGAACAAGAAGGAGATATCTTCGTATCCAATTTAAAATATTATTTCGCTAATCTGTGTATGCAAAGGAATCCTAATAAACATTGTCTGTAACTAATTAGGCAAAACCCCAAAAACAAGTCCAGGTGCTGTGATGCGCAAATCAGCTCATAATTGTCTTTGGGGTTTTAAATAAACAGCCGTTTTCACCAACATTTGATTTATTAAGGGGACACGGTTTTCTCAATTGAATTGTCCGTTTTACTATGAGTTTCTTTGGGCTTTCTAAAGAAATTATTGATGCCTCCAACAATTTTATTGCCTGCAGAAACTAATTTATCAATAAAATTAAAATCCATTTCCATTTCAAAAGTTCGCACCGTATTGATGTCATTAAAATCATTTACTACCATTTGTGAAAAACACATCAGCATGTAATTCAGCACAGCCTCGTCCTGTTCTTTCTGATTCATTTTTTTAAAATCAACATCGTTCTCTAATTTTTTCCAGGTGTAAAAATTAATACTCCGTCCATGATTAGGGTCAAAAAAATAAGCCGTTTTTTTCTTCGGATCAAAACGAAAATAAATAGCATGGCCCCAAGATGCTTGATTTGCGTCTATGGTTCCATCTTTTTTCATGGCATGATGTCCAATGGATATTTTTACAATTCCATAATTTTTTAATTTAGACTTCTGTTGTTGATTAACTGCTTGAGAAAGGAGTTGATAGATAGCATCAGAGTCATATGCAGCTTCATCTGCATAATGATAATCTCTACGCAGCACCTGGATTTTCTTAAGATGAAGACGTTTTAACACAGCTTGTGATAAGCCATTGTTTGCTTCCTCACCGACATTTACTTTATATAAGGCTTGATTATAACGATCCTGGGGAGAAATTTTCACTTCCGCTTGCCATTGAGAGTCGGAGAGTACTTGATTTCTACCTAAGCTGGTCATTTCTCGAGTAATAACCCTATAGGTGTTTGCTTGACACGCTCCTTCACCTAATATTTCGCCAGCCCCACCAATAAATCCTTGGATGTTTTCATACTGAATGGGATCTCCCCATTGATTAAAAAATTCAATGTCTTTTTGAACATCATTTAACAGTTGATTTCTCATTTTACTGTGCGATTGACCAGTAAGTGGAGAAAGAATCTCTTTCACTTTATCATATTGGTCGGTTAAACCAGCCAGGCTATCTTTATTTTCTTTTATTTTTTGATCTATAAAGCGATGGAGCGATCGTAGCAATTTATTTTTTGAAGCCTTTAAAGAACTATCAATGTGTTGCGAAATATTAGAGTTATTCAGTTCTTTTTTACATCGTTCATATTCTTGCTCTAACAAATGAGTTGCTGAGGCGATGAGTTCTTGTCTTGCTTTGGTGAGTATGTGAACCAAAGGAGTTAGAGACGGTTCACCACCAGCTGTAATAATTTTTTCCTTCAAAGCTAAAAGCTCTATCTGATCTTGCAGTTCTTTCAATGTAGGAATTTCATTTTCGGCTTGGCCATTAAGTACCAGGTTTTGTAATACATGTTTAATTTTCTGTTGGACAAGCTCTTTATTCACCTTTATTTTGCTAGGGTCTAAAGCAAGCGCTGAAAAAACTGCGGTTTCATGGGGATTTTGGAGAAATTTTTCAGGATGTGTGATTTGTTGATGGACAAATGCTCGCTTCAAGACAAGCGAAAAGTCCGCGAAATACTCTTTAGGTAATCGGGTTAGTGCTTGCTTAAGCTTGGGAAACATTTTAATCACCACCTCTTCTTGAGCGGTGACCTCGCCTCGTTCAAGCTTTACATTGAGTTTAGACATTTCCTCATCGTATTCTTCTTTTGTCTTTTTCCCTTGAGCATAAGCAAGAATCCTAAGTTTATCTGATTCCGTCATCATCCGCTCACTGTCACGAATGTCAGTTCCAATTACATCCCAGTTACCAATCATTTTTTCGGCTATTTTTTTGTTGGTGCTTTGCTCCAAACGATCATAAAGGTCTATCAGCGCCGCACGATTACACGCTGAGCGAACACTAACCACAAACTGGTCCAGTGCTAGCACATTCTTGGGGCAATCAGCTAAGGTGGGGTTATCTGGCATATGTTCGATCACATGCTGAATATCACGAACTACCAGAGGAGCTAAGGTGGCTACATTATCAACACGTTCATCATGCAGCATCTTTGTCACGACCTGAATTGGACTTGTATTAACCAATGAAAGCGACTCGAGAACCTCGTCTTCGACGGCAATTTTTTTCAACTGCTCGGAGAGTATCTGCATAAACTCCTCATCCGTTAGTTCCTTAGAGTCAGCTATAGATTGGGTTCTCTCCAGTGCAATCGCAAAGCCTGCTGGCGAACCGCACCATTCTTTCTTTTTCTCTTCAATCATCCTCTGTCGCTGTTGCTCAACAAAAACTATTTTTTCCATGAATTCATTTATTTCAGATAGTGAACGTAAGGGTGGGGTATTGTCTTCTAGTGATCTGGAGGTAGGCCAGTGCGTTTTATATAATTGTTCAAAGGGTATTTTAGAGCCTAACTCCACACATTTTCTTTTCAACTCATCGAGAATAGAACCATTGATTATAATGATGAGCTCTTGAGTTAATTGTTGGTGTACAAGTTGCCAATATTCCAAATCATTTGCATAAATGTTTCGTTGAGTGGGATCGGGAAGTAACTCTTTATCCTGGATCACTTCTATAATTGCAGAACAATTAAAAACATTGAATTTATTGGGGTTACTACTGGGATTAAAGCTGTCCCAAAGACTATGCAGATAACTATCAAGATCTGATTGAATTAAATTCAGCGCATCCAAAGCCAATAATTCCCGCTTCAATTGTTCCAGATTAATACTCATTTGTACTTTGTATTCTTCTGGAGTTGGAAGTTTATCTGGATTTTGAGCATAAAAATATTCCGCGGTTTTCTGAAAAAGCCATTTTTTTACAACCTCGATGTTAAATGCTCTTAAATGCTCCTCATTTACCTGTTGAGGCCAATCTCCATCCTTTTTCCAATAAGCGCTAGTATTCAAATATTCACATAATTGTCTCAGAGAAACCACATCCTCTAATGAATCCAGTGCATAAGGAACTGCACTCAGCATCCATACTATTTTATCGTCGCATTGAACTTTTATTTTACTTACATACTCTGAGAAACGAGTACTTTCAATGGAATATTCATCATCTTCTGAGGTAATCGTTGGAACTATCTTTTCAGGAGGAAGAGGAATAAAATCTACATCCAAGTGGGTTGGAAAATCATCAAAATAATAAACATATTGTCCACTATATATTGGCTTCGGCATCATACCCTCAACAAAATATAAACACTTTGTGCATTATATACAACATCATCCTTTATACCATGAGTAATGCGCAAATTTTTTGAAAAACGCTAATAAAACGATCCTTGCAGGAGGGAGTAAAAGATTTTTATCGCGCCTATTCTAATAAATTCTGGCTGCTTGCAACCAGGATCTCCCACTCATTTTAACTTCAAGAGCCCAAACTATTCTGCGTTTTACGTTCCTTAATTAACTTTTTGAGAATGGCTTCTTTTTCAGGCCAGTGTTGAATTAATGATTGATTCAATTGCGGACAATTTTCAGCAAACCAAGGACCAAATTGAAGAAGGAGCATAGGTATTCTAGGCTGGAGACATGCTTCGAACTCCTTCTGAGCTTTCTTGGTACATAGATCATTGCTTCCAAGACAGTTTTTTATAATATCATCAGTTACTTGCTGCCAATTTTCTGGTGGCGTCGCTCCTAGAAAGGATGCAGTCATAATTTGAGGCAAGATACTTTGACTTATAACCACCAGCTTTTTGGGATCCACTTGTTCTTCACAAAATTCATTGCGAAAGAACTCATTGATTTGTTTTCCAATACGTTGTACTTCACCCTTATTAAAACAGGGAATTAAATTAGCATCTGATGCCACCAAGGGTGTGGCCAAGAGTAAATGACTGCTAAAAAAAAGAGCTAAGCTCAATAGTATTCTTCCCATGCCTTCATCCTTAACTATTCGTAATGACCTACTTTCATAAATTATAGTGAACATTTATGTCTTGTTAGGTAATTCTTACTCTACGCTCACTGCTAAATGGAATTCGCGTTATTTTTTTGGTTCAAAACTAATCTATAATTGAACAGTGATTTAAAAGGAACATTTAATAATGAAAGTAGTTCTATTAATAGGCTCATCCAGTACAGGAAAATCAACGCTTTGTGATGCTTTAGTTAAGGAGCATGGTTGGTATACACATGGTATCGACCAAGCCAATGAACTACTTCAGAAAGAGCAAACCCCTATATTGGAAGGACAATTGTTAGAAAAACTGCAGGAACGAGGGCTAATTGAACAACTTTCCTCTTATATGACTGAGTCAGCAATCACAACGCTTGGCGCCACTGGGAAATTTGAGCTCGTTCATGGTGATATTTCTATTAATCATAGCTTTAATAGTCCCGAATATGAGGATCTTGAACAGGTATTAAATCGTGCTGGATTTGTAGATGAAGAGTTAGAGGATCTTACACATCTACTTCGTGAAGTGGGCGATATATTCAAAAATTTACCCAAGCCCGATATTCTTGATCGGATGCTCGATGATGTCTTTAAACTCCCAACAGACTCCTCAGTTATTCTTGATCTAGTACCCCCTGATGGTGATGTTAAAACCATGTTAAGCAATTTTAGAGATCAACTGCTTGAGCGTGCACAAGAGGATGGCCATACAATAGAATACGCTACTGTTTTGGCTTTTTGCCCACCCAAAGCTTTAAGTAATCGTATTCATCATCGAAATGAATCCGCCATTCTTTCTGGGGATTTAAGAAACAAAAGAGAGGGGGTCGAGCCATTTCTTCAACTGAGTCAATTAATATCTACCGCAGAAACTGATGGTGCGATTGATGAAGCGAGAACGCTTTCTAAAATGCAACTTCTACTTATTGCGCTAAAACACCTACGCCCAGAAGTTGGAGAAGGGGAAACCCACAGAGCAAAAGCAATCTTTAAGGCAGGTGCGCATGAGTACAGGGAACTAATGAAGCGATTTAAGCTAACAGAAGCAAGTAATATTACTGTCTCACCTAGAGAGGACTTAGACACTCATGCGGTGATAGATTTATCTCAAGATGCCTCACCAAACGACTTGGCAAAAGAACTTATTGCTAAAACCAAGGATTGTCCACCCTTATCGCCTATCTCCTCTGTTAAATCTATGTAGAGAGCAATATGCAATTTTTTTAGAAGGCAAATTACATTTCAGAGGTTTATAAATAAGCTTTTATAGTGTTCTTCGCTAAAACCCACCGCGACTGTTTTGTTATGTTCTTCCAAAATAGGTCTCTTAATAAGCGAAGGATTGGCGATAATAAACTCTACTTTTTCCGCGCTACTCAATGCTTCATAATGGTCTTTATATTTTCGGTACGTCGTTCCTTTTTTGTTGATTGGAAGCTCGCCTAAGTAATCACCCCAAGCTTTTATTTGTGCCGGAGTGGGTGGAACTTTTTTGAAGTCGATAAACTCATAATCAATCTTATTGTTCTCAAAAAAAGTACGTGCTTTTTTTACAGTATCACAATTAGGGATTGCAAACATTGAAATCATTTTTGTCCAGAATTCAGCGATTAACATCACTCCATTTTATAATGTTGCACTCATTTCTTCTAGGAAAATAGTGCAGCCAAACTGTATCCGTTAAATCAGGGAAATACTTAAACTAAATATAATTTTTTTGTTATATATTAAACAATCATGAATTAAATAGAATCGAAATACAAAAAAACAACTTCAAAGCACAAGGACTCTAAGACAGTAATTGGGTAAATAACCTGCTGAGGATATGATTTATGTCGAAATTAAGTATGATTCGTAATTATTATGAGCCCCTTAAATTTATTAAATCCCACACTCAAGAAAGGCCAATTAATGAAAAGGAATTAATTGAATATTTAAACAAAACATATCGTCAGGCCCTAAGAAAAATATTACTCGCCTACCCTGCATCTTTTGCAGACGAATCCCCCATATTCGATCTTTGTATCGATGTCATCTTAAGTAGCGATGATATAACTCAAATAACCGTGAAATGGATTGAAAATCAAATTAATAAAAATAAAGATCTCGCTAAACTAAAAAATATAAAGTCAGGCGACCCCGATATAAAAAAACTCCAATTAATCAAAACAGTCACCAAGGCACATCAAGACAATTTGGCTCTTGATGAGTCCGTTCTTTCTTTTGTAAATAGTGCGCTCCTTTTTGAGGATATCTTAAGTCAAGACTATAAATATGGAGTCTTTGCTTTTTCTGAACAGAGCGATTCAGATAAGAAAGTAGCTGTTTTGGCGCTTAAAGAAGCACTACACCAGCAAGTTAACGCTAATTCGTCGCTCACTGCCAGCATGTGTTAATGAACACACCATGAGTATTAATTAAATGAGATCAAATGGATTAGAACAAACAGGGCTCGCTGCAGGTTTAGAGACATCCAGTTGTGGCCTTTTACTCAGATATTCTTCAGTCTTAAAAAAATCAAAATGAGCAGCATTTGATTTTTCCGATTGGTTTTGCTCATATTGATGCAGTAAATTGCTTATTTCGGTATGCCCCAACGCGACTGCAAGTTCATGCAGTGACAAAGAAACTATTGTGGTTGCATCAATGGGTTGCTCTGAGTTAATTTTTTTATTAACTAGTTTGCTCACCAATCCTTCATCTATTTGTGCAGCACGCCCAAATTGATACAGCGAATTGACTTGAATATTCAAGATCATATCTGTTGTTAACGGGCACGTAAGCAATTCTTTTATAACATCGATGTGGTTACAGCAAATGGCGATTAACATCGGGGTAATTCCTTTTTCATCCGCTACAAGATTAGGATTAACGCCCTCTTTTATAAGAGTTTTAGCCATGAATGGATCATTATCTAAGGCACTAAGAAGCAGTAAATGTGCGCCTGATTGTTTCGCTTTTTTTGCATCAATTTGATGTATCTCTTGAAATTTAGGACACTTTTCCCATAGCTCCATGCGTTTTTTAAACTCTTCCTCATTAGATTTATTACAATAAATATTGGTTACAAAAGCACATTGATTACCAGACGAGAGCTCATTAAAAACGCTTTGCGCGATTTCTTGAACATGCTCCCCCGGGATGTGTGCGGGCTCACAGCTGCCATTAACGAATAGCCATTGATCCAGTGCCGGATCATATCCAACTGTAAGAGCATGATCGCCACTGCCAAGAATTAAGGCTATCGGTTTTTTGATCGCGGTTAATTCATTTTTGAGCGTTAAAAAGTATTGAAATAACTCATCAGAGTTATAACCTCCCATGAAGCAGCTTATCCTGCTAATTCCGCCACTTTGTTCCAGTTTTTTGGAAAGAACACGAGGAGCACTAAGCAGCGTATCTTGTTTGAATGGTGCTCCTTTTTCAAATAAAGGACTGTGTAATCCAGGTCGCTGATATAGTTCTACCCCTTCAAAAAAAGCCATATACTCATTTTCCGGATCAGCAAACTCTGTTTCCAGTGAGCCTAATTTATTTTTGCAATTCTCTAATTGCTGCTCTATAAAAACACGGTATAAAAATTCATTTTCTTTCTTGTTGAGTTCCTTTTTCAACTGGCCAAAATCAATCTTCTCTACATGGAGCAAATGAGCAGACCATATTTTTCTCATCTCGCGAAGTTTATCGTCAAGATTTAACGTACTTATTAACGATTTTTTGGCATCTTCTTGTAATTGCTGGCTAGGATTTACAATCTCTTCTTTCAGCATGTCGATAATTCGGTGAATATCATCACGTTCATTGTACATATTGATAAGCTCAAGAAAGCGCCTCTCAAATGGATTGAATTCCTCAGCGAGAATGGCTTGCATTCCCATATTGGCAACACCAAAACACATTCCTCCAGGATCAGGGTGATATCCTGATTCATTCATTAACTCAATGAGCCAATCTTTATTCTCTTTATCTCTCACTTGCGGCACATTTGCCTACTTTTTTATCACATTAGAAGATATGGAAGCATAAAGCGTAATCTGAGGACTTGCAACTACGATTTTTTGAAGAGAAGCACTGAAATTCTGTTACTTCTTTACAGGAACAGTTTTTAACATCTCGCTCGATTCGTCTAACGCCTCATTAATTTTTGAGACCACATCGTATTTAGAATGAAAAAACCTATCTCGCCCAGTCCTTGCAACTGGTTTAGCTAAAGCAATCGCTTCTTCTTGTGTTATATCTGCTGCTTTAGCATAAGCTTTAATTGATTGCCGCAAAGTTTTATCTAATTTAGATATGATTTCATAATAATTCTTTGATTCATCAACAGGCCTAGCAAAATCTCTAGTGAGTTGTTCAGTAACACTCTGGATCTGGTTTATTTTGTTTTGGATAATCTGGTATTTTTCATTACTTACGCCATATTTTTTTTCTAATTTATTGCGTATATCTACAAGAGCTTTCTCTAAATTTACGGCTGCCCCAACCAGCATTTGCTGTTTTTTCTGAAAAAGATCGTAAACCTCACTAAGATGTTCTTGAGTATTATATTTTCGGATGTAGTCCGTATTATAATTTCTTATCAACCCAAAAGTGTGTTTGGAAGGATTAAAATCCTCTATATGGTTCGTATAGGTATCTGAAGCCTCATCATAGGTCTGATAGTAATTTTTAGTTCGTGAAAGATATTTGGAAGCAGAATATACATCATCGGACCAAGGATCGCAGATATAAGCATCCTTCCCCCAAGTTTCAGGCTTTCGTGGGTCGCTACCTTTTTGTCTTCCAACAACAAGTACCACATGATTTCCGCCTACTACTTGAAAAACTTCTGCATTTACATGTGGCGCATAATGAGCAATATAATCCAAAGCCAATTCGGAAAGCTCATTACAATTTCCTATTGAGTATTTTTTACTGCATTCAATCGATTGGTAAAACTCATAAATATAATAGTCAAACTCCAACCATGAGCTTGCAGTTTTTTGAGATTGCTCTCTTACATCTTTTACCGCTTCACTAAGACTTTTTTTCTTATCAATAGGATAAGAATTATTAATAAGTTGAGTTCCCCCTTCTACTATAAATTCTCTTGCGTATTTATTGGCAAGAAGAGCAGCATCCTTATTGGAGTAAGGAACAATAGCTTTTGGCAATTTCATAACAAACCAAATTGACTCACTTTAAATCAAATTATAGCCCACCTATCTTCTTTTCACTGGGAGATATTAATTAATTCGACGCACAAACGAGTATAAGAAACTTAGCTTTGGTTGCTTGCAAGCAGGGAAAATCAGTGAAAGGAGCGATCAGATTGCTCCCCAGCCACAACATCCAAATAAATTAAGTATGCTTTGTTTTTCCATGAAGGAACGCCGTAATTCTAATACTTAGCACATCCGGAATTACTTTAGCAGAATAAGCAAGAATCTTATTCATGAGCCCGGGAATAATAAATAATTTATTTTTTTCAAAACCTCGATAAGCCACTTTGGCGACTTGCTCAGTAGACTGTACCCCAATAAGACCTCGAGCTAAAAAGCTATTTTCCATTCCAGCTTTTTTAAAAAAATCGGACTGAGTAGGACCTGGACAAAGAATTGAAATCGTAACTCCCGTTCCTTTTAATTCATACGCCAGTGCTCGTGAAAAAGAGACAACATAACTTTTGGAGGCGTAATACACTGCCATAAAAGGGCCGGGTTGAAAAGCCGCAGTAGAGGCGACCTGAAGTATCTGACCTCGACCTTTATGGATAAATTTTTTGACAAAATAATAAGTTAATGCAGTTAATGTCGCCATATTGAGTTGCACCAACTCATTTAAATAGTCCACATCCATAGAGGCGAAATCACCTAAGTAACCAATACCCGCATTATTAACTAAACAATCAATTTCTAGATTAAGAGCCTCAATTTGCTTAACTAAATCAGACGCAGATGTGCATCCGCTTAGATCCAATGGAATGAGATTTACTTCGACTGGATGCTTTTCTTTGATTTGAAAAGCAAGCTCCTCCAGCAAACTCTGATTGCGCGCGGTTAAAATCAAATCATGACCTTGACTTGCAAACTCAAATGCTAAAGCTCGGCCAATTCCTCTTGAGGCACCAGTGATGAGAGTAATCATTTTAAAAGTGGATTAAATCACCTTGTCTATATTATAGATGATTGCTGAGCAACATAAGAAAGCATGTGCGAATCACTTGCTCGTCACCTAAACTTAAAAGACTTGAGATCTTTTTCTTCAACATCGTCCAAAAAGATAGCCGGTTGGATACCAATAGTGTCATCGGGAGTATTAATGATCGTACCTATCTCCGTTTGATTTGCATTTTTCTCAACCTTAATAAAAAGTGTCCCTGGTCGGGCCACTGGATTATGCTTTTCAGCACCATCAGCGATAATCAGTTGAACATCTAAAGGCATATTGGTTTCATTAACAAAATTAGATAAAGCGCTTTGCACGCTGTCATAACAAATTTCAATACCCAACTTCATTCCAGAAAAATCCTTAACCAGAGCGTCTTCCATTCCTGATTTGAAAAAATTTCGCCGCAAGTCCATGTAATTTAAAAACCCTTCATCAACATAATCAAAATCATAATGTGTATGGGGATATCTTTTTTTGTATTTTTCTACATGACCACGATGAAAGAAATAAGCCGTGTTGCGATAATAATTTTTTGAATCATGCTTCGCTTTTTTATACCAACAAAATGTTCCTGGAACAATTAACATGTCGGTATCCATGGACAACTCTTGTAATCTTTTTTTGAATAGATTCTTTTGGGCTTGAGAATAATATTTTTGATAACAGAGTTCAGATTGATCTTTAAATAGATATTCAGGTGCTACAAATATTGCTGGTGGCATCGGTATTTTAGGCGGCTTTGCTTGTTTTTCTTCTTTTTTTAGGGCTTTAAAATTTATAAACCATGGTAACCTTGATTTTTTGCTTTTATCAGGAGGATTATTAATTTCAGTTTCATGGCCAACTTTTTCTTGCATGGCTTTTTTAGCAAGAATGATGCGCTTTTCTAAAATATTTAAACGTTCCTCAAAAGAAGAAGCAAAAAAATGTTCATCAGGTTGGAACACAAAAACTTTAAAATTCGCAAACTCACTCGAGAAAGCGCTGCTTTGCTTCCCTGTATTTTTAAGCGTGCCGGTCAAATGTTGAGGACGCATATATGAACCTTTAACGATAGAATATTGATTGTACTTAAACGCATTTTTAGTTTAAAGTTAATCCAAATCGAGTAAATTATAACAAATCAATCACCTTTTAATCAATTCATCTAAGTAAGCCTGGTTGCAATCAACCGAATTTTTTACATATCACTGAAAAATCTGTCCAGATCTGCCTACACCCTACAGGCGTGTCTGCGGCTTCGCTAAGACACTAAATCCCGGCAATCTTCCTAAACACATTCTTTCAAATTCACCTTAAGATTCGGATAACCACTGAGCCCTACGTGCTGCGACTTGTTCGCAGCATCCAAGAAAGAGTTAGCGCCTCAATCCCTGGCTCCTGCAGACAAGCTGCGGGACGTGGGTTAAGTAAAACTCAAAGTGAATTGGAAGACGCATCCCTTTGATGACAGGTCAATAGTCCTATATAATCCTAGTTACATCATTATGTTGGGTAAAGGATACCAATGTTTCAATCAGCTTTAATATTTGCACTAATGACTTTTAGCCTCATCGTCCAAGCAGCCCTCCCTGCTGATCCTATTCAGCGCTGTTTAGATGTTAGAAGGCTCGTGGACTTTACCACAAGACAGAAAATGGCCGCCAAAGAGCCCGGAGTGTTACGCTTCAAATTTCATAAAATTTCAGCATCCGAGCTACCGTTGGATAACCCCGTGGGCAATATGGATGAAGTGATTAAAGCATTAAATAATCAGATTGAAAACTGTAAGAAACACCGTGGGGAATTTCAGTCAATGACTATCGCCGGTCATACATATAAGCGCCAAGAATGGTGCCATAATATCAACGAAAAATTGCTCGCTCTTGCAAAATCTGCCCGTGGCGATTTTCAAAAATATTTAGCGAGCATCAAAACTGAATTCGACTGGTATAAAAGCGATGGCTGGCCCGAAAATCATTCAGGATTTAAAAAGGGAGAGTTTCAATTTACTGCCTATTATGCACCCGCCCCTGTTGAGGCTCGCACCAAACGTGGCGGCGCATTTTTATATCCGATGTATAGTAATCCAGGTGTGGTCAATGTAGCTTCGGAATGCAAAAAATATAATTTGAAAGCGCCTCTTTGCGGAGTTGACCCCCTCACCAAAACGGTGCGTGGATTTTGTCTGAAAAATGCAAATGGCACATACTCAGTAGTGCCCGACCGAGAAGAGATTGAGCACGGGGCTTTAAATCCAAAATATATAATTGGCTACGTTAAAGACCCCAATGACCCTGCTTTTTTAATGCTCGAAGGCTCTGGTTCATTAATTCTTGATGGCAAATTACTGCACATCAATTACGATGGCGCTAACGGCAGACCACGCACTATGTTAGGTCGCGTAGTCCAATGTGCACAAGACCCAACCTGTGGCGGTAACCTGGATACAATGGAACGGTGTGCTAAAGATCCCAAGTGTCATGATGAAGCCAAATTACGTTGTAATGTATCCAAAGAAATTAGATTAAGCGCTGCATCTGAAAAGTTCATTCGCCAATATTTAGATAACCCGCTAAACCGCGATAAAGCTGCCGACTTGCGCAATCGCGATCAAAGCTATGTATTCTTTACTAAAGAAGTTGGCGGACCTTATGGTTCAGAAAATATTTCTCTAACGCCCCATGCTTCATGTGCAACAGATCACAAGGTAATCCCGGTCGGAATGAGTTTTATCTACAATTGCAAAAAATCGACTTCTTGGTGCATAGCCCAAGATACCGGTGGCGCTATTATGGGAGCTCATGTGGACGTCTATAAGGGAGAAGGAGACCAAGCTGGCGTAGAAGCAAATGAGCTAAATCACCCTGGCTCATTATATATAGCCCTACCTAAACGTGGATAAATCTCAAACAACTGCTCTAAACACATAGCCTGGTTGCCCGCAACCAGGTTTCAAGCTATGCTGCATAATAATTTAAGCCTTGAATGTATCTTGGAAATAACCATTTCTTAAATCCTCTTCAAAATCAGCTGGCCATATGGATGCGTACCCCGTATTGTACGTTTTTGTTATATCAGTGGCTTTGCATCTAATGCTAACTTTGCCAATTATAAGATAAGGATTTTGTGTGTAATCCGTTTCATCTTGCTCAACCAAGTCGAAATCATTCTCATCATACCCATGCCGGGAAAGAATATCTTTATAATCATCAAATAAATCAGCTTCCATAATCTTAACTCCTCAAATTAAAATTATAGTACGTAACATCTGATTGCCTGCAACAAGGTAATCCTTGGGTTAAACCATTAAGAACTAATATTAACAATAGTGTACGATGAACGAATAATTCAATCCCTGAATTAATCATGCTCCAAGCATTAGATAAATATTATGCGGCTAAGTAGTGGAAAATACTATAATTTATTTATGCACTAGCCTGGTTGCTTGAACCCCGGTCATCTCCTCCAACGTTACCAAAGAAACGGTATAAGCCGAGTTGTGACTTTTTTTTGATATTCCGTATACCCGGGTAAATCATGGGCGAGTATTTTTTCCTCATTTAGAATACGAGCAACTAAAATGGATAAGAAGACAGGCGCCAAAAGCAGTGTCCACCATGAACCGAGTGCAAGCGGTGTACCGATAAAAAGAAAGATGGCGCCCAAATACATCGGGTGACGAACAAATCCGTATAGACCTGTGGTAATTACTTTTTGACCCTCCTCAACACGAATATTGGCGGCAGCATAGGTGTTCACTTTTGAAACAAGATAGAACACGTAGAATGAAAACACTATAAACAGATCACCAAGGATCGAAACGTACCACGGCACGAATGACCAACCATAACGGACATCGAGGGGCGGCAGAATGATAAGCACAAGGCACATGATATAGAGAAAAAAGATAATGATTTTCTGAGTAGGTTCCTTTTCATACGATATCCCGACTTCAGTACGCCGCTTGAGAAGCGCAGGATCATGTATTGCAAGATATATGCTGTAGGTAGCGGATGCACTAATAATTACCACTAGATAAACCCAGCCTTGCCAATAGTTCAGAGTACCTGCGGGAATAAAAAGAAGCGCCAGTATCACAAGCGTCCCTAAAGTTGAAGATCGAATCATCTGTCTATGGAGAGCGTTCATATCTACTTCTTTTTTGCAGAAGTTATCTTTAAATTATAGAACTTTAGCTTATCTTACACTCAAAAACACCTAATGTAGCTACTTGTGAATCCGTTTTTTCTTTAGCATCCACTGATTTTTTTTGTTCCAATAGAGACGAATCTTTAAACAATACTTCCAGTACTGAAATCGATGTAAATTCAGCCGAAACTTCAGCATGCCCCTTTTTCATTCCGCGTACTGAACTGTCTAGATTCTGAGGATTAGGTATTCGATTTTTTTGAAGAATACTCATAAACAAACGTTCTCCCTCCAAACGATCAGAAGCATTTAATATAACTTTGCAATAAACTCGATTTTCATCACTAGCCCATTCAAATCCAGTTTTTTTCTTTAGTACATCGATTATCGCTGCTCTATCTTTTCCACTAATAGCCATATTATCACCAATAAAATCATATATTAATCAGGTGATTCGATTGTAATTCAATCGTTACAACCTCTAAATAGAGTTTAAGTCGAGTTGATTCATTAACAATGTTACCAGGCCCGTAGTCTGTTTGCTTGCAACCTGGATTTCAAAATCCCAATTAATAAATTCCTTTACCAATTCGCGTTTTACTGGATTAATGAATAATAAGGAACTGATTTTGATATGTCCGGTTGCAAGCAACTAGGTACGACCGATTCTCTCTTGAAATTTTTTGGAGATTTTATGTTCATTCGACTGTTAGTCATAGCAATTTTAGAGTTCTTGTCTTGCACATTAGCATTTGCTGTTGTAGAAACGCTTTCTATTCCAGGGAAAATAAATCAGGTCATTTACATCACTTTGGACGGAGTTCGTTGGCAAGATATTTATCAAAATCACCAACATTTACCAAAATTTTGGCAAAAACATGCGAGCAAGATTATTTTTTATGGAGACCCTTCAAGCAACACGCCGATGTATACTGCTTCCGTACCAATCAGTCTTCCTTCGTATCAAAGTCAAATGGCAGGAGCAGTACAACCCTGTGCAGATAATAAATGTGGGAGGATTAAAGTTGAAACATTGCCCGAAGCCATTATTCGGCAATTGCATCTATCTAAAAAGGATGTGGCAATTTTTTCCTCTTGGCCTGAGATTGGCTATGCTGTGGAGCACGTTGCAGGGACAACATTCAGTAATAATGGAAATGAATTAGTTACGGATCCTGAAAGTTTAAAGCCGGATCAGGTAATGAACGAGTTGAATCAAAAACAAGTCCATGACCACCCTAAAGGCAAAGATCGTTATGATCGATACACCTTTGCACAAGCATGGCATTATTTTGTTACCTATAAACCTCGCTTCTTATGGATCTCATTAAATGACGCCGATGAAGCAGCCCATGCAGATAATCTAAAGTCCTATCATCAGGCATTGTCCTATTATGATGACGTACTCGATGAAGTTTTGAGCTATTTACACATTAAGGGAATAGACAAACACACCCTGGTCATTGTCACAACGGATCACGGTCGTGGGGATGGGAACAATTGGATAAATCATGGACCAGAGTATCCAGAATCTAAGAAAATATGGGCCTTTGTGATGAACGGACGATTGGTTCCCATTACCCCGAATGAAGAGAGTAAACCATATAGTTTATTGTCTATTCGCCCAACTATTGAAAAGGCTTTAGGCTTGGATAATCAATAGGTAAAAAAGAAAAAAGTAACTCATAATGTATTTATATTCATTTGAATAATAAGCTATATTTATATTACATATATCAAAAGGAACTGATATGGAACCAACAAATATTGATACGCTTCATCCTGATACCAAAATTATGCAACGCCATAGAGGATGGTTTTTAGGTTTTGGAGTTTTACTCTTAATCTTTGGTATTATTGGTTTAGGAATGGACATCTTCTTAACCATAGTCAGCATGTATTTTTTCGCCGCCTTACTCCTGATTTCAGGATTATCGCACTTTGCTGATGCGTTTAAACATAAAGAATGGAAAGGTACAGTTTGGCAAATTCTCGTTGCCATACTTTACATCATTGGCGCCCTTATCGTGTTATATGATCCCTTATTAGCATCAACCATCATTACTGCGTTACTGGCGTGGACGCTTATTGTTATTGGTATTGTTCGCATTAGCATGTCCATATCCTTACGAAATACAATGGGTTGGGGATGGATCTTACTTGCGGGAATATGCTCCTTAATACTAGGGATTATGATTCTTGCGCACTGGCCAATGAGTGGATTATGGGTCATCGGATTGTTTATTGCGATTGATATGATCATCAGTGGTTGGACTTACATCTTAATCGCAATTTCTTTACGCAACAAGGCTTAGCCTGATTGCCATTATAGGTAGGTTGGGTTGGACCCAACCTACCTAAAGATACAACATCCAAGCTACAGAAATAGAAATACACGTTCTTTTATTTCTGCTATTTTTTTTAAGTTATAATAAATTTTCAAGGAACGAATAATTATGAAACTACTACCCATCGTCGCTGCTCTTTTGACAACTTCCTCACTGAGCTTTGCTGCATCTATTTCTTCCATGAGTAAAACGGAGGTAACTGAAGCCATAACGGATAAAACGATCACCACAATATCAGCCGCTACACTCAACGATAAAGTACTCGCCAATAGTTTTACCGGCTACTATGGTAAAGACGGTAAGATGATGGGCGGATTTGCGAAGCAAACTGAGGGTGCTCCACAAAACGATAAAGGAACTTGGCTCGTAAAGGATGATGGCAGCGTTTGTATGACTTGGGAGCACTGGTTTAATGGAAAGGAAGAGTGTGTTTATTTTTATAAGCTTAATAACGGATTACTCGTTGTAGGAGCAAACCAAGATTTTGAAAGTGTTATCTTATCCTCTGATATCAAATCAGGTAATCAAACTACAACCTCTCCTCAAAACAAATAAATAATTTTATTCTCTGATTGCAGCTTTAATAGCAATCAGAGAATAAATTAACCATTCCCATATGTTTTCTGCCAAAATTTTGTGGGTAGATTTTATGAATTTGGCTCAATTATCTATCCGGACACATATTGATTCTGTCACCACAATTTCTTGATAAGATCTAAGAAATAATGTAAAACGGCGCACCAGATGAAATAAGAAGGAAAAAAATGTCCTATAAAAAATTTTCTATTGGGTATCTGACCGGTTCACAAAAAGCGACCCAGAATCATCTATTATCAGATACGCTTGTTCCACAGACTCCATATACCTGGGGACAAATGTTTTTTAAACCATATGAGTCGACTACAGAATATCTTTACTGTGCTCGTCATACATTCATGCCTGCTGCCTTCCTCGGTTGGATTATTTTTGATCCGATGCGAGCAGTCGAAATACCTTTGATTGTGTTAGGTATGGTTGCAATATTATATGGAGTAGAGACAGCAGGTAAAGGAATAGGGTCGAACGCCATATCCTCATGGGCCTTTGAGGCAACAAACACTATAGTTGAATATTTTTGCCAGGCATTAATCGATCTCCTCTTACTCCCTGTATCTGCTACAGCGATGTTAACACGGGTTGCATCGACCGCTTTAAAAGAAAGAGGTCTTTATGATTTTGATGCTCCCACAGTTGAACCCGTAGCGAATACGATGTAACCAGTTAGTACTATTAATTCTGGGTTATACCGCAAAAGAGCAACTATAAAATTTAAGAACGTTGCTCCTTTACTTTTTCGTAGGGGGCTGTCCTAGCTCACATCTGCACTGACACCCCGGTTTCTTTAGGATAGCTCTTCTAACCGATGAAATGGTTTTGTCATATCCTCATTATAAAAATAGACTATATACAATTAAAAATAAGACTTGCGCCGCAGTGACGGTTAGTCCGTTTTGTATCATTGCTTTGACATTTTCGCTGCCAGCAAATCCCATTGCAGCAAACATATTGGCACCAGGATAAGCATAATTAGTAACCCGGGTTGCGAAAATCATACATAAAGCGAATGCGATCATGGGCAATTGCATCTGAAGCACACTTGGATAAAAAAGCTGATGCAACATTTTAATAGTTGCTTCCGCCGCACCAGGCATGCCAAATGCACCGGTGAAACCAATTAGCATGGATAATATGGGTTTGCCGCCTAAATTTATTAAGGGGGTTAATAGTTCTGTTAAGGCACTAAATCCACCTGCTTGATGAATTAAAACCATAAAAGGATCAAATAAAATAAACAAAAAGAAGAGATGCAGACTTTTTTGCATTCCCTTAACTAACAATTTAAAAATTTGCTTTAAACTTAATTTACTCGCCAATCCCGTACTAAGCGCCAGAAATAACATGACAAAAATAACATAGGTGGTTTTTGCCTGAGCAAATAATCCATAGATTACACACGCGATAAAGGACATCAAAAAGAACAATGTAGTGCGCTTTTGTTGTTTACTTGGCACAAATGGCTCTGAGGTGTCCTCATCATCGCATGACTCATGCGCATACTTTCGTTGTAAGCGGTTCGCCATAACCCACGTAGTGATTAAAGTAACAAGGGCCACTGGAAGCGATGCATAGAGTAGCACCGTCACATAATTTAGTCCTGTAACGCCCAGTAACGCTACGACTGGAGGTGCAAAAGGCCCAAGAATTAAAGCTTCTTCAGCTGAAGCCTGCATTAACACAGCCAAACTGGGGCGCGATAATCCCACAGAACCTGCAATAGGGCGTAAACTGGGTGCTAAAATTGCCAATCCTCCAGCCAAGGTGCCTAGCAAACCTACAATAATAAAAGAGGAAAGTACAATGCCAATTTTAGCGCGGCGTTGTGTATTAATCCCAATCCCATAAACAATTTGGTGCACCAACGTATGACTGACCTGAGTATGGGTTAAGACCTCGCCTAAACCATGGCCTAACATGATAATAAAACCCACTAAAGCCATGAAGGAGCCTAGAGCACTCGCCATAGAATTTCCAATGTCAATTGGACTGCTTAGATTCCACAAATAGCCTAATCCCACACAAATTGCAGTCGCTATTAAGGCATCAACATTGCGAAATAACATTACCGCATAAAGAACAATAATGCCTAAACTAGCCAGCTGAATGTAAAATGACATTAATGGATCACTCCAATCTGATTTAATCCTTGGATAATACCTTCAATCCCCAAACCAGGTTTGTCTGACAAAATAATCTTATTACCAAGACGCTGCGCCCCGCCAAGAACATAATTGTCACGAATCAAAAAAATAGGATCAAGGTCTGCATAGACGATATCCGGCTTACTTAAAGCAAAACTGGCTATCGCAGCAATTCCAATGGGTGACTCCAGCATACAGCCGACCATGATTTTCATTTGTGCTGTTTTAGCAATATTATAAATCGCTTGCGCATTCTCAAGGCCGGCTGATTTCATTAACTTAATATTGACCCCATCACAAGCATCAATTTTTGCAATATTCAGAGTATCTTCAGGAGAAAAACACGCCTCATCAGCAATGATAAGACACTCAACCTGTTCACTAATCGCCTTTAAGTGCAGGAGATCTTGAGCACGAATAGGTTGTTCGACCAAAGGAATATTCAAATGTTGTTGTTTCAATGAATCAATAACCGTTAAAGCCTCTTCATAAGACCATCCCTGATTGGCATCGACAAGTAAGGTAATAGAACTACCTACCGCTTGACGAATCGCCTGGACGCGTTTGATGTCATCAATTGGATTTAATCCTAATTTAATTTTTATCGTTTGATGCCCTTGATTGACGAGCTCAAGGGCATCCTGAACCATAGCATCAATCTCTTTAACGCTTATAGTAATGCACGAGCTAATGTTGTTCGTATTACCACCTAGCAATTTATAAAGAGGTAAACCACAGCGTTGGGCAAATAAATCATGCAATGCGATATCTATGGCTGCTTTTGCAGAAGTATTCCCTGCTAGGGATTGATTATTCATTTGGAGTAATAAATTCAATTCAGCAATACTTCGTCCAATTAACTGGGGGCCAAGAATAGTTTTAATTGCAGTGATAATCGACTCTGTACTGTCCCCAGTAATTGCTGGAGTTGACGCGGCGGAACCATACCCCCAATTGCCACTATCCGTTTTTATCATGACCACTACATCCTCAACGGATTCGGTACGTCGTACGGCAGTTATAAATGGGCGAATTAATGGAATGGTTAATTGCGCAATATGAATCTCCGTAATCTTCATCTAACCACCTTTTTTAAAGTTTATTGCATCTAAAAAACATTCTCTTTTCACGTTAGAAGAATATTTTTTAATGAGATGAGCGCATTATTGTGGACTACACAAACTTCGTTGCTTCATTAATTGAAAAGAATCTTACATGTCAACATCCGTTAACTCCCCTTTAATCAATCTAACTTGCCCGTGTATTTTTAGCAATTGTTGTTCTTTAAATTGAAAATAGGCAATTACTTCAGCTTCAATAGCCAAATCATTCAGATTGATTCCTTTAGGATAATACAAAGCAAAGACTTCATTGCCTACTTCAACAATGTGCTTATATTCAATGTGGGTTATTTGCATGTTCTGCTTTTGTTCTATGACATGGACAATATAATCATCATGGTTCATTATTACCCCATTTATACATTGCTCATATTTTGGATGAAAATAGTGTTTTACTGTGGAAGCCACATCCAAATTTGGATCATAAACAGCCTCCCAAATACGTTTTAATAGAGCAGTATAAGACATAAGGAATACTTTGATTTAATAACTTAACAGTGAGTAATAATTTTATTATTGTGACATCATAACTTAATTATGTGTTTTGAGGACAACATAATTTTTAAGGTAAATAGCTATTGCTTTTCATACATCTGCTGGTTACTTTACTGATCTATTTTTTCTATTTTTCATCTTTAATTCAGGAGACAACATGCAACAACCCACTGTATTTAAGATGGGCTTTCTTTTTTTAATGACCGGTTTCTGCTTTCTTAAAGCACACGCTGTTCCTGTCGTGCAAGTTCCTGACAGAATGCGTATTCCTGAGTGCAAAGATATTCGTATTCCTAGCGTTGAAAACATACAAATTAGTAATGAAGGAACTCTTTATCGTTTCAAATTTGCGCTCCCAACCTGTGGGCATGCGTCGTATCAAAATCACTATCCTACAGCCTATATCGTTCAAGAACTTGTCGAAGATTTTTATAAAAGCGGCACGGTGAAACTCACCGTAACTCAAGACCCTCCCTCTCAGCCTCTAGCCAAAGACACGTTTCTTCTTGAAGTAGAACAATCACTTTTTGGCAACCGCTTTGCTTTTAGAGAAGAAGTACAGCTCGTTTATGAACGTAACTACATTCATATGGTCAACCAATCGCACATCATACCCGGCAGTGTGAGCAAAGCGCTAGAACCCTACCAATTCTTACGCGATATCCAATGGAAGAATGATTGCGAACAAGAATCAGCAGGCTGGTGCTACACCTGGGATGGATATTTTTCAATGACTTGGGAGTGGGATGGCCACCAAAATGTAGAGAAGATGAAGAACTATGTAATCCAAAACATTTTGCCCCAAGCTTTTGCAGAAAGTTACATTCGATACGAAAAATACATCTATAAAATAGCCAATCCTACCCAATAATTTGAAATAAATTACGCCACATATAAATAACGAAACCAATGCACGAATACTGTCCTGGTTGCAAGCAACCAGGGTAGAAAAAAAAGAAATACGTCAATCCCGAATGCAGAGCCGCCAATTTACCTTTAAGTTGTACGTGACTTATAACAATACCCACGTCCCGCGGTTTGTCCGCGGGATCCAGGGAGTGAGGCACTAAGCCTTGTTTTCCTGGATACTGCGAACAAGTCGCAGCAGTAGGGCTCAGTGGCGTCAAGGAAAACTTAAGGTGAATTGGAAGATGCCGTGAGGAATCTCCAGAAGATGACTTGGTCCCGAATACCTCGTAAAGCCTATCTTTAATAGCAAGCAATCAGACTTCCAATTAGAAAATCACAATAATTTGAACTAAAATTAATCAGATATGCTAAATGATAATAGTGACCATCTCTGGAAACGTGCCAGGATGATTTTTATACTTTGTTCACGTTCATTAAGACACGGAAGGAGGAGCGAAAATGAAAATATTGATGGTATTAACCTCCCATGATCAACTGGGCAATACGGGACATAAAACAGGTTTTTGGCTTGAAGAATGGGCGGCGCCCTATTATGTATTTCTCGATGCAGGGATCGAAGTGACATTAGCCTCACCTAAGGGTGGACAGCCTCCAATCGATCCGAAAAGTGATTTGCCAGAAAATCAAACTCCTGCAATGGAGCGATTCAAAAAGGATGACAGGGCGAAAAAGGCACTTTCCCAAACAGTCAAACTTGGGGACATAAAAGCGGAGGATTTTGACACCATATTTTATGCAGGTGGTCATGGTCCATTGTGGGATCTTGCCGAAAGCTCCGTTTCAATCAAGTTGCTGGAATCCTTTTACAATTCCGGAAAACCAATTGCTTTGGTATGCCATGCACCAGGCGTGTTACGTCACGTGACCTACAAAGGCGCACCTATTGTGAAGGGCAAACGTGTGACTGGTTTTTCTAATAGTGAAGAGGATGCCGTGAAACTTACCGAAGTGGTACCATTTCTCGTTGAGGATGAGTTGAAACGATTGGGAGGACGTTATGAAAAAGTTCCCAATTGGCAGAGTTTTGCCATCACCGATGGCCGCCTCATCACAGGACAAAATCCAGCCTCGTCCACTGCTGCAGCTCAAGCACTTCTGAAGCTCATCTCGCATAACAAGAAAGCAGCATAGATCTAAACCTCTATTTTTCCAAAACTCTATGGGGACTGCCTGGCTCTCATGCCAGGCTTGTACCTTTAATTTTAGAGAACATTTACACCTCCACGCTTGCATATATATTTAACATTTTAATTGAAAAATATTCGTCATAAAAATAAAATAAGCATCCGACAGATATGGGTAGTTACCTGTATTTTCTACAGTTTTAAAATACAAGAGGCTCTATGCAAAGTCATATTGAAATTACAAAATTAAATCGTGGTGAGTTATTAAACCTGGCACTTAGTAAGCTCATCGCGTATAAAAATGAAAACCCTGACGCAGTGAATGAACAATATAACTTTAGCCATCTACCTTATGAGTTAGAAGATTTAGCTGATCTTGTCTTTTTAAGAAAATATAGACCTCTGAACGGCTTGTTTCCATCTTCCCATTATATTTGTCACGTAAATAAGATGATAACCTGTGTAGAACAAAGACTCGCTCAATTTAAAATGGGTAAAGCCATGGTTGATCCAGTTATTGATCGCTTGGGAGAAGAGTTAAAATTATCGAAGAACGATGTAACTACATTGAAAAAACTAGCGTATGTACCCCTCGATGACATGCCTTATGCTGAAGGTTTATCCTATACAGCCTTGGACATCCTTAAAGAAAAAAAATTGCTTGAATGTGATTTGGCTCAATCTAATATAGCAATAAAATTAATCGAAAATGCATTGAAACTTTCCATAAATGATGAGTCAGCCGGCCTGCCTAAACGTCCTGCATTTCTGTTGGCAGAAATGTATGCAAATGCAAGAAAAGAGGTCATAGGTATCGTTAAATTTAATCCAGAAAAAGCGTTGTTTTATTTAAAAGAGGCATGTGAGCATGGCTCAGCAACTGCAAAAAAATTACTGTCAGAAAAAAACCCAGTGATGGCTTTATTAAAAGAAAATGGCATGGATATTAATGAATTAAGCGCGTTATGCCAATTAAGTATGTTTGCCCAACAAGAAACTCAACCAAAAATTATACCTTTAGAAACAACCAACACCATTAGCCTTCAATAAAGACTGTGCCAACTTAACCTGGTTGCTTGCAACCAGGCTACAATCCCAAACTATACATTAGATAGATGCTGCCAAAATCCTTCGTGCACCTTAACAGCCTCTTCTTCAAAATAAGGACCATTCGATCTTATTGTCCTTTTTCCTTGTTTAAAAATTACATCACTAGGAATCGCAAAGCCCCCATCTGCAAGCTTTTCTAATGTTTGTGCAGAACACCCGAAAACAACATGAGATATTCCTGCCCAATAAATCGCTCCAGAACACATGGCACAAGGCTCAGTGCTAGTATAAAGGATGGTCTGTTTTAAAATATCCTCAGAAAATTGTTTAGAGGCTTGTCTGATTAATTCCATTTCGGCATGCGCCGTCACATCGTGCGATGTTTTAACTAAATTTTCTGCTGTTAAAATAACCTTTCCTCGATACACGAGTAACGCACCGAAGGGATGATTACCTTTTTGACGAGCCGAATAAGCCAGTTGAAATGTTTTATCCAAGAATGGCTTATGTTCTGCAGAGAGCTCTGTCGCAAATCCTTGCAAAGACAATGCAGATAAAAATATAACCTTAAGGCATAAGTTTAATAAAAAAAAATCGTGTTTGAATGTATACATAATGATTGCTCCGTATTGAATAAACAATTAAGAAGCCATCACCAAAAACCTAAAGACATGTTCGATCAGGATGACTTAGAGAGTACCGAACATTAACGATTTTCTTAATCCAAATTAAATCAAAATACTTGGCTGATGACAACGTAGTGGGGACCTGATTACTCACTACCAGTATTAATGATGTCCAATCCGTAACAACCGAAGCAACTGATTTGCTAACCGAAACTATTTAATCTAGATTATAAATAAGGGAAATAATAACTAATACCAGGGGAACAACTTATTGTATGTATTCCCAATTCAAGGACAAGACCTATGTCGCTATTAATCAATTACATGAAGACTTTACGTTTTCTTTTAAGACGGAATGACTTGAACGCTTTTGTCAAAGAGCACGATCAGCTGTTCTCTCTTGCGAAACAGACTCATAATCATGCAGTCGTTGCCTCCCATTACTATGACCTCATGGCGGAAGTAATTGAGATTGCTTACGGCACCAGTTGGGTTTTTTATCCGCCCGAGCATGAGGGGCAATCGCGCGAAGAGACCATTTCGAACTTACATAAACAAATCAATTCAGTCCTCGGCCTGTTACCCGGGAATACCGCGCTTGACATGGGCTGTGGTCTTGGTGGCGCAGCACGTGATATTGCCCGTCTTTCTCAGGGGAAAGTATTCGGTGTCACCTTGTCACAAGCAGAAGTAGAGCGGGCGAATGCCTTAAACCGTGAACAAAAGCTGGATCACCTGTGCGAAGTCACGCAGGGGGACTATACACAAAATTTGCCGTTCCCTAATGAATTCCTGGACTCAGCTTACAGTATTTACTCACTTAAATACATTTCAAAAAACCTGCTTCCACAAGTATTTGGAAACGTCCATCGTGTACTGAAAGCTAATGCACGATATGTAGTCTATGACGCGATTTTGACCTCTAAATATGATGCGAACAATCCGCAGCATCGCGCACTTGTTGAGCGAATTGAGTTTGTGACGGGCATGCCACCGCTGCACACGAGCGAAGATCTGATCGATGCAGCTCGCAGCGTGGGTCTAAGCTTAGTGTCTGAAACAGAAATTTCAAAAGATCTTGGGTGGAGCTATTTTTTTACCGAAAACAAGCTTCTAGCTGGCGCACTTCGTTCTCGGACCGTGGGGAGCGCAATTTTAGGTCTTGAAATGATTCGCCTCTTTCCTAAAGGATTCTCGGCATTTTACAGCACGTTTATTGCAGGAACCGTTAATGCCCTGGTCGATGCGGACCGCCTAGGGATTGTGTCGTTCTCGCGATTATTTGTCTTTACTAAGGCCGACTCCTGATGTTTTTTAAAAAAGGAGTCACCTCGCAAGATCGTTACACTATTATGAATGACACTTAAAAATACTGGATAGGAACCACTAAACTATGAAAGTATTAGTCACCGGAGCGAGTGGACACATTGGAAATAACCTCATAACCGAGCTTATTAAAAAACAATATGATGTCCGAATACTTGTACGAAATGAACTCCCCAAATACCTCACCCATTCCAGTCTTGAGGTATGCAGAGGAGATATTTTAGATCGTGAGGTTTTGTATACTGCGACTCAAGATGTTGATACAGTGTTTCATTTAGCGGCGAAAATTGCCATTACAAATCGCGAAGCCGAGGAGGTTCATAAAACAAACGTCCAAGGAACCCAAAATGTGGTGAATGCCTGCCTTAGAAATCAAGTAAAAAAGCTCGTTCATTTTAGTTCCATTCATGCACTCCAATGTTCTAAAAACCCTGATACTCCTCCAATTTTAAATGAAAATTCCCCGCTTGCTTTAGAGTCCGTGAACAGTTACGACCAATCTAAAGCTCAGGCTGAAAAAATCGTGTTTGCTAGTTGTGAACAAGGATTAAATGCAGTGGTGGTTAATCCCACCGGGGTAATTGGTCCCAATGACCATAAATTATCACTCATGGGAACTGCAATAATTAAAATATACAAAGGATACACACCCTTTTTGGTGCGTGGAGGATTTAATTTTGTTGATGTTCGTGATGTGGTTCAAGGTGCAATAATTGCTGCTGAAAAAGGTAAATCTGGAGAGCGCTACATCTTAGGTGGCCATGACATTAACATGCATCATTTGGTCCAATTGATATCCCTTGTCAAACAAAAAAAAATGACTCGTTTGTTTCTTCCCTCAAACATACTTTATTATTTGGTACCGCTTATGGAAGCTTTTTCTAAAATTACCAATACAGAACCGCTTTTTACCAAGTACGCCATTGAAACTTTGATGTATCCACCCACGGTGGATTGTACGAAGGCGGAAAAAGAATTAGGGTACAAAAGAACCGAAATCCAAACAACAGTCCATGATACTCTTCATTGGTTTTCACAGAATGGCAAAATAAAATTATGACTCAAAACAATCTCACTTTATTTCTTTATTTCTGGAGTGCTTTAGCTGTTATCGTATTTTTCTCGCTTTTTTTTAAACGAGCACCTTATGGACGTTATGACCAAGAGAGTAGCTCTCTTAAAATTCCTGCACGTGTTTCTTGGTGTTTGATGGAATTGCCATCGGTGATCGCATTTTTAGTTATTTTCTTAATGGCAAAACCCTCTATTTATACCTGGGTATTTTTTTGCATGTGGCAATTACATTATGTCTATCGTTCCTTGATCTATCCGTTTCGCTTGAACAATGCAAAACGGGTGCCCATTGTTATCACGATATCCGCCACGTTTTTTACGACGGTCAATGGTTTTGTAAATGCCTATTGGCTCACTCATTTTCAAGAAATTACTTCTGCAACCTTGCAATCCCCCCATTTTATTATTGGCTTAATACTGTTTGTTTCAGGATTTGTAATCAATCAAAATTCAGACAACATTTTGTTTGCAATGAATAAAAATAAAAGAACCGGCTCCTACCAGATACCCTACGGTGGAATGTATCGTTTTTTGAGCAGCCCAAATTACTTTGGTGAAATTCTTGAATGGATTGGTTGGGGAGTAGCGACTTGGTCACTTGCTGGCTTTTCTTTTACCCTGTGGACCATAGCCAATTTAGCCCCGCGGGCAATCGCACATCATCGGTGGTATCAGTCCCATTTTTCTAATTATCCTAAGGATAGAAAAGCACTCATTCCGTTTCTTTTTTGAAAAACAACGCCCTGATTGCTCGCAACTGAATCATTTATACATCGCCGCCCCCAGCCCTGCTTCGATGTCCCGGCTTGTCCGCGGGCTCCAGAAAAGCTGATCTGAAAAACTGGAGCCCGCGGACAAAGGGTAAGCAAACAAGCTTCTCAAGAGAACTTATATTACACTTTCGTTATAAGGTCTTGAGTCCTTCCTCCATGATAGAGAGTCCAATTTCCAAATCTTTTACATCAGTAGAAAGTGGCATGAGAAGACGAATTACATTTCCGTATCCTCCGCAGCTAAGAATGACCAACCCATGTTCTAAACAAAATCGTGTTAATCTGTCGGCCGCCTCTTTATTTGGCACCTTTGTGCTTTTATCTTTCACTAGTTCAATCGCCTGCATAGCACCCAAACCACGAACATCACCGACTATTGTATATTTTTCTTTAAACCCAGAAAGCCTAGAATGAAGTACTTTTGAAAGATTAGCGACATTTTGCAAAAGCCTCCCCTCCTCAAAGATTTTGAATACTTCAAGAGCCGCCGCACAACTTAGTGGATTTCCTCCAAAGGTTCCGCCTAACCCACCGACCATTGCAGCATCCATCATTTCAGCTTTTCCGGTTACGGCAGCGATCACTGTTCCACCACCAAGTCCTTTTGCTGATACAGTAATGTCAGGATCCACCCCCATTGTCTTCATCGCAAATAGATTTCCAGTACGGCCAAAACCGGATTGAATTTCATCTGCAATAAAAACAATGTTGTTCGCCGTACAAAACTCACGAAGTTTTTGCAAAAATGGAGCTGGAAATTGTATGAATCCCCCCTCACCTAATATGGGTTCTAAAATCACCGCAGCAGTATTCTCAACACCCACACGAAAATTAACAAGTTCTGAAAAATCATTGAAACATTCTTCGACACAATTTTTTCCCTGCCAACGATACTCATACGGAATGGAAGCACGATGAATTTCTGAAAGAAATGGGCCAAATCCATGCTTGTAGGGTTTGTTCTTTGCAGTAAGTGCCATAGCCATGTAAGTACGACCGTGGTAGGCATGATCAAAACAAATCACTGCTTGCTTTCCGGTATAGGCACGAGCAACTTTAATTGCATTTTCTACCGCCTCGGCTCCTGAGTTCAACAGGATTGATTTTTTTTCAAAGTGCCCAGGAGTGTGATGATTCAATTTTTCACATACGTTAATATAGCCTTCATAAGGAAGGATATTAAAACTTGTATGCATGAATTTTTCAGCTTGAGCCTTGATTGCATTGACCACCGCATCGGGACAATGTCCTGTATTCACTACGCCAATTCCGGATGAAAAATCCAAAAATACATTTCCATCTACATCTTCTACAAACGAACCTTTTGCTTTTTTCACAAAGATGGGAGTAGCGTGAAATGGACCTTGCGCAACATGCTTATGACGTTGCTCCATCAATATTTTTGACTTTGGTCCTGGTATTTGTGTTTTAATATTAATTTGATTCATTAGTACCACCCGATTGGTGCATCATCTAGGTTAATATTCACTTGCTTAATTTCAAGATAGCTTTCGATTCCATACAAACCCAACTCGCGGCCCGATCCACTTTGTTTGTATCCCCCCCAAGGCATTTCATTATGAGTTGGATGGTAATGGTTTACCCAAAGAATTCCGGCACGAATTTGAGGGGTCACTCGATGTGCACGAGTAAGGTCCTTAGTCCACACCGCGGCTGCTAAACCATAGTCGGTATCGTTTGCAATTTGAATGGCTTCTTCTTCAGTATCAAAAGGGATAACTGCGAGTACGGGACCAAAAATTTCTTCTCGAGCAATGCGCATGCTAGGTTTTACTTCATCAAAAATGGTTGGCTCAATAAAATTTCCTTTTTCAAATGCTTCACCTGCAGGGCGCTTCCCACCACAAATCAATCTCGCACCTTCATCAATCCCTATCTTGATGTATTGCTCTACTTTTTCACGGTGCGCACTTGAAACCAGTGGCCCCATTTTTACGCCAGCATCTAAACCATGACCAAGCTTGATATTGGGAATTTTTTTCAACATCCCTTCCACAATTTTTTTGTGAATAGAACGCTCCACGATTAAGCGAGAACCAGAAGAACATACCTCACCTTGATTTGCAAATGCACCAAAAAGAGCCCCATCAATCGCCATCTCCAGATCGCAGTCTGCAAATACAATATTTGGATTTTTCCCACCAAGCTCTAATGATATTCGCTTCAAATTCCCAGTAGCCGCTTGCATTATTTTTTTGCCGGTAACTGTTCCACCAGTGAATGCCACTTTATCTACCATTGAATTAGTTGATAATTCTTCACCTACTCCCACACCCGGGCCAGTAATCACATTCACTACACCAGCTGGAAATCCACATTGATCAATCAGTTTGCATAACTCAAGCGCTGTTAATGGTGTCAGCTCCGAAGGTTTTAAGATTACGGTATTTCCTGCTGCAAGTGCTGGAGCAAGTTTCCAAGCGGCCATAAGTAGTGGGAAATTCCAGGGAATAATTTGACCGCATACCCCTATAGGCTCACGTACCACATAACTAAAGGAGTTCGCTGGAACCGCCATCGTTTCCCCATGAATTTTAGTAGTGAGCCCAGCATAAAATTCAAAACAATTGGCTGCATCAGTCACATCATATTCTGCTTCTGCCAATGGTTTTCCACAATTTCGTGTTTCCAGCTCGGCTAACATTTTTGCATTAGCACGAATTAAATCTGCAACTTTGAATAAAAGTTTACTTCGATCAAGTGCTGATGTTTTTCTCCAATCACCTTTATCGAACGCTTTCCTTGCAGCCTTGATCGCAATCAGAACATCTTCCTTGGTACTTTCTGGAACTTTTGCAATCAACTCACCATTGCCGGGATCAATAATATCGCGAGTGGCTCCGCTCTGGGCTGAAGTAAATTTTCCATCAATATACATTTCGTAACTTTTCATTTATGGGAGTCCCTTTTGATTGAATGTAATAAGTTCATTATATCTTCGACTTCACACTCTGATTATTTTCAACCAACGATCGAATTTAGTTAAAATTTGAAATCAGATTATTTTTGTGAGCTATACTAAAAATATACTGGGGTAGTTAAATTTATACCTCTATTTCAAATAATTACAAATAGGTCATTCTATTTGAGGGAAGCTTTATGGATCAATCAACGGCTCAAATAGTGTTTAAAAATAAAATTCTAATTCTTGGATTCGGCAGTATTGGCCAAGCAATATTACCTCTTTTATTCAAATGTCTTAAATTAGATCCGTCGCAAATTTACATCTTATCAAAACATAATCTTGGTGCGAATGTGGCAAACAACTATGGTGTCTCATTCAATGAAATTGCAGTTGAAGAACGTAATTACCAAGAGCTTTTGTCCTCTATTCTTACACCTGGTGATTTTTTGTTAAATTTATCCGTGGGAGTATCCACTATTGATTTAATAAAATATTGCCAATTAAATAAAATATTATATTTAGATGCCGCCGCTGAGTCTTGGGAAAAAAGGAATAGCGATACGAATCAACTACTTTCTAATTATGCTTTACGTGATGCTACGTTACAACATAAAAAGCAGGGTCCCACCGCAGTTTTAACCCATGGAGCGAATCCAGGGTTGGTATCCCACTTTCTTAAACAAGCATTATGGAATGTGGCAAAAGATAATAAGTGGGATGGCGATCTACCAAAAAAACCTGTGGAATGGGCTCAATTGGCTCATGAGCTTGATATAAAAACGATACATATTTCTGAACATGATTCTCAAATTTCCTCTCAAACTAAAAAACCAGATGAATTTATAAATACCTGGTCAGTCGATGCTTTGATTTCTGAAGCCCTTCGACCTGCTGAACTGGGATGGGGAAGTCATGAACGTCATTGGCCTCATGATGCAAATCATCACGACTTTGGCTCGAATTGTGGGATATATCTCAGTCAACCCGGAGCTGAGACTCAAGTCCGAACTTGGACCCCTAACTCTGGTCCTATTAATGGCTTTTTAATTACTCACGCTGAATCATTATCTATTGCAGAATATTTAACTTTAAAAAAAGATAATAAGGTGTATTACAGACCAACAGTTCATTACGCGTATCATCCCTGCCCAGATGCTATTTTATCTTTAAAAGAACTTGTGCAAAGAAAATACATCCCTCAAAAAGAAAAACGGATTATTTTAAACGAAATTGTTGATGGCACTGATGAACTCGGGGTGTTATTAATGGGAAATAAAAAGGGAGCTTATTGGTATGGCTCTCATCTATCCATACATGAGGCTAGAAAATTAGTTAACCATAATAATGCCACAAGCTTACAAGTTGCAGCTGGAGTTTTATCGGGTTTGATTTGGGCCATTCAAAATCCAGAACGTGGAATTATAGAACCTGAAGATATGGACCATGAGTATATTTTGAGTTTAGCCCTCCCTTATCTGGGGAAAGTCGGTGGTTATTATACAGATTGGACTCCGCTACAAGACAGGGACAATTCAAATAATCAAGATACGGATCAAAGTGATCCTTGGCAGTTTATTAATATTCGAATTAACAATTAATTCCTTACCTTCTTTGATGGATGAATTCTCGCGCGGGATACCCCATCCATCGTGATGTTTGTTTTATAATCTACATGATACAATTGGGCGCATTTTATCAAAACACGGAGCACAGGATGCCTAAAGTTGTATTATATGATGTTGACGGTACATTAATTAGCCAAGCTTCATTAGGGGAGAACAACAGAAAATTGTTTTTTCCAAGCCAAACCGCGCATGTATTTAAAGAACACTTAAGAAAAAATGATCATATTATCGTGTGCTCAGCACAAAGTTCCGCGGACGAAATAAGATCTGCCTTGCAGGGAGCTAATATTGATATTACAAAAATAGAAATATTAGGTAAAGCAGAGACCAGTATTTTAGTTGGTGATTCAAGTAGTGAAAAAAAAGTGAACAAAGCCAAAGCAGCAATGAACCGTAAATTAAATACTGCTGTTATAGTCGAAGATAGCCTAAATATTAATGCTGATGATGAGGATATTATTCACATTTTGGTTCCTACAAATGCTCCTGAAAATATACCGGCCTCAGATAGTTATTTGAAAGCAGCTTTACTTCCTGCGAGCACTTTGAGAGAACGGGTTCATTTTCAGGTAGAAGCAATTAAGTATAATGCCTTGTATAGAACGAAAGGGGTCATTGATGTAACATTTGTAAGCAACCTCTATCAGCGTGTTCTCAATCTCTTTACTGTCCCAAACAGTTATCATAATTTGTGCTTGTCACAAACTAATACTCCTATGACAAACTATGAAATAGGAATTTCTTTTTTAGCAGATTATTGTAAAAATCAACCTTCTCATCATTGGCTCATTGGCAGTGTCCATCGCTTTTTTACCGGGCACTGGGATCGCCACCATACTGAAGTTGTGGAAAAATTACTAAAAGATCATGCTGGTAATTTGGACGGAAAAAATAAGAAAACTATCGAATCACTCCTAAGTGATTTAGAAACTAAATTACTCGAAGCAGGAAATCATATTAAACCCGAAGGTTCTTTGGGAAGACGTATTGAGTTTATTCAATCGAAAGCAGGAGTTAGCATCATTGATATCGATGATTTAAATCATGCAATAGATTTGAAGCAATCTGAACTTAGGCTTCAAAACTCTAATTGAAACCAACACACTCCCCTTATCTCTAAATCCAGGCCCGATCTTTAATTGCAAAGTCAGTGATCGGGCACATTGTGATAAATCCAACATGTTCCCCAACAATTTCCTTTCTGATAAGAAATTATTAGCTAAAAATTTAATTAATTTTACGTACATTGACTTTGCGTCCTTTCAATTTTCCACTTTGCAAATATTGGTGTGCTTTATCGGCTTGGCTGTGATGGATTGCCACATAGGAGTGCAGTGCCGTGATATTAATTTTCCCAATAGTGTTTCCTGCTAATCCCGCATCTTTGGTCAATGCCCCAAGGATGTCTCCGGGACGAATTTTATCTTTTTTGCCGGAAGAAAGGCAGAGTGTAACCATTTCTGGTACTAATCGTGTCGTGTGGTGATTTTCTAATTTATCAATAGTCCCCCAGTTAATGGGGTGCGGTAGGTGATCCTCAATGGCACAAATTCGTTGTGCGTCCGCAGGGGTTGTAATACTTAAGGCAATGCCTTTACTCCCTGCTCTTCCCGTTCGACCAATACGATGAGTATGCACATCATGATCAAAAGCGAGATCAAAATTAATTACTGCAGGAAGTTCTTTTATATCAAGTCCTCGTGCTGCAACATCAGTGGCGACAAGAATCGTACAACTTTGATTGGCGAAGCGCAAAACAGCAAGATCACGATCGACTTGTTCCATATCTCCATGTAAAGCAAGGGCGCTGAAGCCTTCATGGATGAGCTCGTCTGTCACATCCACTGTTTGTTGCTTGGTATTACAGAAGATTAACGTAGAAATGGGACGATAATGTAACAATAATGATTTTAATAAGGGAAATTTCTGAGCTTGCTTCGTTACTTCAAAAAAACGTTGTTCAATATCAATTTCCTCAGAAGGAGTTTCAACACGAACTTCTTTCGGATTGTTCATGAATTGTTTTGAAAGCTGTTTGATTTCTTCAGGATAGGTCGCAGAAAAAAGCAAGGTTTGACGTTGTTTAGGACAAACAGAAATTATGCTTTTCATGTCATCAAAAAAGCCCATATCCAGCATTCTGTCTGCCTCATCTAAAACTAAAGCTTTTACCTGAGTTAAGTCTAATGAGTTGTTTTTTAAATGCTTAAGAACTCGCCCCGGTGTTCCTACAATAATATGAGCGCCATGCCTTAATGAATCAAGCTGAGGCTTCATAGGTATTCCACCGGATAAATTAATGATTTTGACATTAGGCATCAAACAGGCTAATCGACGGATGGCTTGGCTTACTTGTTCTGCCAATTCACGGGTAGGACAAAGTACTAAACCTTGCACTGCAAAAAAAGAAAGTTTTAAATTATTTAATAGAGACAACGCAAAAGCAGCGGTCTTTCCACTACCTGTTTTGGCTTGAGCAATAACATCCTCATTTCTAAGAATTATGGGCAAGCTTTCCATTTGGATAGGCGTCATGTTTTCATAATTTGCAGCAACAAGACTCTTTATTAATTCTTGGCGAAGGGGAAGCTGAGCGAATGAAAGGTGCTGATCGGCGTGTTCTGATTGAATCATTGGGAGCGCTTATTTTTAAAATAGATTGGTAGATTAACATTTTTTAGTGCAATTTTAAATCAGTTATTTTACACATAGGGCAAAAATACAACGCTGCCTCAATTAATCTCATTAAACGGTACTATACAGTGCACATATAAACACATTAAATGTGAACCTTAATTTACAGAGTTAACTATTTTTTCTAGTCACCAAGGTTACTGCTCATATATATAGTCAAGTAACCTCCTAATTAATCTTATCCAGGATATCAAACCAAAAAAACTTGAGGTTCGAGTTTAAAATAATTTACTATCATCCAGTTACTCAACAATGTCCTGTTGTAGAGCTACTAAGTCAAGGAGCGATATGATTGTTATTTTTGTCCATGGTTGGAGTGCCACGCATACCAATTCTTATGGGGAGCTTCCTCAATGGCTTGAAAGTCAGAGCAAACAACAAACGCTGGATATTCGGGTAGGCAATATTTATCTCGGGCGCTACATCAGCTTTGACGACACAGTAACGGTTGACGATATAGCACGAGCATTCGATCAGGCCTTACGTGATGAAATTGCGGATAAGCTACACGATGGAGAACGTTTTGCATGCATCACTCATTCAACCGGTGGGCCCATTGTTCGAAAGTGGATGGATTTGTACTTTAAGAATAACCTTGCAAAATGCCCATTGAGCCATCTTATCATGCTGGCCCCCTCTAACCACGGCTCTGCTCTTGCACAACTTGGTAAATCTCGGTTAAGCCGTATCAAGAGTTTTTTTGAAGGTGTTGAACCGGGACAACAGGTTCTGGATTGGCTTGAGCTCGGAAGCGATATGAGTTGGCAACTGAATGAAAGTTGGCTTGATTACGATTGTACTGCGAATGGCATCTATTCCTTTGTACTTACCGGCCAGACAATTGATCGCCAACTTTATGATGCGCTGAACTCCTACACGGGAGAAGCTGGGTCTGATGGAATAGTTCGCGTAGCGGCTACAAATATGAATTATAGTCTGTTGAAATTACATCAGGAGGGAAATAACGGTGAAAATCTCGTTGTCTCCAAGATGATACGGTCAAAACCAATGGCATTTGGCGTGCTGCCTGGGCTTGCGCATTCCGGTAAAAAAATTGGAATCATTCAAAGTGTGACTATGGCCAATGCAGCGACTCATCCTACGGCAATATGGGTCCTGCGCTGTCTGCGAGTAAACAATAGTACCTCCTATAATGCAGTAGCGATCGAGCTCGATAAACTTACTACAGAAACTCAGAACAGTGAGCATATAGAATTTGTGAACACGCTTATCTTTAAGCGCGAGTACATCACTAATCGCTACTCTATGATTGTTTTCCGGCTCATTGATGACCGGGGCAATCATCTTGTCGATTATGATCTTTATTTAACTGCTGGTCCCAAATATAGCGAATTGGCGCTTCCTCAAGGTTTCTTCGTCGATCGCCAGCGAAACCTAAATAATCGAGGGAAATTGACTTATTTTCTTGACTATAACGTTATGGAAACCGGGATTAATACACCCCAAATGCAAGGCAATCTGGGATTTCGGATTAAGGCATACCCCGAATCAAGCGCTCAAGCCCTTGCCTATTATAGATTACTTGATTTTCATTCCTCACTTGCTGACATGAACAAAATTATACATCCGAATGAAACAGTAATGGTTGAAATCATGCTTCAGCGGCGCGTGGATAAGACGGTCTTTCGTATCACTAATAACCTGACTCCGGCAAAAATCAGTGCAAAACCGACTGGTACAAAGGTAGATTAACATTTCACTTCTAAACTAACGTCATTCTGAGAAGTTTATAACGAAGGATCTCCTGATTTGTATACATATTTATTTTCTGGAGATCCCTCATTGCGTTCGGGATGAGGGATCCTACAATCCTGGATACCTACAACCTGGCTACACTTTTGCTCCTAATTGAAGAAGCTTAAAAACTCTTCTTCTGAAAACGTTTTTATTGGCTCCTCTAAATCAGAAATGTGGAACATTGATTGAGCTCGTGGCGCAACCAATTTTGTTTCATCCTGAGCTCCTAGAGAATTTTGACTTACGGACATAACAGGAAGAGGTAGAGGAGCAGGCTTAGATACAATGGTCTTTTCCGTATAAGGATTAGGAAGTTGAGGTATTGGAACTATAGTGTTTGCACTATTGAAGGGAAATGCAGATACAGGATTTCGATGAGCTGCGGTTCGAATAAATTGGGGCGTGAAGAACGTTTGAGTGCTTCTGTTTTGCTGAAGCAGACTAGTCTGTTTTCTTAATTTGATTTTTTCATCCCACTTGCCATAAATTTTATCTACAGTAATGGCTCGTTGTGTAGACTGTTTGTCGGCAAGGCCTAGCTTTACCAAATCATTGACTAGAGAAACATGAATTGGCTTACCATAAATTTGTTCTAAATAACTCCCTGAAGCCAGTAAAATAGGTCCCTCACATGCCAAAGTAATATGTTCACTATCAATTACCAGCGGAGTTGCATTTTGTTTCTTTTTTTCATCTTCACTAATTTTTGTTTCCAGCTTTTTAGCAATTTTATGACTCGAACATCCATAGGCAGTAAACATAGCGTGCCCTTGATAAGGTTTGGCAGGCAACCAAAGCACACTAAAATTATCCCCAGGTAAAAAAAGCCCATTAAAATTATATGCTTCTTTTATTTGAGCACATACCTTGCTTTTTTTATTATATGAAGTAGCGCCTAGATACTCCTCTGAAAAATCAATTAACTCTGCTTCCTCCATTGGTTCAGTTGGAACACGTTTAATTGTTAATGAGTCTTTATTTTTATTTACTATAACCAATCGACTACGTGAGTTATCATCCTCCCCCATCTTTAACTCATATATGTAGAACGATTTATTTTCACTTCTCTCATGCACTTCCTCAACTTTCCCATCAAAATATCGTTCTAAAAACTTCATTGAAGCAATCACGTAATTGCCATGTGTTTCTAAATAATAATCCAATGATAAAGGTTCTTGCTCCTCTACATCCAAATCCATTAAATAATCAGTCCTAAAGGCTGACTTAATACTTTCGATCATTTGTTTCGCCTCTTCAGGCGTAGTGCACTCATAAACACACAGATTATCTTTCTCATCTAATGGAGATTTGGATTCACTTACTATCCATTTCGTTATTTGAAGGTTTATACCAATGACAGACAACAGTTTCATGTAAGTTCCTCTTATTTATTTGGATTTTAATTCGTTGTTAACCTCTAAAAACAAGTTTTAGGAGCGTTAAAAATGAATAAGTTAGAAATCAATGGACAAAAGATTTACATTTGAACACTAAACCCGCAAATATATCAGACAAAGTAATTAATGAACAATAAAATAAAACATGGTCCATAATCATTTGATTTAACACTTCTTGAACAGAAAATGGTCTTCGGAGGCGGGGTTGCAACCAGGTGGGAGGTGCTTAACAATTAATGAATTTATAGTAGATTATAATGCTTGACCT
Source organism: Legionella stuttgartensis (assembly GCF_977063405.2). NCBI lineage: Bacteria > Pseudomonadati > Pseudomonadota > Gammaproteobacteria > Legionellales > Legionellaceae > Legionella > Legionella stuttgartensis. Next base: position 290,095 of record NZ_CDRUHA020000055.1, read on the forward strand.
TGCCGCAACGTTAACCCTTATTGTGTCTCTTGTGGCTTAAGAGGAATACACTATGAAGTACACCATTAAACAATTAGCGAAGCTTTCTGGTATAAGCACCCGGACTTTGCGCTTTTATGATGAAATTGGTTTATTAAAGCCTGCATTTTATGGTGATAATCAATATCGTTATTATCAGGAAGAGCAGCTACTGTTATTGCAGCAAATTCTGTTTTTTCGTGAACTTGAGTTTCCTCTTAATACCATAAAGGAAATTTTGAGCTGTAATGATTTCGATAAAATAAAATCGTTACAGCAACAAAAATCCTCATTGCAATCGAATGTTGAGCGAACACAAACACTCATACAGACGATTGATAAAACCATTTCCCATTTAAGAGGACAATATAAAATGAATATCGAAGAAATGTTTGAAGGTTTTGATCCCATCAAGCAACAAGAACATGAACAATATCTAGTTGAAGCGGGGGTACTTTCAGAACAACAAATTGATGACAGCTGGAACAAAGTTCCTCATTGGAAAAAAACCGATTGGGAGGCATTTAAAGCTTCTGGTGAGCAGTTAAATCGTGCCCTTACTAATGCACTGGAGCAAGGTCTTAACATAGAATCAACAGCGGTACAGGACCTTATTCAACAGCATTATGATTGGGTGAAAAACTGTTGGACGCCAACTAAGGAAACTTATTTAGGGCTTGGACAAACTTATCTGGATCATCCTGATTTTCGTGATTTCTTTAATCGCTATCATCCTGATTTGGTCGAGTTTTTGACCGCTGCTATGAGCGTATTTGCAAAACGTAATTTGTCTTAACTTTGATTGCCTACCGCAAGGTAGGCACGCTTTCGTTTATAAGGAACAACCCTTTTCTTTTTCTTCAACTGGATCATTCCCAAAACATTTCTGCAAAAAGGAAAAGAACCATTCAAGAAATACAAAATTCGAAAACAAGGAAGGTTTTTCAACAATACTGAAAGAGTCGGTGTATTTCTGATGCGTGTTTTCTTCAAAGACTTGAAGTATATTATGCAAATCACCATTTCTATAAATTGAACGGTCATCAAGGATTCCTTGCAAATCTTTGATAACACTATCCATACTTTTTCTATTAGGAGTTAAACGGCAACTTTTAGAATTAATACTTGGAACGAAAATACTTCTTGATGGACCAAAATAAAAATCAGCTATCTCCTTCCCGTACGTATTAAATGATTGTCGGGCATAGCGTTTTAACAAATAATCAGCCTTCTGATAATCTTCCAGAAACCCTGCATCATTCCAAGCTTGTCGCCAATAAGGTAAACCTTTGCCGCTCATATTAAACAAATTGCTCAAATTATGTTATGTTTGCATTTTATTAAAAATATAAATCGATTGTCAAAGATTGAATTAATACAGATAGAATTTGTTACAGCCATTCTCACAAGCGAGAATGGCCGATAGGATTAGGTATTAATTAATTAATATGCATTTGTTCTAACTTCTGAATATCAGTTTGCTTGTCATGAATGGATTTCAGAATTTGTTTCATCTTAGGATTATGGCTGCATTTCAATAAGTAAGCCGTCATTTGCATGCCTCCTTTAAAATGATCACTCATTTCAGTTATATACGTATTATCGAATTCTTTACCTGAAAGTCCCGAAAGAGACTTCATCTCCATTGGTTTCATTCCAGGAATAGGATAATTTGCATCAGAGGTAGCAGGTAATTTACTGAGTAGTGCTTTCATTTTAACAACTTCACTGTTTTGTCGCTCGAGCATTTTCTTTGAAATAGCGACTATTTGGGGATTTTGCGATTTTTTTATAGCCAACTCCATTATTTGCATTCCTTGTTGGTGATGAGTAACCATCATTGTTAGGAATTCTTTTTCAAGGGCTGCTGTTTGTTTTTTATCTTTAGGACATTGATTTTCATTCATGGACATTTGCCCCATATTGGATTGCTCCATTGCAAAAGCACATGAACTCATTAGTGTAATTCCTAAAAGGATTGACAACTTTTTCATTTCCCTATCTCCTAAATTGAGTCAAGTCATTAGAATTATAGGCCAATATTAAAAAATAGTTTTGTTTAAACAGATTATTATTTTGGTCCCGCCGTAGATGAAAAATTATCCTTAGGCTCACTACTTTTGGGTGGAGCTTTTCCCTCCCGAACCACCATTTATCATCCCGAACGCAGTGAGGGCTCTCCAGAACATGGGTATGATCACTCAGGAGATCCTTCGCCCTAAAATTCCTCAGGATGACATGGTGTCTTAGGTCGGGTTCTTAATTTGGCGAAAAACGTCGTACATCATATGTTAGTAATCTGAAATAATCGTAGGTCATATAAAACTCACCTTTATTGCCAAGCCTAGTCCCCCAGGAGTTACGTAAGGTTAATAATCCTTTGTGTTTTTGACCATAATTATCCACAGCAACCGCATTATCATCGTATCCTGTAATGATCATTCCATGCGCCGCTTGTATGTTTGGCATACCAATTAATACATCTGTCGTGATTAACCAAGTATCGTTCTTGCTTTTATAATTCCCAACAGCCCCAACGGTCCCGATATCAAGACGCGGTAACATAATCGAAAAAACCGATCTGTCGCCTGAGCGAAGTGCTTTTTTCACTTCATTTAATGTCCAGGTAGAATTAATTCTCCAATATATATTGGACCAGTTCACTATTTTACCAAAGACTAACTCATTCATGGTGTTGTATTCTTGGGGATCGATAAAAGTCTCAGGTTTCTTATTCGAGTAAATGGGATACTCAGTCAAACCGCCACAACCTATAGTTGTTTGTTTTTCTTTGTTTACTATCCCATACTGTTCAATCTGATTTATTACTGAAATAGGATAATTACCATCCCAACCACTCAGAGCATATCCATGTTGTTCTAAGTAATTGCCTAGCTGTAAATGACAAAGTTGACTAATGTAATCTCCTTGGCCGATCATGGCATCTAGCGCACCAGTTATTGCAAATGTGATGCATGTTCCATGTGGACCTTGGTCCAGTACAGGAACCTGATTCATCGCTAATTGAACCATTTTAGGAGTTTCCGTCTCTAGCAATGAATGCGAAGCCTGAGAATGAGCGGTGGCAATCTCTTGGAAGCGTCTTGCCAACAGTTTTTTAGCATCATCAGACAACTCAATTTTAAGCAATTGAATGACCTTTCTATTTTTTAGGCCACTTTCATTGGAAGCAGATTCTACAGTCGGTTGTATTGAATGTTTTATTGAGCCAATTACATGAACATCTCCAGAGATAGCTCCTTTAATTATCAATAAACTCAAAATAGCCACTTGTATTAATGGGGTTATAATTCTCGCTGGTTTCATAATTATCGACACGTTGAACATTGGGATCTGATTATTTTCTTTTATCAATCAATTTGCAACATGTGTTTAAATGCTTTGAAATTACATATTTTTTGCGTGGATTTTTATGTTGGGTCAAAATGACCCGACTTGCTACCTCTTTAACTGATTATAATGAGTATTAGGCCACAACAAAGTTGGCCGCAAATTTTATTTTCCGTATAATAAAAGCGCTTCCAAACCAAGGGAAATAAGATGTTCGACAAAATTGAGCAAGACTACGATAAATTATATAAGATAGTATTTTTGGGAAATGAGTCAACAGGAAAAACCCAATTTATTAAACGATATGTTGACGGAAGTTATAACGAATCCGAAAGTTATATAGCAAATATTGGTAAAAATTTTTATGTTTCGCCCGTCAAAAACAAAATTAAATTTACATTATATGATACGGCCAAAAGACAGGACCGTTTTGCCCCAATAAGTGCCAATTATGACTATCGTGGTGCGCATGCTTATGTGATTGCTTTTGATCCGACAAATCCTCAGTCATTGAAGGACATTGATGCATACTGGATCCCTAATTTGGTTCGTTATGTTAATAACGATACGCCCATTGTTATTCTAAGTACCAAATCTGATTTGGAAGAAGCAGAACTAATTACTGAAAATGAGGTTAATGAGTTCGCCAGCAGATTGTCGACGCAACATAAAAAAAATATCAGTTATTTTGGCAAGGCAAGTGCTAAAAATGATACGAATGTAAATGAATTATTTGATTATGTTGTGAAAAAAATTAATCCGGAATACTCCAAAAAATTGCCTGATGTTCCATCAACAAAAACACCCATGGTCTTGACTCGATTATTACTTGAGGTTTCAGTCCCTTCACATGTAAATGAAAGCACTCCTCAAGAGCTTGGTAAGCAAGTTGCTGCAATGGCAGGTTATCAAGAGAACAATCTTCATATTTCATTGGGAATTTTATCGGCAGATCTGGAAAACTTAGCGCTTAAGAACGAGTTGATCATCGGACTGAGTGAAATTTTTGAAAAAAATCCCCTACCGCAAAGAATTTTACTTAATGCACCCGAGTTTTCAAAAAATCATCGATTCATTGTAATGCCCACCAAAGCGAAAGAAACTGAGGCACTTGAATCACTGCACGTTGCCGTCCGTCAATTGGTTGCTCATCTTCAGGAAAAATATACAAAATCCTGTATAGAAATAGATAGATGGGACTCATTTCAATCGCATGTAACCTTATTTGGTCAGCTGACAGAAAATTTGCAAATACCTGCTGATTCAAACGGATCAGAGTTTATTCCTACGGTTATTAAACTCCGTAATAATGATGATCTGGTTCACTCATGGGATATTCGCCAGGATAAATTATTGACCGATGCTGCGAGCGAGTTATATCAAGGCCTTAAAAAATCAGCAGAGTTCAGAAAAGGAACTCTTCCAACTACGCATTTCAGAGAAATACAAACACACCTTGAAACAGCAGAATGTTTCTATAAAAATTGCAATCGCACCCAAGAACGCATGCTATGTCTCATAGAAATGGGATTATTAAGTACGACAATGTATCGAAGACGTTATGGCGATTCCACAATATCAGCGACCTCGTTTTATACCCAAAGCATTGAAGCCCAACTACAGGCAGGCTATCGTCTGCGTGCAGTTGCCTATGCAATTGAAGTTGCCCGATTGCTATCCTCTTTATCCGATGAGGAATTACAACACTCAAAAGAGCTGCCAACAAAAATTCACACATTTCTTGAAGAAAATAAAACGTTGCTCAGCAGGCTCAGTAGCGTAGCAAGTAAATTGTCAATGCACGGCATTCATTATGAAACGGCGATGAGCAGCTTAAGCGAGGCGCTGGAACGAGTTGCGCCGGAAAATAACAAGTTTTGTTTGATAATGTAAGGGATAAGGGTTTGGCATTAATTGAGAAATCCTCTAATCCACATCGCTCCTTACGGGCTACGCTTGCTCCTATTGACTAAATTTATGTAATTCCCGCGCAAGCGAATCAATAATAAACACATTCTGTGTTAAGCTTGCCTAATATTCGAAAAACGAGCTTGGTCATGATAAAAGTTGGACAATTTAATCGATTGAAAATGGTACGGGAGGCTCCTTTTGGGGTATACCTTCAAGGTGGAGAATGGGGGGAAATTTTATTACCCAATAAATCGGTACCTAAAGGCGCTTTAGTTGGTGATGTACTGGATGTTTTTGTCTATTTTGATTCAGAGGACAAAATTATTGCGACCACAGTGCGCCCTCTTGCCAAACTCGGTAGCTGTGCTTTTTTAAAAGTGATCGATGTGAATCCTGTAGGAGCTTTTCTTGATTGGGGTTTAGATAAAGATTTATTAGTGCCCAAACCCGAACAACACCGCCCTATGGAAAAAGGAAAATCTTATCTGGTCTACTTAAAACAAGACAATCAAGGACGCATTATTGCAAGCTCAAAAATCGATTATTTTTTGGATAAAACCGCAGCGAACTATAAGTCAGGGGAGGAGGTTCGTCTACTTATTGCGGATAGTACACCCTTAGGACGAAAAGTAATTATCAACAACAGTCACTGGGGATTAATTCATACAGCGGATATTTTTCAAACCTTACCATATGGAAAAAAAATTCAAGGGTACATCAAAAAAGTACGTGAAGATGGGAAAATTGATGTCACTTTAAGACAAATAGGACAAAGTAGTATTAATGAATTAGCGCAACGCATTATATCTAAGCTCGAACAATCCGATGGTTTTTTAGCGTTACATGACAAAAGTCCTCCTGCAGAAATTCAGCAAATGTTTGCAGAGAGCAAAAAAAATTTTAAAAGCGCGTTGGGGCAACTTTATAAACGAGGCTTGATTGCTATTGAAGAGAATGGAATTCGTTTACAAAAATAACAAAGAGGAGTTAATCAAAAATCTAATAACTCCCTCATTTCTATGGAGTATAGACCCTTGATTTTTCAGATAAGTTCTTAAGAACTTCCTCTATGCACTCCGCTGTGCCGCTTCTAAAACTGACAAGTTCCACCGCGGTTTGTCCTCGCTTATTAACAATAGTACTGTCAACACGATTATCTTGGAGTAACCGTTTTACACAGCTCAAATGACCGCGCTCCACCGCATCATGTAGCGCTGTATATCCTATATTATCCTGTTGATTGGGATTAAGTTTAGGATCCGCAAGGAATAGTTCAAGGACCGCAACATCACCAATCGATGTAGCCCAAAATAGTAAGGGCTCAGATGTTGCAGTACAGGCATTAATATCAATTCCCGGGGTTTTTAGAAGCATTTTGACAACATTGAACGCTTCGTCATATTCTTTTCCTTTTTTCCCAGCCAGTTTTTGTATGGCTTCTGTCAACGGAGTGGTAAAATAGTGCTTGCTGGTTTTGACTACTTTGACATCAGGATAGGTAAGTAAAAATCCGCGGATAGCAGGTACATTGTTGGTACGAAGAGCTAAAATCAAATAATCTATGTCTTCCTTTACAATACCAGGATTGCTATTTTTGAATGCCTTAAAATATTGACGATCCGCCTTTCTTTCGTGCTTCTCATGTCTAAGAAGTTGTTGCATTTCGGCATCTTTAGCCTTCTTCACTACAGAATCACCTCGATAAGGGCGTTTGAATAATGTCCCTGGGTATTGAAGCAATAACCTTACTGTATCAGCACATTCATTTTCAAGAGCTAATTGCAGTGGCGTTATACCATTCACATCTTTTACTGTCGGATTAACATCCCCATAATACACCAAGCTACGAAGATTCTCATTATGACCTCCTTGAGCTGCAGCATGAACAGGAGTTCTATAGCTATGCGTCGTTTTTTTCATCGCTTCTGGATGAAACTCCATTAAAGAGTTTAAAATTTTTGGATCTTTAGAAGCAGCATAATACGCACTATATTCGCTCGGTTTGGCCCCATGGGTTAGTAAAGCGTTTACTAAATCAACTCTATTCGCTTTAATGGCACAATCTAATGCATTGTCATTTTTTGTTCTTGTTGTATCTGCCCCAGACTTTACTAATAGATCAACCATCTCCACAGAGTGTACCAAGCATAATGGCTCTTGGTTGTACCAGTTGGTTCGATCTACTGCATTGGGAAACATCTGGATTAGAGTGGAAGCAAGAGCAAAATTATTATTCATCACGGCAAAATGCAATAAATGATAACCTTGAAACTGTTGCTCCGCTAAAGACCAAGATTTTAATTCCTCTAAATCTTCAGAGGTAACTACATCATTAAGAAAGTGGTCTAAAACCTGCAGACGAGTACTCATTTCAGGAGAACACTTTATTGCCAGAGACAGTACTTGTTTATCAAACTCTTCTGTAGATTTGCCTTTGGTTTTTAGTAACCAGCGTTTCAGCATGAGTTCTGTCTGTAAAATCTCCTGATTTACTTCTGAGCCGAAATGATCGGTTAATAACCTCCTTGTTAAATCCAATTGACCTTCAGGGAGTAACTTTTGGGTAATTAACCGCATTAATAAATGCGGCAACGTTGGATTATTAGCATAAAGAGAAAGATATTCTTTCAGAAAGAATTGTTCAAAAAATTGAATCGTATCGGTAAAAAGCGCATCAGCGATACTTTCAGGTAAAAATAAGCGATATTTTATTTTTAAAGCAATTAGCTTATTGTGGAGATCACAATTGCCAACGGTTTGAAACTCCCCATCAATTCTACCGTTATAGACCAGTCCAAGAGTGTCATGCAAATCATGTTGAATGTATGTTTTATTTGATTCATAACTATCTTCATAAAGAGTAGCGAATACTTCTTTTGTTAGATTCTCAGATTTAGTTATTTTATAATGTTCTGTTGTCGTGTCTGTACTGCATCCACCACCATTATTACGATACAACTCATTTTGTTTGATAATAAGATCTATGCCATGCCCAGGCCAGCCAGTGAATAGCTCTACCCCTGACTTTTTACTGTCTTCTATCATCGATGCCAAATAGTCAACCGAGGGGAACATACTCGAGTGATTTGCCATAAAATAATAGCGCATTGCTTTTACGGTCATGTTTCTAACTTGCCGTATAGCATCCTGATGTTCTGTGTATTTATTATTTTGTTCACAATGAGCTACGTAAGCATTCATCAAATGCACTATAAATGGAGCGGTGTGAAAGGAGTTGCTCCCTGTAAGTTTAACAAGACGACTCTCGATAGGGATTGATCCGCTTAATGCAAATAAATGGCCGAACATTTCAGTGTCATTCGTGAGGGGAGACACCATTCTAGTTCGCAGAAAAAGCTCCTCTAAAGCGAGGGAGGCATCATTGAAGTCATTGATGTGGTTGAAAGAAAAACCAAATTCCCTGATATAATTTAATGCTTTGGAACGCTCATCACTACTTTCTTGAGTTAAATTATTTATATGGCGAAGGACAATATTGAAATCCACATCAGGCTTAAGTGTTTTTAAAAGACCGTTTATTTTTTCCCTTTTATACTGCGGATTAAACATAGCCACAAGAGCAAGGTAATATTCGACATCGAGGCTAAAACCGGTTGTAACAAAAGCTTCGGTTAAACTAAGTATTGTCTCTTCAGAAACTCCATTTTGATGAAAATTAGTAAAGGTCTCTGCTAATATATTTTTAAGAGGTTCAGCTGAATTATCCTGCTTTTTACATAGTTCAATAAGGGTAACAAATTGGGGTCTGATGCAATAACCTTCCATAGTTAATAGCGTACCCAAAATGGTTTTGCCATCTGAGTATTTATCAAAAAGTGATGCGGGGTGACTCTTTAAAAGTGTTAGCAATAGGTTTTCTTGGGTTATTTCAAATCTACCTGCTTTATTTTCGGCAATCAAATCAAATACGGACTTACCCTCGTTATTTCTATGTGTAATATCGATACCTTTTTTAATAAGCAGAACTGCAATCTCTTCAGCTTGGTATTTTTGAGAAATAATCGCCAGTTGCAGATAATTATTCCCATCCTTATCTACTGTATTAACATCAAACAATTCATGGTTAACTAACTCAGTAACTGAGTCCGATTTCTTAGTTTGTATACTCTCTAACATTAGTGCCAAAGCAGTTTTCCCATTAACATTTTTGATGTTGGGATTTGTCTTTGGGTGCTTTATCACACGCTCTACTTGTTCTCTATATCTGTATACATTCTGAACCAGCATATGAAGCAGGATGCTGTTATGTTCTGATGTGCTCTGATTCGGATCAAATTTATCATGGGCTATTAAAGTTTCTAAGGAATCAACTGATTGAGAGTTTGTGGAACTATATAGGTACTCAAAAAAAGTCTGGCCACTTATCGATCTTTGATGGATATCAAAGTCCTTATTACTAAGCAAAAGATCGAAGGTCCGATGTTCATAGTAAGTCCTTCCCTCTTTTCGCACTTGCTCTAAAAAGTAACCTAGGAACCCATTACCTTGCTTATCAACAGCATTTGCATTTGCTCCGGCTGTCATCAACACCTTGAGATAATCAGAAAAATCACTATTTTTTGCATGTTTCGATTTAGCTAATACATGCAGTATTGAATCGCCATCATCAGTAACATCAGTAATGGCAAATTTTGCTTCGTGAAGTTTTGTTAAAATTTCATGCGGTTGCTTCGCTTCATTAATAAGAGCAAGAAGACTTGTTGTGTCCATTAATAATCCAAAATGGTTTCGTATTGAGGCCGCAGTATGCCAGATTAATCTTAATAAAATATTAAAGAAACGTCTGTTATAAGCGAGACACGCATCGTTCTCATCAAGGCAAAGCAACCCGGATTTTTGATTTTTCCTATTCGCCCCAAGTCGAGATTAAAATGCACTATAATGACAATTATTGCGCAAAATATTTTTTTGCGAGAGTACTATGTCTACTAGTGGCCCACATTTAGAACAAATTTTGATTAATGAACAACTTCAAATTCTTAAACAAATTTTTTATGGAAGAAAAAAACCTGTTCAAGATTTACCTAAAGAATATGAAGATTTTTTTCAAGATTGCGCCAAAATTTCTCTGTTCTTACAAAATAATGATGCCGTTTTAGAACAATTAAAGATTTTAAATACTCTCGTTAAAGAAGAAGCAAAAAAACGGGGGGTAGCTATTAGTGAGGAGCAAAGCGGAGATTATCTTAAACATAAAAAGGTACTACGGAGCGTTCTCGAACTAGAATTAGCAAAAATCGGTTTTGCACCCGATTTTGGCAAAGCATTATCTGTTCTTGAGCCAAATTCATTTGCCTTGATTTATTCAAAAGGCATAATTTTAAAAGATCCTGGGGCGGGTACTGAACACGGGGAGTTCACACATGCAATTCAATGGTTATTGATTGCATGGCAACAAAAAAATACTTCTTTTTTAAGCCTTCCTGTAATTAAAATATATAATAAGTTTGGGGATAGTGATAAATTTAAGTCGATCTGGAACGCAGTGGTAGATGAGAATAAAGAAGCCTGTTTCGATGCGCGCTCCCCTGAGCGCTTACATCAGATGATTTTAAGTTCGGATGATCCCGAGCTGTCCGCACTAAAAGCACTATGCCAATCCAGGGTGAACAAAAGAGAAATGGATACACAAAAAAATAATTTTTTCTCTGAAAAAAAAGATTATCCAAAGAAAGAATACACCCCCTCTGAAGACGAGAATTTGTTGTTACCACGTAAAAAGTTATAGCTCACGTAATACCAGCTTGTGAGACCTGAATGTTTATCCGAGACACAATGTTCCCAAAAGTGCTCAAAAAACGGTACAGATTCTGCATTTTAAATCGTATATGAGAGTAATTATAATTTGTTCATTTTAAAATAAGAAAGCTGCTTACAACTGGATATTTTGCACCCATATAACAAACAATTTTGCATCCATGCGGGAATTATTATTTCATGAACAGTTATTAGGGGACATAGCTGTTGCTTCTATGGAATCCATTAGCTCATTTAAATGGTCTTCTCTTTTATTAACATTCTGTTGTGACATCACTTCTCTAAAAATTTTCTCATTAGAGGTTAAAGACTTTTTAAAAAAACCTGTAGCGGGTATTTTGCTAAGATACTCTGGATTAACAAGAGGAGCTTGTTTTGTTAAAATAAGATATTTCAACCGCGCATGAGCTACCGCTTTTTTTTCAGCAGCTATATAACGATCGTATTCATCCAAAAACAATTGAAAATCGAGCTTATCTTCAGCATGTTCCACCATGTAATTTAAATTCTCTACATTCACTGTCCAATTTGGAGCATCGGGCAAAGTAACATCCTCGGCTTTGATTTTGTTCACATATTTTTTTTCTAAACCAGAACGATCATAGGGTAGTTTTTTTGCCCAAGGTTCATTAACCCATTTTTGTCGCGGTTTATTATGGCTCGTTGCAATATGTTCACATAGTTCCTGATCGGTAAGTGGTATTTTGCCTACCCCAAAGCCTAAAGATTTTCGTTTGGGTTTTTCTTCCACTGCGATGACATTGTATCCCTGGTCACTACCATTAAAATGCTTTGTAAGATAACTAGGATGACCCATAAAATAATAAGAATGACCGCTGTTACCGTTTTGAGATGAACTCGTTTCTGAATTTATGAAGAAAATTAAAGGGTTAAATGGCGCGAGTAAATTTCCACCAACACTTGCCCCAGGCGTTCCACCTAAATGCGCAGAAAATTTAGAAAGGACCATACACCGTCCACCCTCGCCAAATAACTTATCGAAACGCTGTGTCCCGAGTTCCTCACCCAAATGTAATTTTAGGAATTGAAGTACGGCATAGTAGTACGATGTTGTTATTGCTACCTGACAATCAAAAATCATTTTAGAATTGATAAAAAGATCCTGAAGCGCTTCTGAAGGCTTCATGCCAGCTTTTAATTGATATGATACTTTAGGTCTTCCTATAAAGCGTCCATATTCGGGATAACTGTCCCCCATTAACTTTAAATCGTGTATCTCTTCAAAATATTTTGAATCTGTAAATCCATATTCTACTTTTGCTAAGCTAAGATTTTCTTTACCCTCTTTAATTATATTCCCCCACACCTTCTGTACAGCAGAACGTGGATTATCAGCTACCAAATCATTGAAATAGACTACCCGCCCTTGTTCATAGGCCTCTTCTAAAAGCAACATCGCCTCAGTCAAATAAGGAACTAATTCTTTCATTATTTTTTAATCCTTGATCTTTGTTAAATCGCCGGGAGGGTATCATGAGAACAGGTATTTTTTGTGCACTTATAGGTATTTTAGAAAAAATTATTCGTTTTCTATCAAATAAAATGGGGAAAAAATCGAATGCGCTTTAATGGAGAGAGGCTATTTTAAAAACCCCAATAACCATCCTTGGTCAGGAGTTATGTTATGAACAGAAATAAGCGTTATAATCAATGTCCGTGGCTTGTGCTTCTTGTTTTGGCGCTTCATCAAGATAGTGATTCTTGACTTGTTTTGAAAAAAAGCCCATCTCAGCTCGTGCTGCTCGTTCATCTGGTGTTTTTTCAAGAGCTGCTCTCAATTTTTTATCAAATTTAAGTTCCACTTGATAGGCAATATCGGGATCCGAAAAATGATTCACATCAAGTTGTGCCCGCAAGGATTTTGTTCTTACATGACTCACTCGCTCTTCTCTTATTTCCTCACACGAACTGATGACCGCCTCAGGATGATGTTGGTAACCCACGGTATAATATTTCCCTGTCTTTTTTTCAAAACTTTCCACCAATCTATCAAATTTTCCACGTCCAGTTACTTGAAAACTGATATTAGCTTGATCCTCTTCTACATGCTGATGATGCAGGCACGTGACATAATATTCTATATCTTCGGTACCTCTGTAGTTTAATTTTGTCTGTAGTGCCCAATACAATTGGCTACCATGTCCCACGACTACTTTACTATTATAGGTAGGGTCTTGAGTTTCTTTATACACCTCATCGATATGCTCATAATGAAGTTCATGTTGATGCTCATCTTCGGGAATGTCGGTTACCCTACACCCATGATAATCCCCAACTGTTTGTTCTCCGCGGCATATCCCTAAAAGAGGAAGATCCCGACTCTCAGCTATTCTCGTAAGATCGTGCTCAAGCTTTCTACGTCGATCACTGGGATCATGTACCGGAACATTAGGTCCACCGGGTAGGTAGATACCATTAAACCTACCCTTAAAAACAGGATGATCTAATCCCTCTTCGGGTGTAACCAGAACAACATCGAAACCTTTGTTTTCTAAATACACAACCGTACGATCACAATAGGCCGTTCCGCCCGACAGATCATAAAGCACAACAATTTTGGGCCTTTCTTCAGATTGCTTTAATTGTTTTTTTGCATCTCGGTTTAAAGTATATTCAAATTTTGGCCTATCTTCGCTCGTTTCTTTTTGTGAGCCAAGGTTAGATAAATATTCATTAAATTTTTGAAACATAACAACGTACCTCAATAATAATTTTAGACCAACGAATAAAACATGGCCATCTAATGTACAAATTGTACTCTTAAATTATTAAGCAATTATTATTAGTGCATTCATTTTTATTAAATATTTAATCAATTTCGAATCTACGTTTTTTTCTCAAGGCTCATAAACATCAGAGCGACCCTTGATTCACACAGAATAGAAGAAATTTAGACATACCTAAGTATTGTGACGTGCAGCTTTACTTTAGAGGGATTTGTTTAGGGCGAGTCGCTCTTTGCCATCCTTGGCCTGTAAGAGCTCTGAAGTTTTGAAATTAAATCCACAGAGTATGATGGACACCAGAATCTCCAATACTCGATTGTTTTACTTCTTGTTTCGGCTGTTCAAGAAAATGTTTTTTAACTTGTTTAGTAAAAAAACTCATCTCCGCTCTGGCGGCTCGTTCCTCTTTTGTTTTTATCTGAGCTTCACGTAGTTTTTGAGCATAGGTGCGCTCTACATCGAAAACAGTGTCGGAATCAAAAAAATTCGATCTGAATCGAGCTTCATGGGCTTCTTTTTCTACCTGGCTTATTTTTTCTTTTCTTGTATTTTCACTTGCACTGATAAGAACTTCTGGATGATGTTGTACACCCAATGAATAATACTTTCCTGTTCTTATTTCAATGCTCTCGATAGTATTATCAAATTTATTGCGCCCTGTTACCTGAAGACCACTATATCTTGAATCATCACGTATGTGTTGGTGATGAAGACATTTGACAGGATACTCAATAGATCCATTACTACTATCCTCTTTAAATTCATTTTGCAATGCAGCAAACAATTGACTTCCTTGTTCAACAACAACTGTATTATTTGACTCAGGATTACTCGAGTTATCCGCACCAGCATAATGTTGTTCGTACTCTGGCAAATCCTCTACATCCAAACTATTATGATGCCCAAGCGCTTGTTCACCCCGGCATACTCCAAAAAGAGGGATATCCTTAGTGCGTGCGAGTTTTGCCAGTTGACCTTCAAATTTCTTCCGAGGATCATTATCATCATCAACAGGAATATCGGAACCACCCGGTAAATAAATACCGTCAATAGACTCGTCGGTAAAAGCCGGATGATCTAATCCCTCATTTGAAGAAACTCTGACAACACCTAATCCCTCATCTTCAAAATGCTGAATTGCTAAGTCAGCATTCGCGGCCCCATCATGCTCCTCATAGAGCGCAACAACTTTTGGTTTACTCTCTGAACGCCTTAGTTGTCGCTTTTCCTCATTATTTAGCTCATATTGGAAGTTCGATTTTTCTTCCTTATTAGGTTCAGAACGGGTTTCTGGGAATAACGTACGAAATGGTGACCACTCTGATATAAAACGTGAAAACATAATACACACTCTCTCCATGAAAGTTGATAATTTTTGACCAATAGATAGTACCACGTTGTGTATTATTAATACATCAAGAAGTAAGTTAGTTGGATCATTTCTCCCCTAAATTCACGATGCATGGGGATTAGTCTTACTAAGATGCTATGCCTTCCAACAATAAAATTAACAAAAATCCAACGAAAAAGCATAAAGTAATCAATGGAGTTTCCTGAACCTCATGAGCTTCAATTAAAAGTTCTTCGGTAACGAGATAAAGTAACGCGGCAACACCAAAAGATAAAATTACATTGGTAACGGTTGGAGGTAAGTGGATTAACAAGCTTGCTCCAAGAGCCGCACCAATGGGAATCAACAGTGCTAAAATAAAACTTGCTAACAAACGGATCGGTGCACTTACTTGCCTTACTCCTAAAGTAGACGTGGTTGATAATCCTAAGAAGAAAATTTCAATGGAAAGGGCTATCGCTATAAGAATGCCTCCTTTTTCTCCCGCTAAAAAAGAGACACCAATCAAAATACCATCTACCCATAAATCAATTCCAACTGCAGTCAATAAGCCCCATGAGATACCGTTTTTTTGTTGTTCCAGATCTTCTAATCTACTGGTCAACCATTTTAAGAACAGCATTCCCAATACGCCTAATGAAAAACCAACAATAAGCGCCAGAGGATCGTGATACGCTCCAATTTTGGGCAGAAGTTCTTTTGCTACTGCAGCAAAAACAACCCCAGCAGCAAAATGTTGAGTAGCACTGGTGATTTGATTACCCGGCTGATAAATACTGGCAATTCCCCCGCCAATAAACATTAATGCAGCAGGCATTAAAGAATAAATAATAATAAAGGTAATCGATGGAGTCATAGTCATTTTTTTGATTCGGTAGTATTTTACAGCATAGTGAAACATTCGAGCTGATTCAAGCAAACCTGGCTGTGTTTTTTCAGAGTGGGGTTTCCTTAAAGCTCGAACATCACTAAATCATTGGAATCCCTAGACTACATTACAGACATACTGACTCTCATCAGGATCTTTTTCATCGAGTTTCGGTGCGCGCCTAGGAGGTAAATTTTTTAATTTGCGATAACTATCCAGTACATCTTCTGCTACAGTCTCTGCATCGGGTAGACAATAGTTGATTTGTTTGCATTGATAGGCAAGGACATGGAGATTATTCCAATTACTTATATTTTTTTTATTGATTTTTTTAGTATCGAGTAATTGTTTATAGCAAAATAGTTCTAAAAATCTATTTACTTTATCTTTATCAGCAGTGCGTCCAACCGTACTGTGAACAATTTGACTTGTTTGTAGCTGTAGTTTTGCTTGAGTCAAAGGCAATTCTATATTTTCAATAATGAATTCTGCTGCCTCTGTAAAAAAAGTAGAAAGCTCGGCGTTTCCTTGGGATTGTTTCTTCGGTTTGAAGAAAGAAACGGGTGCCTTCTTCTTTCGAACGAATAAATCTAAAAATTCACCATTTCTCAAAGTGGAATCTAACAACAATTTAAGTGTGGCATACTTGTTGTCATCGTTTTTACGATGCTTCATTGCGGCAAAGGCCGATACAAATAAAGTTGGATCGATATTGGTCCACTCAGTATTGCTTAATAATTCAATGAGTTCTTGATCACAAGGAACCTTTTCGCATTCTTTTAAAAGTATTCTGCGCAGCGATCCTCGATAACATGCTATGTTTTCAGGATCATTTAAAATCAAATCATTGGTTATTATATCTACAGATTGAGTAACTACTAACTTAAACAACGCGCTACTGTTTGCTCTTTTGTAAAAATCATCATAAACATCACTAAAAAAATTGGGGTTGCTTGCCGCTTTTCTTATTAAATGTCTAAAAAATTCATTGTTACCCTGTTCTTCGGAGGATAAGGTAATGGTTTTTCGCGCTTCATTCCACAGCACCTGATAGAATAGTTCGGGTTTTTGCATCTGATTGTTAATTAATATTTTTTTATATAGATCTGTTTTTGAATGAATATAATCTTTGATAGCAACCCTACTCGCCCTACTCAAATTTTTATTCTCATTTATTACTGCCTCATAATTCCCGAGTGCCTTGAGTGCTTTCTTTAAGATTTCAGATTTTCTGGTATTACTAGAATAACTGTTGACGAGGCCTTCCACCGTTTTATCAAAAATAAAATTGATTAATTGCCTTAGGTGAAAAAAATCATCATCCGTATCGATATTGAACTTTTTATTTTTTAGATTTTTGCCTGATTGCAGCATAGGATTTATCAAATGCTGGAGAGCACTTAGGTCTCTCATTTCCATGTTACACCATTTATAGACCTCCTCCGGAAGACGTTCTTTTAACAGACCTTTTAGATTTGCCAGAACACAATTACCTATTTTTTGGGATTTTACATGTTTGCCCCAGCTAAAACTAAAACCAAAGTCTTTTAGCGCCTTATCATACCGGTCATAAAATTCCTTATAGTTCTTTTCATTACCGTCAACGACTTCTAATCCAGTAATTGTTTCAATAACCGTTCTTAACTTATCTAAGTCCAAGCCCGCGATATTAATGCGATAAACTAAATTATAATTCGATCTTTGGCCATTGCCACGATTGCAATGTGTAATGACCAATTGATTTTTTTCTTTATAGATTTGCGTATAGATGGCATGACCTATGCATTTATGCTCAATTGTTAAATCATTATCAACAAGGACCTTTTTAATTCGTTCTAAAGTAATTTCTTTTTTATCTTCGATAACGAGTGTATTAATTGACTCATAAACCCGATTAAGAATGCTTTTGTATTCTTTTAACTCCGAAACAGAATAGGTTTTCCCTTCAATTGTAATGTCTTGCAGGATAATTGTTCCCAATAGTTTGGCAAACTCTTCACTTCCCTTTGTAACAATCAATCCCTGCCTTTTAACATGCTCTTGCTGATTAACTACTACATCAAAGAGATAACCATGAAACATAGCAGACCAGAACGCTAAGAAATTTTTACCTTCGGCATCATCTACATCGCTTACCCATTTCCTCTTTTTGGTAATCGTTTCATTTAATGTCGCTTTTCTTTTTGTTGATTTTATTTTGCCTAATACTTTTTCTGCCTCGGATATCTCCTGTTTTACACGATCATAAACTTCTGAAGTTGGGCTTTCGAGATTCTTTCGCTTAAGATCTGTCCGCATGAATTGTTCAAATATCTGAGAAAAATCTATTTTTGTTTCTACCGGTGAATTGGAGACAACTGGCGTCATCCTACGCTTCTTTTTCTTATAAACATTATTTTTTGCTTGCATTCGTGACCATCCCCATAAGATGTCCTATAAAAACACATTATTAGTAGATATAACACATATAGAGGCGTTGTAAATCTAATTTTACGGAGTTCAATCAAATTGTATTAATACTTTTATTAAAATTTTGAGCAGTGAGGTTCTGGGGAGTATAAACCGGTCTTTTTATATAGCATCCTTGTTGATTGTGTCATTGCCGCGCAGGCGGAAATCTATTCATCACATTCACTCCTAACTTTGTTTATAAGATAGATTCCCTACGCAAAAATGACATCGATTTGTAGCGACGATAAAATCGATTAAAACCTTCAAGAATAGTCAATGGTACTTTATTACTTAACCTCAGGAGTAGTAACCGTTGTTATATCGTTTTCTTGCGTTGGATTTAGTGATGTAGATTGTGCGTTCGAAAAAAACCGATGCTCTTGTTGTTCTTGAAGAACCATCGGCTCTGTAGAAATATCCTCTGGAGTCGTTAAGCTGCATTCATTTATAACTTCATAGATGAGCTCCGGATTAATCCCTATTACGGAATCCACTAATTCGCCAAGAATAGTGAGTTCATCCAGTGCCCGAGGAACAAACGGTTCATATCTTGCTAACAAACTCTTAATCACCTTATCTTGGACTGTATCTAATACTTCTTGATGCTCAAATTGTGCTAAAAAATCCTTTAGCGTTATAGGATTATATCGCGGAAAAACATAATCGCTGGAAAGTCTATTAAACAATTCTGGGTATTTAGTACTGTTTATTCCGTACTCTCGGGCCTGTGCCAATAACTCCTCTGGGCTAGGAAAATTTCCAAGTTTTCCTTCACGCTCATACAAAATACAAATTTTAAGTAAGGGTAAATCGAATCTTTGATGGAGGTATTTTTGAATAAGCATCATTTCTAATAAACTAAGATAATAATCTTTTAAATCCGTTTTTGGATTGTACTCTACAGCCCGGACAAATAAACCCACTAAAGAATCTTTTGATGCATCAAGTAAAACTTCATTCATTTCAAAACCACTTTGTTTTTCTTGTGTTTCTTTAGCCAACTCATCTAATGTTTTAAGATTTAGTTTTATCGTTTCTGGGTTTGGACTCTGTAATTTAATGTTTTTTCTTTCTGCTCGTTTTGCTAATTTATCGGTCCTATTGGTATTAGCATCTGTTGAATTCACATCATATACATAAGCTTCTTCTGCATTAATTAAGACGCCATAACGACGCCCATCATATGCGTAGGTAGGTACATACTTTTGGTAAACAAGTAAAGTTGTTGAAGAAAGACAATTACCTTCTTTACTGATAAATAATTTAGCTTCGTTCGCCCAATCTGTTAAACTTACGATTTCAGGCTCTACAATAATTCGATTGACCGTTTTTGCGATTAACCGATTCGCTTTTAAAAGGGTTCCGATTGTGGGCTTGCTCTCTTTTGAATACATAAGGCACTTTATATATAATTTGACTTATGTAGAATTATAGATCAAAATGCCAATAAATGAATCATGGTGATAATTATGTTTTCTAAATTACCCAATGAAATTTTAGAAATTATTTGCTCATACCTAAACGTTAAAGAAGAACGTAATCTTGGTCTCTTTTTTAAAAATGTTGAAAACGTGAGAAAAGAGCAACTGATGAGGCGAGCAAAGAAAATTCTGAATGGTTCAGAACAGGTTGTATTTTGTCATTTACTTCAATGCATTATAGAAAGCGAGAAGGACGGTCTTGCAATTTTACAAAATGAACGTTGCAAAAATATATTATTGAATCAAAAATCAAAATCCTTACCTCATTGGATATTAGGCATTGGGGAATGCCAGCCCAATTTATTAGAGTTTATTATGGAGGATACGGATTACAGAAATTCACTAACCAAGTTAGAGACTGAACATTTCATTACCAATTATGAGAAATTATTGTCTCCAGAATTGGCTGCAAAAATCCGTGACGACTTAGTCAATAAAAATGATTTCCCTTCCGAAAAAGTATCATTTGATGAGGAAGAGGAGGGAAATGTAGCCCACGCTGCTGCCTCGGCATAGAGATAATTCGCGTACCTACTATGTTGACATCCTCTTAATCAATTGCCTTTCTATCTATCAGGGGCAGGTCTTTCCCGGTATTTAATCAGATATCAATATTGTGATTCAAACTTAGCGAACTGTTTTTCCAATGTCCATTGAAGTTGAGCTTTTTGGTTCATATTTAGAAAATTCTGGCACGCAGGTGTTGGTTGTTCTGTTTCTGATTTTATGGCACTACACGCTATGTTCATAGTCTTGTATTGAGAATTTTGCCAAAGATTGTCACCGGGTAAAAAAGAATAATAGAGGCTGTTTCGTACTAATTGTTTTAGAGTGAGATAAGAAAGTTTTTGTTCTTCAACGGCACGCTCATATTGACGCGTCAACGGCTCCAGGCTTATTCCTTCATCATCCGTTGATAAAGCGACCGGCACCCCATGTTTTAAATACAAAGCGAGAGGATGGCTGTCTCCTTTGATGCCTAAGATATAATCGTTACTGCTTAAATTGACTTCAACCAGCACTTCTTTTTGGGCCATTTTATTTATTAATTCGGATGCATTGTGTTCATATTGAATGTCCACACCATGTCCAATTCGTTCTGCAAAAGCTGTTTCTACCGCATCATAAATATGAAATGTAAGTCCTTCTGGCGCTACTAATTGAGGACTAAGCTCACCTGCATGAAGGGTAATATGAACATTAGGATAGAGTTGATGCAAAAATCCCACCATTTGCATATGTAGTCGATAATCGCGCATGGATATTGGGCCATCTTCAGTCTGAACCAGATTAATCCCTACAATACGTGGATCTTGTGAAGCAGATTCAAATCCCGCCAGTAATTGTGCAAAAACCATCTCTGGGGATTGTTCTCTACGAACCTGATACAAATAACGAACGGTGATTTGACACCCTGATTGTTCATTATTTGTGCCACATTGTTGTAATGCGTTCTTTTTAGCTTCGTCCTTGTCCAAATTATGGGAAATATTGGTCACTATTTGGTTAAAATTAGCACTTAATAATTGATTGCGCAGATTTTCTAAATTAGGATCCCATCCCAGTTTTTTTCCGAGTTGACTGGCTTCACTCCCATCAGGTGTCGTCATGATTTCAAGGTAGAGTTCGTTTTGGGTAGCGGCACGCTCCGTCATTTCAGCTAAAATTTCTCCTCCATGCATTTTGGTAATAGGGCTAAATTTTCCAAAAGAATTAAAAAAATGATCATGTCCTGATTCATTTCCATTTTTATCGAAATGGCGCATCGACCATGCGTCAATTAAAGAATTGTATAACTGATTATTAATTACAGCGGTAGCTAAATAATCTTCTGTACTACATGAAGGATTGATAAAGACAGAAAAACTATTATTATCAATACATAAATTATCGGTCTCAGCATAATGAATTAAGTTTTCAGGGAATGATGAGCCGCTCTCATGCATATGCAAATCGCCCCCTTTAGGCATATGAGTTAGAAATTTTTTTAACATACTGGGAGAGTTTTTAATGGAATCAAAATAAGCTTGAGTATTTTCTTCGGGGCTTGCATACGCTTGGATTTGAACTATTAATAGACAGCATACATAAAAAAACTTATTCATATCGAGAGCAATCTGATTAAAATATTGACTATTTTTGCATGATAAAATCATTTGGTCAATAAATTTGCTTGCACAACTATTCATGAATGGCTTAGAACCTCGTATTAAAATTCCCAATAAGACATATTTGTATAACAAATTGGATCTATTTTAGAACTTATAGTAATTCAACCTCCTTTTTGTACCTATATTAACCAATAAGGTACATCAAGTTATTTTAACCCTATAGATAATTAGAATAATTAAATTTTTAATGAGGTATTTATAATGCGCTTGACTGATTCTGATATTACTTTAAATTCAGCCGTCCCAAAAGAAGCCATAGTTGTTTTTGATACGAACAAGACGGATATTGGCTTATTAGCTGATCTTATGCCGCCTCATCAAGAAATCCATACCATAATAATGATTTAGCACAACGGATTTATGAGGGAATAAATGTAGAGCAATATGAACACGACAGTTACAATATTGAATTGAAAGAAAAAGAATTTTGGGCAACTACTCGTCTTGGAACATAAAAAATAGATGTATGGACTCAATGTATTTTTCAAAATTATGACTCCATTCTGAAACTCTAGCCTTTTTTCTCTTTGATTTCTAATTGAGGGAATCATTACTTTCAATTGTCAAAAAAATCATGATATATATTATTTCACATGTTTATGAGCATTTTGAATGTATTTGCAAGGATGATATGCATGATTCCTCCAGACAAACCTGAAAATGAAGCGGAGCGTTTAGCGACCTTATATAAATTAGGAATATTAGATACAGAGGAAGAGGAACGTTTCGATCGAGTAACCCGCATTGCCTGCAAACTTTTTGAAGGGTGAGTAGACCGGCGGAACTTCCCCGCCAGCCCCTCTCAGAACCGTACGTGAGCCTCTCGACTCATACGGCTCCCATCAAGCAAAGCTTTTCCCTATACCTATTCGCCAATGAGGAAAAAGAGTT